>JBGAQP010000015.1:0-92831 GCA_044220635.1 Usitatibacteraceae bacterium
GGCGGTGGTGGCGGCTAGACGGCAAGCCGCGGCGCCAGTGCGGCCCGCGACGCCATGGAACGCGGACATTCCTTCGCTCGGCAAACGATGCATTGCCGTGCGATCCCCAGGTGATGCATCGAAGATGAAGATGGAGTTGACCATGAGAAAGCCCAGCAGACTCTTGACCGCGTTGCTCGTCTCGTCGGTGGCCGCGATGGCCGTTGGCGGGCTCGCGCAGGCACAGACCCCCGATCGCGACCAGACACGCGACCAGGTTCGCGACCAGACTCGCGATCCGACGCGCGACGCGATCCAGGACCGCACGCGCGACCAGACTCGCGATCCGACGCGCGACGCGATCCAGGACCGCACGCGCGACCAGGTTCGCGACCAGACGCGTGATCCGACGCGCGATGTGATCCAGGACCGCACGCGCGACCAGACGCAGCTCCAGACGCGCGACCGGACGCGCGACCCGACCCAGGTCCCGTTACGCGACCCGACGCAAGTCCAGACGCGGGAGCAGACGCGGGAGCAGACCCGCGACCGCGTCCCGACGAACCCGCAGCAGCCGGTGCAGCAGCAGACGCAACAGCAGGCGCACCAGCAGGCGCAGACGACTTCACAAGCGCAGGCTGGCCCGGGACCGGGGCCGGGGCCGGGACCCGCGGCAGGCGCCGGTGCCGGTCCGGGTGCCGGACCCGGCAGCGGAGCCGGGGCCGGCAGCGCCGGCAGCGGAGCCGGTAGCGGCGGATCCGGTGGCGGCGGATCCGGCGGCGGCGGTTCCGGCGGTGGCGGATCCGGCGGCGGCAGCGGTGGTGGCGGTTCCGGCGGCGGCGGCGGCGGTGGCGGTTCCGGCGGCGGCGGGGGCGGGGGCGGCTCGGGAGGCGGCGGCTCCGGAGGGGGCGGCGGCAACTGAGGCGCTCCGGGCATTCGCCGGTCGCGCGCGGTACGAGGCCGGAAATCCGCGCCGCTGCCTGGAAGGGGGCGGCCGCCGGACGACCGGCCTCGCCGCGTGGCGCGAGCGCGGGACGGCTTCGCCCCGC
This sequence comes from Usitatibacteraceae bacterium, assembly GCA_044220635.1. Lineage (GTDB taxonomy): Bacteria > Pseudomonadota > Gammaproteobacteria > Burkholderiales > Usitatibacteraceae > JBGAQP01. Next base: position 1,029 of record JBGAQP010000015.1, read on the forward strand.
CCCCGTGCGGCGGGGACTCAGGTTCCGGCCATCAGGTACGAAACGTCGCTCAGGTAGTCCCCGAGCTTCTCCTGCACGGAGCGGCGCTGCTCGGGCGTGAGCGTCGCGTCGAGCCGCGCGAGCATCGCGATCACCGCCGTGTCGCGTTCGCGCAGCTTCGCGGCGTAATCGGGGCGGCGCCAGCGGTCCCGCTCGAGGAGGAGCCGGCGAAGCGCCGCCTCCGCCTGCGGGGGCGTGGGGCGCGCGCGCACGAGCGCGACGAACTCGGTCTGCCGGTAGCGCCGGTCGCCGAGGCGCTCCTCGGTGAGGTCGGGCAGCCCCGCGAGGCCCTCCGCGACGAGGGCGCGCTGCGCGGGCGTGAGGCGCCCGGTCCAGTCGCCGATGAACTCGAGGAAGCGCTTCGCGCGGCGCTCGCGGCGCTCGGCGGGCGTGCCCTTGAGCGAGTCCTTCACGATCTTCTCGTTCTGCTCGGCGAACTTCGCCTCGAGGCGCTCGGCCTGCCCGGGGTCGAGCTGTGAGACGAACTCGGCCATGTCGGGCAGCAGGTGCGCGACGGCGCGCTCGTAGTAGCCCTGCAGGCCCGCATGGATCCGGCGCAGCTCCGCCTCCGTGAGCCCCTCGCCCGCGCTGCGGATCGCCGACTGCAGGAAGCGCTGGTACTCGGGGAGCTCGGCCGCGCGGTGCCAGGCCATCGCGCGGGCGAGGCGCCCGTGCGTCCACTCCTTCTGCACCGGCGTGAGGTCGACGTAGTCGTCGAGGTACCAGGCGAGGATCGGCGTCGCGTTGACGTAGGCGACGCGCGAGAGGCTGCACGCGCCGGCGAGCAGCGCGGCCGCGGCGAGCAGGAGGATCCGGGCGGCGCGCGCTCTCACCAGGGGATGGGCTTGCGGTCGCGGAAGAACTGGCCCGTGGGCCCGTTGGTGGGCAGCAGGCACAGCCACACGGCGGTGTCCGCGCCCTGCTCGACGCTGCGCGGCGCCTCCTCGCCCCCCATGGCCGTGCGCACCCAGCCCGGGCTCATCGAGTTCACGAGGATCCCCGAGCCCTCGACCTCGGCGGCGAGCGTGCGCGTGAGGGCGTTGAGCGCCGCCTTCGAGACGCGGTAGGCGGGGCTGCCCTCGCGCATCTGGTGCAGCTGCCCGAGGCCGCTCGAGATGTTCACCACGCGGCCGTAGCCGAGCTTGCGCATCGCCGGGACCACCTCTCGGCACATGCGCACCGCGCCGAAGAGGTTCGTCTCGAAGGTCTCGCGCCAGACCGCGGTGGGCGTGTCCACGACCTTCGCGTCCCTCGCCTCGGGGTAGACGCCCGCGTTGTTCACGAGGATCGCCGGCGCCCCGTGCTCCTTCTCCACGTGGGCGAGGAAGCGGCGCACGCTCCTCGTGTCGTTCACGTCGAGCGGGTGGCTCGCGACGTTGCCCGCGTGCCGGCCCAGGCCGCGGCGAAGCTCGGCCGCCGCGCGCTCGCCCTTGGCGGGGTCGCGCGCGCCGATCACCACGAGCACGTCCTCCTCGGCGAGACGGCGCGCGATCTCGCGGCCGAGCCCTCGGTTGCCACCGGTCACGATGGCGGTCTTCCTGGCTGCCATTTGTCTCCTTCCGGCGACGCCCCGGGACGGGGCGCCCTCAGCGGGCTGATATATTAGCGGCACTGCGCCCCCTCCACGACGAAACCGATGCCGAAACTGCTGCGCGCGGTGCGCCTCGACGATTCCGACGAGAGCGTCTTTCGCTCGACGGGCGCGGCGCGCGACGGCGAATGGGTGGTCACCGGCGGCTACGCCGCCTGCGATTTCGCGCGCTCGCCGCGCTGCGACCCGCCCTGCCACTGCGAGTCCTCCTTCGTCGCGCTCGCCTCGCGCTCACGCTGCACGATCGCCGAAGTCGTGGAAGTGCCCGAGACGGCGATCGAGGAGCAGGTCGACGCGCTCGCCTGGTTCCTGCTGAAGGGCTGGGGCGCGCCATCCTGGGAGGCCGCGCGCGCCGTCGCCGAGGAGGAGATCCGGCACACCGCGGAGGTCTGCGAGGCGCTCGCGCCGGAGCTCTGGATCACGGTGAAGCGCGAGCCGCGCGCCGACGGCTCGGCGATCGACGAGCAGTATTCGGTTTATGATCGCCTCCTCATCGGGGCGCACCGGCTCTGAGCCCCCAAGGGAGAACGCCATGAGCGAGAACGCGGGACCCGCATCCCCCTCGGGCGACGACGCCCAGCGCGAGATGGAGCGGCGCGCGCTCAAGAACGTCCGCGGACTCGTGGACCGGATCGAGGCCGACGAGCGGACCCACCGCAAGTCGCAGAAGTGGCTCGTGATCGCCCTCGCCCTCGTGGTGGCCGCGCTCGCGGGCGTCGCTTCCTGGAGCCTGTCGCGCTCGAAGGCCGAGCGCCCCGCCGCCGAGATCGTCGTCCCGCCTCCGGCCAAGGCGAACGCGAAGTAGCCCCGCGCGCCGGGGCCGGGCCGGCGTCGCGAAGGGGAAGGTCCGTGCTGAGAATCTGGGGCAGGCTCTCGTCGGTCAACGTGCAGAAGGTCGTCTGGTGCGCCGACGAGCTCGGGCTCGAATGCGAGCGGATCGACGCGGGCGGGACTTTCGGCGTGGTCTCCACGCCGGAGTTCCTCGCGATGAACCCCAACGGCCTCGTGCCCGTCATCGACGACGACGGCTTCGTTCTCTACGAGTCGAACGCGATCGTGCGCTACCTCGCGGCCTCGCGCGGGCCCACGCCACTGTGGCCCGGGGACCCGCGCGAGCGCGCCGACGCCGACCGCTGGATGGAGTGGCAGTCGACCGCCTACACGCCGGCGATGGTCCAGGCCTTCCTGCAGCTCGTGCGCACGAGTGCGGACAAACGCGACGCCCAGGCGGTCGAAGCCTCGCGCGTGCGGACCGAGAAGCTCGCGGCGATCCTCGACCGGCACCTCGCCGGCCGGGACTACCTCACGGGCCGCGCGTTCACCGTCGCCGACATCGTGGCCGGTTGCGCCACGCACCGCTGGCTGAACCTGCCGCTCGAGCGCGAGTCGCGCCCGAACCTCGAGCGCTGGTACGCGACGCTCAGGTCGCGGCCGGGTTCGTCGCGGGTGCTTTCGCTTCCCGTGGGCTGAGGCCGGCGCGCTCGCCGGTCGCGCGCCCGAGGGCCGCGAGGCCCAGGACCGCCCCCGCGGGCAGCGCCACGAGCGGGGCGAGCACCAGGGGGAAGGCGGCGAGCGCGGCGAGCGGCTCGCCCGGCCGCCCCCACGCGAGCGCGACGGCGATCGCGAGGGCGAGCGCCGCGAGGGAACTCACGGCGGCCAGGCGCGAAGCGGGCCACGCGGCGAGCGTGGCGCGCACCCTGGCGTCGAGGCGCGCGGTCGCCAGCGCGAACGCGGTGGCGAAGAGCGCGAGCGCGGCGAATTCGCCGGAGTCGAGGCGCGCGAAGGCGCCCGCCGCCCCGGCGAGGGCGACGGTGAGCGACCAGAGGGAGAGCGCCGCGGCGAGCGTGCGCCGCGTGTCTTCGGCGATCGTGTCCTTGCGGTCCATGGCGGAGTCCTTTCTCGAAGCGCGGTGGGAGGGCGCGCCGGCTAGAGCAGCGGCGCGGGGCCGGGGAACGCCGACCATTCGTCGTGGGCGGGAGGCGGGGCGAAGACGACCTCGCCCGCGAGGAAAACGATCGCGTCGCGCACGACCCCGGGATCGCGCACGATCGCCCGGTGGCCGAGCCCGTTCGTGGAGAGGAAGCGCGCGCCGGGCCAGGCGCGAGCGATCGCGAGCCCGCTCGCCGCGCCGACCTCGCGGTCGTGCGCGTCGTGCACCACGAGCGCGGGAGCGCGGATCGAGGCGACCGACTGGGGCAGCTCGTAGCGCTGCCAGGCGACGCCGAGCGAGCGCTCGATGCGCTCCTGCATCCCGCGGCGGATCGCCTCGGGGATGCCGATCGCGCGGGCGAAGAGGCCCGAGTAGCGCTCGATGGAGTGCGGCGGGGCGATGAGAACGGCGCGTGTCGTGCGCGCGCTGCGGTTGAGCCAGGCGCCGATCGCCGCCGCCCCGAGCGAGTGCCCGATGGCGCCGGCCACCGGGATGCCGCGCGACTCCAGGTCGGCGGCCACCGCGGCGAGCGCGCGCTCGAAATGCACGAGCGACGATTCGTGCCCCTCGCTCAGGCCGTGGGCGGGATGGTCGAAGAGCACCGCCTGCCAGCCCGCGTCCACGATCGGCCCGACGAAGGCGCGCAGCTGCGCGCCCCGGCCGCCCCAGCCGTGGGACAGGACGACCGCGGGCCGGTCCCCGGGCCCGAAGCTCCAGGCCGCGACGCGGCCCGCGGGCGTGGCGACCGCGAAACCCCGCCCGGTGGCGAGCGCGCGCTTCTCGCGGTCCGAATGGGGGATGCGCGGCGGCGAGAGGAAGCGGCGCGCCGCCGCCTCGAGGGCGGATTCGGGAGCGAGCGCGGCCGCGAGGGCGAACCGCGCCCGCGTCCAGCCGAGGGCGACAGCGGAACGAACGATCGTGCTATTCATGGGCGATGGGAGAGCGTGCATGCGCGGGTCCTCCGGGACGGGGGGTCAGCGGCGCGGGGCCGCGGGGGAACGGGGTGCGGCCGCCGGGGCCGCGACGGGCGATTGGTCGCGCACGAGCCGCTCGAACGCGGCGAGCGCGCGGCGGCGGGCCTCACCGGCGCCGAGCATGAGCTCGGCGCGGTGGAGCGCGAGGATGATGCCGAGAAACTCGAAAGCCACCTGGCCCGCGTCGGTGCCGGGGGCGAACTCGCCCGAATCGATGGCCATCTGGACCGCCTTGGCGAGCTCGCGGCCGAGCAGGCGCTGGCGCTCCACGACCGCCTCGCGCATCGGCCCGGGCTGGTGGGCGTATTCCTGGGTGGCGGCGTCGATCGGGCAGCCGCCGGGCAGGCTCGCGCGCTCGGTCCAGCCGATCCAGCCCTCGAAGAGCGCGCGCAGGCGCCGGAGGCCCCGGGGCGCCTTGAGCGCGGGCAGGAAGACCGCCTCCGTGAAGCGCCGCGCCGCCTCGTCGAGGGCGGCGATCTGCAGCTCCTGCTTCGAGCCGAAATGGGCGAAGAGCCCGCTCTTCGACAGGCCCGTGCGCTCGGCGAGCGTGCCGATGGTGAGCGACTCGAAACCCGACTCGCTCGCCTGCTGCACGGCGGAGGCGAGGATCTGGGCGCGGGTCTCTTCACCCTTGGTCAGGCGGAGTGCGGTCGGGGACATGGCGCGAATAATAGAACGACCGTTCGTACCATGTCAAGCCCCCCCCCTCACGGACCCCGGGCCGCCCCGACGCCATCGCCGCCGCCCATGGCGCGCCGCGGTACCATCGACGCCATGGATCTGCGCCGCTACGACCTCAACCTGCTCGTCGTGCTCGACGCCCTGCTCGACGAGGCGAACGTCACCCGCGCGGGCAAACGCCTCAACCTCACGCAGTCGGCCACGAGCGCCGCGCTCGAGCGCCTGCGCCACCAGTTCCGCGACCCGCTGCTCGTGCGCAGCGGCTCGCGCATGGAGCCCACCGCGCTCGCCGCGCGGCTGCGCGCCCCGCTGAAGGAGGCGCTGCACGCGGTCGCCGGGGCGATCGCCGCCCCCGCCCGATTCGACCCGCGGACCTCGGCGCTGCACGTGCGCCTGGGGCTTTCCGACTACGTGGGGCTGCTGCACCTGCCCCGGCTCTACCGCCGGCTCGCGCGCGCCGCCCCCGGCATCTCGCTCGAGGTGATCCCGAAATTCAAGGACGACGCCATCGCGCGCCTGGAAAGCGGCGAGATCGACCTCGCGACGACCGTCGATCCGCCCTCGCGCCCCGGCCTCTTCCGCGCCGAGCTGCTCCGGGAGGACTTCGCCTGCGTCCTGCGGCGGGGCCACCCCCTGCTCGCGGGCAAGCTCTCCCTCTCGCGCCTGCTCGAGTACCCCCACGTGGTGGTGACCGCCCACGGCGAGAGCGCGGCGATCACCGACCAGGCGCTCGCGATGCGCGGCCGGCGGCGGCGGATCGCGGTCACGGTGCCCGTGTTCTCGAGCGCGTTCGCGATGCTGCGCGAGAACGACCTCGTGGCGATCCTGCCGCGGCGCATCGCGAGCCTGCAGGCGGCGAGCTTCGGCCTCGTGCTGCGCGACCCTCCGCTCGCGATCCCCGGCTACGCGCTCTCCCTCGTGTGGCACCTGCGCACCGACAACGACGCGGGGCACCGGTGGCTGCGCGAGCAGATCCTCGCGGTGGTGGCGGACTGAAGGGCCATCGATGCCATCGATGGCCCCCATGCAGAATATGAATTGGACGGATGGGGAGGGCGGCGCCTAGGATGGCCTCACGCATCCCCGCGGGGCCGGGAAGTCTCCGGCGCCGCCCAGGCGGCCCCGCGCATCCGGCCGCCCGCGCCAGGGGATCGCGAATTCCCGCGGCGCGCCAGCGCGCACCGCCCGAATGCGTGGAGGTCAGGGCCCCGAAAGGGGCCCTTTTTTTTCGGCCGCGGGAAGGCGCCGGGCCGCCTGGGCGCCGGCGGCGAGGATGCGGTGGAAGGTCACGAGCATGCCCGCGGTCGCGCCCCAGATGAAGCGGCTCTCGTAGGGCATCGCCCAGTAGTGGCGCATCCGCCCGCGGTAGAACGCGCTCTCGTAGCGGTGGTTGCGCGCATCGAGCAGGAACTCCAGGGGCACCTCGAAGACGTCGGCGACCTCGTGGGGGTCGGGGCGGTAGGCGAGCGGCGGCTCCACCCAGCCGACGACGGGCGTCACGCGGTAGCCGGTCGAGGTGTGGTACTCGGGCAGCTCGCCGAGGATCTCGACGCGCGCGCGCTCGATGCCCACCTCCTCCTGCGCCTCGCGCAGGGCCGTGTGCGCCGGATCCGCGTCCCCCGCCTCGAAGCGCCCGCCCGGGAAGCTGATCTGCCCCGCGTGGTCGGCGAGGTGCGCCGTGCGCTGGGTGAAGAGCACCGTGGGACCGCCGGGGCGGTTGACGACGAGCAGCAGCACGGCGGCCGGGGTGAGCGCCCCGGGCGCATCGAGGCGCTGCTTCTCGAGGTCGTCGGCGGTAAGCAGGTCCTCGATCGGCGGGCGGGTCGAAAGCCGGCGGACGATTTCGTCGCGATGCAAGGCGGGGCGGCGCCCGGGGGCGCGTTGTGGCGGGTCCGGGTGCAAGTATAAGATGCCGCGGCGATGCTTCTCCACGACTACCATCGTTCGTCGGCGGCCTACCGGGTTCGCATCGCGCTCAATCTGAAGGGCCTCGTGGCCGGGCGAAGCTTCGTCCACCTGCGCCGCGGCGAGCAGCGCTCGCCCGGGTTCCTCGCCCTTAACCCCCAGGGCTTCGTCCCGGTCCTCGAAGACGGGCCGCTGCGGCTCGTCCAGTCCCTCGCCATCCTCGAGTACCTCGAGGAGCGCCACCCCGAGCCGGCGCTGCTGCCCCCGGCGGCGGGCGACCGCGCGTGGGTGCGCGCCGTGGCGCTCGCCATCGCCTGCGACATCCACCCGCTCAACAACCTGCGCGTCCTGCGCTACCTCGAGGACGAGTTGCACGCGGACGAGGCCGCGCGCGATGCCTGGTACCGGCACTGGATCGCCGAGGGCTTCGCCGCCCTCGAGCCGCAGCTCGCCGCGCGCGCCGCCGGCCCGTTCTGCCTCGGCGACCGGCCCACCTTCGCCGACGTCTGCCTCGTGCCCCAGGTGGCGAACGCGAGGCGGTTCCGCGTGCCCCTGGACGCCTACCCGCGCATCGTGGCCATCGACGCCGCCTGCCTCGCGCTCGCCGCCTTCGACCTCGCCCGCCCCGAGCGCCAGCCCGACGCCGAATAGCGGGAACTTTCCGGGCGCCCCGCCGCAATAGGGGGAAGCGACCGCGCGGACCGCCATGCCCCCCGAGAACATGCTGCCCGAGCTGACCCTCCTCGAACGGATGAAGCGGGGAGACGAGGCCGCCTTCGCCGATCTCTACCGGCGCCACAAGGACGCGGTCTACCGGCTGGCGCTGCTCTACGCGGGCTCCGCCGCCGCCGCGGCCGACGCCACCCAGGAGACTTTCCTGCACTTCCTCACGAGACCCGGCCAGTACGACCCGTCGCGAGGCGCCATCGGCGCGTGGCTCTGCGGCGTGGCGCGAAACTTCGCGCGCCGCAACGCCCCCGGGCGCGAGCTCGCCTCCGACCCCGCCGAGCTCGCCGACGACACCGCGGCGGACCCATCGCAGGTCGAGCCCGAGACGCCCCTCGAACGCCTGCTCGCCGACGAGACCGCCGAGCAGGTGCGCGCGGCCGTTGCGGCGATCGCCCCCCATTACCGTGACGTGCTGATCCTCTGCGAGCTCTCCGAGCTGAGCTACGCCGAGGCCGCGCAGCTCTGCGGCATCGACATCGGCACGGTCCGCTCGCGGCTTTCCCGCGCCCGCGCCCAGCTCGCGCAACGCCTCGCCCGCCAGGGCCTGCTCGCCCCGCCGGCGCGAGCCCGGGAGTCCACGCCATGAACACGCCCGAGCCATTCCCCATGAACGCGACCGCACAGGCCGCCCTCCAGGCGCGCCTCGGCGAGCTGAAGGCGGGCCTCGCCACCCTCGAGGCGCCGGAGGCGATCGAGCCCGCCCTCCTCGCCGAGTTCCGGCGCCGGAACGCGCGAGCCGCGCGCCCGCGCCTGTGGTGGATGCCGCCGCTCGCCCTCGCGGCGACCGTCGCCCTGGTGAGTTGGGTCGTGCGCGCGCCCTTCCCCGCCGCGCCCGCACCCGAGCCGGCGCCGATGGCCGGGGCCGACGCGGGACCGTTCCTCGCGCTTCGCCCCCTCGAGCGCATCGCCCTCGAGCCCGGCGCCACCCTGGTCGCCGCCGAGTTCTCCCCGGCGATGCTCGCCGACTGGGGCCTTCCCGTCGCCCCGGAGAGGGCGGGCGAGCCGGTGCGCGCGCAACTGCTGGTTTCCGCCGAGGGCGAGCCGCTCGCCCTGCGGCTGCTCGACTGAGATCGCGTGAAAGGACGAACCATGAAGACCCGCATCCTCCTCGCCGCCGCCTTCGCCGCCATCGCCCACGGCGCCATCGCCGGCTCCCCCGGGACCGCGCGCGAATGGCGCTTCACCCCGCACGGCGAGCTCGAAGTCCACGAGATCCTCGCCGACGCGGCCACCGCACGCGGGGAGGCCGAAGGCTGGCGCGCCTGGGCCGAGGACTTCCGCAACTCGATGCACGCGATGTACGCGCCGCGCTTCGGCGGCAAGGTCGTGAAGGGCGCGCCCTACGGCGCCGAGGTGGTCACGGAGAACACGCGCACGCTCGCCGACGGCAACGTGATCGCGAGCCGGACCACGGGCCGCGTCTACCGCGACGGCGAGGGCCGCACGCGCCAGGAGACGATCGCGGGGGGCGAGACGAGGAGCCTCACCATCGTCGATCCGGCCGCGGGCGAGGCCTGGGTGCAGCCCCCCGGGATGCGCCGTTCGCTGCGCGCGCCGCGGGTCGCGATCGCGAAGGACGGCAAGGAGATGCAGGTCATCCGGCTCGGGGACACGGAGATCCGCATCGAGGACGGCAAGGTGAGCGTCGACGGGCGCGAGGCGGGCCCGGGCCGCGTCGAGCTCAAGGCCGGCGGCAAGGCCGTCGTCATCGACGGGGGCAAGGTCACGATCGACGGCAAGGAGCTCGCCCCGGGCGGGGAGCGCAGGGTCGTGATCAAACGCCTCGGCGGCTCGGAGACGGGCGACGGGACCGAGCGCGAGGAGATCCGCATCCAGGTCCTGCGTCCCGAGGGCGGGGCGAAGGACATCGTGGTGCCCGTGCCGCCGCTGCCGCCCATGCCCCCGATCACGGGCCTTCCCCTCGCCCCGGGGCACACCTGGCGTTTCGAAGGCTCGTCGAAGCTCGGCAAGGGCGTGACCACGCGCCTGGGCGTGAAGGAATTCGACGGCGTGAAGGCCGAGGGCAGCTCCACCGTCTGGACGATTCCCGCGGGCGAGATCGGCAACCGCAACCCGATCCAGGTCACCTCCGAATCGTGGTACGCGCCGGAGCTGCAGGTGACCGTGTACTCGCGCAGGAACGACCCGCGCACGGGAGAATCGGTCTACCGGCTCGCGAACATCCGCCGCGGCGAGCCCGCGCCGGAGCTCTTCCGCCTGCCCGAGGAGGCCGAGGCCGGGGCGCGCGCGAAGCGCCACTCCTAGGGCGGCTGCTATCATCGCCCGGGCACTCACACGCGGAAGGATCCCCGATGGGCAAGGGCGACAAGCGCAGCTTCAAGGGCAAGGTCTTCAAGGGCAGCCACGGCAAGACGCGCCTGCGCAAGCGCAAGAAGGCGGCGGGCGGCACGACCCGGAAGCCCTGAGGGCTCAGAAGCCCGCGCCGGGCCGGGCGAGGTAGTCGAGCTCCTCGGGCGTCGAGTCGCGGCCCAGCGCCGCGTTGCGGTGCGGGAAGCGGCCGAAGCGCCGGATCAGGTCGCGGTGCTTTTCGGCCCACGCGGTGAGTCCCCGCGTCGGCGCGAAGGCCTCGAGGGAACGCATCAGCTCCACGCACAGGTCCTGGTCCGCGGGATCCTCGCTGTGCTCGAAGGGCAGGTAGAGGAACTGGCGCTCGACGGGCAGCCGGAGGCGGTCGTCGCCGCGCGCGAGCGCCGCCCGGGCGCAGGCGAGCGCCCGCGCGTCCTGCGCGAAGGCGCGCCGGTCGCCGCGGAAGAGGTTGCGGGAGAACTGGTCGAGAACGATCACCAGCGCGAGCATCGGCCCGGGCGCCGCCTCCCAGCCGCCGAGCCCGCCGCGCGCGGCCTCCTCGTGCAGGGCGCCGAAGCGATCGCGGATCGCCGCGTCGAACGCCGGGTCCTTGCGGAACCACTCGGCGCGGGCCTCGCCGTGGCCCGGCGTGCCGGGCGCCCCGAACCAGAAGTCGAGAACCTCCCGCGCACGGGCGTCCGCGCCCGCCCCCATCTCAGTCCGAGGACGCCGCGGGCTGCGTCCGGCGCGGCCGCTCCCCGGCGCCGCGCCGCGTCGGCGCATCGCCCCCGGCCACGCGCTTGCGCCCGTGGGAGCGCCGCGGGCTGCGCCAGATCTGGCGGAAGGCGTGGAGCTTCTCGCGCCAGTTGAGGCGCTCCGAGGACAGCGCCTCCATGAAGGTCGCGAGGCGCTTGGAGACCGCGACCGTGTACACCGCGAGGACCACGGTGGGCAGGAACACCAGCATGAAGATCTCGAAGCGCGTCCACCCCGGGAGCTCGGCGTGGGCGAAGACGTTCATCCCGAGGAAGCCCGTGACGATGGTGCCCACCATCCCGCAGGCCATGACCACGGTGAGGCGCATCGCGTTGTCCGACTGCTTGCGCGTGCGCTCCGAGTCCAGGTACTGGTTGATGTCCTGGGCCTCCTCGCGCACCTCGGCGTACAGGTCGTCGTTGCCCAGCTGGTGCGACCAGCGCCTGAAGATGTCGGCGGCGAGCACCTGGTTGGAGATCTCGTGGAACCAGTAGCGGTGGTTGAAGCGCAGGAAGAGCTCGAGGGCCTCGCGCACGTTCCTCTTGAACTCGCGCACGCTCTCGTAGTCGCCCACGCGCAGGCGCTCCACGGCGATCGAGAAGCGGTTCGAGAGGTTGAGCAGCGCCCCCTTGTGGAAGTTGGCGATGAGGCCGATCTGGAAAAGCTGCTGGCGGAAGCTGTGCACGAGGTCGCCCCGGGCGTCCCCGTGCTTCGTGATCATCGCGAAGGCGACCCCGCACATGACGTAGCGCGTGTTCATCCCGCCCCCGGGGTCGTCCTCGTCGTAGTAGCGGTCGTAGCAGTGCCGCGCCTCGAAGTCGGCGAGGAAGCGCTTCGCGAAGGGCAGCGTCCCCGACTCGCCCCACTTCGCCGCGAAGCCGATCCGCGCGAGGTCCCCCCGCGAGAGCGCGCGCGGCTCGTCGAAGGCGAGGTAGCTCATGATCGGGATGCGCTTGTTCTCGATCTGGTAGTACTGGATCTGGCCGCCGCCGAGGTAGGCGGGCACCATGGGCTGCAGCAGGTACTCCCAGTGCAGCGAGAGCGGCGTCTGCTTGATGTCGCGCACGAGGCCCACGTACTTGTCGCGGTCGCCGAAGTCGGAGGCCGAGAGGAGCCGGCCCTCGCGGTCGTGGAACTCCACCTGGAAGGTGCAGTGCGCCCCCTGCCCCGGGCCCTCCCAGTACGGCGGGTAGGGCCGCCCGAAGCGGTCGAGCACCTCCACGGCGTCGGCGAGCGGGAGGTCTCTCGCCACGATCTCGAAGGCGAGGACGGCGATGTCGACGTCGTAGAAGAACACCAGGCGCACGCGCCCGACCTCGAAGTCGATCGGCTCGGAGCCCTCGCGCAGGCGCACCCTTGCGCGCGCGATGTCGCGGCGGCGGAAGATGTGCAGGCTGGACGGTGTTTGCGCGTCCGCCTCGCCGAAGCCGTAGAGGAAGCGCTGCACGTAGGGCAGGAAGTAGACGAACTCCTGGTAGCCCGTCTGGCAGGTCTCGTCGTCGACGAGGAGGTTGTCCTTCACCTCCTCCCAGGGGCCGGGGTGCGCGCGCAGCGCTTCCCAGTGCGAGCTCACGCCCGCGGTCGTGCGCAACCGCCGCAACTGCAGAGGCCAGAGCAGGATGTGGCGGAATTCGCGGACGATCTTGTCGGGGGTGGCGCCCATGCCCCCTTTTACTCCGGCGCGGGACGGCTTGTCGATGGGGAACCGGGGCACGGGCCGGGCGCGCCGCAGCTCTCGGGCGAGGCGCAGGCGTTCACCTCGATCGTCACGTGCGCGATCGCGGGGATCGCGCCGAGCCGCTCGCGGTAGTGCCCGGTGGCGAGCGGCCGGTCGGCGACCAGGCAGAGCGCGCAGGCGAACCGCCCGCGCCCGACGCGCCAGACGTGCAGGTCCGCGACCTGGGCATCGCCGTCGCACTCGATCGCGGCGCGCACCTGCTCGACGACGGGCGCGTCCATCTCCCGGTCGAGGAGCACGCGGGCGGACTGGGCCAGCAGGCCCTTCGCCCACCAGAGGATCACCGCGGCCCCCACGAGCCCCATGGCCGGGTCCAGCCACGACCAGCCCGCGAGCATGCCCCCCGCCAGCGCGACGATGGCGAGGATCGAGGTGAGCGCGTCGGCGAGCACGTGCACGTAGGCCGAGCGCAGGTTGAGGTCGCCGCGATGTTCGTGGCCGTGGCCGTGGCCGTGACCGTGACCTTCGTCGTGGTCCTGGCCGCGGTCGTGTTCGTGGGAGTGGCCGTGGTCATGGCCGTGGCCGTGGCCGCCGAGGATCCATGCGGAGACGAGGTTGACCACGAGGCCCAGGGCGGCCACCGCGAGCGCCGGCCCGAAGTCGATGGCCGCGGGCTCGAGGAGCCGGCGCACCGACTCGACCACGAGCGCGGCCGCGACCACCCCCAGCAGCAGCGCGCTCGTGAAGGCCCCGAGGACCTCGACCTTCCAGGTGCCGAAGGCGAAGCGCCGGTCGGCGGCCCAGCGGCGCGCGAGCCCGTAGGCGATGCCGGCGATCGCGAACGCCGCCACGTGGGTGCCCATGTGCCAGCCGTCGGCGGTGAGCGCCATGGACCCGGTGAGCGCGCCCGCGACGATCTCGGCGAGCATCGTCGCCGCGGTGATCGCGGCCACGATCCAGGTGCGCCGCTCCGCGGCCGGATTGCCCGCGTCGAACGCGTGCTCGTGCCGCCAGCCCGTGAGGTCGTGGGTCGCCATCCCCGCCATTCTAGGCCCCCGCGCTCAGTGGCAGTGGGGGGCCGCGCCGCCCTCGGGGTCCCCGCCCGCCAGGTCCTCGAGGATCGGGCAGTCGGGCCGGTGGTCGCCGTGGCAATGCTCGGCGAGGTTGGCGAGCGTGCGCCGCATCGCCTGCATCTCGGCGATCTTCGCGTCGAGCTCGGCGATGTGCTTCGAGGCGAGGCGCTTCACGTCGGCGCTCGCGCGCCGCCGGTTGCCCCACAGGCCCAGGAGCGCGCCGATCTCCTTCATCGAGAACCCGAGGTCGCGCGCGCGGCGGATGAAGCGCAGCACGTGGACGTCGGCCTCGCGGTAGATGCGGTAGCCCGCGACCGTCCGGCCGGCCTTCGGGATGAGGCCGTTCTCCTCGTAGTGGCGGATCATCTTCGCCGAGACGCCGGAGGCTTCCGACGCCTGGCTGATGTTGAAGAACCCGTCGCGGCGGGCGTCCTGCATCTCGAAGTACTTGATCCTCTCAGCCATGCCGCGCTCCCGGTTCGACCTGCGCCGCGGGCCGCCAGCGCCTGAGCGCGAGGGCGTTGGCGACCACGCTCACGCTGCTCGCCGCCATCGCCGCCCCCGCGATCACGGGACTGAGCATCCCGAGCGCGGCGAGCGGGACGCCGACCAGGTTGTAGATGAACGCCCAGAAGAGATTCTGCCTGATCTTCGCATAGGTGCGCCGCGAGACGTCGAAGGCGTCGGCCACGAGACGCGGGTCGCCGCGCATGAGCGTGATGCCCGCGGTGCTCATCGCGACGTCGGTGCCCGTGCCCATGGCGATGCCCACGTCGGCCGCGGCGAGCGCCGGCGCGTCGTTCACGCCGTCGCCGACCATCGCCACCGTCGCGCCGCCGCGCTTCATCCCGGCCACCACACCCGCCTTGTCGGCGGGAAGCACCTCGGCGCGCGCGTCGTCGATGCCCAGCTCGCGGGCGACGGCTCGCGCGGCGCCGCGGTTGTCGCCCGTGAGGAGCGACGTCTTCACGCCGAGAGCCTGCAGCCGCGCCACGGCCGCGGCCGCGCCGGGCTTCACCGGGTCGCCGAAGGCGAGGAGCGCGAGCGTGCGGGGCGCCTCGCAGTCCACGAGCCAGGAAACCGTGCGGCCGTCGGCCTGCAGCCGGCGCGACTCGGCGGCGAGCGTTTCGTCCGCCGTCGCGCCGAGTTCCACCGCCCAGCGCTCGCTCGCGATGGCGATGCGCCGGCCCGCCACGCTCGCCTCGATCCCGCGCCCGGGAACGGCCTTCGCGTCCGCGGCGGGCGCGAGCGCGAGTCCCTCCGTGCGCGCGGCCTCGAGCACGGCCCGGGCGAGCGGATGCTCGCTCGCGGTCTGCACGGCGGCGGCGAGCGCGAGCGCCTCGCGCCGGCCGGCGCCGGCCGCGACGACGACCTCCACGAGCGCGGGCTTGCCCGCGGTGAGCGTCCCCGTCTTGTCGAAGGCGACAACGGAGACCTTGTGCGCGATCTCGAGCGCCTCCGCGTCCTTGATGAGGATCCCGTGGCGCGCGGCCACGCCGGTTCCAGCCATCACGGCCGCGGGCGTGGCGAGCCCGAGCGCGCACGGGCAGGCGATGACCAGCACCGCGACCGCGTTGAGGATCGCGTGCTCCCAGTCGCCGGTGGCGAGGCCCCATCCGAGGACGGTGGCGAGCGCCACGACGAGCACGGCCGGGACGAAGGCCGCGCTCACGCGGTCGACGAGCTTCTGGATCGGGGCCTTCGCCGCCTGGGCGTTCTCGACGTGGCGGATGATGCGCGCGAGCGCGGTCTCCGCGCCCACCGCGACGGTGCGCGCGACGAGCCGGCCCTCGGCGTTGATCGCGCCGCCGATCACGCTCGCGCCCGCGGACTTCGCCACCGGCAGGCTCTCGCCCGTGACGAGCGACTCGTCCGCGTGGCTCGCGCCCTCGACGACCTCGCCGTCCACGGGGATGCGCTCGCCCGGCAGGACGACCACGAGGTCGCCCACGCGCACCGCGGCGAGCGGCCGCTCGCTCTCGACGCCGTCCTCGAGGACGCGCGCGCGCTCGGGCCGCAGCGCCGAGAGGGCGCGGATCGCCTCGGTGGTCTGCCGCTTGCCCCGGGACTCGAGCCACTTGCCCAGGCGCACCAGCGTGATGACGACGGCTGAGGCTTCGAAATAGAGGTGGGCCATGCCGTCGGAAGCGAACGCCATCCACGCGGAGAGGCCGAAGGCGGCGGAGGTGCCGATGGCGACCAGCAGGTCCATGTTGCCCGTGCGCGCGCGGAGCGCCTTCCACCCCGCGCGGTAGAAGCGCGCGCCGAAGACGAACTGCACCGGCGCGGCGAGCAGCGCCTGGATCCACGCCGGGATCATCCAGTGCGCGCCGAAGAGCTCCGCGACCATCGGCACGACGAGCGGGATGGTGAGGAGCGCGGCCACCGCGACCTCCCGGCCCTCGCGCGCGAGCGCGGCTTCCGCGCCGCCGTTGGCGCCGCGCCCTTCGGCCTTGACCGCGGCCTCGTAGCCCGCCTTGCGAACCGCGGCCAGCGCGGCCTCGGCGACGTCGCCATGCGCGACCACGCTCGCGGTCTCGGTGGCGAAGTTGACGCTCGCGCTCTCGACGCCGGGGACCTTCGCGAGCGCCTTCTCCACCCGCGCCACGCACGAGGCGCAGGTCATCCCCGTCACCGCGATCTCGAGGGATCGCGGCGCGGAGGCGAACGCGCGCGGAGTGAAGGGCGCGGTGGCGGCCACGGCCTCAGCTTCCCGAGGCGACGACCGGGGTGTAGCCGGCCTCGCGGATGGCGTCCACGAACCGGGCGGCGGGCAGCGCGCTCTCGATCTTCACGCGCTTCGCCCCCAGGTCGATGTCGCAGCGCCCCGCGGCGTCCACGTCCTTCACCGCCTTGGTGATGGTGGAGGCGCAGTGCCCGCAGGTCATGTCCTTCACGGTGAGCTCGATCATTTCCTTCTCCTGAGGTGGGGTCGACGGTGCCACTTTGCACCTTGCCACCGTGGGAAGGTCAACCCCCCGCGAAGCGCCCGCTCCCCAGGTAGCTCGAGCCCAGGTGGAAGCTGCGCAGCACCCGGAAGTCCGGGCACAGGCGCTCGAGTCCCGCCCACGGGTGCCCGAGGCCCCTGTAGGTGGTGAGGTAGGGGCGCGTGCGCACGGCGGTGACGAGGTTCACGGGCCATCCCCACCACCACGGCAGGAAGCGGACGCCCGTGACGACGACCCGGCAGCCGGGCTTCGCGTGGCGCGCGAGGCGCTCGAGGGCTGCGGGCGACTGGAACACGTCGTGGGTGTAGCAGAAGAGCATCGCGTCGGCGCGAAGGGGCGTATCGAGCGCCTCGACGCCCGTGACGAGGACGCTCACCCACGGATGGTCCTCCCCGAGGCGCTCCCGGGCGATCGCCGCCATCTCGGGGCTGTGCTCGATGCCGAGCACGCGGCCCGCGGGACCGACCGCGCCGGCGAGGCGCGCGAGGACGGGCCCCGTGCCGCAGGCGACGTCGAAGATGGTCTCGCCCGGCTTCGGGGCGAGCGCGGCGAGCGCGGCCTCGCGGATGTGGAGGATGCGCCGGCTCGAGCGGTCGTAGCCCGCGGCGAGGCGCGCGTAGCTCGCGAGCGAGCGGTCGCGATCGGGACCGGAGGGCACGCCGCGCCTACTTCGGGGCCGCGAGCTCGGTGACGGTGTAGGCGCCGCCGATCTTCTCCGCCTTGAAGCGGATGCGGTCGCCCACCTTCACGGCGTCGAGCATCGCGGGCTCCTTCACGCGGAAGACCATGCGCATCGGCGGCATGTCGAGGCTCGGGATCGGCCCGTGCTTGAGCGTGACCTTGCCCGCTTCCTTGTCCACCTTGGTCACCTCGCCCTCGGCGAAGTCCGCGGCCGCCGCGGCGGCCGGCGCCGGGTCCTGGTGGCTCGCGGCGTACGCCTCGTGCGCGAACGAAACCGCGGCCACGAGCGCCGCGGCGACGAGGATCGGCTTCATGGCCTGTCTCCTTCCGTGACGACGATCCGCCCGACCATGCCGGCCTCGTAGTGGCCGGGAATGAGGCACGCGAAGTAGAACTCCCCGGCCTTCGTGAACTGCCAGCCCATCCGGCCCGACTTCCCCGGTGCCACGTGCAGCATGTGGGGCTCGTCGTGCTCCATGTCGGGAAACTTCTTCATCAGCTCGGAGTGCTCCGCGAGCTCCTTCTTCGTGCCCAGGACCATCTCGTGCATGACCTTTCCGGCGTTGCTCACCTCGAATCGCACGATGTCGCCCCTGCGCACGACGATCTCCGAGGGGGTGAAGCGCATCTCGTCACTCATGTGGACGACGACGCGCTTCGCCTTCTCCGGGTCCGCGGCGCGCCCGAACGGCGTCTCCTCGGCCCGCGAGTAGTCGATCCTGGGCTTCGTCGCGTGCTTTTCGTCCCCGTGGGACGACGCCGCGCCGGGAACGAGCAGCAGCGCGAAGAGAAGCCCGGCCATGGGCACGGCGCCCGGGGTCCGGCGGAGGCTCTGGATCATTGGATCTCCTTGTCGTCGAGAATCGATGTTCGCGTGACGCCGGTCAATGGGAATGCCCGTGGGGCTTGCGCGCCTTGACCTCGATGCCCGGGCCCGAGGCGGCGGCCGCGCGCCGCGGCTCGGCGAGCGATCCCGTCCACTCGCGCGCGACGCTGCCCTTCGGGTGGCGGTACCAGCCCGGGTCGCGGTAGTCGCCGGGCTTCACCTCGGGGCGCACCTTCACCACCGTGAACATGCCGCCCATCTCGAGGGGGCCCATGGGCCCCTGCCCCGTCATCATGGGCAGCGTATTGTCCGGCAGCGCCATCTCCATCTCGCCCATGTCGGCCATGCCGCGCTCGCCCATCACCATGTACTCGGGCACGAGCTTCATGATCCGGCCGAGGGCGCCGCGGTGGTCCACGCCGATCATGGTCGGCACGCCGTGGCCCATCGCGTTCATCGTGTGATGCGACTTGTGGCAGTGGAACGCCCAGTCGCCGGGGGCGTCGGCGACGAACTCGATCGCGCGCATCTGGCCGACGGCGACGTCCGTGGTCACCTCGGGCCAGCGCGCGCTCTCGGGCACCCAGCCCCCGTCGGTGCCCGTCACCTGGAAGTCGAAGCCGTGCAGGTGGATCGGGTGGTTGGTCATGGTGAGGTTGCCGATGCGGATCCTCACGCGGTCGCCCTGCCGGCACACGAGGTGGTCGATGCCGGGGAAGACGCGGGAGTTCCAGCTCCAGAGGTTGAAGTCGAGCATCGTGTTCACGCGCGGGGTGTAGCTCCCCGGGTCGATGTCGTAGGCGTTCAGCAGGAACACGAAGTCGCGGTCCACGCGCATGAAGCCGGGGTCCTTCGGGTGCACGACGAGGAAGCCCATCATGCCCATCGCCATCTGCACCATCTCGTCGGCGTGCGGGTGGTACATGAAGGTGCCGCTCTTCCTCATCTCGAACTCGTACACGTACGTCCTGCCCACCGGGATCTGCGGCTGGGTGAGCCCGCCCACGCCGTCCATGCCGTTGGGCAGGAGGATCCCGTGCCAGTGGATCGTCGTGTGCTCGGGCAGGCGGTTGGTCACGAAGATGCGGACCTTGTCGCCCTCGACGCACTCGATCGTCGGTCCCGGCGACTGGCCGTTGTAGCCCCAGAGGTGCGCCTTCATGCCCGGGGCCATCTCGCGCACCACGGGCTCGGCGACCAGGTGGAATTCCTTCCACCCGGCGTTCATCCGCCAGGGCAGCGTCCAGCCGTTGAGCGTCGCGACCGGGTTGTAGGGGCGCCCGCTCGGGGGTGCGAGCGGCGGCTGCGTGGCCGCGCCCGCCATCGACGGCGCCTCGGGCACCGCGCCCTGCGCGGCGCGGCTCACGACGCCCGCGCCCAGCGCCACCGCCGAGGCCCTCAGGAAGTTCCTTCTCGCATTCATGGCATCTTCTCCGGTTTCAATGGCCGCCGCCGGCGGAAGGCGTCGGCGTGAACGAGGCGCGCAGCGCCGAGCCGCCCGCGGGCGAGCCCGCGAGGAGCGCCGTCTCGAGGTTCGCCTCCGCGATCCAGAAGTCGCGGTTCGATTCGATCGCGGCCATCACGGCGCCCACCTGGTCGCGGGCGTCGGCGAGCAGCTCGAAGACGCCGATGAGCATTCCGTTGTAGCGCAGGAGGTTCTCCTCGGAGATGCGCTTCCTGAGCGGCACGATCTCTTCGCGGTAGTGCCGCGCGAGGTCCCAGGCCGTGCGGTACGCCGACCAGCTCTCGCGCACCTCCGAGCGCGCGCGCACCGCGACTTCCGCCGTGCGGTGCACCGAGGCCATGTAGGCGGCCTCGGAACGCGCGAGTCTCGCGTCGCCGAAGTCGAAGAGCGGGATCTCGAGCTCGATCTCGTAGCCCGTCTGCTGCGGCGCCTCGTTCGAGGAGTTCCTCTCGTAACCCAGGTGCAGCACGTTCACGAGGCGCGTGGCCCGCGTGAGGCCCAGCGCGCGCGCGAGCGCCTCGGTCTCGCGCTTCGCGCCCTGCACGTCGAGGCGGCTCGCGATCGCGGTGGCCTCGGCGTCGGCGAGCTCGCGGGGCGCGGCCGGCGGGTCGGGCAGACGCTCGGGCAGGCGGAAGGCCCTCGCCTCGCCCCAGAGCCCGAGGGCGCGCGCGAGCCGTTCGTGGGCCGCGACTTCCGCGTGGCGCGTCCGGGCAAGCCCCGCCGCGGCCTCCGCCGCGAAGAGCTGCTCGCGCGACTGGGCGAGCCGGCTGAAATTGCCCGCCCTCGCCATCTCGCGCGCGAGCTCGGCGCTCGCCGCGGCCGCCTCGCTCACGTCGCGCGCGTAGCGCGCGTGCTCCGTGGCGGCGACCGCCTCGATCCACGCGCGCCGCGCCTCGTCGGCGACGCGGACCACCTCGACCGCGGTGCGCGACTGGCGCGCGGCGAACAGGTCCCGCTCGGCCTCCAGGCGCATCGGCATCGTCACGAGCCACAGCAGGTCGAAGGTGAAGGTGCGCTCGATCTCGCGCTCGGGGCCGCGCTCGAGGCGCGCGAACGAGAAGCCCGGGTTGCGCGCCCGCCCCGCCTGCACGAGCTCGGCCTCGGCGATGCCGAGCTCCGCGTAGGCCGCCTGCAGGCCCGGGTTGTTGAGCAGCGCGACCGCCACGGCGTCCTCGGCGGCGAGCGGCCGGGCGAGGCGCTCCGCGACGAGCGCCGCGACGCGCGCGCGCTCCTCGTCGGTGGACGCGCGCACGAGTTCGTGCTTCACGCGCGCTCGGGCAGCGGCGTCCACGGCCGCGAGCCCGCCGTCGGGAGAGAGCGTGGCGCACGCCGGCAGCAGGACCGCGGCGAGCGCGGCGACGAGCAGGGGGTTCGTCCTCATGGCGGCCTCAAGGCTTCGGATGCGCCGCGGGCTTCGCCGGCGCGTGCGCGCCGGAGGGCGGCGGTGCCTCGTTCCTGAGCGCCTTCAGGTGGCCCGCGTGGCCGCCGAGGGCGCCGACCTCCTCGTTCACCTTCTTCCAGGGCGCGGGCGCGGTCGCCTCCGCGCGGCGGTAGCCGGCGAAAGCGGACTCGTAGCGCAAGGTGGGCACGGCGGCTTTCGGGTCCGTGGGGTCGGGGGGGCGCGGCGAGCGCGCTTCGGCGAGCGCGGCGAGCGCCGCGAGCGCGACGGGCGCGGCGAGCGCGGCGATCCAGGAGCGTTTCATTTCCGTGTCCTTTCGCGAATGGCGTCGGGGCGCGACTCTCGGCCTTCCCATGGGGGGAAGGTCAAGGCGTGGCGCGCGGGGACCGTGCCGGCGCGAGATCCGGCGCGGCCCGGGAGGGACCGTGCGGGCGGGAAACGGGAAGCGGATGAACCCGCGCCGCGGTCAGGCGACCGGGGCGGGGCCGATCGGGGGAGGCGAGGGTTCCTCGGGGATGAAGCTCGTCCAGCGGGCGACCGAGAAGTCGCGCTCGAAGAACGCGGGCGCGGCGGAAACGGTGGGCACCGGGAGATCCATGAGGAAGGTGTGCGCCTTGCAGCACTTCCCGGCGCCCACGTCCGACTCGTGGCACGGCCCCTCGGGAGCGGCATGGCCATGGGACACCGCTTCGCCTGGCGCGGGCTGCGGTTCGGCGACCGCCTCGCCCGCATGGAGCTGCGCGCAGATCTGGGCGCACGCGGCGGCCACGCCCTGCACCGGAAGCAGGAGGGCGAAGAGGGTGGCGGCGAGGATGCGCGGGATCCGGGTCACGGGCGGCAGTGTAGCGCAGTTCGCCTTTTCCGACCGCAGGAGCGCGAACCGGTTCCCGGCCGGCGTGCCCTACCCTCCCGACGGCGGAGGCGCTTCCTCCTTCGGCGGCGGGGGTGGGGGGGGCGGAGGCGGCGGCGGAGCCGGAGGCGGAGGAGGCGGCGGAGGAGGCGGCGGCTGGAAGTCCGGGTGGCCGAACTGCCAGAGGAGGAACGCGTAGATGTCGGCGAGCTCTTCCTCGCGCTGTCGCCGCGAGGTGCCGCGGCCGTGGCCCGCCTCCGCGTCGACGCGCAGCAGCACGGGCTTTCCGCCCGCGCTCGCCGCCTGCAGGCGCGCGGCCATCTTGCCCGGCTGCCAGGGCTCCACCCGCGGATCGTTGAGTCCCGTCGTGAGCAGCACCGCAGGATAACGCGTGCCGTCCTTCACCTGGTGGTAGGCCGACATCGCGAGCAGCGCCTCGAACCCCTCCTTCGTCGCCACCGAGCCGAACTCGGCGATGCTCGCCGGGCCATTGGGCGAGAACTCGAGGCGCAGCATGTCGAGCAGCGCCACCCGCGGGACCACCGCGGCGAAGAGATCGGGCCGGCGCACCATCGCGCCCGCCGAGGGGATGCCCCCGGCGCTCGTGCCCTGGATCGCGAGGCGGGCGGGGCTCGTGAAGCCGTACTTGATCAGGAACTCGGCCACGGAGACGAAGTCGAGGATGGTGTTGAGCTTCTTCGCCTTCTGCCCGTCGCGGTGCCAGGCGTCGCCGTACTCGCCGCCGCCGCGAAGGTGCGCGATGGCGATGATGCCGCCGCGCTCGAGCCAGGCGAGCCGCGCGGGGTCGAAGCTCGGCGCGAAGGTGACGCCGTAGGCGCCGTGGCCGATGAGCAGCGTCGGGTTGTCGGCGCTCAACATCGTCGCCTTCCTGTAGAGCAGCGTCACCGGGATCTTCGTGCCGTCGTGTCCCGGCGCGTAGAGGCGCACCTCGTCCATCGCCGAGAAGTCGGCGCTCGCCGGGGGCTGCAGTTTGGTGTTGCGCAGGTCGCCCGTCTTCGCGTCGACCTCGACCACGGCGGGCGGCTCGATCCAGCCCTGCAGGCGCAGCACGGCCCCGGCCCGGCGGGGGTTGGCGACGAGCTGCGCGATCGCGAGGTCGAAGGGCGTCTTCACGTACTCGGGCTTCTTCGTGCCGAGCAGCCCGATCGGCACGCGCTCGAGGCGGTCGAGCCCGCCGTGGTTCGCGCGCAGGTACAGGGCGTCGCGCGCGAGCGCCATCGCCCGGATCACGATGTCGCCCTCGGGCACGACGACCTTCGCCTTCGAGAGCTCCGGACGCGAGGCCTTGAGCCCGAGGATGCGGAAGCGCGGCGCGCCCCGGTGCGTGAGCAGGTAGAGATCCTCCTTCCACGCCTCGATCGCCGTCACGCCGTCGGCGAAATCGACGATCTTCTGCCAGCGGGGCTTCGCCGCCGCGAGGTCCCTGAGGTCGGTCACGTGCACCGCGATCTCGCGGCGCAGGCCCTCGCGCACCACCGCGTAGGCGTGGGCGCCCTCGAGCGGGATGAGGAGCGCGGGGGTGCCGAACTCGGGCACGTCGCGCGCCCCGCCCACGCCCGGCGCGAACACGATCTCGTCGCGGGCGGTCTCGCGGCCGAGCACGTGGCGGTAGAGCCGGACGTTGGCGTAGCGCTTCGGGCCCTCGCCGCCCTCGGCCATGCGCGCGTAGAAGAACGAGCGTGCGTCCGGGTGCCAGGCGAGGCCCGCGTTGAAGCGCGCGCGGTCGATCTCGACGGGGAGGTCGCGGCCCGCCTCGACGTCGCGCACGTGCAGCACCGAGTCCTCGCTGCCATCGCGCGAGATGCCGTAGGCGACGTGGCGCCCGTCGGGCGAGGCCGAGTACCAGTCGATCGCGAGCGTCGCGCCGCCCTCGGCGCGCGCGGCGGGGTCGACGAGCACGCGCTCGGCGCCCTCGAAGCCCTCGCGCATCGCGAGCACCGGCGTGGGAAGCCCCGGCGCCGCCTTCAGGTAGAACACGCGCAATCCCGCGAGGCTCACGGCGCTGATCGCCGTGCTCGACTCCGAAAGGCCGCGGATGCGCCGGAGCAGCGCCTCGCGGCCGGCGATGCGGTCGATCACGCGCCGCGCGTGCTCGCCCTGGGCGCGGAAGAAGGCCTGCGCCTCCGGGCTCGCCGAGGCCTCGAGCCAGCGGTAGGGATCGCTCACCGTCACGCCGTGCAGGACGTCGCGATGATCGATCGCGATCGCCGGCGGCAAGGCGGGATCGGGAGCGGGCGGCACCGGATCGACGGTGCGCGCGGCCGCCGCGCCCGGCGGCGGCATCGAGGCGGCGGCAGCGCTGGCGGGGGCCGGCGCCGCGGGCGCGCCGGGCGGGGTCGCGGGGGCGGCGGAAGGCGCGTCCTTCGCGGGCGGGGTCGCGGGGCCGGCGGAAGGCGCGTCCTTCGCGGGCGGGGTCGCGGGTTCGCCGGGTGGCGCCTGCGCGGCCGGCGGGGACGAGGGTTCGGCGGATGGCGCCTGCGCGGCGGGCGGCGACGAGGGGGCGGCGGGCGGCGTTTCCGCGGCGTGCGCGACGCGCAGCGCCGCTGCGGCGAGCAGGGCGGCGAGGAGAAGCTTCGTGTTCATGCGGCGGCGTTGAATTGGAGGGCGGCGAGCCGGGCATAGAGCCCGTTGTCGGCGGCGAGCGCCGCGTGTCGCCCGGTGGCGACGACGCGGCCGTGTTCCATCACCACGATGCGGCCGGCGGATTGTACCGTGGCGAGGCGGTGCGCGATCACGAGCGTGGTGCGCCCGCGCATGAGCTCGCCGAGGGCGAGCTGCACGGCCTGCTCGCTTTCGGCGTCGAGCGCGCTCGTCGCCTCGTCGAGGAGCAGCACCGCGCGGTCGGCGAGGATCGCGCGCGCGATCGCGATCCTCTGGCGCTGCCCGCCGGAGAGCTTCACGCCGCGCTCGCCCAGCGGTGCCGCGAGGCCGCCGGGCAGGCGCTCGCAGAATTCGAGCGCGTAGGCGTGCGCGAGCGCCTCGCGCACCTCGCCCTCCCCCGCGCCGGGGCGTCCGTAGCGCACGTTGTCGGCGACGCTCGCGGCGAAGATCACGGGCTCCTGGGAGACCACGGCGATCCTGCGGCGCACCTCGCGCGGGTCGGCCTCGCGAAGGTCCACGCCGTCGATCGTCACCCGCCCCGCGTGGGGGTCGTAGAAGCGCTGCAGCAGCTGGAACACGGTGGTCTTGCCCGCGCCCGAGGGCCCGACGAGGGCCACGACCTCGCCGGGCTCGATCGCGAGCGAGAAGCCGTCGAGCGCGGGCGTGGCGGGCCGCGAGGGATAGCAGAAGCGCACCTCCTCGAGCGCCACGTGCCCGCGCGCGGGCTCCGGGAGCCGCACCGGGTGCGCGGGCGCGCGCACCGCGGGCTCGGTCGCGAGCAGCTCGAGCAGCCGCTCGGAGGCGCCCGCCGCGCGCTGCAGCTCGCCGTACACCTCGGCGAGGACGAAGGTCGCGTTCGCGACGATGACCGCGTAGAAGATGAACGCGGTGAGGCTGCCCGCGGTGAGCCGCCCCGCGAAGACGTCGTGCGCGCCGACCCACAGCAGCAGCCCCACGGCGCCGAAGGCGAGCACGATGACCGAGGCGATGAGGAGGGCGAGGTAGCCCGCGCGCTCGACGGTCACGGCGAACACCGCCTCGGCGCGCTCGCCGAAGGCCGCGCGCTCGCGCTCCTCGTTGGCGTAGGACTGGACCGTGCGGATCTCGTGCAGGGTCTCGTCGACCTGGCTCGAGACGTCGGCGAGCCGGTCCTGGACGGCGCGCGACAGGCGCCGCACCCGCAGCCCCAGCAGCCCGATGGGCAGGAGCACCACGGGCATGCAGGCGAGCGCGAGCAGGGCGAGCTTCGGGCTCGTCACCACCAGCATCACCGCGCAGCCCGCGAGCATCACCGCCATGCGCAGGGCGTAGAGGAGGGTCCCGCCCATCACGTTCTCGACGAGCGTCACGTCGGTGAGCAGGCGCGAGGCGACCTCGCCCGTGCGCGTCTCCTCGAAGAACGCGGGCGAGAGCCCCGTGAGGTGGTCGTAGACCCTGCGGCGCAGGTCCGCGGTGAAGCGCGCCCCGACCCAGTAGACGTTGTAGACGCGCACCCAGGTGACGAGCCCCAGGAAGCCGATCAGCGCCGCGAGCGTGGCGAGCGTCGCGTCGAGCAGCTCCTCGCGGCCGCTCGCGAAGCCGGCGTCGATGACGAGCTTCAGGCCCTGGCCGATCACGAGCACCATCGCCGCCGAGACGAGGATCGCGACGAGCGCGACCGCGATCCGCAGGCGGTAGGGGCGAAGGAGCCGGAAGAGCGGCAGCAGCCGCCCGAAGGCGGCGGGGCCGGGCGAGGCGCTCGCGGCCAATCCCCGGGGCGCGAGCGCGCCTAGCCGCCGCGCCGGATGGCGGGCTTCGCGACGGTGCCGGACACGACGAAGGCGCCGCGGTCCTGGGCGACGTTGGAACGGATCTCGAGCGAGACGCGACCCGAGAGGGCGTTGTTCGCCGCGATGTCGATCGCGCCCGCCCCGCGCAGCACGCCGCCCTGCAGGTTCACCTGCCGGAAGGCGGAACGCCCCTCGCCCTGGCCGAATTCCCCCGTGAGCTCGGCGAACTTGGTCACCCCGGCGCGCTGCCCCGCCTCGGGCGATTGCATCACCGCGAC
Organism: Usitatibacteraceae bacterium; assembly: GCA_044220635.1. Classification (GTDB taxonomy): domain Bacteria; phylum Pseudomonadota; class Gammaproteobacteria; order Burkholderiales; family Usitatibacteraceae; genus JBGAQP01. The sequence goes on from JBGAQP010000015.1 coordinate 27,530, forward strand.
GAGGTCCACGTTGCTGATCGAGCCCTCGGCGAGGCGGAACTTGCCCTGCGAGCGCGTGGCCGTGAAGAGGCTCTCGAGCGCCGGGCCCTCGGCGGCGAAGGAGAAGTTGCCGTCGAGCTTGCCGGTCACCGAGATGTCGCGGGTGAAGGCGCCCACGAGCTGCTCCGCGCGCACCTTGGCGAGCGCGAGGTCGGAGTCGATGCGCACGCCCTGGGCCCAGCTCACCTTGAGGGTGCCGTTCACCTTGCCCTCCATGGTGTCGGCCTCGAACTCGGGCACGACGATCTCCGAGCCCTCGAGCCTGCCGCGCAGCTTCACCTCGCTGATCGGGATCGCCGCGCCCAGGGGCAGCTCCCAGTTGCGCGCGCCGAAGTCGAGGTCGAAGCCCGCGCCCGCGGGCTTCACCGCGAGCGTCCAGCGCCCGCCGCCCGAGAGGTAGCCCTCCTTGAACGCGCCGTCGGCGCCGAAGGAGAGGTTCGCGTCGAAGGGCTCGAGGACGGGCTTCACGTCCATCTTGATGCCCTTCATGCGGATGCGGCCCACCTGCGCGGCCTCCTTCTTGCCTTCCACCTTCGCCCACTTGAGGATGCGGCGGACCGCGTCGTTCGACAGCGTCACGTTGTCGAGCTCGAGCGTGTCGATGGCGACCTTCTCGCCGAAGAGCGTGCCGATGTCGAGGAAGATGCGCCCGTTCGAGGCCTTCGCGTCGAGGAGCTTGCCCACCGCGAGCGCCTCGAACTTGAGGTGCGGCGTGGGAATCATGGTGAACTTCAGCGAGGAGATCGACACCTCCTCGTGCAGCCAGCCGGCAAGCCCCTTCTCGATCTTGTCGGCGAAGCCGCGCAGCGGGATCACGTGCAGCAGCCCCACGCCGATCACGAGCACCGCGGCGAGCGTGTAGAAGATCGTCTTGACCCAGTTGCGGCGGCGCTTGTACTTGCGCTTGGTCGGCGCCTCGGGCGCGACCTCGTCGGGCTCGACCTTCGTGCGCAGGATCTCGGCGATCTCGCGCGCCTTGCGGTCCTGCTCGGAGCGCAGCCGCGCGTCCTCGTCGAGCTCGGCCTTGGCCTTGGCCTGCATGTAGGCCTTGGCCTGGGCCTTGCCCTCGATCTCGGCGCGCTTCTCCATGTCGGCCTCGAGCTCGGCCTGGACCTTGACGCGGGTGTCCTCGGCGATCGTCTCGCGGGCCTTCGCCTCGATGCGCGCGCGCATCTCGGCCTCTTCCTTCGCCTTCCTCTCGGAGTCGATCTTCGCGGAGAGCTCGCGCTCGCGCCGCTCGCGCTCCTCGGCCTCGACCATGGCGCGCGCTTCCGCCTCGATCTTGGCGCGCCGCTCCGATTCCAGGCGCTTGGCGGCCTCGTCCTTCTCGCGGGCCGCCGCCTCCGCCTCTTCCCGGGCCCGGGCCTCGAGCCGGCGCAGGCGCGCGGTTTCCGCCTCGGCCTTCGCGCGGGCCTCGGCCTCGGCCGCGGCGCGCGCCTCGGCTTCCGCCCTGAGCTTCGACTCCTGCTCGGCGCGCTCGCGCGCCGCCTTCTCGGCCTGGATGCGCGCCTGCATCTCGGCCTTCGCGAGCGCATCGCGCTCCTCGCGCAGGCGGTCCTCGAGCTCCGCCTTCGCGGCGAGCCTCGCCTCGGCCATGATCTGCGCCTGCATCTCGCCGCGCGCCTTCTCCTCGATCTCGTTGCGGAGGAGGTCTTCCATCTCCTTGCGGATGCGCGCCTCGATCTCCTCCTTGAGCTGCGCCTTCAGCTCCTTCTCGGCGTTGCCCGCCACCTGGGCCTGGCGCTTGGCGGCGGCCTCGGCCTCGGCGCGCGCCTTGGCGAGCGCCTGGGCCTCGGCTTCGGCCTTCGCGCGCGCTTCGGCGAGCGCGCGCGCCTCGGCCTCCGCCTTGCGGCGCAGCTCGCCCAGGCGCGCGGCCTCCGCTTCCTCCTTCGCCTTCTGCTCCGCGGTGAGCTTGGCCTGGTGCTCGGCCATCGCCTTGCGGCGCGTCTCCTCCTCGCGGGTCTTCGCCTCGAGCTCGGCCTTCGCGCGCTCCGAGGCCTCCTTGGCGCGGCGCGCCTGCTCCATCGCGCGCTGCTCGGCCTCGAGCTTGGCCTTGGCCTCCGTCTCGAGCTTGGCCCGCGTCTCGGCCTGCACGCGCGCCTTGTCGCGCGCGGCCGTCTGCGCATGCTCGCGCGCCTTCCTCTCGGCGTCGGCCTTCTCCTGCTGGCGGGAAAGCTCGCTGATGTCGAGCGCGGACGAGGGGACGACCCTCTGGGTGGCCGTGGGCATCTTGCCCGGCGCGGTGAAGTCGAAATCGTCCTCGCCGGCGAAGGGGTCGACCTCCTCCTTGCGCGTCTCGAAGATCCGCGCGTAGCCGTCCTTGATGAGGGTGTTGAGCGCCTTCTCGAGCGCACCCTTGTCGGCCTCGGCCTTCTCCATGATCTGGGCGAAGTTCGACTTGCCGTCGACCAGCTTCAGGATCTTCATCAGATCCTTGGAGAGGGACGCGGACTTCTGGTTGACCTGGGTGATGCCCTTCGCGGTCTTGGTGAAAACCGTGTTGCGATCCATGGGGTTTCCGCGTCTTTCTTGTGTCTCCCGGCGATCGGGAACGGTCCAGAAGGGTCCAAAAGCGCCGACGGCCCGGAATCCGAAAAGTCTCCCCGCCGGACCCGGTGGCGCTTTGCGACAATAATGGCATGAATTCAGGGTGTTGAAAAATGACATCCGTCACGGCGTGCGGCCTGCCGCCGGTTTTCGGCCGCCTCCGGCGCCCGCCGTGTCGACCCAGCCGCACCTTCGCGCGTTGAAGGAGTCGAAACCGCAGATCCGGGCCCTGGGGCCCGCCATGAAAGGTTCCGCCATGCGCACGCTCGCCGCCTTGATGATCGCCCTCCTGCCCGCGGTTTCCGCGGCCCAGTACACGGAGGAGCCGCCTGCCCGCGTCGGGCGCGTGTCCTGGACGCAGGGCGAGGTCCTTCTGTACGCCGAGCCCGATCGCGGCTGGGAGAAGGCCTACGTCAATTCGCCGCTCACCTCGGAGAATTCCCTCTGGACCGATCCGGGTGCCCGCGCGGAACTGCGCGTGGGCTCCACGGCGTTTCGCCTCGAGGAGGCGACGCAGCTCGACTTCCAGCGCCTCGACGACACGCGCCTGCAGGCGCACGTGGCGCGCGGCGCGATCTCGGTGAGCATCCGCCATTTCGAGAGCGGCGAGCGCTATTCCGTCTCGACGCCCCAGGGCCGGTTCCTGCTGCGCGCGGCGGGCCGCTACCGCATCGACGCCGACGCCGACCGCGGGCTCGCGCGCCTCACGGTATTCTCGGGCACGGCCGAGCTCGACGCCTCCTCGGGGCGCATTCGCGTCGAGGCGGGCCAGGCCGTGCGCATCGCGGGCACCTACGAGTTCGAGAGCGCCGCGACCACCGCCTTCGACGACTGGGCCTTCGCCCGCGACGAGCGCATCGCCGACGGCCAGACCGCGCGCTACGTCTCCCCGCGCATGACCGGCTACGAGGAGCTCGAGTCCTGGGGCGAATGGGCCGCGGAGCCCGACTACGGGGCGGTCTGGTATCCGGCGCGCATCGCCGTCGACTGGGCGCCGTACCGTTACGGCCACTGGGCCTGGCGGCGCCCCTGGGGATGGACCTGGATCGACAATGCGCCCTGGGGCTACGCGCCGTTCCACTACGGGCGCTGGGTCTACCACCGCGGGCGTTGGGGCTGGACGCCGGGCCGCTACGTCGCGCGCCCCATCTGGGCGCCGGCGCTCGTCGCGTGGGTCGGCGGCGCGGGCTGGAACGTGACGATCTCCGGGGGCACCGCGCCCGCGATCGGCTGGTACCCGCTCGCGCCCTGGGACCGCTACCAGCCCTGGTACACGCGCAACACCACCTACATCAACAACGTGAACGTCGTCGTCCTCAACCGCCCGCCGCGCGACCGTTACCAGGACCACGATCGCGACCGCGACCACAACCGCAACCGCGGCGCGACCGTCGTGCTGCGCGAGAACTTCGTCCAGAGCCGCCCGGTTCCGAGCACCATGGTGCCGCTCGCGGGCGAGGTCGTCCGCGCCCAGCCCGTGGTGCAGGGCGCGGCGGTGCTGCCGGGCCGCGCGGAGCTCGCGCGCTCGAAGCCCGTGCGCGAGGCCGCTCCCCAGGCCGCGGTGCCGACGACGCCGGGCCAGGCCGTGCCGGGCGCTCCCGGATCTTCCGTGCCGATGGCGGTCTCGAAACCGGCCACCGCCGCGCCGGCCGCGCCCGCCTATCGCGCGCCGGTCTCGGGCCAGGCGGTCGCCCCCCAGACGAAACCCCTGCGCGTGGCGCCTTCCACCGCGACCGCCCCGGCGCCCGCGACCGCCGCGCCCGTTCCGAAGCCCAAGCCCGCGCCCGGCACGGTGTCGGGTTCGCGGCCCTTGTCGCCGCAGGCCATCGGCCAGCCGGCGGGCGGGCGAACCGTCCCGCTCGCGACCGAATCGCGGAGCGCGCCGCAACCCGGCGCGCAGTCCGCCCCCTCGGGGCCCAAGCCGATGACGCAGTCGGCCCCGAAGCCGGTGGCGAAGCCCGCGAAGGAGCCGCAGCCCGACAAGGAATCCCGGCCCGAAGGCGGGCCCAAGCCGACGGCCGGGGAGCGGGTGAAGTAGCGACCGCGCGCCGGGCGCGGGGAAGGCCAGGCGCGCGAAGGACTTGAGGCGCGCTGCGCCCTACCAGAGATCGACGCTGCGCCCGGCGGCGCGCTCGCGCTCGGCGCGCGCCTGGACGAAGCGCTGGAAGTTCGGCTCCGTGCGATGCGCCCCGCTCGCCACGTAGTCGAGCACCGAGGCGAGGTGGAAGGGGCGCAGGTAGCCCTCGGCGCGGAAGACCTCGCGCCCGCCTTCGAGGAAGACGAGCGTCGGCGTGAGCTTCACCGCGAGCGATCGGGCGTACCCGGCTTCCGGAACGCGCGTGCCGTCGGGCGCCACGACCTCGGCCTTCCCGAAGGCGTCGAGGCGCACCGCGTCGAACCGCCCGAGCAGCTCGCGCGCCGCGCCCTGGTGGAAGGCCTCGTGCAGCTCCGCGCAGGCGTCGCACTCGCGGCTCTCGAAGACGAGCATCGCCGGCCGGCCGCCCGTTCCCGCGAGGCTCGCGGGCGGGGAGCGAAACGCCCCCGGCACGGGCACCGCCGGCCGCGCCCTCGCCACGCCCTCGCGCCGCTCGTGCTCGGAGAACGGCGGCCCGCCCGCCTTCGCCGTCGCTGCGTAGGCGAGTGCGGCGCGGAAGCGCGCCGGCGGCAGGTAGCCGTTCAGGCGCAGCGCCTCGCGGCCCTGCTCGTCGAGGAAGACGAGCGTCGGGGTGAACTGCACGCGCAGGTGCGTGCCGAGCGCCTTCTCGGTGCGCGCCACCCCGTCGGTCCACACCGTCTCGCGGTCGCCCCAGAGGTTGAGGGCGATCGCGACGAAGCGCTTGCGGGTCGCCTCGGCGATGTCCTCCTGGCCGAAGTTCACCTCCATGAGGGCCTTGCAGTACGGGCAGCCGTCCTGCCCGAAGTAGACCATGACGCGCTTGCCCGCGGCGGCGGCCTCGCGCGCCTCCTCGCGGAAATCGAGGAACGATTCCGAGAACCACTTCGGGATGTCGATCGCGTGCGGGCTGGGCTCCGCCGCCCCCGCCGCCATCGTTGCCGCGGCCACGAGCCCCGCGATGTGCCTGCCGATGCGCTTCATGAGGAAAATGGGGACGAGCCTCCGGAGTGCGTTGCCGTCCATGTTACCGCCTGCGGACGGATCCGGGACCCTCTCAGAAGCACCATTTGAAGCTGAGGAAGTAGGCCATCATCTCGGGCGTGAGGTAGCCGAGGAAGACGAGCCAGGAGACGGTCGCGAAGGCGCACAGCGCGACGAACACGACGAGCGCCTGGCGGGTGCGCGGGTTCATCGCGCGGGGACCGTGCCGCGGCCCACGGGCCGCTCGGAGATGGGCGCGCACACGGCGGCCGCGAAGACGCCCAGCGCGATGGAGATCCACCACGCGAGGTCGTAGCTGCCCCGCGTCGTGAAGATCACCCCGCCGAGCCACGCGCCGAGGAAGCTGCCGATCTGGTGGCCGAAGAACACCGCGCCCGCGAGCATCGAGACGTGCTTCAGGCCGAAGATCTCCGCCACGAGCGCGTTGGTGAGCGGCACGGTCGACAGCCACAGCAGCCCCATGCCGAAGGCGAAGGCGTAGAGCGTGGCCGGGGACTTCGGCGCGAGCATCAGCGCGAGGATCAGTACGGCGCGCAGGCCGTAGATCCCGGTGAGCAGCCATTTCTTGCTCGTGCGCCCGCCGAGCCAGCCCGCGCCGTAGGAGCCGAACACGTTGCCGAAGCCGATGAGGGCGAGCGCGGTCATGCCCACGGCCGGGCTCATGCCCGCATCCTGCACGTAGCTCGGCAGGTGCAGCGCGATGAACGCGGTGTGCACGCCGCACACGAAGTAGCTCCAGAAGAGGAAGTGGAAGCTCGCCTGCCCGAGCGCCCCGGCGAAGGCGCTCGTCGCGCTCTGCTCGCTCTCGTGCCCGCGCACGACGTAGCGCCCGCTGAGCCCCGCGGCGAGCGGCACGATGAGCGCCGCGGTCGCCGCCATCGCGAAGAGGGCTCCCGCCCATCCCAGCGTCGAGATCATCGCCTGCCCGTAGGGCACCATGGCGAACTGGCCGAAGGAGCCCCCGGCGCTCGCGATCCCCATGGCGACCGAGCGCTTCTCGGGCGGCACGGCCTTGGCGACCACGCCCAGCACCACGCCGAAGGTCGTGCCGGAGAGCGCGAAGCCGACGAGCAGCCCCGCGGAGACCCCGAGGCCGAGCGGCGTCGTCGAGCCCGCCATCAGCACGAGCCCCAGGGCGTAGATGGCCGCGCTCGCCACGAGCACCCGGCCCGCTCCGTGGCGGTCGGCGAAGGCGCCCGCGAAGGGCACGAACGCGCCCCAGAGCAGGTTCTGCAGCGCGATGGCGAAGGCGAACTCGTCGCGCGTCCAGCCGTGGGCGAGCGTCATCGGGGGCATGAAGAGACCCATCGTCTGGCGCACGCCCATGGCGAGCATCAGCACGAGGCCCGCGCAGACGAGCACCGTCGGGATCGATCTCACGCGGCCCATGCCCGCCTCACTTCACGCGCGCTCCGGGGATCTCGCGGCCGCCCTGGTAGAGGACGATCTCCTCGACGCGGCCGTCCGCGCCGCGGCGGAAGGCGAACTGCGCCTCGATCTCGCGCGCGAAGAACTGGTCGGGCGCCTCGGCGAAGATCTCGACCGCGCCCTGCCCCGCCGCCCCCGCGAAGAGCCGCGCGCCCCGGCGCGCGACCGCCAGCGTGAAGTCCGGCGCGAGCCGGTACTCGCCCACGAACTCCTCGAGCTTCGCCTCTTGCATCGCGATCGCCACGCGCAGCTTGCGGATCGGCAGCGACGGATCGACGAGGTGCAGGGCGAGGTCGTCGAGGTTCGCCTCGCTGTCGGAGAGCACGAAGGCGGCGGTGCGCGCGTCCGGGTTCGCGACGAGGATCGCCCGGTGCCCGCCGGTCGCGCCGTTGTGGAAGAAGAGCCGCCCGACCGGGCGCTCGCGCATCCCCCAGCCGATCGCCATGTTCGTCTCCAGGCCCACCGGACGCATCTTCGTGAACGTGGCCGCGATCACGGGGGCGAGCGGCGTCTCGCGCCGTCCCGCCACGCTCTCCGCGAAGCGAAGCATGTCGCCGGCCGAGGCGCGCAGGCCCCCGGCGCCGGCGAGCTCCGGGGCGAGCGTCCACGGCGGCACGGGTCGCCGCTCGAGGTCGTGGCCCTGAACCAGGCGCGCCGCCTGCTTCGGCGCGAGCCGCACTCCCGTGCTCTTCATGCCCAGGGGCGCGAGGACCCGCTCGGCGACGAGCTGGTCCCAGGGCTTGCCGGCGCGCCGGCCGAGCAGCTCGGAAAGCCACAGGTAGCCGAAGTTCGAGTATTCCACCGCCGTGCCCACGTCGCGCGCGAGCTCGGTGCGCGCGAGCGCCGCGTAGAGCGCGTCCGCGTCGAAGCCGCGATAGGGATCGAACGCGTCCACCGGCACGAACCCCGGTGGCAGCCGCGGCAGGGAAGAAGCGTGCGTCGCGAGGTCGGCGAGCGTGATCTCGCGCCCGCGCCGGGGCAGCTTCGCCCCGGCGGGCGCGTGCTTCGCGGCGGCGTCGGCCAGCGCGAGCTCGCCGCGCGCGACCATCTCGGCGAGCAGCAGCCCGGTGAAGGCCTTCGAGATCGAGCCGATCTCGAAGACGGAATCGCGGTCGAAGGCAGGCTTGCCCGCGCTCCTGCTGCACGCGAAGACGAGGCGCGAGGCCGCGCCCACCGTGCCCACCGCGGCGCACACGGGGCGCTCGGCGGCCTCGAGGCGCGCGGCGACGAGCTCGGCGTGCGGGTCGGGCGCGGCGCGCGCCATCGCGCAGGCGAGGGCGAAGGCGCAGGCGAGGAAGGATCGCGAAGCGACGAGGTGACGCGAAACCACGGGTTGAAGGATTCGCGTCACGAATGGCGCGGAAAAATTGGCGAACGCCATTATACGGGGCGCGCCCGGCAAGGCCCCGGTTCGGGAGTGACAAACCGTAACAATCGGCAAGCCCCAGCGCATTGTCCCCCGCGAGAGCGCGGGCGCACACTTCCCGCATCGAATCCGCAGCGCGCGAACCCGCCGCGCGGCCCACGAAAGGAGAAGCAGATGAACCTTCGCATGCTCGCCGCCGCGACCGCCGCGCTGGGAGCGATCGCCGCGGGACCCGCGCACGCCACTTGCAGCTGGGAGTGGCTCTGCAATGGCGAGGGCAGCTGCAAGCACATGCCCGTGTGCGACTCCGTCTACGAGATCGCGCCGCCGCAGCCCAACGCGCAGCCGCCCGCGATGCCGCCGCTTTCCATGCGCCCGCACAAGCTGCCCGCGGGCATGGGCACGCTCACCTGCGAGCACATCATGCGCAAGGGCAAGAGCGGGCGCTGGTACTGGAACGAGGCCTGCTTCTGCACCGACCCGAAGAAGACGCGGGATCCGAGCGCGCCGTTCGCGAACATCGTGCGCTGCGAGCCGCCCTACAAGGAATAGCCCGCGCCGGGCGCGCTCAACGCACGCGCCGCCCGGTGAATTCCTCCTCGATCACCTCGCGGTAGTAGCTCGCCGGCGTCGGCGAGCTCATGAGCCGGCGGTAGACCTCGGGCGAGACGTTCGCGTACTCGAAGGTCCCGGCCGTGGTCTCCACAACGAGCCGGCGGTTCTTCTCGTCGTAGCCCGCGGAGCGCAGCCCCGTGGCGTTCAGGCGCTTCATGTCCATCGCTTCATCCTCCCGCGGGCGGCGGCTCCACCGCCGGCTCGGTCTTCACCGCCTCGATCTGGATCACCACCTTCACCTCGTCGCCGATGAACGCCGGGTAGCTCGTCATGCCGAAGGCCGAGCGGCTGAGTGTGGCGACCACGTCCGCCCCGCAGGTGGTGCGCACGAAGAAGGGGCGCCTCGTGCAGCCGAAGCGCTCGATCGAGATCGCCACGGGGCGGCGGACTCCGAGCAGCGTCAGCTCGCCCTGGGCGCGCCGCGGCTCGCCCTGCTCGAACTCCATGCGCCCGGCCTCGAACACCATCTTCGGGTGCTTGTCGACGGCGAAGAAATCCTCGCCGCGCAGCGCCTCGTCGAGCAGGGGATTGCCGGTGGACACCGAGCGGGTGTCGATCTCGATGGTGAGCGTGCCCGTGCGCGCCTCGCGGTCGAGCACGATGCGCCCGGTGGTGCGCTCGAAGCGCCCGCGCTGGGTGGAGATCCCCAGGTGCAGCACCTCGAAGGTGGGAAAGGTGTGCCCGCGGTCGACGATGAACTCCTCGGGCGCGGCGAGCGCGGGCCCGGCGAGGGCGGCGGCGGCGGCGAGCGCGGCAGGCGCGAGCGCTCTCACGGCGCCGCGGCCCCCGGCGCGAGGCGCGCGATCTCCTCGCGGTGCTCGCGGTCGTGCCCGGCGACCATGGCGACGAGGTCCGTCACGCAGATCGTGCGGCCGGCGAAGACGCCTTCGCGCGCGAGCTCTTCCGGGCCGAGGGCGGCGAGCCGCCGCACGAGCTCGGAGCGCGCGGCGGCGAAATCGCGCGCCGCCGCTTCCGCGTCCTGCGAGCGGTAGTCGCGGTCGAGCGCCACCGCCGCCCCGTCGAAGCCGGCGAGCTCGGGCCGGGCCTCCGAGAGCATCCGGGCGAGGCGGGCGAGGTAGCCTTCGCGCTCGAGGTCCCGCAGGTGGCAGGCGTGCTCCACGAGCGAGAACCCGCCGCCGGCGGGCTGCGCGCGCCACGCCTCGGGCCCGGCGCGCTCGAGCGCGGAGGCGAGGAAGGCGGGCATCGAGGCGAGGGCGGAGAGGGCTTCGGGGAAACCCCGGCGGAGGAACTCGGGTGCGTTCATGGCGAAGGGTCAACAGCCGGCGGGGGCGGGGAATTCCCGATTCTACTTCCCCGCCTTGTCGCCCCAGAGCTCGCGCAGCCGCGCGTCGCGCCCGCAGCCGTTGCGGTAGAAGTTGTAGCGCACCGGGTTCTTGCGGTAGTAGTCCTGGTGGTAGTCCTCGGCCGGGTAGAAGGGGCCGGCCATCTCGACGGGCGTGACGATCGCCTCCTTGAACGGCTTCGACTTCGCGAGCGCGCCCTTCGAGGCCTCGGCGGCCTTCCGCTGCGCCTCGTCGTGGTAGAAGATCGCCGTGCGGTACTGGTTGCCGGAGTCGCAGAACTGGCGGTCCTTCACGGTGGGATCGACGTTCACCCAGAAGACCTCGAGCAGCTTCTCGTAGCTCACCTTCTTCGGGTCGTAGACCACCTGCACGACTTCGGCGTGTCCCGTCGTGCCCGTGGTGACCTGCTGGTAGCTGGGGTCCGCCGTGCGCCCGCCCATGTAGCCCGAGATGGTCGCCGTCACGCCGGGCAGCTTGTCGTAGGGCGGCTCCATGCACCAGAAGCAGCCGCCGGCGAAGGTGGCGACGGCGTGCCCGGGCGGCACCACGGGGGAAGCGGCGATCGCCGCGGGAACGGCGAGCGCGGCGAGGAGCATCAGGACGCGGGTCATCGGGCCTCCGGTGGGTGGGGTACGCCAATCGGTCGTTCGACCGCGGGCCCGCTTACGGATTCCCGAAGCCGAGCCACATTTCGTGCTCCCCGTCCTCGCCGATCACGCCCGTGCGCCGGAACCCGGCACGTTCGCAGAGGCGCGCGGCGCGCCCGTTGGCCGCGACGAAGGACAGGCGCACGCCGGCGCAGCCCGGGCGCTCGCGCGCTTCCGCGACCACGCGCTCGAGCACCCGCCGGCCGATCCCCCGGCCCTGCCAGTCGGCGTCGACGAGCAACCGGGCGAGATGCACCTCGTGGCCTCCGGCCTCGCGCGGCCGGTCGGCGACCAGCACGAAGCCGACCACGGTCTCGCCCGAGACCACCGCGCGGTAGCGAATGCCCTCGTGGCGCGCCGCCAGCCAGAAGGACTTGCCCATGCTCGCGACGAGCCGCTCCTGCCCCCGCCCGAGGCGCAGCCCCGACACCGCGTCGATGTTCGCGTCGCTCACCTCGCGGAAGGCGAGCGGGCCGGGAAGCGGCCCGGCGAGCCCGAGCTCGCGGTCGTGGGCGCGGCCGAGCAGGAGCTGGGCGAGCATCGCGCCGACGAGCGCGAGGAACATGTCCCACTGCGTGTCCCACACGTCGCCCTGCGTGCCGAGGAAGGCCTCGGCCGCCTCCTGCGAGGCGAGCGCCACCCACCACTCGATCATCTCGTAGAACGCGCTGAACGCGAGGCAGATCGCCGTCGCGAAGGTGAAGAGCCAGGGCCCGCGCGCGACCACGCGGTTCCTGAGGAGGACCTCGCGCGCGACCATCGCCGGCACGAAGCCCTGCAGGAAGTGGCCGACGCGGTCGTAGTAGTTGCGTGCGAGCCCGAACTCGTCGCGCAGCCAGTTGAAGGCGGGCACCTCGGCGTAGGTGTACTTCCCCCCCACCATCAGCACGATCGCGTGCACGCCGATCAGCACGAGGACGAGCGGCGTGAAGCGCCAGCGCGGGTAGAGGCCCGCGAGGATCGCGGCGGCCGCGACCGCGGGCGCGACCTCGAGCACCCAGGTCATCCGGTCCCTGGGCATCCAGCCCGACCAGGCGAAGACCGCGGCCGCGGCCGCGAGGATCGCGAGGTGCAGCCGCGGCGAAGCGGCGACCGGGTTCACGCGTTCCCCCAGAGCCAGGCCGCGCCGCGCACGCCGCTCGAATCGCCGTGCGCGGGCGGCAGCAGCTTCGTGCGCACCTCGTCGGAGAAGACGTGCGCGCCCCAGAGGGATGGGACGCTCGCGTAGAGCCGTCCGAGGTTCGCGAGGCCCCCGCCGAGCACGATCGCCTCGGGATCGACGATGTTGATCACCCCGGCGAGCGCCCGCGCGAGGCGCTCCTCGTAGCGCGCGAGCGTGCGCGCGCACCCCGCCTCCCCGACTTCGGCGCGCCGCGCGATCTCCGGCGCCTCGAGCCTCTCGCCAGTGGCGCGCGCGTGGTCCGCCGCGAGCCCCGGCCCCGAGAGCCAGGTCTCCACGCAGCCCGCGCGCCCGCAGTAGCACGGCAGCGGCGGCTCGTCGGCGCGCGGCGCGGGCAGCGGGTTGTGCCCCCACTCGCCGGCGATCGCGTTCGCGCCCGTGAGCACCCGGCCGCCGACCACGAGCCCGCCGCCCACGCCGGTGCCGAGGATCACGCCGAAGACCACCGCGGCGCCGCGCCCCGCGCCGTCGGTCGCCTCGGAGAGCGCGAAGCAGTTCGCGTCGTTCGCCACGCGCACCTCGCGCCCGAGCGCCGCCTCGAGATCCTCGCGCAGGGGCCGGCCGTTGAGGCAGGTCGAGTTTGCGTTCTTCACGCGGCCCGTGGCGAGCGAGAGCGCGCCGGGGATCGCGACCCCGACGCTGTGGCGGCCGCCGAGCTCCGACTCCGCCCCGGCGACGAGGCGCGCGACCGCGGCGAGCGTCGCCTCGTAGTCGCCCGCGGGCGTGGGCTCGCGCCGGCGCAGCCGGAAGCTGCCGTCGCCCGCGAGCGCCGCGATCTCGATCTTCGTCCCGCCCAGGTCGATGCCCAGGCGCAGGGTTTCGGCCATGGGCGCTACATGATCGAGAACGACTGCAGCACGAAGCGCACCCGCGTCTCGACGCCCCCGCTCCAGCCGTTCGACTCGTGCTCGCGCAGCACCTCGCGCTTCACGGCCGGCGCGTACCAGACGGTGAAGCGGAACGTGTTGCCGCCGCCCTTGCCGTCGGGCCGCTTCTGGACATAGCGGCCCTCCATCTCGATGCGGAAGGTGTCGAACGAGCCCGCGGGCACGGTCACGTGCTGGCGCGAGGTGACGCGGATCCGGCACTTGATCGTCCAGTCCGGGAACTTCTTGCTGCCCTTGATGCGGTAGGCGCACGGCGCCTCGGCTCCCACCTTCATCGGGAAGAGGAAGCGCGGCAAGGCCGGCTCGAAGTGGTAGCCGTCGATCTTGGAATAAAGCATGTTGCCGTCGAGATCGAAGCGGTCGCCGCCCTTCATGCGCACTTCGCTCCCGGTCACTTCCACCACCTCGTAGCGCGCCGGTCGCCGGTCGCCGCTCGCGAGGTCGTGGCGCACGTACTCCCAGCGCTCGCCCACCTTCCACACGGGCCGCTCGGCCTCCTTCGGCGCCGCGGGCGTGAGGCGCCCGAACGAGACCGGCGGCGCGCCGCGCTCGGCGCCCGCCGCCTGCACCGGCGGCCGGAAGTAGAAGTCGCCCTCGAGCGAGGTGTTCTCCCACGGGATCTGGCGCCCCGCGGAAGCCGTGCGCACCGCCTGGCGCGTGCGCTTGAACACCTCCTCGATCTTGAGCCCGGGCTCGCGCATCTGGGCGACGAGGTGGCTCGAGTACAGGCCGTTCTTCCCGGTGCCGTCGGCGGCGACCGAGCCCGGGGCCGTGGCGAAGGCGATCACGGTGCCCGGCGGCGCGTCCATGGGCGCGAGCCCCTCGGGGCCGCTTCGCGCGAGGCGCGAGAAGGGGTTGTCGCGGCAGGCGTCGAGGATGACGATGTTGGTCCGCGTCTTCGCGCTCTCGAGCTTCTCGAGCACCGCGTTGGTGTCGAGCGCCTGGTAGGCCACCTCGTCCTCGCGCTCGATGTCCGCGCCCACCGGCACGAGGTAGTTGCGCCCCCTCACCTGCAGCCCGTGGCCCGCGTAGTAGAAAAGGCCGGTGCCGCCGCGCTTGAGCCGGTCGCCGAACTCCCGCAGGCCCCGCACCATCTTCACGAGGTCCGCGTTCTCGAGCCGGATCACGGAGAAGCCCGCCGCCTCGAGCGCGGCGGCGACGTCGCGCGCGTCGTTCACGGGATTGGCGAGGGGGGCTTCGCGGTACTCGGCGTTGCCGATCACGAGCGCATGGCGCGGCTCGGGCGCCTCGGCCGCGGCGAGCGCGGCCACCGCGAGCCCGGCGGCCGCGGCCAGGCGCGCGAGCCGCGCCACGATGGGGCGCCCGGCGCTCAAAACCCCACCGCGGCCCGCCCCGCGAGGAGCTCGGCGAAACGGTCCGGCGCGATCGGCCGGGAGAAGAAGTAGCCCTGCGCCTCGTCGCACCCCGCCTCGCGCAGGAACTCGAGCTGGCCCGCGGTCTCCACGCCCTCGGCCGCCACGCCGAGCTTCAGGCTCCTGGCGAGCCCGATGATGCCCCGCGTGAGCGCGGCTCCCGCGGGGTCGGTGGACAGCGAGCGGATGAAGGCCTGGTCGATCTTCAGCTTGTGGATCGGCAGCCGCGTGAGGTAGGCGAGGCTCGAGTAGCCGGTGCCGAAATCGTCGATCGCGAGGCGGAAGCCCGCGTCGGCGAGCGAATCGGGCAGGCCCGAGGCGGTCTCGACCTCCGTGAGCAGCACGCTCTCGGTCACCTCGAGCTCGAGGCAGGAGGGCGTGAGGCCGTGGGCCCCGAGCACGCCCGAGAGCACCTCGAGCAGGTTCTTCTGCCGGAACTGGATGCCCGAGAGGTTCACGCGCACCGGGGGCGGGTCCAGGCCCGCGGCGCGCCAGGCGAGGATCTGGCGGCAGGCCTCGTCGAGCACCCACTCGCCGATCTCCAGGATGAGGCCCGACTCCTCGGCGATCGGGATGAAGCGCGCGGGCCCGATCAGCCCGTGCTCGGGGTGCTGCCAGCGCAGCAGCGCCTCGGCGCCCACGACCGCGCGGCTCGCGAGCGCGTAGACCGGCTGGTACTCGAGGAAGAACTCCCCGCGCGCGACCGCCCGGCGCAGCCCGTTCTCGAGGGCGAGGCGCTCGGAGATCTTCGCGTTCATCTCCTCCTTGAAGAAGCTGAAGCGGTTGCGCCCCATCGACTTGGAGTGGTACATGGCGGCGTCGGCGTTGCGCACCAGCGCCTGCAGCTCCGTGCCGTCGGCCGGGTACAGGCTGATGCCGATCGAGGGCGTGACGAGCAGCTCGTAGCCGTCGATGTCGTAGGGGCGCGAGAGCTCGGAGAGCGCCTCGCCGGCGATGCGCGCGGCGTTGGCGGCCTCGCCCACTTCCGGGAGCAGCAGCACGAACTCGTCGCCGCCGTGCCGGCACACGGTGTCGGTCGCGCGCACGAGGTGCGTGAGCCGGGTCGCGATCTGCCGCAGCAGCTTGTCGCCGGCGGAGTGCCCGAGGGAATCGTTGATCGTCTTGAAGCGGTCGAGGTCCACGAAGACCACGGCGATGGGCTTGCCGCTGCGCTCGGCGGCGCGCGCGGCGAAGGCGAAGCGCGCGGCGAGGAGGTTGCGGTTCGGAAGCCCGGTGAGGAAGTCGTACTCGGCGAGCTCCCGGATCTTCGCCTCGTAGCGCTTGCGCTCGGTGATGTCGGTGCCCACGCCGCGGTAGCCCGTGAACCGGCCCTCGGCGTCGAACACGGGCTCTCCCGCGATGCTCACCCAGCGCACCTCGCCGTCGGGGCGCGTGTAGGTGAACTCCAGCCCCCGGAAGCGCACGTGCGCGGCGAGTGCGCGCCGGTGCTCCTCCCACTGCTCCTCGCCGATCCCGCCGTAGCCGAGCTCCCAGCGCCGGCGCCCGATCACGCTCTCGGGCGACTCGCCGAGCTCGAGCAGCCCCTGGGACATGACCGTGAAGCGGTGCTCCGCGTCCTGCTCCCAGTACCAGTCCGAGGACATCTCGAGGAGGCTGCGGAAGCGCGCCTCGCTCGCCGCGAGCTCCTGCTCGGCGAGCTTGCGCGCGGTGATGTCCACGCGGAAGCCGATGACCCCGCCGTCGGCGGTCTTGCGGTCGGAGACGAGCAGCCAGTAGCGGTCGCCGTGGCGGAACTCGTAGTCGCCCTCGTCGGGGTTGGCGTGCTTGGTCACGCGCGCGCGCACGTAGCCTTCCTCCGTGAGCCCGGTGCGCGCCTCGAACCCGCGCCGGTAGTAGGCGCGGGCGATCTCGGAATAGGCCGTGCCCGGCACCAGCAGGTCGGCGACCTCGGCGTACATCTCGCGGAAGCGCTTGTTGCAGAAGACCACGCGGTCGTCCGGGCCGTAGAGCACGACTCCGGATTCCAGGTGGTCGAGCGCCTCGACGACCCGTTCGAGGCGGGCGTTGGCACGGCCGAGGAGCGTCTCGAGCTCGTGGATGCGGGCGTGAAGGGCGTCCATGCGGGCGGGGGCGGGGGCCGTGCCAAGGATACTCCCGCCCCCCGGCGGGCCGGAACACCGCCCTCGCGGCGCATTTCAGCTGCAATGGCCGGGCGGACGTTTCTGTGGAACACTTCACTTCTCGCGCCGGCGCTGCCGGGGATAGTGGGCCCACAAGCAGGGAACATGACCCACAAAGCGCACGTTCGGCGCGTGCCCGGGGCGGGAAGGGGCCCCCCGACCCGTCTCCGGGCGCGCCACTTTTAGAACAAGGAAGGCACTCGCTCCATGTCTCCGGCCGCACAGACATCGCGAAAGGTGTCCCTGCGCACGAAGCTCGTCGCCGCGCTCCTTTTCGTGGAGGCGATCGCGCTGGCCTTCCTCGTCTGGCAGGGCTGGCTCATGGACCTCGCCCGCGCCGAATCCGACCTCCAGGCGCAGCTCGCCCAGGTCCGCCCGCTCGTCAACGCCGCCGTCGTCCCCGCCCTCGATTCGGGCGATCCCGCCGCGCCGGGCCGCGCGCTCTCGGAGCTGCGCCACGCCCGCGGCATCCAGTACCTCGCGCTGAAGGACCCCACGGGCGCGGTGGTGGCGGCCGTCGGCACCGCCTCGACCTTCGCGCTCCCGCGCCTCGACGCCTCGCTCGAGTCGGCCCGGGACGACAGGCGCTTCGACACCGCCTTCCCGCTGGTGCGCGGCGACAGCGTCGTGGGCAGCATTCAGGCGGGCTTCTCCGTCGAACGCGAGCACGCGACGGTCGCCACGCGCCTTCGCGACTCGAGCTCGAAGGCCTTCGGCGCCTTCCTCATGTCGGTGCTTCTCTTCCTCGTGGTGATCCAGCCGCTCTCCAAGCGACTGGGCCGGCTCACCCACGCCGCCGAGCGCATCGCCCAGGGCGACTACTCCGTGCGGCTGCAGGACGAGGACACCGACGAGGTCGGCAGCCTCTCGCAATCCTTCGACCGCATGGCCGAGGTCGTGCAATCGCGCGTGCGCGACCTCGAGGCGAGCCGCCAGCAGTTCCACAACATCGCCGACTACACCTACGACGTCGAGTGCTGGTTCAGCCCGAAGGGCGAGCTGCTCTGGATCAACTCCTCGGTCGAGCGCCTGACCGGATACACCGCGGCCGAGTGCCTCGAGGCCGAGCGCGAGTTCCCCTGGTTCCTCGTCCACCCCGACGACCTCGTGCGCGCGCGCAACGAGTCGATGCAGGCGCTGCGCTGGCAGACGACGGGCACGGACTTCGAGTTCCGCATCATCAAGAAGGACGGCCAGGTCGAGTGGCTCACCAACTCCTGGCAGCCGATCTACGGCCCGGACGCCGAGTTCCTGGGGCTGCGCTCGAGCCTCAACTCGATCCAGAAGCTCAAGGAGGCGGAGATCGACCTGCGCAGCACCCTCGGGCGCCTGGAGGAGGCCAACGCCCTGCAGGCGGCCACCGCCGAGACGCTCCGCGGCGAGCGCTCGCGGCTCCTCTCGCTGCTTTCGGCGATGAACTTCGGCGTCGTCTTCATCGACCAGGAGCAGCGCATCATCTATTCCAACCCGGCCTTCGCCGACGTGTGGTCGATCCCGCGCGCGGAGAAGCTGCTGGGCGAGAACCTCTTCGAGGCGCTGCAGAAGGCCGAGGACGTGGTCTCCGACCTCGAGGTCTTCTCCGCGCGGCTCGCCGAGCTCGTCTCCAACCAGCGCGCCGCCTCCGACACGGAGCTGCGCCTGCTCTCGGGCCGGATCCTGCGCCTGCAGGTGTGGCCCGTGCTCGACGATTCCGGGCATTCGCTCGGCTCCGTGCTCATCCACGAGGACATCACGGTCGCGCGCGAGGCGGAGAGCCAGCTCGCCTTCCTCGCCGAGCGCGACCCGCTCACGGGCCTCTACAACCGCCGGCGCTTCGAGCGCGAGCTCGCCGAGCGCATCGATTCCTCGTCCCGTTCGAAGGAGCGCGTGGTGCTCTTCTACTTCGACCTCGACGAGTTCAAGAGCGTGAACGACATGTTCGGCCACCGCATGGGCGACACCGTGCTCATGCAGGTGGCGGCCGAGGTCCGCGCGCACCTCCGGAAGAACGAGTTCTTCGCGCGGATCGGCGGCGACGAGTTCGCGCTGGTCGTGGCTGGCGTCACCGACGAGCAGGTGCGCTCGCTCGCCGAGCGCGTGATGCGCGTGATCGGCGGGCTGTCGGTCTCCCTCGGCGAGGTGCGGCTGTCGCTCACCTCGAGCATGGGGGTGGCGATGTACCCGGACCACTCCTCGGACCCGCAGGAGCTCATCGCCCACGCGGACGCCGCGATGTACCAGGCGAAGGACGGCGGCAAGAACACCTGGCGCATCTACCGCCCCGACCATTCGGCGACGCTGCGCCAGCGCTCGCTCGTCACCTGGAACGACCGCCTGCGCCACGCGCTCAGGAACGACGCCTTCGAGATCCACCTGCAGGGCGTCTTCGACACGCAGTCTGGCGAGCGCCGCTACTCGGAGGCGCTGCTCCGGATGCCCGACGAGGCGGGCTCGCGTCTGCTCCTGCCCTCGCAGTTCATCCCGTTCGCGGAGAAGTCGAACCTCATCATCGACGTGGACCGCTGGATGGTGGGCGCGGTGATCGCGATGCTCGCGCGCGACCCCTCGCTCGGCGCGCTCTCGGTGAACGTCTCCGGGAGGTCCTTCGACGAGCCCGAGATGGCGGGCTTCATCGCCTCGACGCTGCACGAGTTCAACGTCGATCCCTCGCGGCTGCTCGTCGAGATCACGGAGACCGCCGCGATCCGCGACATGCGCGACGCCCAGCGCTTCATCGAGCGGCTGCACGGCATCGGCTGCAAGGTCTGCCTCGACGACTTCGGGGCGGGCTTCTCCACGTTCGCCTACATCAAGCAGCTCCCGGTCGACGTGCTGAAGATCGACGGCCTCTTCATCCGCAACCTCGGCCGCGAGCACGACAACCAGGTGTTCGTGAAGGCGATGCTCGACATCGCCCACGGCTTCGGCAAGCAGACGGTCGCCGAGGCGGTCGAGGACATGGCCTCCCTCGAGATCCTGCGCCGCTACGGCGTGGACATGGTCCAGGGCTTCGCCCTCGAATTCCCCCGCCCCTCCGCGTCCAGCGGCCGCGAGCAGGCCCCCTACGCCGAAATCGTCGTCGACAAGTAAAAATGGGGACAGTCCCCATTTTTTCCCTGTAACACAAGTTACAAACCCTAAATGGGGACTGTCCCCATTTTCGGGCTGTAACGGTCCTCGGAAGTTGCGGTTGGCGCGTTCATGGGGCATCTGTTACAGCGATCGGGAGCCGCTGCATGCCTCGCCGTGCCAGGCTGTGTCCGCCGGGCTTGCCCTTGCACGTCGTTCATCGCGGCCACAATCGCGGCCCCTGTTTCAGCACGTGGCGGGATCGCGAGCGGTATCTCGAGGCTTTGTCGGAACTCTCGGGGGATACCCACTGCAGCATTCACGCCTTCGTGCTGATGACCAATCACGTGCACCTCCTGGTGACGCCGAAGGACGGTGAAGGCATCTCGCGGATGATGAAGGGCGCAGCGCAGCGGCATGCCCAGTTCATGAACTGGAAGCAGGGGAAGTCGGGTTCCCTCTGGCAGGGGCGCTTCCATTCGAGCCCGGTGGATACCGAAGCGTATTTCCTTGCGTGCCACCGATACATCGAGTTGAACCCGGTGCGTGCGGGGCTCGCCCGGCACCCACGCGACTACCCGTGGTCCAGCTATCTTCGCAATGCCGAAGGGCAGCCAACGAGCCTCGTCGAGCCCCATGCGCAATACCTGGCCCTCGGGGCCGACGACGAGACCCGTCAGCTCGCCTATCGCTCTCTCTTCGAACTCCCCCTCGAGCAGCGAATCGTCGACGAGATCCGCGCCGGTGCCCTGGGGGGATTCGCCCTCGGGACGCCGGCCTTCCATGCCCGGTTGGAGGCGCAGCTGGGAGTGCGCACCCGCAAGGGCAGCCGTGGTCGCCCCCGTGCATCTCCGCAGGCTACGGTGGTCGATTGTTACAAGCCTTAAATGGGGACTGTCCCCATTTATCTTGGGCGGTCGCGGGAGGGGACGCGGTAGAGCCAGACCAGCATGACGAGGCCGAAGAAGGCGAGCGCGCCCTGCAGGTACGGCGACGTCACGAAGAAGACAATCGAGGCGGCGAAGGTGGCCGCCATGAGCGCCATTCCCCAGAGCTTGGTGCGCCAGGGGATCGCGCGGTGGCGCTCCCACTCCGAGACGATCGGGCCGAATGTCCGGTGGTGCAGCAGCCAGCGGTGGAAACGGGGCGAGGAGCGCGCGAAGCACGCGCCCGCGAGCAGCATGAAGGGCGTGGTCGGCAGGACCGGCAGGAAGATGCCCAGCACGCCGAGCCCCACGCAGGCGAACCCGGCCACGACGAGCGCGAGGCGCACGGCGGGCGAGTCGTGGACGCGGTGGGTTCGCTTCGGGGTGTCTGCGCTCACGGCGGGCGGGATTTCGCGGTCGGCTAGAATGCTCCCATGAACTGGGTCATCGTGGCCACGATCGCCGGCGGCCTCGTCCTCGACCAGCACTGGTCGCGCTTCGGGCAGGCCGCGGTGAGCGCGCTCGCCTGGGCCGTGCTCGCCTTCCTCTGGTCGAGGAGCCGCGAGGGCGAGCGCCCGGCGCTCGCCGCGTGCCTCGTCTTCGCCACCGCGGGCGAGGTCTTCCTCTCCCTCGTCTGGGGCCTCTACGAGTACCGCCTGGGCAACATCCCGCTCTTCGTCCCGCCGGGCCACGTGCTGCTCTTCTTCCTCGGCACGCGGATCGCGGCGCGCATCCCGGAGCGCGGCGAATGGTGGGTCGCGATCGCCGCGCTTCCGCTCATCGCGCTCTTCGCCTGGAGCGGGAGGGACACGCTGGGGCCGCTGCTCTTCGCGCTCTTCCTCGCCTGCCTCATCCTCTCGCCCTCGCGCCGGCTCTACGCGACGATGTTCGTGCTCTCGCTCGCGATGGAGTTCTACGGCACCTGGATCGGCAACTGGGCCTGGTCGCGGGAGGTGCCCTGGCTCGGGCTCACTGCGGACAACCCGCCGATCGCCGCGGGCGCCTTCTACTGCGTGCTGGACCTGCTCGTCGTGAGCGTCGTCGCGCGCTTCGGGGGCGAGGCCTTCGGCCTGCCCGCCCGCGCGAACGCCCGCGGATGAAGAAATTCCTCGCCCTCGCCGCGATCGTCATCGCCGGGCTCGTCGCCTGGCCGGCCGCGAACGCGTGGAAGGACCGGCGCGACGCCCTCGCCCCGCCCACGCCGCTCGCCGCGGGCGAGACACCGCTCGCCGCCATCTGCCGCCTGCGCGCCGAGTTCGAGGCGCTGCCCGAGCCCGTCCACGAGGGCTTCGACTACCACCCGCGATGGTCGACCTGGAAGTTCGCGGTCGGCACCACGCACTACGGGCCGTACTGGGAGATCCGCCCGACCGATGCCACACGCCGGTTCGTGCGCGCCCATTCGCGGCTCGAGTTGGTCGCCGCTCTCGGCCCCTACGCGACCGACCCGGCCTGGGGTCCGAAGGCGGTCGCGGTGCTCGCGGCGCTGCCCATCAGGGAGAAGGCGGGGCTGTACTACACGGGCGGCTTCGCGAGCCTGCTCGCGGAAAACGGCGCGAAGCGGCCCGGGAGCCGCCCGAACTGGGAAGCGCACCATCGCCGCTCCGCCCACGCGAACCTCCTCGGCGCTTACGGGCTGTCGAACGCCACGGAGCGCAGCGCACGGACGGACGCCTCGCCCGCGGGCCCCACGCTCGAGGACGCGATCGTCGAGGTGATCGACGCGCTCGGCAAGCCCCAGCCTCTCGCCTTCACGGCGGTGAGCCTGAGCGACCAGAAGCGCTTCCCCGACTGGGACGCGGCGCTCGCGAACGCGCCCCTGCCCGAGGTGAGCGCGGAGTTCCGCGCGTTCATGAGCCGCTGGCCCCGCGATTGGCTCGTGACCGCGCTCTATCCCTACGCGATGGAGGACCAGCCCTGGCGCTCGAGCCCGCGCGAGAAGCTCGTGTGGATCGTCGGGCGCGAGGCCGAGTACTGGCCCTTCTCCGCCTCCTTCGGGTTTCCCCGCGAGCCGAGGATCCAGGCGTGGGAGCGCGAGATCGGGGCGATCGCGCGTGGCGTGTGCGCGGGCGGCAAGCCCCGCGCGGCGACCTGAATCAGTCGCCGGCGAGCCCCGGCTGGAAGCCGAGGACGTTCTCGCACCACGCCGCCACCTGCAGCGCGCGCTCGTCCTCGCGGTAGCGGCCCACGACCTGGAATCCGAGGGGCAGGCCGCGCGGCCCGAATCCCGAGGGAATGGTCACGGCGGGCAGCCCCGCCTGCGTCCAGAGCGAGCAGAAGGTCGCGTCTCCCGTGTCGGAGAGCCCCGCGGGCGCCTCGCCCGACGCCGGCACGGTGACGATCGCCTCGCAGCCGTCGAAGAGCCGGTCGAGCCAGAGGCGGTATTCCTCGCGCTTCTCGCGCGCCCTGGCGTATTCCTCGGGTGTCACGCGCCGGCCGCGGTCGAGGAGCGTCACGAGGGCGGGCGAGAGCCGGATGCGGTGGCGCGACTCGATCGTGGCGAAGTTCTTCACCGCCTCGCGCGACATGATCAGCATCACGTTTTCCCACGCGGACTCGAAGGCGCGCGGCAGCGGCACCTCGCGCACCGCGGCGCCCGCGTCTTTGAGGGTGGCCACGCTCTCGTCGAAGTTGTGCCGCTGGGCCTCGGTCGCCATGGGCCACTTGTGGGTGCGCACGACGGCAAGGCGCGGCGGACCCGGCAGCGCCGTGAGGGGCACGGAAAGCGTGTGCATCGCGCCGCGCACGACGGTCGCCTCGTCCCTCGTCTCCTGCCCCATGAGGCAGGCGCCGAACCACGCGGCATCGGCGACGCCGCGCGCGAAAACGCCCACGGTGTCGAGCGTTCCCGAGAAAGGCAGGATGCCCGTGCGCGAGATCGCGCCGAAGCTCGGCTTGTAGCCCACCACGCCGCAGAACGCCGCGGGGCGGATCACCGAACCCAGGGTCTGGGTGCCGATCGCGGCCGGGACGTAGCCTGCGGCCACGCCCGCCGCCGAGCCGCTCGAGGAGCCGCCCGGCGTGTGCGCCGTGTTCCAGGGGTTGCGGGTCTTGCCGGCCAGGCGGTAGGCGAATTCCGTGGTGACGGTCTTTCCCATCACGAGGCCGCCGAGGGCTTCGAGCCGGCGCACCACCCACGCTGATTGCGTGGGGACGTGGCCCGAGAAGATCGGCGAGCCCATGCGCGTGGGGATGCCGCGGGTGGCGATGATGTCCTTCACCCCGACCGGGATGCCGTAGAGCGGAAGGTCCTGCAGGATCCCGCCCGCGCGCTCCTCGGCCTCGGCCATCGCCCGCGACGGGTCGAACCACTCCCAGGCGCGGAGGTCCGCCTCGCGGGCGACGATGCGCCCGGCAAGCGAGGCAATGTAGTCGGGCACGCTCAGGCTTCCCTCGCGGAAGGCACGGAGCACGTCGAGAAGGCCCAGTCGAAAGGGTTCCATGGGCCCGTATTCTGCCGACCGGGTCGCCCCGGGGCAAATCGGAAACCAGGACGTAAATGGGGACAGTCCCCATTTATGGGCTGTAACACAGATTACAAAGCGAAAATGGGGACTGTCCCCATTTATCCCAAGGCGGCTTTGATTGCGTTGGCGCCTGCGGTGGCGATGATTTCGTCGTCGGAGGCTTTCACGCCAGACACGCCGATCGCGCCCACGACCTGGCCGTCGATCTCGACGGGCACGCCGCCCTGCAGGAGCACCATGCCGCCGGGAACGGTGACGAAGGCGGTGCGGCCGTTGTTGACCGACTCCTCCAGCATCCGCGTCGGGCGCTTGAAGCCCACGGCGGCGCGCGCCTTGCCGAGCGCGGTCTCCACGCTCGACCACTGGGTGCCGTCGAGCCGCTCGAGGGCGATGGTATGGCCGCCCTCGTCCACCACGGCGATCACCACGCGCCAGCCGTTCTTCGCGGCCTCGGCACCGGCGGCGGCGAGCGCCACGCGGGCGGCGGCGAGGTTCAGGATTCGTTTCGCGGGCAGTTCGAGGGCCATGGCGGGCTCCGGGTGGGCGGTGGCCGATGATACCGCCCGCTCGCCGCGCCCGGGATGCGGTTCGCGCCCGGCGCAGGCGGTTCGTCGCAATCGCCTCGCGCCCTCGGGCCGGGGCCCGGATCATGGCCGCCATTCACCCGGAGGCCCCATGGTCACGCCGCTCCCCGTCTGGATCCACATGCTGTCCGCGCTCGCCGCGCTCGCCCTCGGAACGCTGCTCTTCTCGCGCCGGATCAAGGGCGACCGGCTTCACCGGGTGGCGGGCTGGACCTGGGTCGCGCTGATGCTCGCCGTCGCCGTTTCCTCGCTCTGGATCCCGCGCTTCCTCACCTTCAGCTGGATCCACGTCTTCACGCTGGTCACGCTGGTGGGGATTCCGCAGGCGGTCCTCGCGATCCGCAGGGGGAACGTCGCCGCGCACCGCGCCGCGATGAGGAACCTGTTCGTCTGGGGACTGGTGGTCGCGGGCCTCTTCGCGCTCATCCCGGGCCGGAGGCTGGGCAACGCGATGCTCGCCCTGCTCGGCTGAGGATTTAGAAGCTGTAGCCGAAGATGACCGCGTTGCGCTTGACGGTGAGGCGTTCGGGCTTCAGGCCCGGGACTCCCGGAAGGAAGCGCTTGGCGCCGGGCACCGTCAGGCGGCCGTTGCCGTCGAAGCACACCTCGAGCTCCGATCGCCCGCAGGCGCCGCCGGGCTTGAGGTTCATGCCGGACACCTGCGCGGTGGGCGCGACCGCGAGCCAGGGCTCCGGGGCGGACTTGCGCGCGGGGGCGGCTTGCGGGGTCGAGGGAACGGAGTAAGGCACCCACGCCGAGCCGGATACGGCGCCTTCGCCGGCAAACGCCGCAGCGCAGGCCCCCGAAAGGCCTGCCACGACCAGGACCGCGAATGCAGCGCGCATCGAGCTTCGCTCCGTTGCTCCCCCAGTCTGCACGTGCAAGAAAAGTGCCCGTTGAGCCAGGTCAGGAGAACCTCAGGGGGACAATGCAAGTCGTTGTTTCTCAACGACTAAGAATGTCCGTGTGGGGGCGGGCCGCGGGACCTCTGCTATCATCGCCGCTCCCCCGTCTCCGCGGGACGACCTCGCTCCATGGCCCTGACCATCTACGGCATCCCCCGCTCCCGCACCTTCCGCGTCCTCTGGGCGGCGGAGGAGCTCGGCCTCGCCTACCAGAACGTCCCCGTCGATTTCACCGAGGGCGTGAAGCAGCCGGAGTACCTGCGGATCAACCCGAACGGGAAGGTCCCCGCCATCGACGAGAACGGTTTCGTGCTCACCGAGTCGCTCGCGATCAACCTCTATCTCGCGAAGCGCCACGGGGCGGCCTCGCTCTATCCGGCGGGCGCGGAGGACGAGGCGCGCGCGTGGCAATGGAGCTTCTGGGGCGCGAGCGAGATCGAGAAGCCGCTCGTGGACTTCGTCTTCCACCGGCTGGTCTACCCGCCGGAGAAGCGCAACGAATCGGTCGCGGCCGAGGCCGAGAAGAAGCTGCCGCGCCCGCTGGGCGTGCTCGAGGCGCACCTCGCTTCGCGCCCCTACCTCCTTGGCGGGTCCTTCACCATCGCCGACCTCAACGTCGCCTCCATCCTCTACACCTCCTGGTTCAACGGCATGGATTACGGGCCCTGGCCGCGGATCAAGGACTGGCTCGAGCGCTGCCTCACCCGCCCCGCGGCGCTTCGCGCGCGCAAGCTCCGGGAGGGCTGAGGGCGCGCGATGGCCCTGCAACTTGTGGGAAAATCGCGGGTCTGATTTCTTTCGCGCCATGGCAACGATTCCCCCTCTCCCGATGCCGCCGCGGGCCGTCTTCGCCGCCGTCGCGGCACTTTGCGCGGGCCTCTTCGGCGCTTCGCTCTACTTCCAGCACATCGTGGGGCTCGAGCCCTGCCCGATGTGCATCATCCAGCGCTTCGCCTTCGTGGCGATCGGCGTCGTGGCGGCGATCGCGGCGATCCACGGCCCCGGCGCCCTCGGGCAGAAGCTCTACTCGGCCCCGATGGCGCTCGTCGCCGTGGGCGGCGGCGGAACCTCGGTGCGCCAGTCCTGGATCCAGCGCTTCCCGGATCCCACGGGCTCGTGCGGCGCGGACCTCGGGTTCCTCCTCGACAACTTCCCGCTCACCCAGGCCCTGCCCAAGATCTTCGCGGGCTCGGGCGATTGCTCTACGGTCTCCTGGCGCTTCCTCGGCCTGTCGATGGCCGAGTGGGCGTTCTTCTGGTTCCTGCTGTTCCTCTCGGTCGCCGTCTGGCTCTTCCTCGCGAAGCGCAAGTGAGCGGTGCCTGATCCCGGTTTCCTGCGGCGGCGGTTCCTCGCGCGCTCGGCCGCGATCGCCGCCGCGGCGTTCGCTTCCCCCTTCCCTCTCGCCGCAATTGCGCGCCCGCGCTTCAAGTCCGATCCCTTCACGCTCGGCGTCGCCTCCGGCGCCCCGACCTCCGATGGCGTGGTGATCTGGACGCGGCTCGCGCCCGAGCCGCTCGCGGGCGGCGGGGTCGACCCGGTGCCCCTCGAGGTGCGCTGGGAAGTCTCTTCGGACGAGCGCTTCCACAGGATCGTGCGCCGCGGGCGCGTGGCGGCAACGCCCGAGCGAGCGCACACGGTAAACGTCGATGTCGACGGGCTCGAGCCGGGGCGGACCTATTTCTACCGGTTTCACGCCGGGGAGGCTGCGAGCCCCCCGGGGCGCACGCGCACGGCGCCGGCCGCGCGCAAGGGCGAAGGGCGCCTGAAGCTCGCCTACGCCTCCTGCCAGCATTACGAGCACGGCTTCTACACGGCGTACCGCCACCTGCTCGATGAAAACGTCGACCTCGTCGTCTTCCTCGGCGACTACATCTACGAGTCGAACATCGGGGCCCGCGACCGCGTCCGCCAGCACGCCTCCGCGGAACCGAGGACGCTCGCGGAGTACCGCAACCGCTACGCGCAGTACCGGGGCGATGCCGACCTGCAGCAGGTGCACGCCGACGCGCCGTGGCTCGTCACCTGGGACGACCACGAGGTGGACAACGACTACGCGAACGACCGCAGCGTCGACCTCGACCCCGGCTTCCTCGCGCGCCGCGCCGCGGCCTATCGCGCCTTCCTCGAGCACATGCCGCTTCGCGCTTCCGCCGCGCTCGCGGGGGGCGGGGTGCGCGTGCACGCCCGGCACGAGTGGGGCACGCTCGCGACGATCCACCTGCTCGACGGGCGGCAATTCCGTTCGCACCAGGCGTGCCCGAGAGGCGGGTACGGCGGCGCGAACGTGGTCGGGCCCGAGTGCGCGGAGCGGCTCGATCCGCGTCGGACGATGCTCGGCGCGGAGCAGGAGCGCTGGCTCGACGCGGGCCTCGGTGAATCGAAGGCGCGTTGGAACCTCATCGCGCAGCAGACGCTCTTCGTGCCTACGGACCGCGACGGTCCCAAGGGCCGGCAGTACTGGACCGACAGCTGGGACGGGTATCCCGCGGCCCGCGAGCGGCTCATCGGATCGATCATCGAGCGCAAACCCGCGAACCCGGTGATCCTGAGCGGGGACGTGCACGCGAACTTCGTCTCGAACGTGCATGCCGAACCGGGTCGCGCGGCCTCGCCCGTGGTGGCGACGGAATTCTGCGGGACCTCGATCAGCTCGCGCGGGCCGAACCCGAAGCGCGTGCGCGAGATCCTCGAAGCCAACCCGCACATCAAGCTCGGCGACGGCTCGAAGCGCGGCTACGGCGTGCTGGAAATTTCCCGCGATCGGCTCGACGCGCGCCTGCGGGTGGTCGACTCCGTGAAGGTCCCCGCAAGCCCGGTCTCGACCCTCGCCACCTTCACCATCAAAGACGGCCGTCCCGCCCTCTGAAAATGGGGACAGTCCCCATTTATTGGCTGTAACACAGGTTACAGAGCCTAAATGGGGACTGTCCCCATTTATTGGCTGTAACGAAAAAGGGGCCGGACCGGCCCCTTTTTTCGGCGCTGCGGGAGTTACTGGATCTTCAGGATCTTCATCGCCTTGGCGAGCGTGTCCACCGAATCCTGGTGCTTGCCAGCCTTGTGCAGGGCTTCGCCGTCCTTGCGGTACTTCTTCACCGCGTTCATCTCCATCTCGGAGAGGTTGGGGTTCTTGGCGAGCGCCTCGTCGATCTTCTTCATGTCGGCGGGGCAGTGGAACGCCATCGCCGTGCCGGCGGCGATCAGCATCGAAACGCCAAGGGCCAGGGAACGCTTGATCATCGGTACTCCTCCATGCGGGGGTGGGTGGGAAAGGCGCAGAGTCTACTACCAACGCATGAACAGCGCGCACCCTCCCTTATTCCGTCGCTAAATGGGGACAGTCCCCATTTAAGCTCTGTAACCTGTGTTACAGCCGATAAATGGGGACTGTCCCCATTTATCGGAGGCCGTCGTGGAGGAGCTTGAGGCCGACGATGACCAGGAGGGAGTAGGCGATGCGGTAGAAGAGCTCCTGGGAGACGCGGCGCATGAGCCAGACGCCGGCGAGGATGCCCATCGGGGCGAGCGGCGTGAGCGCGAGCGAGGTCATGAGGTTGCGCCCGTCGAAGAGCCCGAGGAAGAAGTACGGCACGAGCTTCACGTAGTTGATGACGGTGAAGAAGATCACCGTGGTGCCCACGAGCACCGCCTTGTCGAGCTTCTGCGGCAGGAGGTAGACGCTGAGCGGCGGTCCGCCGGCGTGGGCGATGGTGCTGGTGAGGCCCGAGACCGTCGACCAGAAGAGCCCCTTCACCGTCGAGCGGGGCGCGGGAGCCGCGTTCCCGCCCAGGACCCGCTGCGCGACGAAGGCGAGCGCCATCACGCCGAGCCCCACGCGCAGCATCTTGTCGTCGAAGAAGCTGAAGGTGAGCGCTCCCAGCCCCACGCCCGCCACCCCGCCCAGGAGGATCAGCCTCATGTTCTCGCGGCTGAACACGCCCCGGTAGGCCGCGAGCCCCACGAGGTCCATCACGCAAAGGATCGGCAGGAGGATCGCGGCCGCCTGCGCGGTGGGCACCGTGAGCGCCACGAGCGGCGTCACGAGGATGCCCACGCCGCTCGCGAACCCGCCCTTGGAAATGCCCATGAGCAGGATCGCCGGCACCGCGGCGAGATAGAACAGCGGGTCGGTGATCAAGCGAGCTGCCGGAGGTCGAGAACGACTTCCCCCGCGAGCTTGCCCTCCGCCTCGGCGCGCAGGATATCCGCAGCCACATCCGACGCCGGCCGCAGCGTGCCCTCGGCCTTCATCTGCTTGAAGCGACCGATCTCGGGGAAATCCGCCTTCTCGGCGCCGCGCACCACGCCCTGCATCGGCGTATCGATCACCCCCGGGGCGAGGCTCGCCACCTCGACCTTCCTGCCGTGCTCCGCGGCATCGAGCGCGACGGCCCGCGAGGCCATGTCGAGCCCGGCCTTCCCCGCGCAATACGCCGCCCAGCCCGCGTAGGGCTTGCGCCCCGCCCCCGAGGAAATGTTGATGATCCGCCGCAGCGCCACGCCATCGGTCGCGAGCAGGAACCGGCGCATGAGGAGCATGGGCGCCACGAGGTTCACGAGGAGGCTTCGTTCGAGCTCTTCCGCCGCGACGTGCTCCAGCGGCCCCACGGGCGTGACCACCCCCGCGTTGTTGATGAGCACGGCCTTCTCGTAGGTCTTTCCCGAGATGCGCTTCTCGACGCGGTCGAATACCGCCTCGATCGCGCGCGCATCGGCGAGGTCCAGGTGGAACCGGAAGCCCCGGGCGATCGGCCCGTCGGGCGCGCGGGCGAGCGCGACGATGTCGTTGTCCGCGCTCTCGGCAAGCTTCGCGACGAGCGCCTGGCCGAGGCCCTTGGTGGTGCCGGTGACGATGTAGAGGTTCATCTCGAATCGGCGCAGGAAGAAGGCGCCATTGTAGGGCGCCCGCCCCGGGGCGCGAATTACCGCGGCGGTAAATGCCCCCGAAAGCCGCGCATCAGGCCGGCCGGCGCGCCGCGGCCGCCTGCTTCTGCGTCTCGTAGCGCTGCTGGGCCTTCAGGACCTCGGGCGCGTGGCTCTCGACCCAGAGCTTCACGTCGTCGATCAGCCCGACGAGCGAGACCCCGAGCGGCGTGAGGCTGTATTCCACGCGCGGGGGCACCTCCGCGTAGACCTTGCGCGAGACGAGGCCCAGGCGCTCGAGATCGCGCAGCGTGTCCGTGAGGACTTTCTGCGTGATGCCGTCCACCCTCCGGCGCAGCTCGTTGAAGCGCGTCGTGCCCCCGGAAAGGACCGAAAGCACCAGCACCGTCCACTTGTCCGCCACCCGCGACAGGATCTCCCGGGCCGGGCACCGGGCGCTCAAGGCGTTGAATGTCCTCATGGTTTCTTTTTGTAACCTATATTACTTTTCGATGCCTACTTTTCAAATCATACCACCCTCCCTATTCTCTCGCCATCCCGGCCGACGGCCGGGCCCAACCCACGAAAAGGAGCAACGAATGAACCTGTACTACTCGCAGGGCGCCTGCTCGCTCTCGCCCCACATCGCGCTTCGCGAGGCGGGCCTTCCCTTCGCGCTGAAGAAGGTGAACACCAGGTCGAAGACGGTGGACGGCGAGATCGACTACCTCGCGATGAACGGCAAGGGCTACGTGCCCACGCTCGAACTCGACGACGGCCGCTTCCTCACCGAGGGGCCGGCGATCGTGCAGTACATCGCCGACCGCAAGCCCGAATCCGGCCTCGCCCCGGCCGCGGGCACGATGGAGCGCTATCGCCTCCAGGAGTGGCTCAACTTCATCACCTCCGAGCTGCACAAGGGCTTCTCGCCGCTCTTCGCGCCGGACACGCCCGAAGCGTACAAGGCGATCGCGCGCGACAAGATCGGCGGGCGCTTCGACTGGCTCTCGAAGCAGCTCGAGGGCAGGCCGTACCTCATGGGCGAGCGGTTCAGCGTCGCCGACGGCTACCTCTTCGTGGTCCTCAACTGGGGCCAGTGGACGGGCATCGACCTCGCGAAGTGGCCGGTGCTCAAGGACTACCACGCGCGAATCGCAGCCCGCCCGAAGGTGCAGGAGGCGCTGAAGGCGGAGGGCCTCGCGAAATAGCGACCCGCAGCCACCGGGGGGCAATTACCGCGGCGGTAATTGCCCCCTCCATCCAAACCGCTGCGGAAAATTCCGCAGCCCCGCCGCCGCATCCGCCCCCTGCCCCGAGTGCGCCACGGCATTACGCTGCCGGAAAATCACCCCACGAGGCGCACACCTCGACCGGACGACCAACGAGGAGCCTTTCACCGAAAGGCAGGTGGACCATGCCCGCCATACCCGATCCCGTCGTCGTCTCGCCCGCGCAATTCACGCGGGGCGGCTTCGACCCCCGCCAGACCGTCCTCGTCCACATCGACCAGACGCAGTACGACGGCCTCGTGCGCGGCCTCAAGCCGCAGCTCGGCGCGCCCGACCACCTCTCCGGTCTCTGGATCGTCCCGGTGCCGGGCCGACCCGGTTACGTGGCGTTCCCGATCTGCTGGCCCGACGAGGTGCCCGTCATCGACAAGCAGGGAAACATGCGCTGCGTGCCGACGGACTTCGGCGACAAGATCCCGCCGCCCGGCGTGGCGCCCCTGCCGGACCCCTGCCACCTGAAGCTCGTCGTGGCCGCGAACGGCCGCATCCGCCTCACCTGCGAGGGAAGGTGCGCCCGCGGGCGTTGCCGGTTCCGCGGGATCTGGAACGTGCGCGGCGGCGTCCTGCTCGGCTGCACCTGCCAGCATTTCGCGGCGCCGCCCGGCGTGGGCGGCGGCACGATTCCCACGGGCTCCGCCTCCAGCTCCTCCACCCGCAAGCGCGCGAGCAAGAGGAAATGAACGACCTACCCCATCCCGGCGATGACGCTGGCGATCGTCGCCGCGTCATCGTCGAACCCGCCGTGGGTGGTGCTGGCGGTGTCGGCGCCGGGCGCGACGAAGGTCTTCACGCGGCTCATCCGGCCGAGCGCGGCGGGGAAGTGTTTCTCCATGCCGAGGATCGGGACCTCCTCCCCGCCCTCGAAGGAGCGGGAGACGAGGTACAGGAGCGAGTGCCCGTAGCCGAGGAGGGCCTTGCAGGTGGGGTCCTGCTTTTCCGCGGAATCGCCGAGGTGATACTCGCGTAGGCGCTTCACGCGCCCGGCCTCGAGCCAGGGCATCACGCGCTCCTCGAAGAGGTCCACGCGGATCGCGGGCGCCATGAGGCTCAGGCTCGCGAAATCCCACTCCTGTCCGGCGAGGCGATCGACGAGGAAGGCGTGCACGACCGAGCCCGCCGAATGCCCGACGAGGTGGATGCGAAGCGGGTGGCGCCCGGCGACGGGCGAGGCCATGAGGTGCTTGAAGAGGAGCCTGCCGCCCGAATCCGCCTCCTGCGTGATCGCCGCCGCGTTCTGCTTCATCTCGCCCCAGAGCGAGGTGCCCGGCGAGGCGAAGAGGCCCTCGAGGCGCTCGTTCCACCACTTCTTCGCCTGCTCCTCGAGCTTGCCGCCCGTGGGCCGCGGCACGCCCTTCGCCTTGTCCACGAGGCGGTTGCCGAGCGTGGACCAGAGGTCGGACTCCCACATGAGGAAGACGGGGAACTTCCTCGCCTCCCAGAGCTTGGGCAGCCACTTCGCGAAGGTCTTCGCGCCGTCGTCCTCGCCCACGAGCCCGCCGTGGGCGTAGATGCAGATGTCGAGCGGATCGCCCGCCTTCACGTTCCAGGCGCGGCGCGCGGCGTCGAGGTAGTCGGTGGCGAGCGCGCGCACGTCGTCGTCGGAGGTGCGGAAGTTGCCCGAGCGCGACAGCCGTCCGTTGTTCTCCATGTCGATCACGTAGGGCGCGAGCTGGTGGCGCTGGAGCTGGTCGTTGGAGGAAAGGCGCACCGCGCCCTTCGCGCCCGCGGGGGTGGAGGCGAGCGCCACGCGCTGGTGCTCCTCGGTGACGACCCCGAGCTGCGCCACCCAGCAGTCCATCGCGTGCTCGAGCCAGTCGCCGTAGCCCAGGGTGGCGAAGCCGCCGTCGCCCCAGTCCGTGCCCCAGGAGTTGTGCACGAGGAAGCCGCGCGCGTCGTAGCCCACGATCGCGAAGGCGTGGCCGCCGTCCGCGGGCGTGGCCTTCTGGAAGCGGATCGCCTTGCCCTGCTTGTTCCGCACCAGGTTGCCCGGGAGCCAGCCGTCGTGGCACACCGCGCTCGCGTAGAGGACGCCGACCTCGTTCAGCGCTACGTGCATGTCGGTGATCGAGCGCGGGTCCACGCGGTAGTAGGCGCCGAGCGGGCGGTTCACGGCGTCGAGCCACCAGTCGTCGCCGGGCTTGTTGGTGGCGGGGGGCATGTCGATGTCCTTCCACCGCGCGAGTGCGCAACTGCCGTGCTTGTACCAGCCCTTCAGCGCCCCGCGCAGGCTCGAGCCCGCGTCCTCCGCGCCCGGGAACTCGTCGTAGCGCCGCGCCATCGAGTAGAGCATCCACGGCGACACCCCCGCCTCCCTCGCGCGCCGCGCCTGGAGCATGAGGTGGTTCACGACCGTGGCGAGCGCGAATCCCGTGCAGGCGCTCGTCTGCTCCTGGTTCAGGACGGGGAGCTTCGTCTTCGCGCGGAAACTCGCCGGCGGAATGAGGGCGACGGCGGGTTGATACGGGCGGTCGCGGAGATCGAGCTTGTCGGGGGTGACGTTGCGGATGGGTTTGGGGAGTTTCGGGGTCGCCTTCGCGGCGCGGACGGGCTTGCGGGGCATGGTCTCTCCCACGATGTCGAGATTGATTGCGCGGGGGCGCTCACCGAGATTCGCGTTTCAGCTTGACTTGGGGAACTTCGGTTGCAAGCACCTTTCGGTGCCCCGTCAAGTACTTACCGTTGACTGCTAGCAGCTCCCGGCGGAGAATCAAACGCATGTTAATGCGCTATTCGGGGAATTGCCCAATAGCGCCAGTCAATCCAGTTCTCGTCAGAACTCATATGCGCGATCAGATACAGCAGCGATTTCATGACAACCTCGCGCGAGTACGCAATCTAATCGCAGTCTACGGACGAATCCGCGGCGCGGGCCAAGGCCGAAGGCCCGTCCAAGCTGGCGATGTACTGCGCGCAGCGGTCGTCTTCAATCACGCGGCAATTGAGGAGGTGTTTCGAGGCTTGGTAGCCTGGAAATTCCCGGGAGCCGCCGAGGGTGTGCTCAACGATGTACCTCTTGTCGGCATCGCGGATCACGGGCGACCAGAGAAATTCTTCTTGGGAAAGCTCGCTGCCCATCGCGCAAAGACAGTACAGGAAGTAATCAACGACTCCGTCAATGCCTACCTATCGAACTTCACTGTGAACAACGTCGGCGACGTTAGTGGAATACTCGCGCGAGTCGGCGTTGCACCTGCGGACGTAAATGCCGAGTTTCCAGTGCTTACTGAATTGTTCGCACGACGCCATCATATCGTTCATCAAGCAGATCGAAACGAGGAGCCCGGGCGCGGGCAGCACCGTGCGCGGGGCATCAATGTCAATACCGTTACTGCATGGGTAGACGCCACTGAGAGATTTGTTGGGCAAGTCCTAGCGAGAGTGCCCGACTGAGGCGATCATGAGTTCTAACAATGCGATTGAGCGGTCCGAGAAGCATGGTGGCCGCACCGTGCGCGCATTGGCACTTAATGCGCGGGCCGGTGCGCAGGTACGCCGTCGTTCGGCCGCTCAACTAGGTCGTTAGACTGCATCGTCTTGTCCGTGCGAAACCTCGTCGTTGTCTGTGCTGATGTAGGTTCCGTGCCAAGGGGCAACTTCGCTTGGTGGGCTTCTTCCCAACGGAGCGGAGACAATCTTTCTTCCCTCTCGTCATTTGTCGCCCAGACGCTCAACCACGGTGTTCCAGTTGCTCTTGGCTTCGAGTGCCCACTATTCGTCCTGCTTCCCGAAGATGAGAGGGCTCTTACTAGAGCTCGGCCGGGTGAAGGGAGCCGTCCTTGGAGTGCAGGCGCGGGTTGTGGTTCGCTGGCTGTCGGCGCTGTTCAAGTTCCGTGGGTGCTTCAGACAGTTCGGCGACTCTTGGTTCGGCCGACTCGTGCTCATCTATCCTGGCAGGAGTTTGAGTCCGCCCAAGCCGGCCTCTTCCTGTGGGAGGCTTTCGTGTCAGGTCGGGCCAAGAAAGGAAGCCACGCTGCTGACGCTCGCGCTGGCACCGAAGCCTTCATTCAATCGCTTCCCGACCCGCCCTCCGCGAATCTCATGTCTCCGTCGGACAACGCATTCTCGCTAGTGGGTGCTGCACTCTTGCGTGCCGGCTGGCATTCCGATACAGCCGTGCTCTCCCAGCCGTGCCTCGTTGTAAGGGCTATGCCAGATGCGGTCTAATCCCTCGGTCAACTGGGCCACCCGTTTGATGTGCTTGCGGTTTCCCTCCGCCAGTCGGTCTTCGGCGGTCAATCACCTAAATTGTTCGAGCGAACTGATAGGCGTCGTGGGCCGCACCCTGTTTACCACCCGATGGCTGGCATCCTCTGCATTCGGCAGGCGGCGGCATTGTTGTGCCCTCACATAGTTCGCTAGGCAACTGGATTGCGCGTTTACAATTTCCTTCCAGCGGAGTTTGCTCTGAGCAACCTTGCTCTTCAGCGGTTGCGCATCTCCCGACTGGCCGACTTGAACGATCCGTTTGAACTTCTCGCTGTAAACGTTGGTGGCAACAAGGCGTTTCGCGTCAGGCTAGCGGCGTTGAAGAAGGAATTGCACACGAAGAACGGGCTTCTTTGCTTCAGCAAAGATTGGCGGAACCCCGTTCTGTGGAGCCACTATGCAGCCAAGCACCATGGCATGTGCTTAGGTTTCGACATTCCGGATGGATACGGGAGGGAAATCCAGTACTCCACCGAGCGGATTGCCGCTCATATTGCAGAGGACGGTTCGCTGAAGCCAGATGAGGACTTTGTGGAGTCCCTCCTCTATACCAAGTATTCACACTGGGAGTATGAGCAGGAGGTCCGAGTATTCGTTCCACTTGCCTCTTCTACCGCGGAAGGCGGCTCGTATTTCATCCCCTTTTCAGACACTCTCAGATTGGCGCATGTTGTGTTGGGGCCATTATGTGAGATTCCTATTGATCGAGTCCGTGCACTTGTGGCTCGAACTTGTGGCCCTGGCCCAATCTATGTTGATAAGGGACGGCTTGCCTACAAGTGGTTTAAGGTCGTCGAAGATGAGCGGTTCCGAGGTAAACCCGCAGTCGCCTAACAGCAGGATACAGAGGACTCCTACGCATCGCGGAGTAGCCGCTGAACCTGACAGTTGTGCGCCGTAGGAGGTAGATCGGTTGCTTTGGTACGTCTTCGGCATCGCCCTTTACTGCTTCTTTCTTGAGCGCATGAAGCCCGGATGGGATCTGCCCTCCGTCCGCACGTGGCCAGTTCGGGTCATCTTGGTCAATCTGGTCCAGCTTGGCGTCGTCCTGACAGCCGGCATCACCTGGGAAGTCTGGCTCTCGTCGTGGTCGGTGTTCCAACTTTCCGCGCATATCGCTCCCGTCATCGGGGGCGTCATTGCGTACTTCATCGCGACGTTCGTCTTCTACTGGTGGCACCGCTGGCGCCATGAGGTCGACCTCCTCTGGCGGTTGTTTCACCAGATCCACCACAGCCCCCAGCGGATAGAAGTCATCACGTCCTTCTACAAGCATCCCGGTGAGATGGTCGTGAACTCGCTGATCGGAAGCGCATTGGTCTACACGTTCCTTGGCTTGTCCCTCGAAGGGGGTGCCGTGTATACCGCGTGCACCGCAATCGGCGAGTTCTTCTATCACACGAACGTCAGGACGCCGCAGTGGGTCGGTTACTTCTTTCAGCGGCCCGAGATGCACCGGATCCACCATCAATACAACCGGCACAAGAACAACTACGGAGACATCGTCTGGTGGGACATGCTCTTCGGCACCTATGAGAACCCGAAGGAGTTCGTCCACACCTGCGGCTTCGACGATCCCAAGGAGCAACAATTGGGCGCGATGCTGCTCTACAGGGACGTCCACGCGGGGCACAACGACAAATGATGCTTGGCACGCGATTGCGGCCGGACGGCCTCCACTTCGCTCGGTCCGCCGCTGAGCACTGGCGTTGGTTCGATTGAGCGCCATGCGCACAACTGCCTCCGCCGCGAAGCTCGCCGCCTCCCTCCCCGACCTCTGGTCCCCCCGGATCATCGCGGAGCTCGACGACTCCTACGTGAAGGTTGCGAAGGTGAAGGGCACCTTCGGCTGGCACGCGCACGACCACGAGGACGAGCTGTTCTTCATCCTCAAGGGGCGGCTGCGGATCGAGATGGAGGGCTCGGCGGTGGAGCTGGGCGAGGGCGAGCTCTTCGTCGTGCCCAAGGGCGTGCGGCACAACCCGGTGGCGGAGGAGGAGTGCCTCGTCATGTTCATCGAGCGGAAGTCCACGCTGCACTCGGGGAATGAGAAGAACGAGTGGACGAGGACGATCGGGGAGCAGTTGGGGGTGGATTGAGTGGGCTGGATTCCCGCCTACGCGGGAATGACATGTGGCGCGGGAATGACGTAAGTTTGAGGAATGCCCCGCCCCTCCGCTGACGACCTCGCCGCCATCCCCCTCTTCGCTTCCTTCTCCCGGAAGGAGCTGGAGGACGCCGCGAGGCGGTTCACGATCAACGAGTTCGCCAAGGGCGCGGTGGTTGCGGCCGAAGGCACGCGGCTCGAGCACTTTCACCTAGTCCTCTCGGGGTCGCTGCAGTTCTTCTTCGGCGACGAGGACGGGCACCGGCTGCTGTTCGGGGTCGAGGAGCCGGGCGGGCACTTCGCGGACACGACTCTCTTCGGCGAGCCGATCCTGATGAACGTCAGCGCGGTCGAGCCGCTGCGGGTCGCCTCCATTCCGTTGCAGGAGTTCCACGCGATGCTGCTCCGCCACCCGAAGCTCGCGGTGGCGCTCCTCGCCGACGTCGTGGCGCGCCTTCGCCGGCTCCTCGGCCGCACCCGAATCCTCACGATGGAGGAAGTGTACGGGCGCGTGGTGAAGCTGCTCCTCGCGCGCGCGGCGCAGGCCGGGGAGAAGCGCCCGATCGAGGGGCTCACGCACTCGGAGATCGGCGAGCGGGTGGGGGCCACGCGCGAGATGGTCGGCCGGATCCTGCGCGACCTCGCGAAGGGCGGCTACATCGCGATGGCGCGCGGGCGGATCACGGTGCTGCGCAGGCCTCCGCGGTGCTGGTAGCGGCGGGCCGCGGGCAATGAGAAGTTTTTCCCTTGTGGCCAGGACGGCGGCGCGGGTAGCGTGGCTCCCATCGAAACAAGGGGGGACCGCACCATGAATGCACGCCGCCAGTTGCTCGCCGCCGCCCTCGGGCTCGCGCTTTCCGCATCCGCCCTCGCGCAGGACCAGACCATCCGCATCCTCGTGGGCTCGCCCCCTGGCGGCTCGACGGACCTCGTCGCGCGCCTCGCCGCGGAGAAGATGCGCGCTTCCCTCGGCGTGCCGGTCATCGTCGAGAACAAGCCGGGCGCGAGCGGGCAGCTCGCGGCCGAGCTCCTCAAGAACGCCGCGCCCGACGGCCGCACGCTCATGGCCTCGCCCATTGCCGTCACGGTGCTCGCGCCCCTCACGAGCGACAAGCTCCGCTACGACCCGGCGAAGGATTTCGCGCCCGTTTCGCTCGCCGCCAACTTCCAGTTCGCGCTCGCCGTGGGGCCGGGCTCGCCCGCGAAGAGCGTGCGCGAGTACGTGGCCTGGGCGCGCGGCACGCCGGCGAACGGCGCCTACGCGATCCCGCTCACCGGGGGCCCCAGCCACTTCCTCGGCGTGATGCTCGCCCGCGCGAGCGGCGTGGACCTCGCGCCCGTGCCCTACAAGGGGAGCGCCCCGATGGTCGCGGACATGATCGGTGGCCAGGTGCCCGCGGGCATCGCGCTCGTCTCGGACTTCGTGAAGCTCCACCAGGCGGGGAAGCTGCGGATGATCGGCAGCTTCGGCCCCGAACGCTCGCCGGCCGCGCCGGACATCCCGACGCTTCGCGAGCAGGGCTTCGCGGACTCCGAGGGCCTGGGCTGGATCGCGTTCCACACCGTGGCGGGAACGCCGCAAGAGACGGTGGAGCGCCTCGCGAAGTCCGCCGCCGCCGCGATCCGGAGCCCCGACGTGAGCGAGCGGCTCCTCGCCGTCGGCCTCGAGCCCGTGGGCAGCACCGCGGAAGAGCTCGCGAAGCGCACGGCGGAGGACATCGCGCGCTGGTCCGCGCTGGTGAAGGCCTCTGGCTTCCGCGCCAACTGACGGCCGCGCGCCGCGCCGGCCGCGATTCCGGGGGCGCGGCGCATGGCCGGAACCGACGGGCGGTTTGGCGAGTTCGTCACCACCGAGTCGCAGCTCCGCGAGATCGTCGGCCAACCCAGCCACCGCGTCCTCGGCAAGCACCTCACCGCGCTCGACGGGCACAGCCGCGCGTTCATCGGCCGGTGCCCGTTCGTGCTGGTGGCCTCCGCCGACGCCGCGGGCCACCTCGACGTCTCGCCCAAGGGCGACCCGCCGGGGTTCGTGCGCGTCCTCGACGATTCCACCCTCGCCATCCCCGAACGGCCCGGCAACCGCGCGGCGCTCACCTTCTCGAACCTCCTCGCCAACCCGCAGGTGGGCCTCCTCTTCCTGATCCCGGGGAAGGACGAGACGCTGCGCGCCTCCGGCACCGCGGCCATCGTGCGCGACCGCTGGCTGCGCGAGGAGATGGCGTTCCAGGGCAAGGTGCCCGAGCTCGCCCTCGTCGTGACCCTCGCCGAGGTCTTCTTCCACTGCGCCAAGTGCGTCGTTCGCTCCCGCCTCTGGGACCCCGCCGGCTGGCCTGCCCTCGACGGCCTCCCCTCGATGGCTCGCGCGATGGTGGACGCGGGGAGGCTCGCGGAAACCCCCGAGGAGATGCAGGCGCTGATCGAGAAGGACCAGCGGGAGCGGTTGTACTGAGCGTGAGGCCCCGGCGCCTGACCCGGGCGAGGGAAAGCGCGTACGATTAACAGCCGCTTCATTTGACGCCACGCACTTAAGGGAGGTTTCCACCCCTTTCCGCGGTACTTCCGCCACCACCGCACCGCAGTTGTCTCTGAGGGAGGTCAGGATGACTCGCATCGCCATGGGGCTTGGCGCCGCGCTCGCGGCCGCAGCCCTTTCCCTGTCCGTTTCCGACGCAGCGGCCCAGGCCGGGGTCCCGATCCAATCCTTCGAGCACCGCCTGGTGCCACTCCTCGGCAAGAAGCCCGACCCGGCCCGCCGCCTCGGCGTCGTCGAGGACGACAAGGGCTCCATTTCCGTCTTCCGCATGGGGCATGCCATCGTGAGGGTGCCCGAGGGGTCCGACTTGGACGCCCACTTGGCGCAAGCCGGCCTCACGCTGGTGGACCGCCGCTCGCCGGCGAAGGGTTCCTATACCTATCCCGAACGCGGGAAGGGCCCGGGCACGGCTCTCCAGTCGCGCAAGCGCGGCGCGCTTCCGCAGGTCCTCGACCGGACGGCCCTCGTGAGCTTCCCGCTGGGCCAGGTGGACCTCGCGGGCTTCCTCGCGGCGCTGGAAAGGGAAGGCACGCGTTCCCGCCTGAAGGCTGCTTCGCACGAGGACGCAATCCGGACGCTCGCCTTCATCGCCGGGTATCGGGAGAAGTTCGGCAAGCGCGGCTTCCGGATGGTCATGGACCAGGCCGTGTTTCCGTTCCAGCTCCTCGACACCACGAGCGAGGATCCGCTCGCCTACTGCAATGGCACCTGCGGCGATTCCCTGAGCGATCCGTACTGGGCCATCACGAACATGCGCCGGGCGTGGCAGCTCGCACAGGTTGCCGACACCCCTTTCAACGACCCGCTGGAGGGCTTCTCTGACGGCACCCCCAGTGTCGCGATCGGGACCGTCCAGGGGCCGCCCATCCTCGCGATCGTGGACACCGGCTTCGCGACGACCGATGCCGACCACTCCCCCGACATCATCTTCACGTGGGGCACGCCGATCGGAGGTCCCGGAGCCACCAATTTCCACGGCACGCGCGTGTCGTCCGCCGCGGCATCCCCGGTGAACGACGGAGCGGGGGTCGCCGGTTCCTCGGTCTACTCCCGGAATTCGAGCGTGCCGCGCTTGCACGAGCGCGCCCAGATGGCGCTGATGTGGGCAGAGTTGGAGGAAATGTCGTTCTGGTCCCTCTCGCACACGATCATCGCGGCGATCGGGGGCGGGGCGGACGTCGTCAACGTCAGCATGGGCAACGAATGCGACTTCTGGTGCCGTGCTTTCGGTTTCGGCGACGAGTTGAGCCTGATGACCGATGCGCTGGCGTTCGCCGACTCCCAGAACGTATCCATCGTCACCTCCGCGGGCAACGGCCCCACGAACTCCTGCGGGGCCCAGCTCCAGGATCTGGCGGAGACCTTCATCATTCCGTGCGCGATGGCGCATCACAATCCCGTTTGCGTCGGCGCCATCGATCGCAGCGAGCGGAACGCCTGCAACTTCGGACCGAGCGTGGACGTCTGGGCGCCGGGGAGGGACGTCTGGGTGACTGCGTCTCCGGGCAGCTCCGGAGTTCAGCAACGCAGCGGGTCCAGCATCGCCTCGCCTTTCGTCGCCGGCGTCGTGGCCATGGCCGTCGGCGCGGCGGGCCGAAGCCTCTCCAGCTCGGAAGTGGACGCGGCACTGCGGGCCACTTCCCGGGCCTCGAGCGACCCGAGGGCGCCCCGGATTCTCGACGCCTACGCGTTCCTGCGGCGGTTCGTGAACGTGCGGGCCGATGCCTTCGAGCCCAACAATTCCTGGGACAACGTCACCGGGCCCGTCACGGAGCCGAACCTCCTTTCCACCCGGATGCCGTATGGAATCGGCACCGGCACGCCAGACGTGGACTGGCTGAACATCCCGGCCGACAATGCCTGCTCCACGTTGCGGTTCGATGTGCGATTCGTAACCGACCCGGCGGCCGGCGAGATGGAAGCGTCCGTGGAGTACGGACCGTGGAGCACCGGCATGGTGATCTCGGAGGACGTCCGGCGCTTCGAGTTCCCGACCGTCCGTGACCGGGGCTGGCCTTTGGACCAGCGCCTGGTCGGATTGCGCACCCAGGGCGCACTGCCGACGGGCTACCACATCTTCAATATCGCGATCCGGCCGAATCCGTTCCCTGGTGGCGAGGGCCCGCAGGATCCCGCGACATGCAACGGGCGCGACGATGACTGCGACGGGGTGATCGACGAGGGCTTTCCCGACACGGACGGCGACGGCATCGCCGACTGCGTGGATCCCGACATCGACAACGACTGCGTCCTGAACGCCAGCGACAACTGCCCCCTCGTGCGAAACGCCCATCAGTTCTGTGCGATGGCCGACAATCCAGAACGCTTGCCGCTCCGGAGCTCGCGCGGATGCGGCGATCGCGCTTGCGCGAACGTGCGGGTGGACAACGAGGTTTCCGGCATCGGCGCGTCCATCGGGAATTGCTTCCGGCAATTCCCTCCCGAGAAGAACTGCTTCACCGATGGCTGCCCCTTCCCCGGGCCGATGATCCATCCGAAGATCGCGGCGGTCGTGCGCGACGCGATGACCCTTCGAAACCAGCTGCGTGCGAGCCCGGCACACTACGAGGCGGTCCGTCCCGCGTTCGGGGTTCTGGACGGCTTCCGCGCGACGCCGGACGGGCGAGTGATCGTTCCGCCGGAATTGGCTCCGAAGGCGGGCGGTCCGACCGTCACATTGGCCGGAACATCCCCGGATGCCAAGGCCGTCCAGGCCCGGATTGCCGCCATCGAGGGCGCTCCGTCCTGCAAGCCGGTCTTCTCCTTCGACAAACGGCTGGGCGCCGCGCAGGGCAGGGTCGTGAACTGCTGGCGCAGTGTCATGGCGAAGCCCTGCCAGCTCGATACGAACAACGATGGCACCGGCGACGCCTGCCAGGGTCCCTAGGCACCCACTAGCCGCCACGCGCCCGGGTTGCCGGAGGTATTCGCGGAACTCACTTGCCGTTGCCAGAAAGGGGGGAACGATGCGAATCCCGATGATCCTCTGCCAGGCGCGTGCCTGGGCACCGCTCGCGGCGCTCCTGCTCGCCGCCTGCTCCAGCTCGCCGTTCAAGCGCGCCGACCACGATGTCGCCTGGGTCACCGTGCCCGGAGTCGGCGATCGGATGCTCGTTGCCGGAGGAACGCGAGATGGAACCGTGCCGCTGGATACCGCCATCGCCTGGACGTCGCAGACGCAGCGTTATCAGGTGATCGGCACGATGTCCGGATTGCGGGGATGGGCGCGACTGGCGCCCCACAGGACGGGGGGCCGTCTCGACGGGGTGATGCTCATCGGCGGCGATACGTTCTTCGTGGACTACTACCTGGAGGCCCGCTGCTCCATGCAGCGGGTCATCCGGCTCAAGCGCCAGAGGCTGCGCGACTTCGCCGTGGCCCGCACGCCGACCGGCCCGATCGTCATCGGCGGCGCCACCGCCTTCGCGGATCACAACGGCGACCCCGACCTGATAAACGCCACGGGCTCGAGCGACACCAGCGCGGAGATCCTCTGGCAAACCGGGCTTGAGCTCAGCAAGTTCCCGCACGAATGCGCATCGGCCGTGGGTCCCGCCTCGGGAACCGCGCTGCAGATCGGCGGCACGCGGGAAGTCCACATGAAGGTCTCCCGCGCGGGGCACACGGCGACCGCGGTGGCCGGCTGGGCCGACCGTGTCCTTGTCGTCGGGGGAAGCTTCACGGATCGTCGCGCCGAAGCCTACAACCCCGCGTCGGGCGCCTTCGAGGATGCCGGGTCCCTGTGGCAGCCGCGGCGGTTCCATACGGCGACGAAGGTGGCAGGCGACCACATCCTGATCGCGGGAGGACGGGTGGACGACGGCACGGGGGACGCTCCCCCGACGGCGACGGCGGAACTCTGGGACCGGACCATCCAGGTGTTCATTCCGCTTTCGCCGATGGCTAC
The DNA here is from genome assembly GCA_044220635.1 of Usitatibacteraceae bacterium. Classification (GTDB taxonomy): domain Bacteria; phylum Pseudomonadota; class Gammaproteobacteria; order Burkholderiales; family Usitatibacteraceae; genus JBGAQP01. The sequence continues at coordinate 72,010 of JBGAQP010000015.1, forward strand.
CGCGCGTTCGAATCACGCGGCCGTCCTCCTGGACGATGGGAGGGTCCTGTTGATCGGCGGCCGGGGACCGGGGGGCGAGTTCCTGTCGTCGTCGGAATTCTTCGACCCGGCGACGAGGACCTTCTCGCGGGGACCGACGCTTCGTCACGCGCGGTCGAACCACGCGGCCATTCATCGGTACGGCAACGTCTACGTCACGGGCGGCACGGGGCCGGACGGCACGGTGGAGGAGATCGAGCACTTCGCGACGTTCCTGCCGAACCAGTTCTTCGCGGTGCAGGACCCGGTGCTGGGCCCGTGAGACGTCGGGGCGAGTAACAAGTCCACAACAAAGGAGATCGGAGACCGGCGCAGAATCGGGCGGATTCCACCCCCGCGAGGATCCGCCATGTCCATCACGCAACGCACCGTCCCCTGCCTCTGGTTCGACAGCCAGGCCGAGGAAGCCGCCAACTTCTACGCCGGCATCTTCCCGGGATCGCGCATCCTCCACGTTTCGCGCTACACGGAGGTCGGGAAGGAATTCCACGGCAGGGCCGCGGGCTCGGCGATGGCCGTGGAGTTCGAGCTCGACGGGCAGATGTTCACCGCGCTGAACGGCGGCCCGCAGTTCAAGTTCACCGAGGCGATCTCGCTGCAGGTGCGCTGCGAGACCCAGGACGAGGTGGACCACTACTGGGACCTGCTCTCCGAGGGCGGCGACCCGAAGGCCCAGGCCTGCGGCTGGCTCAAGGACAAGTACGGGCTCTCGTGGCAGGTCGTCCCCGTCGTGCTCTTCGAAATGATGAGCGACCCGGACCCGGCACGTGCGAAGCGGGCGACGGAAGCGATGTTCGGCATGAAGAAGTTCGACATCGGCAAGCTGCGCACCGCAATGGAGGGCTAATCCACCAAGAAAATGGGGACAGTCCCCATTTATGCTCTGTAATCTGTGTTACACGACTTAAATGGGGACTGTCCCCATTTGATTGCTGTAACAATCACGCGTCCCTTGCCTCTCGTGGCTACCCAATCGTGAACACGAATCGCTCGACGCCCTTTGCCCTCATCCTCCTTGCCCTCGCCGCCTACCTCTCCGCCCTCGCGCAGCCCGGCGATGCGTCCTCCAAGCGGGCGCTGTACCGGGAGGTCGCGTTCCAGGAGCTCACCCGCCGGCCCATCGGCGCGCCGGTCTCCTCGGGCCCGGTAATCGGCCTGCGCGAGGACCAGGTGCGCGCGAAGGCGAAGTACACCGGCAAGTCGCGCGAGATGACGAAGCCGGACACACGGCTCCTGGACGCGTGGACGCTCTCGAAGCGCTTCACGAAGCCGGGCGAGAAGTCGCGCTGGTTCGAGTTCGAGTTCACCGACGGCACGAAGAGCGCCTGGCTGCCTGCATTCGCCCTCCTCGCCCCGGCCTTCATGGGCGCGAAGGCGGGCGACGAGTTCGAGCTCTTCGTCCATCGCTTCGACGCGCCTATGGCGGGGCCGGAGCTCGCCGGATCCGAGGCGGTGGTGATGGACGCGATTCGCGGCCGGCCCGGCAGCGTGGCGGCGGCGCAGCGCCCGGTCTTCCACGAAGGCGGGCTCTTCTTCAGCTACCTGGGCGCGCGGCTCGGCATCGGCGTGAAGCCCGGCGGCGCCTCGGCGGTCACGGTCGGCGCGAATCCGGAGGAGGCCACCGCGTTCGTGCTGGACCTCGAGAATCCCGGCCACAGCTCGGCGCGCATCGAAGTGGCGGGCCTCAGTGGGCCGGGCACCTACGCCCCGAAAGCCCTTTCCATCAAGCTGCCGTCGGGCGGATCGGCGGGCGGCGGGCAGAACATCGTCGAGGTCTCCGGCTGCCGCGTGAAGGTCGCGCGGGCGAACCCGTGGGAAATCTCGGGCACGCTCGAATGCCCCCCAGGCGAGCACAGCCCGTCGCGCGCGGAGTTCAGTGTCAAGGCGCGGTAAGCAAGAGGGGTCTGACCCCTCTTACTTCATGCGGTCGCAGATGGGGGCGAACTGCTCGAGCTCGATCACTTTCGTCGCGGGCTTGGCGCGCAGCCGCTCGTCGGCCGCCGCCGGGTCCTCGTCCTGGGAAGCGAGGAACGCGATGATGGAGTGCTTCTTCGCCGGGTGCTCCTCGAGCATCGCGATCCACGGGCCCGCGCCGCGCACCTTCGCGAGGTTGCGGACGCTGCAAAGCAGGAAGAAGGACGAGCCGACCGAGGAGCCGACTGTGCGGATGTCGATGCGGATCACCGACGAGCGGGGCAGCCTCTCGACCTCGCTCACCACGATGTCCATCCGGCCCTCGGGCGCGATATCCTTCGACCACGCCTCGAAAAGCGCCTCGCCCGCCGCGACCAGAAAGCCCGCCGTGAGAATCACAAACAAATGGGGACAGTCCCTATTTATGCGCTGTAACACAGATTACAGAAATCAAATGGGGACTGTCCCCATTTTCTCTTTTTCTCTGCTCGTCTTCGCGATATTGCTCACCGTTTCCGCAGCCGAGGCGCGGCAGGAGAAGGTGCCGGCGGCGGGGTTCGACGCGCTGGTAGATCCGGCGGCGAAGGGGGTGCGGGCGGTGCCGGCGACGCTCACGGGGAACCGGCGGCCGGTGGACGAGGCGCGGCGCGCGGACCTGAACGCCTGGTTCGCGAAAGACAAGCGCGGGCCGGACATGGCGCTCCTTCTCGACACCGAGCTCGAGGTCGAGGACGGCGGGCGACGCGCGTGGGTCCCGGCAAGCGCGGCCGCGGAGGCCGTGCACCGCGGCAAGGCGGGCGATCCCGTGACGCTCGTCGTCGAGACGATCGCGGGCGGCGGGGGCAAGCGCTTCGCCATCGCCCCGCGCATCGAGTGGGGGCGCATCCACTCCGCGCTCGAGCTGCCGGCCGACGAGCCCACGCTCACGGAAGTGATGCGGCTTCGCTACGCCCGCGGCCTCCTCGGCCAGGTCCGCCAGTGCGCCGCAGCGAAGCGCGGCCCCGCGGGATTTCCCGCCACGCTCGACGACGCCACGCCCGCGCGCTGCATCCCGCCCGGCCTCCTGAAGCGACCCGTCTTCGGCTACCGCTTCCTCTACGAGGCGGGGCCGCCGGGCCCGGACGGCGCCGCGCGCCTCTTCTTCGCCTGCGCGATCCCCGGCACGCGCGGCCAGAACAGCTCGGAGATGGCCGCCGACGAGGAAGGCGATTTTCCCCCCATGGGCATGGGCGGCACGGGCCGCGTCGCGAACTGCATGCTCGCCCTCGCCCAGGCCGGCGGCGGCTTCGCCCTGCGCGCCGTCAAGAACTGCCTCGTCCTTCACGCCGCGGCGCAGCGCGCGAGAGGCGGCGCGAACGCCTATCCGCCCGACCTCACCACGATCGCGGCCGCCGGGTGCGAAGCGCCGGTCTTCAAGGTCCTCGGACCGAACGAGGTCGAGGTGAAGGAGCAGCGGGTGGCCTACACGCCGAAGTCCACGGGCTCCCCGGCTCGCGTCGCCGGCTTCTCGCTCGACGCCGAGTGGCAGTACGCCACGGGCACGTTCCTCCACCTCGACGAGTCGGGCCTCGTGCGCATCGCGCTCGCCCGGCCCGCGGGCCCGAAGGACCGCACGCAGGAGGAGGAAATCGCGCAACAGGGTGCGGACGCGGAGCGCGCGAAGGCCGAATACCCCGCGGACCGCGCGAAGTGCGAAAAGGGCGACCTCGCCGCGTGCAACGCCGCCGCGGCCAAGGCGTGGATCGCTCGCGAGAGCCAGCACTCGTTTCCCCTCTGGGAGCGCGCCTGCGCGGGCGGCGACCGCGAGGGCTGCGTGATGGCGAAGAGCAAGCCCTACGGTGCGCGGCAGTTCGATCGCGTCCTCTACACCCGCACCGCCTGCTTCCGCGGCGACGCCGAGGCCTGCGGGAAGATTCCCGCCGCCGTGGCCGCGGCGCGGCTGCCGGCCGTTCCCGGTGACTGAGCTCACTTCCCTCGATGCCGCCAACGCCACCGTGTGGCGCTGGCTCGCGATCTCGTGGGTGCTGGGCGCGCTCGTCTTCGCGCTGCATCCCCTCGGGCGGGACGGCGGCGGGGGGCGCGTGAGCGCGGACATCGCGCCCCTCGTGCTCGGCATCCTCGTCTGCTCCATCCCGTACGCGATCGTCGCCGCCTTGCTGCGCGCGCGTCCCGCGATCGGGCGCGTGATCGCGGTCGGCGCCGCCTTCGCCGCGGCGGTGCTCGTCGTTCCCGCGGTCGGTCTCGCGACGCTGCTCGCCTGGTGGGCCTACAACTTGCTCCAGAACCTCGCCGCCATTGGCTACGCCGCGAGCCTCGTCATGATCGCCCGCCGCGCCGAGCAGGCCCGCCGCCTCGCGAAAGCTCGGCCCGGCACCTGAAAGGGGTCGGACCCTTCCCGGAAAATGGGGACAGTCCCCATTTAAGCTCTGTAATCTGTGTTACACGATTTAAATGGGGACTGTCCCCATTTTCCGGGCGTTGACCCGCCCACGGGCGGGGCAGAGAATGCCTCCTCCACCCGACAACGAGGAGATACGCCATGGCCACCTTCATCGCGCTCGCGAACTTCACCGACCAGGGCATCCGCAGCGTGCAGGACACCACGAAGCGCGCGGACGCCGTCCGCGAGCTGGCGAAGAAGCACGGCGTCACCATGAAGGAGATTTACTGGACGCTGGGCAGCTTCGACATGGTGGTCGTCTTCGAGGGCGCGGACGACGCGGCCATGACCGCGGTGGGGCTCGCGATCGCCAAGGCCGGCAACGTCCGCACGCAGACGCTGCGCGCCTTCGGCAAGGACGAGATGAACGCGATCCTCGCGAAGATCGGCTAGGAGCCGCCGCCACCCGTGAAGGACCTCTCGAAGCTCGACCGCGTCATCGCGGACGCCCGCCGGAAGATGGACGCCCGCGCCGAGACCTATCGCGAGCAGGCCCTCAAGCTCTACCCGTGGGTCTGCGGGCGCTGCGGGAGGGACTTCACGCACGCGAACCTGCGCGAGCTCACGGTGCACCACCGCAACCACGACCACGACGACAACCCCGCGGATGGCAGCAACTGGGAGCTCCTGTGCCTCTACTGCCACGACAACGAGCACCAGCGGCAGCTCGAGGCCGCGGTCGCGCGCGGGGGCAACGCCGGACTGTCGAGCGTGGCCACCCACAGTCCCTTCGCGGACCTGAAGGCGATGCTCGAGCGCAAGAAAGGAAGCTGAGCCGACCATGTCATCGATCGCCCCGACTCTCCGCACGGCCGCCTTCGCGCTCGCCATCGCCGCCCTCGCGCTCTCCCGCGCCGCCGACGCGCAGACCGTCTACAAGTGGGTCGACGAGAAGGGCCGCACGCACTACTCCGAATCCCCGCCGCCGGAGCAGAAGGGCAAGGCCAAGGCGGTGAAGATCGACACCACGCCCCTCGGAGGCCCGGACGCCCCCAAGCCGGTCGAGAAGAGCTGGAAGGAAAAGGAGCTCGAATCGCGCCAGAAATCGGTGACGAGCGCCGAGGACCTGCGCAAGCACGAGGAGATCGCGAAGGCCGAGGCCTCGAAGAAGCAGCGCTGCGAGAACGCCCAGGAGGCGCTCCGGCGTCTCTACATGCAGGTCCCCGTCTATTCCCGGGACAAGGACGGCCAGCGCCGCTACCTCGAGGACCAGGACCGCGAAGCCGCGATCGCGAAGGAGAAGAAGATCGTGGCGGAGAACTGCTGAGCGCGGCACGCGGATGGCGATCCGCATCGTGCGGCTGGGAACGCCCCGCGCGCCGGGCGAGGGCCCGCGCCTGGGCACCGTCCGCCGCCCGCCGCGCGGGGTGCGCAAGGAGGACTACGCCTCCGGCGACTGGTACGACGTCTGGTACCCCAACCTCTCGCCGGGCGCGGACACGGTGAAGATGGCCCTGGGCGCGAACGCCGACCGCGAGTGGGCCGCCTTCGTGAAGCGCTTCCGCACGGAGATGGCGAAGCCCGATGCGAGCCGCACGCTCGACGTCCTCGCGAAGCTCTCCCACACGGCGGACTTCTCCCTCGGCTGCTACTGCGAGCGCGAGGAGCGCTGCCACCGCTCGGTGCTGCGCGAGCTGCTGGTGGAGCGCGGCGCGAAGATCCTCTGACCCCGGAAGGCCCATGACGCAGGACACCTGGAACGCCGTCGACCGTTACATCGCCGACACCCTCCTGCCGCCCGATCCCGCGCTGGAGGCCGCCGTGAAGGCGAGCGACGCCGCGGGGCTGCCGCCCATCGCCGTCGCCCCGAACCAGGGCAAGCTCCTCCACCTCCTCGCCCGGGCGATGGGCGCGCGCCGGATCCTCGAGGTGGGAACGCTCGGCGGCTACAGCACGATCTGGCTCGCCCGCGCGCTGCCCGAGGGCGGGCGCATGGTGACGCTCGAGTTCGAGCCGAGGCACGCCGAGGTGGCCCGCGCGAATCTCGCGCGCGCGGGCCTCGCGGACCGCGTCGAGGTGCGCGTCGGGCGCGCGATCGACTCGATGCCCGGGCTCCTCGACGAGGGCCTCGCCCCGTTCGACCTCGTCTTCATCGACGCGGACAAGGTGGGTTACCCCGATTACCTCGCGTGGTCGCTGAAGCTCACCCGCAAGGGCAGCCTCATCGTCGCCGACAACGTCGTGCGCAACGGCAAGGTGGCGGACGCCGCGAGCACGGACGCGAACGTGCAGGGCGTGCGCCGCTTCAACGCGATGCTCGCCGCCGAGCCGCGCGTGGAGGCGACCGCGATCCAGACCGTCGGCGTGAAGGGCTACGACGGGCTCGCCTTCGCCCTCGTCGTGGCCGATCCCTGACGCGGCGTCGCGACGAGCGCGCCCGAGAGCACCTCGCGCACCAGCTCGGCCATGCGCTCGCCCGAGGTGCCGGGCGGGAAGTAGGCGAGGTACTTCCCCTCGCGGTCGATCAGGTAGGTGAACGCGGTGTGGTCGATGAGGTAGGGCCGGCCGTCGGGCGGCTGCACCTTGCCGAACCAGGTCTTCCAGGAGGTCGCCACCTTCCGGACCTCCTCCACGCTCCCGGTGAGCGCGATGAGCCGCGGGTGGAAGGCGGCGGCGTAGGCGCGCAGCACCTGCGGCGTGTCGCGTTCCGGGTCGAGGGTGACGAAGAGCGGCTGCAGCTTCGCCGCGTCCCGGCCCATCGCCTTCATGAGCCGCGCGATCTCGAGCAGGTCCGTGGGGCACACGTCCGGGCAGTAGGTGTAGCCGAAGTAGAGCAGCACCACCTTGCCCCTGAAGCTCGCGAGGCTGCGCCGGCGGCCCTCGGCGTCGGTGAGCGTGAAGGGCCCGCCCACGGGCTTGTCGGTCATCAGCTCGTTCATGAGGCGCGCGGCCTCCTCGCGCCCCGCGGCCTCGGCCGGGAACGCGCGCTCCTGCCCGAAAGAAACGGCCGCGGCCCCCGAGAGGACCGCGGCCGCGACGTACGACGCGAGGGCGAGGGAGCGACCCGCCACTCAGGCCCCGAACAGGTACTCGGTGCCCGTGGTCGAGGTGACCATGTGGTCGGGCAGCAACTCGCGCAGCGCCTGCACCATGCCCGGGCCGGAGCAGTGCATCGGGATGACCACGTCGGGATTCATGGCCTTCAGTTCCGCGACCGTCTTCTTCACGTAGTCGTCCACGGCCGGGAAGAGGTGGAATCCGCCCATCACCGCGTGCACCTTGCTCACGCCCGAGACCTTGATCGCCTGCTGCACGGTGTTGACGATGCCCGCGTGCCCGCACGAGGAGATCACCACGAGCCCCCGGTCCTTCACGTTGAAGCAGGTGCCGTGCTCGTGCAGGTGCTGGTCCTGCACGGGCTTGCCGCCGGCCTTCGCGTTCGCCTCGGGCATGTCGCAGCCCAGGCCGTCCTTCTTCCAGTACTCGACCAGCGTGTTGGGCAGCACCTTCTCGAAGCTCTTCCTCTCGATGGTGCCGGTGGAGAACGCGTGGCCCTGGATGACCGTGGGCTGCTCGCACATCACGATTTTCACCTTCAGGGCCTCGAGCTCGCGGCGGTCGAGCACGCCCCAGTCGCTGAAGTGGCCCGGCGTGCCGCTCGCGGTCTTGCGGTTGCAGAAATTGTCCTCGCCGCCCGCGTAGATCGTGAGGTCGTCGGGCAGCTTCGCGCGGTTCGCCTTGAGGTAGCCGATGAGGCCGCCGAAGTGGTCGAAGTGGCCGTGGGAGAGAATGAGCGCGCGCGTCTTCGCCGCGTCCACGCCCATGATCTCCATGTTGTTGAGCAGCGCCTGCGTCGTGTAGCCGTAGTCGAGCATCATCTGCCGCGAGTCGGAGCCGACGCGCGATTCCAGGGCGAGGGCGAGCCCCCACTCGTTGTGGATCGCCTTGCGGTAGTCGGCGGCCGAGATGAACGCCGCGCGCTTCACCTTGACGTGCTTGTTGGTCCCGGGCTTGGGCGTGTCGTAGCTGCTGTCGGTGAGCACCTTGACGCTGAGCGCATCGACCGTCGGCACGGACCCGCCCTGGAGCAGGCTGGCGAGGCTCGACCCGGAGAGCGTCAGCTGGGCAAGGCCTGCGGAGCCGGCGAGCAGCACCTGGCGGCGCGTGAATCGGAGGTTCATGCGGGTCTCCTCGTGTGTTGTCGTTCGAAACGCCGTGTCGCGGCCGGCGGGGAGCCAAGGCTATGCGGTTTGCACGGCGCTCGCAACCGGGGCCCGCGCCGACGCGGGTTTGACCCCTTCGGGCCGCGCGGAGAAAATCGGCCTGCCATGGACATCCCGCGCTTCGTCCGCGCGCTCGCGCTCGTCCTGCTCGGCCTCGCCGCGCTCCCCGCGCCCGCGGAGCCGAGGATCCGCATCGCGGCGACCGATCCCGCCTCCCCGGCCACGCTCGGCCGCGACGAGCCCTTCTACCTGCTGATCGAGTACGCGACCGAGGAGCCCGCGCAATTCTGGGCGCGGCCCTACTTCCGCGGCGAGGCGCTCAAAAAAGTGAAGTTCAATCCCTCGCGCCCGTATCGGGGCACGGGAACCGCGCTCGGCTGGTTCTCGCTCGACGAGGCCGGCGCGGTGGACGAGGTTCGCATCGTCACCGGCGGCGGCAAGCCCTGGCGCGAGAGCACCGTGCTGGTGCACCCGGTGGACATCCGCGGCACGGGCCAGCCCGCGCCCGGGCGCCCGAAGCCGCCGTGGGTCGCGCAGCTGCAGGCGGAGGCGAACGCGATCCACCGCGAGGAGTTGCGGCGCGAGGCCGCGAAGTCCCCCTCGGTGCTCGACCAGGCGCTCTTCACCGGGTTCATGCTCGCGGTCGTGGGCCTGCTCGTGGGCAGCATCGCGGGGCCCGCCTTCGCCGTCTGGAAATGGACCGGCGCCTGGCGCATCGCCGCGGCCGTCCCGCTCGTCGCGATGGGCTTCGTCCTCCTGCGCATCGTCGTCGACACGGCGCGCGACCCCACCTCGCACAACCTCTGGCCCTTCGAGATCCTCTATTTCGGGGCGGGCTCGGTCGCCGCGGTCGCGGTGATGGCGCTCGTGCGCCGGCTCACGCGCCGCTGACCCCTTGCCGACTTTCCCGCGCGGGCGGGAATCCAGGCTGGGCCCCCGCCATTGCGGGAGTGACGGGTTGCGCGCGGGGGCGGCGGGCGTTGCGGATAGAATGCCGGCTTTGCTTGCCGGAGCCGCCATGCGCACGCCCCTCGCCGTTTTCCTGCTCGCCGCCGCCGGCTCCGCCGCGGCCGCGCCCATGCACCTGCACTGCGGCCGCCTGGTCGACGTCGAGGCGCTTCGCGTCCTCGCCGAGCGCACGATCGTGGTGGAGGGCAACCGCATCGAGCGCGTCGAGACGGGCTTCGTCCCCGCCCCGCCGGGCGGCGAAGCCGTGGACCTGCGCACCCACACCTGCATGCCGGGCCTCTTCGACCTGCACGTCCACCTGGGCTACGAGCTCACGCCGGCGGCCTTCATCGAGGGCTTCACGCTCAATCCCCCCGACTACGCGGTGCGCGGCGTGGCGAACGCCGAGAAGACGCTGCTCGCGGGCTTCACCTCGGTGCGCGACCTCGGCGCGGCGCCCGGCGTGAGCGTGGCGCTCCGCAACGCGATCAACCAGGGGCGCGTGAAGGGCCCGCGCATCCAGGCGGCGGGCACGATCACCTCGACGGGCGGCCACGGGGACCCCACGAACGGCCTGCGCGCGGAGCTCATGGGCAGCCCAGGGCCCGAGCGAGGGATCGTCTCCGGCTCCGACGAGGCGCGGCGCGCCGTGCGCCAGCGCTACAAGGAGGGCTTCGACCTCATCAAGATCTCGACCACGGGCGGCGTGCTCTCGCTCGCGAAGAGCGGGGATGCGCCGCTGCTCGTCGACGAGGAGCTCGCGGCGATCGTCGCCACCGCGCGCGACTACGGCTACCCCGTCGCGACCCACGCGCACGGCGCCGAGGGCATGAAGCGCGCGATCCGCGCGGGCGTGCAGACGATCGAGCACGGCACCTACCTCGACAGCGAGGCGATCGCGCTCATGAAGAAGCACGGCACCTGGCTCGTCGCCACGATCTCCGCGGGGCGCTTCGTCGCCGAGAAGGCGAAGACCGCGGGCTACTTCCCGGAGATCGTGCGCCCCAAGGCGATCTCCATCGGCCCGCAGATCCAGGACACCTTCGCCCGCGCCTACCGCGGCGGCGTGAAGATCGCCTTCGGCACGGACACGGCCGTTTCCGCGCACGGCGACAACGCGAAGGAGTTCGGCTACATGGTCGAGGCGGGCATGCCGCCGCTCGAGGCGATCCGCGCGGCGACGCTCCACGGCGCCACGGTCATGGGCATGGACAAGCAGCTCGGCACGATCGCGCCCGGAAAGCTCGCCGACATCGTCGCCGTCCCGGGCGACCCGCAGCAGGACATCGCCGTCATGACGCGCATGGGCTTCGTGATGAAGGACGGCGTGGTCTACCGCCGCCCCTGAGCCCGCGGCCATGGACGAGATCTGCCGTTTCGCGGGAATCGTCATCGCGATGCCCCGCGGCGAGGCGGGCCCGCCGCGCTTCCTCGCGACCTATGGCGACTTCGAGATCGCGGTCGAGATCGAGTCCGGCGACGCGGACGGCCATTTCCCGCGCATCGCCCTTTCGCAGGTGCTCGACTGGTGCGCCGCGCGCCGCGAAGAGCTGCTCGAGGACTGGCGCCTCGCCGCAGGCGGCCAACCCCCGCGGAGGATCGCTCCCCTCGCCTGATCCCGGCCCGCCCCGGCGGGCGTGAGACAATGGCGGCATGTATCGCGGCGAGCGCTTCAACGGCATCACCCACCTCGCGGGGGCGGGGCTCGCGCTCGCCGGCGCCGTGGTCCTCGTCGTCCTCGCCTCGCTCAAGGGCGACCCATGGCGGATCGTGAGCTTCTCGATCTACGGGGCCTCGCTCTTCGGGCTCTACCTCGTCTCGACGCTCTACCACAGCACGCGGGGCCGCACGAAGGACGTGCTGCGCAAGCTCGACCACTGCGCGATCTACCTGCTGATCGCCGGCACCTACACGCCCTTCACCCTGGTGACGCTCAACGGCCCCTGGGGCTGGTCGCTCTTCGGCGTCGTGTGGGGCCTCGCGGCGCTCGGCATCGTGCAGGAGTTCTGGCTCGCGAAGGGCGCGCGCGTCATCTCGCTCGTGATCTACCTGCTGATGGGCTGGGTGGCGCTCGTCGCCCTCGGCCCGATCATCGCGGCGCTCGGCTGGGGCGGCTTCGCCTGGGTCGCGGCGGGCGGCGCGGTGTACACCCTGGGCATCGTCTTCTACCTCTACGACGAGCGGTTCACCCACTGGCACGGCATCTGGCATCTCTTCGTGCTCGCGGGCAGCGCCGTGCACTACGCGGCGATCGTGCTCTACGTCGCCTGAAGCGCCCTCCCCGCGCGAGCGGCGGGAATGGCGTAGAGTCGCCCCCACGCACCCCGAGGAGAAATCCATGACGCTTTGCCCGATCGCCATCGCCGCCGGCTGCAAGAAGTGCCCGATTTTCAACGTGTGCCCCGCGAAGGGGATCATCGGCGACTACAAGCCGGAGAAGGACGCGAAGGAGAAGTCCGGCGAGGCGTCGAAGTCCGGCAAGAGGAAGTGACGAGACATTCGTTCCCGCGCCGGCGGGAATCCGGTCCCGGGCCCGCGCCTTCGCGGGGGCGCGGCTAGCGCGCCGGCTCGATCGAGAACTCTCCCGAGCCGAAATCGATCGTCACGCGTCCCTCCGAGAGGACATCGGCCCCGAGCACGCCGTCGCGCACCGAGTAGCCCGTCGCGCGCGGCTCGATTCCCTGCAACTCCCCGAACGAGACGCGCGCGCCGCCCACCTGCAGCGCCGCGTCGCGGAACACCGTGACCTCGGTGCGCCGCGAGGAGCCCGCGCCCATCACGAGCGTGCTGCGGATCTCCCCGTCGCGCAGCCCCGAGTCCGCGGCGAGCGGCATCGCGAGGGCGCTGCGCGAAGCACCGGTGTCGAGGAAGAGCCGCAGCGGAAAGCCGTTGGCCGCGCGGGCGCGCACGTAGGGCTCGCCGATCCAGAAGAGGTCGCGCGGCGGCGCGATCCGGTTCGCCGAGGGCCCGAAGCGCACCACGCCGGCCGGGTTGTCGACGACGACGCGCAGTCCGCGGATCGCGTTCCACCCGAGGACGCCGTCGAAGCCGGCGATCTCGATGCCCGCCACGCTGAAGCGCAGCCGCGCCGAGTCGATCACGATCACGGGATGGCGCTCGATCACGATGGCGCCGACCTGCAGGTCCACCACCGCGAGCTCGACCCGGACCTCCTCGCCGTGCGCGTCGCGCGCCCCGGTGCGCGCGCCGGTTCGCTTCGCGCCCACGGCGGCGGCGAGCTCGGAGCCGATCACCGTGAGCCCCGCGCCGGTGTCGAGCCCGAGCGTCGCGTGCTTGCCGTTCACGCCGATGGGCACGATCGGCGTGGGCGAGCCGCGGCGCTCGAACGGCAGCGCCACGGTCCCGGCGGGGAAACGCCACTTCTCCTTCGCGCGGGCCTCGAGCAGGGCCTCGGCGAAGGAGCGGTCCACCTGGCTCGTGAACGCGTTGGCGGGCAGGTAGGGGCCCTCCTTGACGATGCCGGCGAGCAGCGCCTTCGAGCGCGCGGCGAGCGTCGCGTCCTCCGATTGCACGAGCCCGGAGAGCAGCCCGAGGGCTTCGGCGAGGCGGTCGGCGGCGATCGCGCGCAGCGCCTGCAGGTAGAGCCGCTCGCCGGGACCGGAAGCGAGCGCCTCGGCGCTCTCGAGGTCGAAGGCGAGCGCCGCGTCCCAGAACCGCGCGAAGGAGCGCTCGAGCGCCGGCGGGGCGGGGCCCGCCTCGAGCGAGATGCGCGGGGCGCCGGCGCACGCGGCGAGGAGGGCGAGGACGAGAAGGAGGGCGCGGCGCACTCGGGAGGTCGCGGGACGGGAACGGCCCGACAGGGTATCCGAATTCCCCCGCCGCGGTCATCGACCGGCGCTCGCTCCGCGCGACCGCGCGTGTCTCCCCCACGAACGCGGGACCGGGGAGGCTGCGGATACAATGGCCGCGTGTCGACGAAACCCCGTCCATGAAATTCGCGAGCGCACTTCTCGCCGTCACGCTGGCCGCGGCCTTCGCCGCGCCTTCGCAGGCGGCGGAATTCCCGTCGCGGCCCGTCACGCTGCTGATCCCGGCCGAGGCCGGCGGGCCCACGGACACGCTCGCGCGAGTCCTCGCCGGGCCCATGGGCGCGGCGCTCGGCCAGCCCGTGCTCGTGGAGATCGCGAGCGGCGCGGCGGGGGCGATCGCCGCCCAGCGCGTGGCGGAGGCCGCGCCCGACGGCCACACCGCGCTCCTCGGCCACTGGGGCACCCACGTCCTGAATCCCCTCGTGCGGCGGCAGCCCTACGACGCGGTCGCCGATTTCGCACCCGTCGCGATGCTCGCCTCGAACCCGCAGATCATCGTCTCGCGCGCGGACGTTCCCGCCCGGGACCTGCGCGCGCTCGTCGAGTGGCTGCGCTCGAAGGACCCGCCCGCCTCGATCGGCCACACGGGCGTGGGCAGCGGCTCGCACCTGAGCGCCGTGCACTTCCGCGAGGCCGCCGCGAGCCCGCTGCTGATGGTCGCCTACCGCGGCTCCGCGCCGGCGCTTCGCGACCTGCTCGGCGGGCGCATCGACCTCAAGTTCGAGCAGCCCTCGGTCGCGCTGCCCCTCATCCGCGAGGGCCGCATCCGCGCCTACGCGGTGACGAGCGCCGAGCGCCTCGCGCAGGCGCCCGCGATCCCGACGACGGACGAGGCGGGACTGCCCGGCTTCCACGTCTCGTTCTGGTACGGCCTGTGGGCCCCGCGCTCCACACCCGAGGCCGCGGTCGCGCGCCTGCAGGCCGCGGCCGTCGCGGCGCTCGCCGATCCCGCGACCCGCCGCCGCCTCGCCGACCTCGGCCAGGAGGTCGCGCCCCGGAATCGGCAATCGCCCGAGGGCCTGCGCGCGTGGCAGCGCGCCGAGATGGAAAAGTGGCGCCCCATCGTGCGCTCCGCCGGGATCCCCGGAGAATCCCGATGAAGCTCGTCCTCGACCGCATCGCCGAATCGATCGAACGCTCGCCCGCCGCGCCCGCCTTCATTGCCGGCGGCCAGGCGATCAGCTACCGGCAGTTCCAAGCGCTCCAGTTCGCGCTCGCCGCCGACCTGCACGCGCGCGGCATCCGCGAAGGCGACACCGTGGCGCTGATGCTCGACCACTCGCCGATCCACCTGTGCGCGATCCTCGCGCTCGCCCGCCTCGGCGCCGTCTCCTTCGCGGTCTCCCCGGGGCTCTCCCCGGAGGCGGCCACGGCGCTGCTCAGGCGCCACGGCATCGCGAAGGCGCTCGCGAGCCGCGAGGCGCAGCGCCTGCCGGGGATCGAGACCGCCGTGATCGCGCAGCTCGCCGCCAAGGGCAGCGAGTCGGGCGCGGGGCTCCCGGCGATCGGCGCGCGGCCCGAGGCGCCCCTGCGCATGTCGCTCACCTCCGGGACGACGGGCATGCCCAAGGCGATCGTGCAGACCCACGGCGGCTTCGCCCTGCGCATGGGCCAGTCGCTGTGGAACCCGGACCGGCGCTCGCGCGCGATCGCCCCGGAGCTGCACTTCACGGCGGGGCTGATGCTCGTCCTCACGACGCTCGCCGCGGGCGGCGTGGTCGTCTTCCCCAAGAGCTACGAGCCCGCCGACTTCCTCGCCGCGATCCAGCTGCACGCGGTGACGCACGTCGCGCTCTCGCCCGCGGTGCTCGCGCGCATGGCGAGCCTCCTGCCCGCCGAAAGCCCGGCGTTCCCGTCGCTCACGCACCTGCGCATCATGGGCGCCACGCCCTCGGCGCCGGCGCTCGCGACGATCGCGCGCAAGTTCACGCCCGAGATCTACCTGCCCTACGCCATGGGCGAGCTGGGCGTCATCACGATGGCCACGCCCGGGATCGTCGCGGCCCACCCGGGATCTTCGGGGCGCGTGCAGCCCTGGGCGCGACTCGAGGTGCTCGACGATTCGGGCCGAAGCGTTCCCCCCGGGACGGCGGGCGAGCTGCGCGTCGCGGTCGAGGGCATGCCCGCGGGATACCACGGACCCGACGCGGGAGCCGCCTCGAAATTCCGCGACGGATGGTTCCATCCGGGAGACCGCGGCCTGATCACCGCCGAGGGGCTCGTCTACATCGAGGGACGCTCCGACGAGATCCTCAACGCCGGCGGCACGAAGGCCGCGCCCGCGTTCATCGAGGCGATCCTCGAGCAGTTCCCGGGCGTGCGCGAGGCGGGCGTCTTCCCGGTTCCCGGCAAGGACGGCGAGACCGCGATCGCCGCGGCGATCGCGGTCGAGGGCCGCATCGACCAGCCGGGCCTCGCCGCTTTCTGCCGCGAGCGGCTCGGGCCGCTCGCGCCCGCGCGCTTCTACCTCGTGGACGCGCTGCCCCGCGGCGACATGGACAAGATCCGGCGCGCGGAGCTCGCCGCGTTCGTGGGCGCCGTGCCCGCGCGCTGAAGTCTCAGAGCACGTCGAACGTCCACGAGCCCTTGACGAAGACCTCCGACTGGTAGCGCCGGAAGCCCGCGTCCGCGTCCTCGCTGCGCCCGAAGGTGGCGCCGAGGTAGAAGGTGAAGAAGAGCCCGCGCCGGTGGCCGTAGACCACC
The DNA here is from genome assembly GCA_044220635.1 of Usitatibacteraceae bacterium. Classification (GTDB taxonomy): domain Bacteria; phylum Pseudomonadota; class Gammaproteobacteria; order Burkholderiales; family Usitatibacteraceae; genus JBGAQP01. Next base: position 88,047 of record JBGAQP010000015.1, read on the forward strand.
GAGAGCGCGTCGCTCTTCTCGCGCGAGGTCACGGGTGTGTCCCAGAGCGAGGGGGCGCGGCGGATCCAGCTCGACTGCCAGATCGTGCGCAGGCTGTCGCGCGCGCTGAAGTGCCAGAGCGCGAGCAGCTGCTGCGAGCGCTGCCCGATGATGCGCTTCGAGCCCTCCACGGGCTCGAGGCTGTCGATCCAGTCGTTGTCGATGCGGTACTCGAGCTCCAGGCGCTCGTGGGGCCGCAGGTTCGCCGTCACGCCCACGTACGCGCCGCGGCCCACGCGGTTGTTGGCCACGTCGACGCGGTCGCCGTAGGCGACCTCGGTGTAGAACCTCGCGAACCAGCTCGCGGGGTTGCTCTCGATCGCGAAGTAGAACTGGTCGCGCTTGCGCAGCCCGCCGCCCTCGCGCACCGCGACGAGGTTGTTGACGCGCGCCTCCACCCACACCGTGGTCGCGCGCGGCAGCCCGAAGCGCACGCCCGCGTTGTTCTGCTGGTAGATCACCGTGCCGTCGCGGTCGGTCTTGTACTCGGCGAAGAGGTAGGGCGTGACCTCGTTGAAGGCCCCCACCTCCAGGAACTTGCGCTGGGTCTCGCCGTAGAGGCGGCGGTAGCCGTTCTGCGAGACGAAGCCGTTGTCGGCGCGGAACTCCCGGCCCACGTCTTCCGCGTTGAGATAGAGGTCCCAGCGCGGGTCGGTGTACTTCCAGTCGAGGAGCGCGGCGTGGTCCGACGTGCGCTCGCCCTTCACGAGGCCCTCGCCTCCCGGCTGGGCCGTGGTCCAGGACTGGAGGTACTGGGCGCGCAGGCGCTGCTCGTGGTTCGCGAACCACACGAGGTCGGGGCCGAGCACGCGGTTGTAGGCGCCGCCCTCGATCGTGCGGTCCGTGGCGAGCACGCCCGCGCTCACCCCGTTCACCTGCCAGCGCCCGCGCGCGAAGCTCGCGAGCGACCGGAAATCCTGGCTCGCGGTGCCGGTGCCGTAGGTGTTCGGCAGGAGCACGAGCCCCCCGCCGTCGTCCTTCGTGACGAGGAAGGTCCCGTCGAAGCGCTCCGCGCGCTGCGTGAGGCGCGCGCCCCAGGCGGGGTCGGTGACGCTGCGCGTGTAGATCGCGCGCTGGGGCCCCTCGAGGATGTCGGCGCCCTCGAGGAAGAAGGGCCGCTTCTCGGGATAGAAGAGCGCGAACTGCGTGTTGCCCGCGAGCTGCGGGGTGTCGAGCTCGACCTGGGAGAAGTCCGGGTTGAGCGTGGCGTCCACGATCGTGTCGGGGCGCGGCCTCCACTTGATGTCGAGGCTCGGCACGACCTCGCCGTCCCTGTCGTCGGAAACGCCCGCCACCTTGTCGCGGGTGCCGCGCACGGTCGCGAGCGGCGTCACCGCGAGGTGGCGGGTCGACGGCAGGTCGGCCATCCCCGAGAGGCGCTCGTTCAGGCACAGGAAGCAGGTCTGCTCGCGCGGCAGCGCGCTCGAGGCGATGCGGTAGCGCTGCTCGCGGGGCCAGTTCCGGAAGACGAGCACGCTCCACTCGGGCGAGGGCGGCTCGGTGTAGCGCAGCGACGAGAAGGGGATGCGGAATTCCGCGGTCCAACCGCCCTCGAAGCGCCCGGTGGCGACCTCGAACTCGATGTCGGGCGAGAAGTCCTCGGTGCCGGAGTCCTCGTTGTAGAGCCCGTCGCCGATCGAGCCGCGCGGGTTCACGCGGAAGAAGTGCGCGAACTTGCGCGCGCCCACCGGATCGATGAACAGCACGATCATGTCCTGGTCGGAGAGCACGTTGTCGCGCCGCGCGAAGGGCTCGCGCAGCTTGCCGGGGTCGGGATCGTGGGCGCGCACCGCGGCGTAGAACGAATGGCCGTCTCGCGCGAAGCGCACCTCGGTGCGCACGCGGGCGGGCACCTTCTCCTGCGGGAAGAGCTCCCAGAAGCGGTCGAAGTTCTCCGCGCGCGACCAGGCGGGTTCGTCGAACTTGCCGTCGAGGGTGATTCGCTCCCCGGGCGCGAGGCGATGGACCTCGATGGCCGCGGCCGGCACCGCCCCCAGGCACGCCGCGAGCACCCCCCCTGCCAAGCCGATTTTCTTCATGTTTTCAGGCCGTTGAATTGTGCGCGCAGCCTACTGGGCCGAAGCCCGGGCCGCAATGGGCGTGCGACGGAATGCGCATCCAGCGGTTCGACGCGCCGACGCGGTCCCGCGGATGAGGGACCCTGCTGCCCGCCGGCCGGGATGCTCTGCTGCCCGCCCGCTGTGATGCTCTTTCGCCCGCCGGCTCTGATGCCCTGCTGCCCGCCGGCGTTGACCGGCGCCCTGGCGTCCGGTCGAACAACGTTCCCGATGTCCCCACCCGCCCGCCAGTCGATTGTTGTGCGGTGCAACAAATGGGCGTATAGTCCGCCGCCATCCCGCCCCGGGCCCCGGCCCGGCGCAGGAACCGCACGATGAGCGCCTCCCCCGCCCCAGCGCATCCGGCCCTCGCGACCCGCCAGGCCGTGGCCCCCCTCGTGCTGGGCGCGATCGGCGTGGTCTTCGGCGACATCGGCACGAGCCCGCTCTACGCGCTCAAGGAAAGCTTCAGCCCCGAGCACGGCATCGAGCTCACGCACGACAACGTGCTGGGCCTGCTCTCGGTCATGACCTGGTCCATGGCCTGGGTCATCGCCTTCAAGTACCTCGTGGTGATGATGCGTGCCGACAACAGCGGCGAGGGCGGCATCCTCGCGCTGCTCTCGCTCGCGCTGCGCGAGACGCGCGGCCTGCCGCGGCTGCGCTACGCGATCGTCGTCGTGGGCATCGCGGGCGCGGCACTCTTCTACGGCGACAGCATGATCACGCCCGCGATCTCCGTGCTCTCGGCGATCGAGGGCCTGGAGATCGCCACGCCCGTCTTCAGCCGCTACGTGATCCCCGCGACGATCGCGGTGCTCACGGGGCTCTTCGTGATCCAGCGCTTCGGCACGGGGCGGGTGGGCGTCTTCTTCGGGCCGGTCACGCTCGTGTGGTTCATCGCGCTCGCGGCGGCGGGGCTCGTGCACGTCGCCGACAACCCCTCGGTCCTCGCGGCCGTGAACCCCGCCTACGCGCTCGCCTTCTTCCGCGCGAATCCCGTGGCGGGCTTCTTCGTCCTGGGCGCGGTCTTCCTCGTGCTCACCGGCGGCGAGGCGCTCTACGCCGACATGGGCCATTTCGGCAAGCGCCCGATCCGCATCGCGTGGACCCTCGTCGTGATGCCGGCGCTGCTGCTCAACTACTACGGCCAGTCGGCCTTCGTGCTCGCGAACCCCGCGGGCATCAAGAACCCGTTCTACCTGATGCTGCCCGCGTGGGCGCTGATCCCGATGGTCGTGCTCGCCACCTGCGCGACGGTGATCGCCTCCCAGGCGGTGATCTCGGGCGCGTTCTCGATGACGCGCCAGGCGATCGCGCTCGGCTACATCCCGCGCCTGGAGATCCAGCACACCTCCTCGCGCGAGATCGGCCAGGTCTACCTGCCGTTCGTGAACTGGGTGCTCTTCGTCGCGGTCGTGATCCTGGTGCTGGAGTTCCGCAGCTCGGGCAACCTCGCCAACGCCTACGGCATCGCGGTCGCGGCGACGATGGTGATCGAGTGCCTGCTCGCGATGGTGGTGGCGCGCCGCCTCTGGAAGTGGTCGCGCACCGCGGTCGTGCTCGTGATCGGCTCGATGCTCGCCATCGACCTCGCCTTCTTCGCCTCGAACGCGGCGAAGTTCGCCTCCGGGGGCTGGTTCCCGGTCGTGGTCGGCACGGCGATCTTCGCCCTGCTCGTCACCTGGAAGCTGGGTCGCAGCGAGGTCTCGCGCAAGCTCGCCGAGAGCGGCATCCCGCTCAAGCCCTTCCTCGAGAGCCTCGCCGCCGCCCCGCCCGAGACGGTGGGCGGAACCGCGATCTTCATGACCAGCGAGCCCGGCAAGGTGCCCGCGGCGCTGCTGCACAACCTCAAGCACAACAAGGTGCTGCACGAGAAGACGGTGTTCCTCACCATCGTCACGCACGACGTGCCCGTGGTGCCCGCGGAGGACCGCGTGCAGTTCGAGCGCCTGGTGAACGGCTTCTACCGTCTCGAGGCCTGGTACGGCTTCAAGCAGCAGCCCGACATCGACGAGATCCTGAACTCCTGCCGCGTGCGCTACGGGCTGGGGTTCGACCTCATGGACACCTCGTTCTTCCTTTCGCGCGAGACCGTGATCCCCGGGGAGGGCAAGGGACCCGCCTCCTGGCGCAAGCACGTCTTCGCCTGGATGATGCACAACGCCACCCGCGCCACCGAATACTTCAACATCCCCCCGAACCGCGTCGTCGAACTCGGCGCCCACATGGAGATCTGACCGGGGACAAGCGCGTTGCCGGCGTTGTAACCTGTAGTGCGTCAACCGAACGGGGACCCCGCCCATTGAAACCGGGCGAGCCGCGCCGGCTCGAACGAACGGGGAAAGTCCCCACTCTCAGGAGAGACCCATGAGCACATCCACGCCGCCCGGAGCGGTGTCCGCCTCGCGCAATACCCACCCCCTGCTGATCGTCGCGGGAGTGGCGGTGACGGCCTTCGCCGTCGTCGGCATCGCCGCGATGATGGGCTGGCTTCCCAGCGCCACCCCCGGCGGCGCGCCCTCCGCGGGCACCGCGGCGCCTTCGGCGCCGCCTCCCAGCGCTTCGGCCGAGTATCCGGTGCCCGCGCCGGCGCCTGCCGCCGCACCCGCGCCGGCTCGGTCAGCGCCAGCGCCATCGCCGCCTTGCCGCCCATCGAATGGCCCAGCACGTCCGCCCGCCCGCCATG
>JBGAQP010000016.1:0-78332 GCA_044220635.1 Usitatibacteraceae bacterium
ACAATCAGCATGCGCGGAGATTGTTACAACCAGAAAAAGGGGACTGTCCCCATTTTTCCGATTCGTCTCAGGTGAGCGCGATGAACTGCGGGTCGTCCTGGTGCAGGCGCTCGAACTTGAGGAAGTCGTAGTAGCCGCAGCGCGAGCCGCCGGGGAAATCGCGGCAGATCGCGGGGCGCGCCTCGTAGACGCCGCAGGCGCGCTTGCCCCGGTCGAGGAAGATGCAGGCGTTGTCGAAGACCGTGTCCTCGGCGGTGAGCAGGAGCCGCTCGCCCCTTTCGCTTCCCGCGCGGGTGAAACGCTCCTCGGCCTCGGCCGGCTCGATCCCGTGGTGGCGGGCGAGGCGCTCGATGTCGCGCCGGGTCACGGCGATCTCGTCGTAGGTGCAGCAATAGGCCGGGCACTTCCTGCAGGAGAAATTGACGCGGACGGGGACGGGGAAGCGCTTGCCGTTCTTCATGCGGTGCGGGATTCCGTGGAGAAAGTCGCGCATTCTACGCGACGCGCACGCCGATCCGCCGCCCGGCGCCGCGCAAACTCCTTTGCGCGCTTGTCGCATAATGGCGCCCATGAAACCCGCCGTCCCGCTTCTCCTCGCCGCGCTCGCCCTGGCCGCCCCGGCCTGGGCGCAGGTCTACAAGTGCCCCGACGGCAAGGGCAAGGTCACCTACCAGGAAAGCCCCTGCGACGCGAACCTCGGCGCCAACCGCGTGAACACCCAGGGCACGAGCGGGGCGACCTTCGCCCCGCCGAAGCCGAAGGAGGGCGCGGAGCCGGCCGCGGCGGGGGCGAAGCCGCCCGGGACGGCCCCCGCGCCCGAGGCGGGAACGAAGGCGGTGGCGAGCACGCCCCCGGAGGCCGCGAAGCGCAAGGGCAACGCCGACGAGCGCCGCTTCGTTTCTTCCGGCCAGAAGCTCGCCGACGTCGTCGCGAAGATCGGCGAACCCGACAAGCGGGTGCCCGGCATGACCACGCGCCGCTCCGGCGTCACCTATCTCGAGACGCACACCGACATCTACGACCCCGTCCCGGGCGACCCGGAGACGCGCACCATCATCCAGTACTCCGGCTACGTCGTGCAGTCCGTTCGCCGGGAAGTCGCCCGCTAGCGCGAGGCGCGCCCGCCCCCGGCAGCGGGAGGCGGTTGATGGAGATCAACGCCGCCGCGCCCTGCCGATTCAAACTAGGGGCCGGTGCCCCCATGAGAGCTTGCGCGTCCCACCTTGGCTGCCTGGCCGCCGCCGTCGCGCTCGCGGGCTGCGCGGAACTCCTGCCGAAGGCCGAGACCGTGGTCTCGAACCCCTGGCACAGCTACGAGCAGGCGAAGGCCGCGATCGAACGCATCGTCCCCTACCAGACGACGACCCGGGAGCTCAAGGAGCGCGGCTTCGACCCCTTCGTCACCCAGAACGTCCAGCTGCTCAACTACTCGGACATCGTCCTGCGCTTCCCGATCAGCGGGAGCATGCCCATGGACCGCCTGGACCGCGGCCTGCGCGAGTGCCTCGAGGCGGGCGGAAAGTGCACCGGGTATTCGGTCTCGGTCCGCGAGGTCAAGCACGACCGCGTCGGCAACTTCTGGCTGGACGCGCTGCAGTTCCGCCGCGTCGTGGACATCACCGGGTGGTCCTTCAACGCGATCGTCCTCGCCGTCGACGAGCGGGTCGTCTACGCGATCCACGGCGGGCAGCCGGCGCTGCGCGAGAAGGAGACCAACATCCAGCCCCTGGGCATCTTCCAGGGCTGGGGCGACATGCTGCCCGGCGCGTTGCGCTGACGCAGCCGCCCCGGAGGGCCGAGGGCATGCCGCGCTACGCCGGAACCGCGCCGACCTTCGGCGACCTGATGAAGATCGTCGACATCCGCACGAAGATCGTGAGCGTCTCCTCGCTCCTCGTGGGCAGCGCCTGGGCGCTCGCCACGGCCCCGGAGCGGTTCTCCTGGACGCTCGCGGGCCTGATGGTCGCGGCCACGCTCGCCATCGACATGGGCACCACGGGGTTCAACAGCTACTTCGACTTCGTCGGCGGCGTGGACACGCGCGAATCGGACCAGGAGCGGTTCAAGGCGCTCGTGCAGCGCGACATCGACCCGCGCATCGCGCTGCACCTTTCCTTCGCCCTCTTCGCCGTCGCGATCCCCCTGGGGCTGGCGATCGGCGCGCGCGCCGGCTGGGGCGTGGTGGCCACGGGCGCGGCGAGCATGCTCGTCGCCTACTTCTACAGCGGCGGCCCCTGGCCGCTGTCGCGCACGGCCGTGGGCGAGTTCTTCGCGGGCGGGCTCCTCGGCGGGGTGCTCGTGGTCGTCGCCGCCTTCGTCCACACGCAGCGCCTCGACGCGGCGACCGTGCTCATGGGGCTGCCCTCGACGCTCATCATCGCCGCGATCCTGTCGACCAACAACGCCTGCGACCGCGTGGGCGACGCGCGCGCGGGGCGCCGCACGCTCGCGATCCTGCTGGGCGGGCAGCGCTCCCACTGGCCCGTGGTCGCGCTGGTCGCGGCGACCTTCGCGGCGATCGCCGCGCTCGCCGCGCTGCGGGTGCTCGCGCCGCTCGCCTTCCTGCCGATGGTCCTCGCCGCGGCCGTCGCCTGGCGCGCGCTCGCGGCCATGGGCCGGCGCGGATGGTCCCACGCCACGAAGGGCGCCAACATGGGTTCCATCTCGCTCGTGTTCGCGGCGTTCACCGCTTGCCTGCTCGCGAGCCTCGCGCTCGCGCGCTTCACGTCCGGCGGCGCGCCTTGAGCGCCCCGCTGCGGAAGGCCTGGCTCGCGCTTTCGTAGTAGCCCACCGCCTCGTCGACGAAGTGCATGCCGCGCGCGTCGCGCGGCAGCTCGCGGCCGCTCGCGGCATCGACGATGCGGTACTCCCCCTTGGGCTTGAGCTCGACGAGGATGCCGTCCTCGAGGTAGCCGACGGTCTGGTAGTTGGCGAGGAGCGCCCGGCGGTGGAGCTGCCCGTCGGTGAGGATGTCCTGCCCGAAGAAGCGCGAGCGGTAGCTGAAGTCGAGGAGTGCCAGCAGCGTCGGGGCCACGTCGATCTGCGAGGCGGTGGTGTCCACGACGCGGGGCGCCACGTGCTTCGGCGCGTAGACGATCAGCGGGATGCGGTACTGCTCCGCCGGGAGCTCGGTCCTGCCCCGCGCCGACGCGCCGTGGTCGGCCACGATCACGAACACGGTGTCGTCGAACCACGGCCGGGCGCGCGCGCGCTCGAGGAAATCCCCGATCGCCCAGTCGGTGTATTTCACCGCCCCGTCGCGTCCCGTCCCCGAGGCGATGTCGACGCGCCCGCCGGGGTAGGTGAAGGGGCGGTGGTTGGAGGTGGTCATCACGTGCGCGAAGAAGGGCTTGCCGGCCGCGTGGCGCCGGTCCGCCTCCCGCAACGCGAGCGTGAACAGGTCCTCGTCGGCCACGCCCCAGATGTTCTCGTGGTGGATCTCGGAGGCGGCGAGCGCGGTGCGGTCGACCACCGTGTAGCCGTTGTTGGAGAAGAAGTAGTTCATGTTGTCGAAGTAGCCGTAGCCGCCGTACACGTAGAGCGACTCGTAGCCCTTCTCGTCGAACACCTCCCCGAGGGTGCGCAGGTTCTCGTTGTTGGGCCGCTTGATGATCGAGTAGCCCGGGGTGGGCGGCATGGAGAGCGCGAGCGCCTCGAGCCCGCGCACCGTGCGCGTCCCCGTCGCGTAGACGCCGGTGAAGAAGAGGCCCTGCTTCGCGATCCGGTCGAGGTTCGGGGTGATCGCCCGGGTGTTGCCGAAGGCGGCCATGAACTCCGCCGAGAGGCTCTCCACGGAGACGAGCACGACGTTGAGCCGCTTTTCCGGCCCCGCGCCGCGGACCTCGCGCTCGATCGGCATCGCGCCGTTGCCCGTGAAGCCCCCGCGACCGACCTCCTCGAACTCCTCGCGGACCCAGCGATAGGCCTTCTCGAGCGGGGCCGTGCGGTAGAACTGCTCGTAGTCGATCTCGTTGGTGCGGAAGGCGTGGAAGAACTCCCACTGGCCGTTGCCCGCGAGCTGGACGGCCTGCGCCTGGGGAGTGAATTCCTTCAGGCCCGCGTCGGTGGCGAGGAACGCGATCGCGGGCAACGCCGCGAACGCCCCGAAGCGCAGGCCCCGGCGGGCGAAGCGGCTGCCCGTGGGTCGCGCCGCGCGCAGGATCGGGCGCGCCGCGAGCAGCGTGAGCGCCGCGGCGGCGGCGGCGATGGCGGCGAAGGCCGGCCGCAGGTCGTACGACTGGCGGATGTTGCCGATCACCTCGTGCGTGTAGACGAGGTAGTCGACCGCGATGAAGTTGAAGCGCGAGGCGAATTCGTTCCAGAACACGAGCTCCGAGGCGGCCACGAACACCCAGGTCGCGAAGGCGGCGGCGGCGAGGACCAGGGCGGCGGCGGCGAACGGCGCGCGCGAGCGCGGCCCGTCGGGCCAGAGCCAGGCGAGCAGCGCGAAGGGCAGCATCCACCAGGTCGCGACCGCGAGGTCGAAGGCGAGCCCGATCGCGAGGATCGGCAGCAGCGTCGCGGGCGCCGCGAGCGACGCATCCGCGTTGAAGGCGAGCAACGCGAGGCGCGTGACGAGGCTCAGGCCGAGGAAGGCGGCGAGGACGATTCCGGCCACGGCGAAGCGCCCGGGGAAGGCGCGCCGCGCGCCCGACTTGAGGATTGCGAGCATGGACAGTGGACCCCTTCCGGGGAGAAAGGTTGCGCCCGCGCCTCAGCGCATGACGATGAAGATCGCGACCGCGGCCGCGAGCGCGTAGGACACGGCCACCAGGGCGAAGGGCCAGTCGACGCGCCGCAGGAGGGACACGCCCTTCGTGCTCACGGGCGCGGTCCATCCGGCGCGCGACTTCGTCTCCTCCGCGTCCACGGGCAGCACCGCGAGCCGCGCGAGGCCGTCGACGGAATCGAAGCGCGTCGAGGGGAGCAGTTCCACCTGCTCGTCGGTGGGCACGAAGCCCGGCGGGGAGGACTCCGCCACGGGCACGGTGCGGGTGCCGGGCAGGGTCCCCGAGCCCGCGCTCGCCGCCGCCGCCTCCTGCGCGGCGGCCACCTCCGCCTCGCAATCGCGCAGGTCCGAGGCGAACTCCGCGGCCGATGCGTAGCGGTCCTCGGGGTTCTTCTTGAGCGCGCGCGCGACGATGAAATCGAGCACCGGCGGGAGCGCCGGCACGAGGTGCGTGGGCGGCGTGACCGGCATGTTGGCGACCTGGAAGAGCAGCTCGGTGAGGTCGGCGCCGCGGAAGGGCTGCAGTCCCGTCAGCATCTCGTAGAGCACCACGCCCAGCGAGAAGATGTCGGTGCGGTGGTCGAAGCCGTGGCCCGAGACCTGCTCGGGCGACATGTACTTGGGGGAGCCCAGCAACAGACCCGTCTTCGTCTTCACCGCGGGCTCGCGCAGCCGGGCAATTCCGAAGTCCGTGATCTTCACGCGCCCGTCGGGGAGCACCATGATGTTGCCCGGCTTGATGTCGCGGTGGATCACGCCGCGCTCGTGGGCGTGGGCGAGCCCCTCGGCGACGCGCGCGGCGATCGCGACCGCCTGCGAGGGGCGGATGGCGCCCTCGCGGATGAGGTCCTTCAGCTCCCGGCCCTCGAGCAGCTCCATCGCCATGAAGGCCATGTCGCCCTCGCGGCCCACGTCGTAGATCGTGATGATCGAGGGGTGGGCGATCCCCCCGGCGGCGCGCGCCTCCTGGAGGAAGCGCGCCTCGTGCTGGTCGCGCTCCGCGGGCTCGCCCTTGAGCGCGACCGTCTTGATCGCCACGATGCGCCCGAGCGCCGTGTCCTCCGCCGAGTAGACGACGCCCATCGCGCCGCGCCCGAGCACGTCGAGGACCTTGAAGCGCCCGAACTGGACGGGCAGCGCTTCCTCGTCGCTCACAGCCCGAAGCGCCTGCGCAGGTCGCGCCAGAGGTCCGTCTTCTCGGCCGGCGCCTTCTTCGCCGCGGGCCTGCGCTCGACCGTGGCGAAGCTGTGGTTGATCGTCACGCGCTCGCCCGGCTCGAGGCTGAGCGACACCTCGAGCGGCGGGAAGCCCGCGTGGCGGATCTGGACGCTGTGGCGCCCCGGCGGGATCTCGATCTCGTCGAGCGGCGGCGTGCTCCCGTAGGTGATGCCGTCGACGAACACCTCGCCGCGTGGCTTCACCTCGAGGGCGATCGAGGCGGGCGCGGGCGGGAAGAAGCGGCGTTGCGCCTCGCGGCCGGCCACGCCGAGCAGCAGGATCGCGAGCACGCCGGTGAGCGCGTAGGCCGCCAGGCGGTGGCGCCTCGCCTGCCCGCGCTTCGCAACGGGCGTGTAGAACGAATGCAGCCGCACGCGCGTGTCCGTGTACTCGCCGGCCGGCGCGAGGTCCGCGGCGCGCACGGGGGCGGTGGCTTCCAGGGCCTTCGCGAATCCGCTGGTGACGAAGAGCTGCTCGGGCGTGGAGAAGCGCGCCGCGGCGGCGGCTTCCGCGAGTCCGTCGCCGAAGACGTGGGCGTCGGCCCCGCGCGAGGTGAGCGCGACCGGCCCGTAGTTGAGCCCCACGTGCAGCGGCGGCTCGGAGCCCGTGCGCAGGCCCTGCGCGATCTCGAGGGCCCGCGCGGGGTCGCCGAAGAGGAGCAGCGCCAGGCCGTCGGGGGCGTCGAGCACCACGCGGTCGCCCAGGGGCAGCCCCGCCAGCGCGAGGCGCGCCCGGTCCTCCAGCCACTCCTTGAGCCGCGCCTGCTCCGCCACGGGGCGGCCGTCGAATTCCGGGATGCGCAGGAACGCGACGTTGGCGTAGGCCGGGGCGGCGGTGGCGATGGGCATCGGGCGGGGGGCCTTCGATCTCGTCGCGGATTGTAGCCGCCGCGCCGGGGCGGCGATATCCCGGGGCCGGCGGCGCCTAGTGCAGCGCCTTGAAGCGCAGGCGGTGGGGCGCGGCGGCCTCCTCGCCGAGGCGCTCGAGCTTGTTCTCCTCGTAGTCGCGGTAGTTCCCCTGGTAGAAGAACCACTGGGAATCGCCCTCGGCGGCGAGGATGTGGGTGCAGATGCGGTCGAGGAACCAGCGGTCGTGGGAGATCACCATGACGCAGCCGGCGAATTCCACCAGCGCGTCCTCGAGGGCGCGCAGCGTCTCCACGTCGAGGTCGTTGGACGGCTCGTCGAGGAGCAGCACGTTGCCGCCCGTGAGCAGCGTCTTGGCGAGGTGCAGGCGCCCGCGCTCGCCGCCGGAGAGGTTGCCGCAGAGCTTCTGCTGGTCCTGCCCCTTGAAGTTGAAGCGCCCGACGTAGGCGCGCGACTGGATCTCGAACTTGCCGATCGTGAGGATGTCCTGCCCGCCCGAGACCGCCTCCCAGACGTTCTTCTTGTCGGGGAGCTGGCGCGTCTGGTCCACGTAGGCGAGCTGCACCGTGTGGCCGATCTTCACCTCGCCCGAATCGGGCTTCTCCTTGCCGGTGATCATGCGGAAGATCGTCGACTTGCCCGCCCCGTTGGGGCCGATGATGCCCACGATCGCGCCCGGGGGCACCTTGAACGAGAGGTTGTCGATGAGCAGCCGGTCGCCGTAGCCCTTGGAGACGTTGACGAACTCGATCACCTCGTTGCCGAGGCGCTCGCCCACGGGGATGAAGATCTCCTGGGTCTCGTTGCGCTTCTGGTACTCGTAGGAGTTGAGCTCCTCGAAGCGCAGCAGCCGCGCCTTGTTCTTCTTCGTCTGGCCCTTGGCGTTCTGCCGCACCCACTCGAGCTCCTTCTTGAGCGACTTCTGGCGCGCGGACTCGCTCGACTCCTCGCGCTGCAGCCGGTCCTTCTTCTGCTCGAGCCAGGAGCTGTAGTTGCCCTCCCAGGGGATGCCCGAGCCGCGGTCGAGCTCGAGGATCCACTCGGCGGCGTTGTCGAGGAAGTAGCGGTCGTGCGTGACGGCGACCACGGTGCCCGGGTAGCGCTGCAGGTACTGCTCGAGCCAGTCCACGCTCTCGGCGTCGAGGTGGTTCGTGGGCTCGTCGAGGAGCAGCATGTCGGGCTTCGAGAGCAGCAGCCGGCACAGCGCCACGCGGCGCTTCTCGCCCCCGGAGAGGGTGTCGACCTTCGCGTCCCAGGGGGGCAGGCGCAGCGCGTCCGCGGCGACCTCGAGCTGGGTCTCGAGCTTGTCCGCGTCCACGCTCGCGAGCAGCTTCTCGAGCTTCTCCTGCTCCGCGGCAAGCTTGTCGAAATCGGCGTCGGGCTCGGCGTAGGCGGCGTACACCTCGTCGAGGCGCTTCTTCGCGGCGAAGACCTCGCCCACGCCCTCCTCGATCGCCTGGCGCACGGTGTGCCCGGGGGTGAGTTGCGGCTCCTGCGGGAGGTAGCCGATCTTGATGCCCGGCATGGGCGTGGCCTCGCCCTCGATGTCCTTGTCGAGGCCGGCCATGATCTTGAGGACGGTGGACTTGCCCGCGCCGTTGAGGCCGAGCAGGCCGATCTTCGCGCCCGGGTAGAACGAGAGCGAAATGTTCTTGAGGATCTGGCGCTTGGGCGGGACGATCTTGCCCACGCGGTTCATCGTGAAGACGTACTGGGCCATGGCACTTCCCGGCGGCTCGCAAACGAGCGGCGAAAAACAAGCAATTTTACAGGATTCGCGTGCCGGTTACCCATCGGTAAATGGGGACAGTCCCCATTTAAGCTCTGTAACAATCCCCCTTCTTCCCCCTTCCCGGATTGTTACAAGGAAAAAATGGGGACTGTCCCCATTTATCGCTGTGCGAGCCAGGCCGAGAGGTGGTGGACGACGCCCTGGGCGAAGCGGGCGAAGACGGGCTCGGTGACGAAGCCGACGTGGGGCGTGAGGACCACGTTGGGGTTGGAGCGAAGCGGGTGGTCCGGCGGCAGGGGCTCGGTCTCGAAGACGTCGAGCGCGGCCATGGCGGGGCGTCCCGCGGCGAGTGCGGCGGGTAGCGCCTCCATGTCGACGAGGGCCGCGCGGGAGGTGTTCACGAGGACCGAGTCCGGGCGCATCGTCGCGAGGCGCGCGGCGTCGAGCAGGTGGCGCGTTTCGGCGCCCGGGACGAGGTGCAGGCTCACGACGCGCGAGCTCGCGAGCAGCTCCTCGAGCGGCACGAACCTCGCCCCGTGGGGGGCGGCGCGCTCCGCCGTCATGTGGGGGCTCCACGCGAGCACTTCCATCCCGAAGGCGAGGCCGACCTTCGCCACGCGGGCGCCGATCTCGCCCAGGCCGATGAGCCCGAGGCGCTCGCCGCCGAGCTCGCCGGAAAGGTGCCCCTCCACCCGCCAGCCGCCGGAGCGCACCGCCGCCATCTGCGCCTCGAGACGTCGCATCGCCGCGAGGATCAGCGCCCAGGTGTGCTCCACGGTGCTCGCCTTGCCCGAGTCCTTGCCGGTGTTGGCGACCGGGATGCCGCGCGCGGCGAGCGCCTCGGCGTCCAGCCGGGTGTTGCGCGCGCCCGTGAAGACCACGATGCGCAGGCGCGGCAGCCTCGCGACGAGCGCCGCGTCGACCGGGGTGCGGTCGCGCACCAGCACCACGACGTCCGCCTCGCCGATCGCTGCCACCAGCGCCTCGCCCTCGAGCCGGGTCGTGTGCACCGTCACGTCGGCGGCCGCGTCGATCGCGCTCCAGTCCGCCAGGCGGCGCATGGCGCGCTCGTAGTCGTCGAGGACGACGATGCGCGGCCGCGCGCTCATTTCGGCACCGCCGCGGCGAGGAGCGCGCGCAGGTCTGGCGCCTTGCCGAGCTTCCAGCACTCGGCGATGAGCGCGCCCGCCCCCGCGGCGCCGATGACGGGGTCCGCGAGGCCGTGGAACTTCTCCTCGAGGCCCGCGTCGGTGACCGGGCGCTCGAGCGAGCCGATGGCGTGCTCGACGAAGACGCGCTCGGTGCGCCCGCCGGCGAGGTGCGCCACGCAATCGGCCTGGTCCTCGCGGATCGCCGGGTCCACGGTGGCGACGACCTTGCGGCGCAGGGCCACCACGTCCGGCCTGAGGACGATCGCGTCGTCGTACTCGCCCTCGCCCGCGCGCCCGAAGATCAGTCCCGCGGCGGCGCCGTGGTAGACGCTGAACTTGCCCTGCAGCCCGTCCTGCGGCTCCTTCTTCCCGGTGAGCTCGAGCACCAGGGGATGGACGCGCAGCTCGATCCGCTCGACCGCCTCCGCCTTCACGCCGCGCGCGCGCAACTCCACGCAAGCGTCGATCGCCGGATGGATCACGATCCCGCAGGCGAAGGGCTTGTAGGTGTTGAACGAGATCTCGAAGCGCGTGCCCAGCCCGGCGGTGATCTCCGACCAGTCGTGCTTGTCCGAGATCACCTGCATGAGGCCGCGGGGGGCTTCCAGCGCGCGCGGGCTCGAGGTGAAGCCGTGCTTCGCGAGCAGTGCCGCCGTGAGGCCGGCCTTCGCCGCCGCGCCCGGGTGGAAGGGCTTGGTCATCGTGCCGAACTGCTCGCGCAGCCCCACGGGCTGGGACGCGGCGATGCCGAGCGCCATCGCCGTCCTCGCCTCGTCCAGGCCGAGCAGCCGCGAGCAGGCCGCCGCCGCGCCGAGCATCCCCGTGGTGCCGGTGATGTGCCAGCCGCGGTCGTAGTGGTCCGGGTAGATCGCGTTGCCCACGCGGCAGGCGACGTCGATGCCGAGCACGAGCGCGTCGAGCGCCGCCCTGCCCGTCGCGCCGGTGCGCTCCGCGAGGGCGAGGAGCGCGGAGGCCACGGGCCCGGCGGGATGGATGATCGTCTTCAGGTGCGTGTCGTCGAAGTCGAACGTGTGCGAGGAGACCCCGTTCACGAACGCGGCGTTCGCCATGTCGAGGCGCTCGCGCCGGCCCAGGACCGCGGCCTGCGCCGCGGGCTCGAGCTCGCGCACCGCGGCGAGCGCGGCCTCGGCCGTCGCGTGGTTCGCGCCGCCCACGGCGCAACCCGCCCAGTTGAGGAAGGTGCGGTGCGCCTCGTGCTCGACCGCGTGGCTCCAGCCGCGCGCGGGATGCGTCGCGACGAACTTCGCGAGGATTGCGGTGACGGGCGGCGCGGCGGCGTCGGCCGCGACGGGGGTGTTGCGGGCCATGGCGTCGTCTCGAGCGGGCTCAGGCGTCGAGCTTGATGCCGCGGTCCCTCGCGACCTTGCCCCACTTCGCGATCTCGTCGCGGATGTACTGCCCGAACTTCTCGGGACTCATGGGCATGGGCTCGATCGCCTCGACGGCGAGCTTCTCCTTGAGCTCGGGCGTGGCGATCACCGCGTTCAGCGTGTCGTTCAACTGTCTGACGATCGCCGGCGGGATGCCCGCGGGGCCGACGACGCCGTACCACTGCGTCGACTCGAAGCCGGGGAAGCCCGACTCGGACATCGTGGGCACGTCCGGAAGCAGCGGATGGCGCGTGGGCCCGGTGACCGCGAGCGGGCGCAGGCGCCCCGACTTGATGTGGCCGAGCGCCGCGGTGAGCCCCGGGAACATGGCCTGGGTGCTGCCGCCGATCACGTCGGTGATCGCCGGCGCGATGCCCTTGTAGGGGACGTGCACGATGGTGAGCCCCGCGGGCTGCTTGAAGAGCTCCATCGTGAGGTGGGTGAGCGAGCCCGGGCCCGCGGAGCCGTAGCTCGTCCTGTCCGCGTTCGCCTTGGCGTAGTCGATGAATTCCTTCACCGTCTTCGCCGGCACGGGCGCGCCGACGACGAGGACGTTGGGCGTGGCGCCGATCATGCCGATGGGCGTGAAGTCCTTCACGGCGTCGTAAGGCACCGTGCGCGTCGCGGGGTTCGTGCCGTGGGTCGCGACGTAGCCCTGGAGCAGCGTGTAGCCGTCGGGCGCGGCCTTCATCGTCGCCTGGCAGGCGATGACGCCGCCACCGCCGCCGATGTTCTCGACCACGATCGTCTGGCCGAGGAGCTTCGCCCAGCGCTCGGTGACGGTGCGGCCGACGAGGTCGCTGCCGCCGCCGGCCACCACCGGGACGATGTACTTGAGGGTCTTCGCGGGAAAGGCCTGGGACCAGGCGGGAAGGGCCTGCGCGGCGCCCAGGGCGAGCGCGCCTTGCAGCAATTCGCGGCGTTTCATGGAGTCTCCTCGTCGTGGATGGCGGTCTCCCGATTCTCGGCTCGCCGGGATCGCACCGAACCGATTATAAGCAGCGACCGCCAACCCGGCGCAGTAGAATGGCGGCTCCTCGAAAGCCCGGGCACTCCGAAGGCCGCCATGACCGCCCTCTCCGACTCCGTCCACCTGCACCCCGACCAGCTGGCCGCCTACTGGATGCCGTTCACCGCGAACCGCCAGTTCAAGCGCTCGCCCCGCCTCATCGCCTCGGCCCAGGGCATGCACTACACGACCACCGAGGGTCGCAAGGTGCTCGACGGCTTCGCGGGACTGTGGTGCACGAACGCGGGCCATTGCGCGAAGCCCATCGTCGAGGCGATCCAGAGGCAGGCGGCGGTGCTCGACTACTCGCCCGCATTCCAGATGGGGCACCCCCTCGCCTTCGAGCTCGCCGACCGCGTGGCGAAGCTCGCCCCGGGAAACCTCGACCGCGTCTTCTTCTGCAACTCCGGGTCGGAGGCGGTCGACACGGCGCTCAAGATCGCGCTCGCCTACCACCGCGCGAGGGGCGAGGGCGCCCGCACCCGCCTCATCGGCCGCGAGCGCGGCTACCACGGCGTGGGCTTCGGCGGGATCGCGGTGGGCGGCATGGTCGCCAACCGCAAGATGTTCGGCACGATGCTCGCGGGCGTCGACCACCTGCCCCACACGCACGACCTGGCGAGGAACGCGTTCACGCGCGGGCTTCCCGAGCACGGCGCGGAGCTCGCCGACGAGCTCGAGCGCCTCGTCGCCCTGCACGACGCCTCGACCATCGCCGCGGTGATCGTCGAGCCCATGGCGGGCTCCACGGGCGTGCTCATGCCGCCCAAGGGCTACCTCGAGCGCCTGCGCGCGATCACCGAGAAGCACGGGATCCTGCTCATCTTCGACGAGGTGATCTCGGCCTTCGGGCGCCTGGGCGGCCATTTCGCCGCCGACGTCTGGGGCGTGCAGCCCGACATGATCACCTTCGCCAAGGGCATCACCTCGGGCGCCGTCCCCATGGGCGGGGTGATCGTCGACTCCGGGATCCACGACGCGTTCATGGTGGGGCCGCCGGGCGCGATCGAGCTCTTCCACGGCTACACCTACTCGGCGCACCCGCTCGCCTGCGCCGCGGGCGTGGCCGCGCTCCGGCTCTACGAGGACGAGGGCCTCTTCGCGCGCGTGGCCGCCATCGCGCCGAAGTTCGAGGCGGCGCTGCACTCGCTCAAGGGCACGCGGCACGTGATCGACATCCGCAATTTCGGCCTGGTGGGCGCGGTGGAGCTCGAGCCGCGCGCGGGCGCGCCGGGCGCGCGCGCCTTCGAGGCCTTCCTCCAGTGCTACGAGAAGGGCGTCATGATCCGCACCACGGGCGACATCATCGCGCTCGCGCCCGCGTTCATCATCGAGGAGGCCCAGATCGCGCAGATCGTCGACACGCTGCGCGAGGTGTTGCAGGCGCTGGGCTGAGCGGGCAAGTCAACCAGGCGGAAACGGGGACTCCATGGGAACCGAAGGCAAGGTCGCGATCGTCACGGGCGCGAGCGCGGGCATCGGCAAGGCCGTCGCGCTCGCGATGCTGAAGGAAGGCTACCGCGTGGCGCTCGCCGCGCGCCGGCTCGAGAAGCTCGAGCAGGCGATCGCGGAATCCGGCGTCCCCGCGGGGCGCGCGATCGCGGTGAGGACCGACGTGGGCGACCCGGCCAGCGTGCGCGCCCTCTTCGGGAAGACGCGCGCCGCCTTCGGCCGGCTCGACGTGCTCTTCAACAACGCCGGCTCCGGCGCGCCGGGCATCCCGATGGAGGACCTGAGCTTCGGGCAGTGGAAGGCCGTCGTCGACGCGAACCTCACGGGCGTCTTCCTCTGCATGCAGGAGGCCTTCCGCATCATGAAGGACCAGCAGCCGCGCGGCGGGCGCATCATCAACAACGGCTCGATCGCCGCGCACTCCCCGCGCCCCAACACGGCGCCCTACACGGCGACCAAGCACGGCGTGCTCGGGCTCACGAAGTCCGGCTCCCTCGACGGGCGCAGGCACGACATCGCGGTGTGCCAGATCGACATCGGCAACGCCGCCACCGAGATGACCGAGCGCATGGCTGCCGGCACCATCCAGGCGAACGGCACGATGGCGGTGGAGCCGCGCCTGGACGTCGGGCACGTCGCGAGCGCGGTGCTCTACATGGCGAGCCTGCCGCTCGAGGCGAACTGCCAGTTCCTCACGGTGATGGCGACCAAGATGCCCTTCCTCGGACGGGGCTAGCGGCGATGCTCAACCTCGAACTCTTCCGCGATGCCGGGGACACGCGCGCCTTCGCCGCGGGCGAGACCATCTTCCTCGAAGGCGAGGAAGGCCGGCTCATGTACGTCGTGCTCGAAGGCTCGGTGAAGCTCTCCGTGACCGGGCGCGCGGTCGAGAC
The DNA here is from genome assembly GCA_044220635.1 of Usitatibacteraceae bacterium. Taxonomy (GTDB): domain Bacteria; phylum Pseudomonadota; class Gammaproteobacteria; order Burkholderiales; family Usitatibacteraceae; genus JBGAQP01. The sequence continues at coordinate 14,442 of JBGAQP010000016.1, forward strand.
CGTGGGCCGGGGGGGCGCCTTCGGCGAGATGGCGCTCATCGATGCCGCCCCGCGCAGCGCCACGGCGATGGCCGCGAGCGCCTGCCGCCTCGCGCCGATCTCCAAGGAGCGCTTCAATGCGCTCGTGAAGGAGGACCCCGCCTTCGCCCTCGAGATCATGGGTGTCATGGCGGCGCGCCTGCGCCGCATGGACCGGCGCATCTGAGGCGGCGGGCTCAGGCGAGGCGCTTGAGCAGCGCGGGCTCGAGCGAGGCCGCGGCGAGGTAGCCCGACATCATGGCGCCGGCGATGCCCGGCGTGCCCGCGTCCTGCCCGACGAGGAAGAGACCCGGAAGCGGCGTCTGCATGCGCAGGCTCTCCGAGAGGAAGCGCCGCGGCGTGGGCGCGAGCCCGTAGCTCGCGCCGTGGGGCGCGCCGGTGAAGGCCGCCATCGACAGCGGCGTGGAGAGCTGCTCCTCGACCACGAGCGGGGCGAGCGCCGGGAAGTGGCGCTGGAACGCCACGCGCAGCGCCCGCGCGATCGAGCGGGTGAAGGCCGCGTAGTCCTGGGGGCGCTCGGCCTGCGCCGCGCCCGCCCAGGGCTTGAAGGCGTCCCACGCGGTCGGAGCGAGCACCTCGGCCGTGTGGTGCTCGGGCTCCCCGGGCCGGTGCGCGGGGTCCTTGAGCGAGGGAAACGAGACGAAGAGCGATCCCGGGGCGTCCGCGAAGGTGTCGCGCCAGATCACCGCCGCGTCGAGATCCCAGCTCTCGTGGATGAAGTAGTTGGCCGGGGTCGCCCCGTGCCGGCGGATGTCCCCCTCGAGGCCGAGGTAGAGCACCGCGTGCCCGCACGACGGCGACAGCGAGAGGATCTCGCGCACCCATTCCTCGCGACGGAAGCCGTGGGGAAGCAGCCGCCCCACGGTCGCCTGCGCGCCCGCGTCCGAGAAGATGCGCGGGGCCCGCTCGACCTCGCTCGTGCCGACGTGTACTCCGGTGGCCACGCCGTTCTCGATCAGGATCTCGCGCACCTGCGCCGAGTGGCGCACCTCGCCCCCGGCCGCCTCGATCGCCGGCACGAGCGCCCGGGCGAAGGCGGCCGCGCCGCCGGCGGGGTAGTAGCCGCCGTCGAGGTAATGGTGCATCAGCGTCGCGTGCATGCCGAAGCTGCCCTCGTGCGGGAGCGCGCCGTAGTCGAGCCAGTGCGCCGCGAGCACGGCGCGCAGCCTCGGGTCGGTCACCGTCTCGTGCAGGACGCTCTCGACGCTTCGCCCCCACCACTGCTTGACCTCGCCATGGCGCCAGAGCCCGACCACCGCGCCGAGGAGCTCGGGCATCGAGCGCAGGGCGAAATACGCGCCCCCGGAGCGCTCGGCCTGCTGGAGCGCGGCGAAGAAGCGGTCCACGTCGCCCTCTCGGCCGGGGAAGCGCTCCTTCAGGGTCTGGCGCAGCGACGCCTCGGGGCGCGTGAACGCGATCTCGAATCCGCCGGGGAAGCGCACGATGTCGTAGACCGGGCCCATCGAGGCGAGCTCGAGCTTGCCCCCGGAGAGCCAGTCGAGCACGGCGCGCGGCTTCGTTCCCGGCGCGAGCCCGAGGTAGTGGATCCCCACGTCCCAGGCGAAGCCCTTGCGCGAGAAGGACTGGGTGAGGCCGCCGATGACGGAGTGCTGCTCGAGCACGAGGACGCGCCGCCCGGAGCGCGCGAGGGCGGCGGCGCACGCGAGGCCGCCGATGCCGGAGCCGACGACGATCGCTTCCCAGGCGTTTCCCTCGGGCTTCGTGGTCATGGCGCGGCGGGGCGTCCCCCGCGTTCCTCCTCCGGCGTCGCTTCCCGGTAAACTTCCCGGACTGCCGAGAGGATGCCATGGAACTGCCCGTCAATCGATTCAAGCGCGCGATCCTCGCAGGCGAGCCCCAGGTCGGACTCTGGGTGTCGCTCGCGAGCCCCTACGTGGCCGAGGTGCTGGCCGGCTCCGGCTTCGACTGGCTGCTCCTCGACACGGAGCATTCGCCCAACGAGGTGACCGACATCCTCCCGCAGCTCCAGGCGATCGCGCCCTACCCGGTCTCGCCCGTGGTGCGCGTGGCGTGGAACGACAAGGTGCTCGTCAAGCGCCACCTCGACCTCGGCGCGCAGTCGCTGCTGCTGCCCTATGTCTCCACCGAGGCCGACGCCGCCGCCGCGGTGGAATCCACGCGCTATCCCCCGCGGGGCGTGCGCGGCGTGGCGGGCTCCACGCGCGCCGGGCGCTTCGGGCGGATCAAGGACTACGCGAAGCGCGCCGAGGAGCAGATCTGCCTGCTCGTGCAGGTCGAGACGCGCGAAGCGCTCGCGAACCTCGAGGCGATCGCACGCACCGACGGCATCCACGGCGTCTTCATCGGGCCCGCGGACCTCGCCGCCTCGCTCGGGCACCTGGGCAACCCCGCGCACCCCGAGGTGCAGTCGGCGATCCAGGACGCGATCGGCCGCATCCGCGCCTGCGGCAAGCCCGCGGGCATCCTCGCCACCGACGAGCCCTCGGCGCGCCGCTACATGGAATGGGGCACCGTGTTCACCGCCGTGGGCCTCGACGTGATGGTGCTCGCGCGCGAGACCGAGAAGCTCGCCGCGCTCTACCGCCGCTGAGGCCGCAGGGGCGTGCCCCCGCGGGCGCCGCCTGCCGATGAATTTCGCCGCCATCGCCGAGGACATCGCCGCGCTCGAGGCGCGGCTCGGCGCGGCTTCCACCCCCGAGGCCGAGGCGCTCGCCGTCTCGATCGCCGAGCGCATCGCGGCGGTGTCGCCCGACGACGCGCCCGACCGGCGCGAGGTCGCGGTGCGCGGCCAACTCGCCGCGAGCCTGCAGCGCTACCGCACGGGGCACGTCGCGCACGCCGCGGAGCTGCTGCGCTCGGCCGTGCAGCTCGCCGAGGGCCTCGACGCCGCGCTGCGTTTCCGCGCCCTGCTGCGCTGCGGGGAGATGGAGCTCCTCACCTACGACGTGGGCGCGGCGCTCGGGCACACGGCGGCCGCGCTCGAGGTCGCCCGCGCCGCCGGCCGGGCCTCCGACGAGGCGCAGGCCTGGGTCGCCTACGGCATGGGCCTCGACTGGGCCGGACTCTACCCGCAGGCCGACGCCCACTGGGCCCACGCACTCGGGATCGCGGAGGGCCTCGGCGACATGCGGCTGCGCAGCGGCATCTGGGCGCTGCGATGCCCGCTCGGCTTCCGGCTCCAGGCGAGCCGTGAGGAGGCCGCGGTCGCGGCATGCCGCGAGGCCCTCGCCTGCGCGCTCGAGACGCCGCCGCGCGTGCGCGACTCGATGGCGTGCACGGCGCTGTGCAACTGGGCGGCGCTGTGCCTGCAGCGCGGGCGCGTGGCGGAGGCCCTCGGGCACCTCGACCGCGCGGCGACCTTCGCCAACGTCGGCGTGCGCGACCGCTGGCTGGTCGCGGTGCTGCGCGCCCTCGCGGCGGTGCGCGAGCGCAACGCCACGGACACCCGCGCCGCCCTCGACGCGCTGCTCGCCCCCGAGCGCGCTCCCGCCGCGATCTACGTGATCGAGACCACCGCGGTCATGGCGGCGATGTACGCGGACATGGGCGACGCGGTGCGCGCGACGGAATCGCTGGAGCGGCTCTCGCGCGAGCGCGCCCGGGCCCTCTGGGCGGTGCTGCGCGCCCCGCGGGTCGAGGGCACGCGCCTGCCGGAGGGGCTCACGGCGCCGGCGGATGCCGCGGCGGAGGACGCCACGGCCCAGCTCGTCCGCCTCGCGGTGACCGCGGAGCTCCGGGACGACGCGACGGGCAAGCACTGCTTCCGTGTCGGACGCCTCGCGATGCTCCTCGGCCGCCGCGCGGGGCTCGCCGAGGCCGGGCTCGAGGGGCTCGAGATCGCCGCGCGGCTGCACGACATCGGCAAGATCGTGATCCCCGACGCGATCCTGCTCAAGCCGGGGCGGCTCGATGCGACGGAGACGCACCTCATGCGCTCGCACTCGGTGATCGGCGCCGACATCCTCGCCACGAGCGCGCTGCCGGCGATCGAGGCCGCGCGCGCGATCGCCCGCCACCACCACGAGCGCTGGGACGGAGGCGGCTACCCCGACGGCCTCGCGGGCGAGGCGATCCCGATGGCCGCGCGCGTGGCCGCGATCGCCGACGTCTACGACGCGCTCACGCACGACCGCCCGTACAAGGGCGCGTGGTCGCACGCCGAGGCGATGGACTACGTCGCGCGGGAACGCGGCGCGCACTTCGACCCGGGCCTCGCCGATCTCTTCGTCGCGATGATGGCGGAGGCGAGCGCGGACCTGGGGGCGTTCCTCCGCGACCTCGAGAGCGCAGCCACGGCCTCGTCCTACGTCGTCGCGCAGGCGAGCGTCGCGCGGGCGATGCACGACGCCTGAAGCGCGTCGCGGGCACGCGTTTCTGACCGCGGCCGGCCGCGAGGGCCGGCCGCTCCGTCATCGAACCCCTGCGACGGCCGGAGGCGTCCCTCCGCATCCGTCAGGGGCGGCGACCCGAAAGGTCCGTGAGGCGGGCCGCGCACAGCCCGCGAAGTCGCCGTGTGGCCCGATGCCCCGGGCCAAGTCTTGCATCGCTACACCATCAGCCACTCGCGCATCGCCGCGCGCGCCTCGGCTTCGAAGCGCGCCCGCGCGCCCGCGACGCGGGCCGGGACTCCCGGGGGTCCGCGCTCGGGGTGATGCGCGTTGCCGTACTTCGCGCGCGCGAGGCGCACGCTGCGGGCCGGTCGCAGGACGGCATGCCAGGCCGGCCTCCAGTTCAGTGTCGCTTGCATCGTCAGCCTCCCTTCTTCATTTTTCGGGTTGGAAAAGCGCAAAGCCCGGAGTCCTTTCGGTTCTCCGGGCTTTGCGGGGGTTTTCCTCGCTGACGACGCGGGCTTATCCCATCGTCCTCCCGGAGACATCGCGGTCCATGACGAAGCCGTCGGAGACCCGCGCAAGGCAGGCCCCGAGCGCGGCTTTTCGCGCCTGGATCGGTTGATGGTTGGTGGTCGGCTTCATGTTTCGGGGTGTTCCCTGTGTCGTTACACTGGAACGAATGCTGCCATGCAGCATGAGATCGCGTCAACCCCTTCCGCGATGAATGGACGGGAACTCGACGCGATCGAGCCTGTCGGATTGGTGTTGTCCTCGAATCGAAGGCGTCAGGGGCCTTTTTCACGCCCCGATCCGGCGCCTCGCGAGCCGCGATCCGCATTCCGCGGCCCGCATCGTCAGGCCCCGTGCCCGCTGGCGCGGCGCCTTTCCGGTCCCGGGAGTTCCCGGGCGAAAAGACGAAGTCCCCCGTGCCGCCGGTCCGTGCGAGGGAGTTCGTGCCCTCGTCAACCCGCGAAAGGAGACACGCGATGAAGACTCACGACACCGAACTGGCCCGATCGTCGCCGCCGCGGGGCGAGAAGCGGTCGGCCGACGAGATCGCCATGGCGCGCATCCGCCGCGCCGCGGCGGTCGTCCGCCACCGCCAGGAGGAGATGTACGACCGCCTCGCCGAGAACTTCGCGCGGCACTTCGAGGCGAGCGGCACGAAGACCCCCGAGGCGCTGGAAGCCGCGCTCGATTCCGCTCGCGCGCAGCTCACGGCCGCGGGCGCCGTGACGCACCAGCAGGGCGAGCGCTTGAAGGGCTTCCTCCAACGCGACATCGAGCGCACCGCGCAGGCGCTCGCAGGCGCGGAACGGAACGTGGCGGAGCGGCTCGATCCCGCGCGCCTCGAGGCGGGCGCGCTCGCCTCCATCGCTTCCGCGCTCGCCCCGGCGGGCGATGCGCTGCGCGCCCTCGCCCGCGACGGGCAACGGGCGCTTGAGCAACGCACGGGCGAGGTGACCAGCGCCGGGACGCTTGCCTGCGGCAGCTGCGGCCACACGATGCGCCTGCGGCGGACGGGCACCGTGCCGCCCTGCCCGCACTGCCGCGCGACGCGCTTCCGCAAGGGCTGCTGAGGAGGGACCCATGTTCAAGAGAATCCTCTTGCCCACCGACGGCTCGGAGCGATCGCGCGAGGCGGCCCACGCCGCCCTCGAGCTCGCACGCATGAGCGGCGGGCGCGTGCTCGCCCTCCACATCGTCTCGCCCGCGATCCCCGACATCGCCTTCATGGGGCTGGGCGCGATCGGCGGCCCGGTCCCTCTCGACCCGCCCCCCGCCGCGCCGGGTTCGCGGCACGATCCCGCGCTCATCGCGGTGCGGCGCGCGGCGCACGCGGCCGGCGTGCCCGTCGAGTCGGCGCAGGTCGTGGACTCGCGCCCCGCCGAAGCGATCGTCGGCTTCGCCGAGGCGCACGGCTGCGACCTGATCGTGATGTCCACGAGCCGCTTCGGCGGGCTGCTGTCGGCGATCGCCGGCAGCACTTCCGCGCGCGTCTTCCAGGGCTGCGACCTGCCGGTGCTGCTCGTCCATTGAATGGAGGATCCCATGAAGACCATCGAACGCTCCGCGCGATCCAACGTCATCACTCTCGCCGACGTCTGGCGCGACGGCAAGGAAGGGCGGCCCGGCACCGTCACGGTGCGCAATACGCGCCCTGCGGACTTCCCGGCGATCCAGGCACTGCAGCTCGATGCCTACCCGGTGATCGCGCCGTGGTCCGCCCCGCAGCTCGCCCTCCAGCATACGGCGTTCCCCGAAGGCCAGTTCGTCGCCGAGATCGACGGGCGGATCGTGGGTGCCTGCGCGAGCCTCGTCGTGCAATGGGACGAATACGCCGTGGACCACACCTGGCGCGGCATCACCGGCGACGGCACGTTCTCGACCCACGATCCGTCCGGGCGCACCCTCTACGGCGCCGAAGTGGTCGTCGACGCCAGGCGCCGTGGCCACGGCGTGGGCCGCGTGCTCTACAAGGCGCGCCGGCGCCTGTGCCGGCAGCTCGACCTGCGACGCATCATCGCGGCGGGCCGGCTCCCGGGCTACCGCGCGGTGAAGGACGTGATGTCACCCGAGCTCTACGCGATGCGCGTGGTCTGGGGAGACATCCCCGACCCGGTGCTGCGCTTCCAGTTGTCCCAGGGCTTCCACTACTGCGGGGTGATCCACAACTATCTCCCCGAGGACCTGGAGTCCTGCGGGCATGCCGCGCTCATCGTCTGGCTCAACCCGCGCGGGTCGCCCCCCCGCCGGACGCCGCGGCTCCCCGGGGAGGCGGCGTGAGGGTGCGCATCGCCGCGGTCCAGTACCACCTGAGGCCCGTGCAGGACTGGGCGGGCTTCGAGACCCAGGTGGACTTCGTGCTCGACGCGGCGGCGGAGTACCGGCCGCAGTTCGTGCTCCTGCCCGAGATCTTCACCACGCAGCTGCTGACGATGGCGGAGTTCACCGACGTGCGCGCGGCCGTGCGCGGTCTCTCGGAGCACACTGCGGCCTACGTCGCGCTGATGCGCAGGCACGCCGAGAAGCACGGCTACCACCTCGTCGCGGGTAGCCACCCGACGCTGCGCGAAGGCCGGCTCTACAACACCGCGTACCTCGTCAACCCGGCCGGCGAGGTCTTCACGCAGGACAAGCTGCACCGGACGCGTTGGGAGAAGGAGCACTGGGACACCACCGCGGGCGAGCGGCTCTCCCTCTTCGAGACGCCCTGCGGGAAGATCGCCATCCTGGTGTGCTACGACATCGAGTTCCCGGAGCTCGCCCGGCAGGTGTGCGAGGCGGGCGCGGACATCCTCTTCGTCCCGAGCTGCACCGACGACCGACAGGGATTCCTGCGCGTGCGCTATTGCTGTCATGCGCGCGCGATCGAGAACCAGGTCTACGTCGCGATGACCTCCACCGTCGGCAACCTGCGTTTCTCGGGGCTGCGCATGCATTACGGGCAGGCAGCGATCCTCACCCCCTCGGACTTCCCGTTCGCGCGCGACGGCGTGGCCGCCGAGGGCGTCGCCAACGCCGAGCAGATCGTCGTGGCCGACGTCGACCTCGCGCTCCTCGGCCAGAACCGGCTCCACGGCACCACGATCCCGCTCTTCGACAAGCGTAAGGAGCTCTACGACGACCCGGTCCGGGTGATCCGGGCCTGATCGCCCGGGCGCCGCCATCGCGCGCGCCGCCGATGCTAGACTCGGCGGCCATGCCCGCCATCGATCCCGAGGTCCTCCTCCTCGCCCTGATCTGCGGGCTGCTGATCGTTCCCCGGGCGCTCCAGCGCTTCCGACTGCCGGCCCCGCTCACCTGCCTCGCGCTGGGCATTGGCGCGGGCATCGCGGTGCCGGAATCCCGGGCCGACGTGACGCTCATGCTGCTCGCGACCCTCGGGATCTCCTCGCTGTTCCTCTTCGCGGGCATCGAGGTGGACCTCGCGGGGCTGCGCAGGGGCCGCGGCATGCTCTCCGGCCACCTCGCGGCGCGCGGCGCCGCGGTGGCGGCGGTCGCGTGGGGCGCGGTGGAGTACCTGTCGCTCCCGTGGCCCGCGGCCATCCTCGCGGCCCTCGCCGTGCTCACGCCGTCGACCGGCTTCATCCTCGATTCCCTCGATCGCCTGGGGCTCGACGAGGGGGAACGCTTCTGGGTGACGAGCAAGGCGGTCGCGGGGGAACTCCTCGCCCTGGGCGCGCTCTTCGTCGTGCTTCAGTCCGCCTCGGCGGAGCGCCTGGCGATGGCGACCGGCGCGCTCGCCCTGCTGGTCGCCTGCCTGCCCCTCGCCTACCTGCTGCTCGCCCGCATCGTCGTCCCCCACGCGCCGGGCTCGGAGTTCTCGCTGCTCGTGATGGTGGGGCTGGTGGCCGCGTACGCGACGAAGCTCCTCGGCGCCTACTATCTCGTCGGGGCGTTCCTCGCGGGGCTCGCCGCGCGCCTGCTGCAATCGCGCCTTCCCGACCTCTCCTCGGACGAGAACCAGCATGCGGTGAAGGGCTTCGCGTCGTTCTTCATCCCGTTCTACTTCTTCTCGGGAGGCGCGCACGTGCCGGCGGAAGCGCTCACGTGGAAGGCGCTCGCGATCGGGCTCGCGATCTCCGCCGTGGTGCTGCCGGCCCGCGTCGGCGCGCTCTGGCTGCAGCGCCGGATCTTCCTGAAGGAGAGCGCGGAGAGCAGCCGGCGGGTGGCCATCGCCCTCACGCCGACGCTCATCTTCACGCTGGTCCTCGCCGGCATCCTGCACGAGCGCTACGGCATCGACGATGCCCTCTACGGCGGTCTGCTGGTCTATGCGGCCGTTTCCACCGCGCTGCCGTCGTTCCTGATCAGCGGGCCGGTGGATTTCGGGATGCAATTCGACGCGTCGGATCGGGCGCGGCCGGCGGTCCCTGCGCAGGCCGCCGCGCCGGACGGGCCGGGCGTGAACCGGGATTCCTAGGATGGCGCTCACCGTCCTCTCGGCGGACGCCGCGCGGGGACCGGTCGTCTCGCTCGCGCGCGAGATCGGCGCCGAGGTGGCCGTGGGTTTCGGCGCACCTGGCGCGATCCGCGGGAAGTTCCTCGCGGGCGAGCCCTGCGACCTGCTGGTCCTGACCCATGCCCAGGTGGCGGAACTGCTCGGCCAGGGACGCTTGGCCGCCGACTGCTGCTCGGACCTCGGCGCGGCGCGTGCCGCGATCGTGGAGCGCGGCGTGGCGCTCGCGCCCCCCCGGCACGGGAAGCAGGCGCCCGCCACCGTGTTCACCGCGGCGCCCGGCGCCCGGTCGTCCGATCCCGACGGGGCGCGCGACTTCATCGCGCGGCTCACGGGAGCGGCATGTGCCGCGTCGCGCGCCGCAGCGGGCTTCGGGGGCGTCGCGATCCGGCGCGCGACGGGGGCCGATACCGCGGCGGCCCGCGCCCTCGTCCACGGCGTGCTCTCCGAGTACGGCTTCACGCCAGAGCCCGGGGGCGTGGACGCGGACCTCGAGGATCTCGACGCGGCCTACTTCGCGCGCGGCGGCAGTTTCGACGCGGCGATCGACGCGGGCGGTCGCCTCGTCGCCTGCTGCGGCATGAAGCCGATGGACGACGGCCGCGTCGAGCTGCGCAAGATGTACGCGCTGAAGGAAGCGCGCGGCCAGGGGCTGGGGCGCCGGCTCCTCGACCGGGCGCTCGCCTTCGCCCGCGCCCGCGGCTTCCGCCGCGTGGAGCTCGAGACCGCCTCGGTCCTCGCCGACGCGATCGCCTTCTACCGCAAGTCCGGCTTCCTCCCCCGACCCGGAAAGCTCGACACCTGCCGCTGCGACCAGGCCTACTACCTCGACCTCTGAAATGGGGACAGTCCCCATTTAAGCTCTGTAACCTGTGTTACAGCCAAAAAATGGGGACTGTCCCCATTTTTCCGGATAATTGCGGGATGCGACGGGCGGCGTGGTGGATCGTGGCGGGATGGGCGGGACTGGCGGCGGCGCAGGGCGGCGCGCCGCGGGCCCCGGCGGCGGCGCCGCCGATGTCCTCCGCGGCGGAGAAGGTCTACGAGCAGGCGAAGCCGCGCATCGTGCAGGTGCGCACGCTCCTGCAGGCGGCGGGACGGCAGTCGACGATCGGCTCGGGCTTCCTCGTCTCCGCCGACGGCCTCGCGATCACGAACTACCACGTCGTGTCGCAGTTCGCGCTCGAGCCCGCGACCTACCGCCTCGAGTACCTCGCCCCCGACGGCGCCAAGGGCACGCTGAAGGTCCTCGCCATCGACGTCGCCAACGACCTCGCCGTGGTGCAGCTCGACCGCGAGGGCCTTCCGCACTTCAGCTTCGATCCGCGCGCGCTCGCCGACCGCCTGCCCAAGGGCGAGCGCATCTACGCCATGGGCAATCCCCTCGACCTGGGCTTCACGATCGTCGAGGGCACCTACAACGGCCTCGTCGACAAGAGCTACGACGAGCGCATCCACTTCTCGGGCGCGATCAACCCCGGCATGAGCGGCGGCCCGGTGGCGGGCTCCGACGGGCGCGTGGTCGGCGTGAACGTCGCGAAGCGCACCGACGGCGAGCAGGTCGGCTTCCTCGTGCCCGCGCGCTTCGCGGCCGCGCTCCTCGAGCGCGCCCGCAAGGGGCCGCCGCTCGCGATCGACCGGGCGAAGGAGGAAGTCGGCCGCCAGCTCGTGGCCTGGCAGGCCGCGTTCCACGAGGCGCTCGCGAAGCAGGGCTTCAAGGACGCCTCCTACGGTCCCTACCTCGGCCTCGAGAGCGCCGCGCCCTGGGTCACCTGCTGGGCGGGCACGAACTCGGGGCAGATCCCGAAGCCGCGCGCGGCGGTGAACACCACGCGCTGCTCGAGCGAGACCGGCATCTTCGTCTCCGACCGCATCCTCACGGGGCGCGTTGAGCTGAACTTCTCCTGGTACCGCGCGGTGGAGCTGAACGCCTTCCAGTTCGCCAAGGAGATCTCGAACCGCAGCTCGCAGCCGCGCTTCGAGGCGGGGGGCAAGCGCCTCACCGAGCAGGAGTGCCGCGACGGCTTCGTCGCGACGAAGGGCGGCGAGCGCCCGGCGCTGCGCGTCACCTGGTGCGCGCGCGCCTACCGCGAGTTCGCGGGCCTCTACAACGTGACCGTCATCGCCCTCACGCAGGACCGCAGCCGCGAGGCGCTGCTCGCCCAGCTCTCGATGCAGGGTGTGTCCTGGGCCAATTCCGAGGCGCTCGGCCAGCGCTTCCTGGAATCGATCCGATGGGCGCGGTGATGTGGGTCGAGGTGCTCGGGCGCCACGGCGAGGTCGTCGAGCGCCACCGCATCGACGCCCCCGAGGCGCGGATCGGCCGCGCGCTCGACAACGATCTCGTCGTCGACGATCCGCACGTCGCGCCCCACCACCTGCGCGTCGGGCGCTCCGCGGAGGGCGCCCTCGTCGCCGAGGACCTGGGCAGCGTCAACGGCCTGTTCGTCGAGAAGGGGAAGGAACGCGAGGCGCGCGTGGACCTCGCCGCGCACCCCGTGGTGCGCATCGGGCGCACGCTCCTGCGCGTGCGCGACGCCGCCGCGCCGGTCGCGCCCGAGCGCGAGCTCCTGCCCGACGCGAAGCACGGGACCTGGGCGCTCGCGCTCGGCGCGGCCTTCGTCCCGATGCTGACGGGCCTCGCCTGGCTCGAGATCACCGCCGAGCCGAGCGCTTCCGTGCTCGTGCTCCCGCTCCTGGGCTGGGGGCTGCTGGTCGCGCTCTGGGCGGGCGGCTGGGCGCTCATCTCGCGGCTCTTCTCGGGCCAGGCGCGCTTCGGCCTGCAGATGCGCATCACGCTCACCGCCGCCTTCGCGATCCTCGCCTTCGACGTCGCGCGCGACGCGCTCGCCTTCGGGCTCGCCTCGCGCGCGGTCGCCGACTACTCGAGCCTCGGGCTCTGGCTGCTGGTCGTCGCCGCCTGCTACGCGCACCTGCGCTCGATCGGCGCGCGCCACACGCCCTTCGCGATGGGCCTGGTGGTGGTGCTCGTCGCGGCGGGCGCGGCGCTGCAGTACGTGAGCCGCTCCGAGCGGCGCGAGTTCACGGGGCAGGGCGCGAACCTGGGCGAGCTCAAGCCCCCGGGGCTGCGCCTCGCGCCGCTCGCCTCGAGCGAGGACTTTCTCGCCGGGGTTTCCCGGCTGCAGCCCGCGCTCGAGGAGGCGCGGAAGAAGGAACCCGGCGGCGGCCTGTTCCGCGACGCCGACGCCACCGATTGAGGACCCGCCGATGAGAATCCGCCTTGCGACCCCGATCCTGGCCGCCGCCCTCGCGGCGGGCCTTCCCGCCCTCGCGCTGAGCCCCGAGGTGGAGGAGCTGTTGAAGGTGCGCGACCGGCTCGCCGCCGCGCAATGCGAGCAGGCGCGCATCCAGAACGAGGCCGCGGACGCGCTCGCCCGCAACGACGCGGCGCAATACCGGAAGCTGCGCGAGGAGGGCCGGCGCCTCGACGCCGACCCCGAGTTCGCCGCGCTCGCGAAGCGCAACGTCGAGCTCTCGCAGGGGAAGTTCTACGCGGGCGAGGAGGCACGGGCCCTGCGCGAGCAGAGCCAGCGCCACAAGGAGTGCTTCAAGAAGAAGTAGGAAGGGCGGGGCCTACTTCTTCACGCCCTCGTCCTTCATCGCCTCGAGCTGGCCGAGGTCGACCGAGGCGACCGCGCCCTTCACCTCGTTGAGGCCCATGCCGCTGCCGGAGGCGCCGACGACGAAGCGGTTGGCGACGATCACCGCGTACTTGTTGGGCCCGCCGGTCTTCGAGATCTCCTCGTGCACCATGCGCCCGCCCTCGTTGCGCGTGCGCTCGATCCTGCGCTCGTCCTCCTTCTCGCCCTGCACGCCCGCCCAGGACGCGAGGCCCACGAGCCCGCTCGCCCCGCCCGTGTCGGTGATCTCGAGCTTGATCTGCCGGGCGCCGCCGCCGTAGGTCGCCTCGGCCTTCGACACCATGAGGCCGGCGATGCCCGAGGTCTCGGCCTTGGAGGAAGTCATCGGCAGCCCCGCGAGGCTCTCGGGCACGAGGGGCTTGAGCCGGTCGATCGCGACGGGCTCGACGCGCGCGCCGCCGCCCGCCATGACGCCGAGCACTTCCATCGCCGCGCCCATCGCCTTGCCCGGATCGCCGCTCTTCTCCGCCGCCTCCATCTTCTTGCCCGCCGCCTCCATCTGCTTGGCGAACTGGTCGAGCTTGCCCATGGGGCTGTCCTTGTCGTAGGTCACCTCGGGCGCGGCGCGGCCCATGAAGCCCCCGCCCATGCCGCCGCCCGCGGCCATCATCGCCGGCGCCGTGATGAGCCCGCCCACGACGCTGATGATGATGCCCACGACGATCGCGCAGATCACGACGACGACGGTGTAGACGACCGACTTCTCCTCGGGATTCTTCATCAGGCGCGGAAGGCCGAGGTACAGGAGGTAGAGCCCGTAGAGCGCGCCGAGGATCCCGAGGATGGCGAGCATCGGCAGGATCATGAGGATCCCGACCACCCAGGCCGGCGTGTAGGAGTACGCGGCGACCTTGATCGCCTGCGCGAAGTTCTTCTGCGCGCCGAAATTCGGGGCGAGCGTGTCGATGATGAACCCGATGAGGAAGACGCCCACCACCGCCATCACGACCTGGTAGAGCGCCATCACGAGGCCCCAGGCGAAGGGCATGCGGAAGGTGCCCATGAAGCCGAGGCTCGTGCCGACGACGGTGCTGCCGATGAAGCCGGCGACGGCGGCGACGATCGCGAGCGGCAGGACGTATCCGGTGATCAGCGCCCCCGTGCCGGTCGTCTCGCCGGCGATCACTTCCCACTCCGTCTTCGGCGCAATGAGGATGTTCTTGACGCGATCGATGAGTCCCATGCTCGCCTCCCCGGGCTTGTTCGAATCCGCGCAGTCTAGCACCGCGCCGCGGTAACGAATCCGCAACATCCCGTGACCTTGCGCGCCGCGGCGGCCACTACCATTCGCTGGAAGCGCCGCGACGCGGCGAAAGGCCCGAGGGAGGAACGTGGCGCAACGAAAAGCCTTCGCCGTGGCGGCCCTGGCCGCGAGCCTGGTCGCCGCCTGCTCGGGCAGCGGCGGCGGGGGCGGCGGCACGACCACCGCACCCCCGCCCGCGCCCGCCGCGGTTCCCGGCCTCGTGAGCGGTCCCACGCCCTTCGCGGCGGCCTGCGGCGGCGCGAGCGGCACCCTGTACCTGAACGCCGAGGTCGAGCCCCACCTCGCCGTGAGCCCGCGCGACGCGAACCACCTCATCGGCGTGTGGCAGCAGGACCGCTGGTCGAACGGATCGGCGCGCGGGAACGCGACCGCGGTGTCCTTCGACGGCGGCGCCACGTGGTCCCGGCGGCTCGCGCCCCTTTCCGCCTGCTCGGGCGGCACCGCGGCCAACGGCGGCGACTTCGAGCGCGCGACCGACCCCTGGGTCACGATCGCGCTCGACGGCACCGCTTACCAGATGTCCCTGTCGACCTCGGGCGCGTCGTTCGCGCCGGGCTCGGCCAATGCGATGCTCGTCTCGCGGTCGACCGACGGGGGCCTCACCTGGTCGGCGCCCGTCGCGCTCATCCGCGACACGGCGCCCTACTTCAACGACAAGAACGCGATCACCGCGGACCCCACGGACTCGCGCTACGTGTACGCGGTCTGGGACCGCCTCGAGCAGGGACGCGGGGGGCCGACCTTCCTCGCGCGCACCACGGACGGCGGCCTCAACTGGGAGCCGGCGCGCACGATCTTCGATCCCGGCCCCTCGGCGCAGACCATCGGCAACCTCGTCGCCGTGCGCGGCGACGGAACGGCGCTCAACCTGTTCACCCAGCTCACCACGAGCGGCGGCGCGCCCGACGGGACCGGCGCCACGGTCACCGGGCATCTCGCGGTCCTGCGCTCCACCGACAAGGGCGCGAGCTGGTCCGCGCCGGTGCGCATCGCGGAGCTCCTCGCGATCGGCGTCGTCGATCCCGAGACCGGCGTGGGAATCCGCGGCGCGCCGATCGTCGCGCAGATCGCCGCCGCGGCCGACGGCGCGTTCGTCGTCGTCTGGTCCGACGCGCGCTTCTCGGGCGGGGCGCGCGACGCCATCGCCTTCGCGCGCTCCACCGACGGGGGCGCGAGCTGGTCGGCGCCGGTGCGCGTGAACCCGGACGCCTCGGTGCCGGCCTTCACGCCGCAGGTGCGCGTGCGCGCCGACGGGATGATCGGCGTCACCTACTTCGACCTGCGCTCGAACACGGCGGACCCCGCCACGCTCGGCGCCGACTACTGGATCGCGCGCTCCGCCGACGGGGTGAACTGGAGCGAGACGCGGGTGGCCGGCCCCTTCAACCTCAACACCGCACCGAACGCCGGCGGCTACTTCCTCGGCGACTACATGGGGCTCGGCGCCGCGGGCACGGCCTTCCTGCCCTTCTACACGCGCACCACCGGGGATCTCGCGAACCGCACCGACGTCTTCCTCGCGCGCATCGCCGCCGCTCCCGGCCTCGCCGAGGCCGACCGCGACCCCAAGCGCGCCCTCGCGCAGGAATCGCGCCTCGAGACCTACCGCGCCGAGCCCGCGCCCGAGGGCTTCGTCGCCTCCGACGCCCTGCGCCAGAAAGTCTCGGACAACATCGTCCGCGCGATGAAGGCCCGCATCCCGAACTGGACGCCCCCCCGCCGATAAATGGGGACAGTCCCCATTTAATTGTTGTAACAATCCGCCCGCGCCGTGATTGTTACAGCGATTAAATGGGGACTGTCCCCATTTTCCGGTCGACCCAGTCTTCGATGGCGGCGCGCAGCGCCTCGGGCTGCTCGGTGGGGATCCAGTGCTGCGCGTCGAGATGGCGGATCTCGACCTGCGGGAGCGCGGCGAGGCGGCGCTCGGTCTCGGCGGGATCGGAGAGGCTCGTGCCGCGCGAGAGGATCGCGAGCGCGGGGGCGGCGATCGAAGCGAGCTCGGGCATCGGCGCGGTCACCGCGAGCAGGTCCTGGAAGTAGACCGAGACGGGCAGGCTCTTCAGGTCCTCGACCCAGGAGGCGTAGCGCTCCTCGGGAAAGCGCCCGCCGGCCGCGGCCATCGCCGCGCGCGTCTCGCGGTCGAGCCGCTCGAGGTCGAGCGTGGCGAGCCGCCGGCGGTGAAGCCCGAGCGCGGCGAGCGCGCGCAGCAGCAGCACGAACGGCACGAAGAGGGGCCTGAGCCGCGCCACCCGGTCGAGCGCTCCCGCGAGCGCGGCGCGGAACATCGGCTCGACGAGCACCAGGCCCTCGACCTTTCCGGGGTGGCGCGCGGCGAAGTGCAACGCGAGGTTCGCTCCGAGGCAGTGCCCGACGAGGACCGCGCGGCTCGCGCCCTCGGCGGCGAGGAGCGCCTCGAGGTCCCCGCACCAGGCCTCGAAGCCGATGCGCCCGCGATGCAGCGATTCGCCGTGCCCGCGCAGGTCGGCCCGCGCCACGCTCCAGTGGCGCGCGAGCCGGGTCGCGGCCGCGAACTCCGCCCAGCGCGACATGTTGCTCGCCAGCCCGTGCAGCAGGACGACGAGGCCGCGCGGCCTGGAGGCGCGCCGGATGCGCCAGACGATCGGGGCGCCGTCGCCGGCCGCGGCAAGGCGGCGCTCCTCGGGCGCTACGGCTCCGGCGGCGGTCTCCACGGCGCGATTCTCGCCCGAAGCGCGGCGCCGAGGAAGCGCGACGCCCGCGGTGCGATAATCGGGGCTCCGATCCTCGCGCGACCCCCATGGCCGACGCCACCGCCGACATCCTCATCGAGATCCGCGACCTGCACTTCGCCTACGGGAAGAAGCGCGTGCTCAAGGGCATCGATCTCGACATCCCGCGGGGCAAGGTGGTCGCGATCCTCGGCGCGAGCGGCTGCGGGAAGACGACGCTGCTGCAGCTGATCGGCGGGGCGCTGCGACCCGCGCGGGGCCGGGTGACCGTCAAGGGCCAGGTCGTCCACGCCCTCGACCACGACGGGCTGTACCGGCTGCGCCGCCAGATCGGGATGATGTTCCAGCAAGGCGGCCTCTTCAGCGACCTTTCCGTGTTCGAGAACGTCGCCTTCCCCATCCGCGAGCACACGAGGCTGCCCGAGGAGGTGATCCACGACCTCGTGGTCATGAAGCTGCACGCCGTGGGGCTGCGCGGCGCGCACCCCATGATGCCCACGGAGCTCTCCGGGGGGATGTCGAGGCGCGTGGCGCTCGCGCGCGCCATCGCGCTCGACCCCGACCTCATCATCTACGACGAGCCCTTCGCCGGGCTCGACCCGATCTCGCTCAACGTGATCTGCAACCTCATCCGCAAGCTGAACGACGCGCTCGGCGCGACCTCGGTGGTGGTGACCTACGACGTGCACGAGGCGGTGCAGCTCGCCGACTACCTCTACCTCATCGGCGACGGGGTGATCGAGGGCCACGGGCCCACGCAGGAGATGCTCGCCTCCGCGCATCCCTTCGTGCGCCAGTTCCTGCACGCCCAGCCCGACGGCCCCGTGCCCTTCCACGTCCCCGCGGGCGACTTCGCCCGGGAGCTCGAGATCTCCTGAAGCAGGGCGCGCCGCGCCGTTCGTCCGGCCCGCGACCGCGTCCGTCGGGCGGCTTGGAGACGGCGGGACGGCGGCGGATAATCCCCCGACACCGCCATGCCCCGCGCCCCGCTGTCGCCCATCCCCGACGCCTTCGGCAGCCCGGAAGAGCTGCTCGCTGCGCTCGCGGAGTCGCTCGGCGGCCTCTTCTCCTTCATCGGCACCGACGAGCGCATCCGGTTCGCGAGCCGAGGCTTCGCCGAATGGTTCGGGACGACTCCCGCGGGCATCGCCGGGCGCACGCTCGTCGACCTCTACGGGCCCGAGGCGTACGCGGAGTTCGCGCCGTGGATCCGGCGCGCTTTCGCGGGCGAGGACGTGCACTACGAGCGCCACGCGAAGCGCCCCGGCGGCGGCGCGCACTGGATCTCCGTGAGCCTGCGCCCGCACCGCGACGCCGCCGGCCGCGTGCTCGGCGTCTTCTCCTGCTCGCTCGAGGTGAAGGAGCTCAAGCGCACCCACGACGCGCTGCAGCGCGCTCTCGCCGAGCTCGCCACGCACATCGAGAACACGCCGCTCGCGGTCGTCGAGTGGTCCTCGACGATGGAGGTGGCGCGCTGGTCGCCGCAGGCCGAGGCGATCTTCGGCTGGAAGGCCGAGGAGGTGCTCGAGAAGCGCCCCGGGGACTTCGGCCTCGTGCACCCCGAGTCGCGCGAGCTGGTCGCCGCGATCACCCGCGAGCTCGTCGAGGGCCGCGAGCGGCGCAACCGCATGCTCACCCGCAACCTCACGAAGGACGGCCGCGCGATCCACTGCGAGTGGTACAACTCCGCGCTCTTCGACACCCAGGGCCGCTTCGTGTCGCTGCTCTCCCTCGCGCAGGACGTGACCGCGCGCTTCGAGGCCGAGGAGCAGCTGCGCCACCAGGCGGTGATGGACGCGCTCACCGGGCTTCCCAACCGCAACTCGCTCGCCGCGCGCCTCGAGCACGCGGTCATGCGCGTCAACCGCAGCGGCGACCGGATCGCGCTCGTGTTCATCGACCTCGACCGCTTCAAGCGCGTGAACGACACGCTCGGCCACGCGGCGGGCGACGAGGTCCTGCGTCAGGCGGCGGGGCGCATCCGCGCCTGCGTGCGCGAGGTGGACACGGTCGCCCGCCTCGGCGGCGACGAGTTCGTCGTGCTGCTCGAGACCGACGTGCGCGAGGACACCCCCGGCATCATCGGCGAGCGCGTGCGCGCGGCGTTCCGCACGCCCTTCGCCTGGAAGGGCCGGGACGTCGTCTGCGGCGCCAGCATGGGGGTAAGCTTCTATCCGGACCACGCGCGCGACCCCGCAGCCCTGCTCGCTTCGGCCGACGAAGCCATGTACCGCGCCAAGCCAACGACCTGAGCCATGTACCGGGAGCCCCGATGAACAAAGCCCTTCTGCCGATGATCGCGGCGGGCCTCGCGCTCGCCGCCCCCGCCGCCCGCGGCTACTGCGTGCACAACGACCTCAAGGACCGCGACATCGCGGTGCTGCAGGAGACCCATCCCGACTGGAAGCGCGAGGACAACCGCTTCCGCGCCACGATCAAGCCCGGCCGCAACACCTGCTGCAAGTTCTCGAGCCTCGACTGCAACCCGAACGGCCGCCAGAACTCGCTCGTCGGGCTCGCGATCACGATCGCCGGCGAGCCCGCCTACACCTGCGGCCTGCCCGCGGGCCCGAACAAGGAACGCCAGGTGAAGGTGACCGGGGGCGGGACGCTGCGCGTCATCGCCAACCCGAAGCACGACCCGGACGCCAAGGTCGCCACCGCGCCCTACCTCGTGCGCATCTGGGCCCACGATGGGCAGGATGTCACCGGGCCCGCGGGCGTCGCCTGCCGCGCGCCCTAGAAGGAGAGCCCATGAACCGCCGCCTCGCCCGCGCGACCCTGGCCCTCGGGGCCGCATGGCTCGCCCTCGCCGTCCACGCCCAGCCCGATTACCCGGCGAAGACGATCACGATGATCGTGCCCTTCCCGCCGGGAGGCGTGGCCGACATCACCGCGCGCCCGCTCGCCGAGGCCATGGGCCGCCACCTCGGGCACGCGGTCATCGTCGAGAACAAGAGCGGCGCGGGCGGCAGCGTCGGCCATGCCTACGTCGCCAAGGCGAAACCCGACGGCTACACGGTGCTGCTCGCGCTTTCCTCGATCGCGTTCCTGCCCGCGGCGGACCGAGTGATCGGCCGCGAGCCCCTCTACACGCTCGAGCAGCTGGTGCCGATCGCGCGCTTCACCGCCGACCCCACCGTGCTCGCGGTGCGCGCCGACAGCCCCTGGAGGGACGCGAAGGAAATGCTGGAGGCGGCGCGCAAGGCCCCGGGCACCATCCCCTACGGCTCCTCGGGAAACTACGGGACCATGCACGTGCCCATGGAGATGCTCACGGCGGCGGCGGGCGCGAAGATGCTCCACGTGCCCTACGCGGGCGCGGGCCCCGCGATCGTGGGCCTGCTCGGCGGCGCGGTGGACGCGCTCTCCACGGGGCCTTCGACGGTCATGGGCCACATGAAGGCGGGCAAGGTGCGCGTGCTTGCCACCTGGGGCGAGGCGCGCCACCCGGCGCTCCCGGACGTGCCCACGCTCAAGGAGCTGGGCTACGACGCGCAGTTCTCGCAATGGACCGGGCTCGTCGTTCCCGCCGGGACGCCGGAGCCGGTGATCGCGAGATTGCGGGAGGCGGCGAAGGCCGCGGCCGCGGATCCGGCCTTCCAGGCCGCGCTCGCGAAAGTCCAGACGCCGATCCAGTACCTCGACCAGCCGCAGTTCCGCGCGTTCTGGGACGCGGAGGCGCGCAAGCTCTCCGGCGTCGTGCAGAGGATCGGGAAGGTCGAGTGAGGCGGGGGCGGGCCTACTTGACGCGGCGGCGCTCGGCCATCGCGGCGAGCTCTTCCTTCGCGAGGCGGCCGAGCTTCCGGTAGCGCCCGCGGCCCTCGGCGTGGAAGACGATCGCGTCGCCTTCCCGGAGCGCCGCCTCCTCGGGGCCGAACGCGCCGGCGATCACCGCCGCGGGCGCGACGATGATCGTGTTGGTGCCCGAGGGCGGCTCGCGGGAGACCATCTTGCGCAGCACGTCCGGGCCGTCGGCGGGGTCGGGCGAGGTGCGCAGCTCGACCAGGGTCATGCCCTCGGCGGCCCGCCCCTGGTCGCCCGAGCTCGCGTGGACCCAGCCCACGAGGACCTCGAGCTTCAGGAACGACTGCTTCCATTCCGCGAAGGTGGCCGGCGTCGTGCCCCGCACGAAGACGAGGTTGTTGCTGCCCCCGCGCAATTCCTCGGCGAACAGGGCTTCCTGCTCGGGGGAGAGGGCCGCGACGGGCAGCGCGAAGAGCAGCGACGCGGCGAGGGCCGCGAGTCGGTGGAGCGGCATCGGCGGGGGCCTTTCGGGGCGGGGTGAAAGTTTCATCTGCTGCAATTCGATTTCGGCCATCGTATCGCAGCCGGTGCCGGCCGGCCAAGCGCCCCCGGTCCGGCCGTGGTTACAATGGCCACCTCCCCTCGACCCCCGGAAATGTGAACTGCGGCATCGCGCCGCCCGGCGCGAACGGCCTAATCTTCCTTCCATGCTCGACATCCGCACCCTCCTCATCGTGATGGTGATCACGGACCTGATCCTGGCCGCGACGCTGTGGATCGGCGCGGGACGGCGGATGCGCGAGGGCCTGGGGCCGTGGACGATCTCGCTCGGGATGCAGGCGCTCGCCTTCGCCCTCTTCGCCACGCCCGCGTACGCGACCGAGCCCGGGCTCATGGTGCTCGCCAACGCGCTCTTCGCGCTCTCCATGACCTTCCAGGGCGCGGCCCTGCTCGAGTTCGACCGTCGCAGCCTGCCCGTGTGGGTGCACACCGCCGTGATCGCGGCCATCGGCGTGCCCTTCGCCCTGCTCGCGGGCGACCTCGCGGGGCAGGTGCTCTTCGCCGGCGTCGCCTTCGGCTCGCTGCTCGCCGTCCTGGCGGTGATCGCCCTGCAGCTGCGCGCCCCGCTCGGCCACCACCTGCGCGGGCTGATGGTGGGCTGCTACGCGCTGGGCGCGCTGTTCTTCGTGACCCGCGGCATCACCGCGGGCCTGAGCTCCGACCCGATCCAGGCGCTGCTCATCCCCGGCATCCTGCAGGCGGGAACGCAGATCGCCGCCTACGCCGTGGTGCTCGCGGGATCGTGCGGGTTCCTCCTGATGCACAAGGAGCGCTCGGACAACGCCGCGGCGCGGCTCGCGACGATCGACCCGCTCACCGGCGCCTACAACCGCCGCACCTTCCACGAGATCGCCGGGCGCGAACTGTCGCGCGCGCGGCGCGCGAACCAGGCGCTTTCCGTGATCATGCTCGACCTCGACCACTTCCGCGCGATCAACGAGCGCCACGGCCACCTGGTCGGCGACGAGGTCCTCAAGCGCTTCGCCGACGTCGTGCGCCTGCAGCTGCGCAAGGAGGACATGCTCGCGCGCTACGGCGGCGAGGAGTTCTGCGTGCTGCTCACCGAGGTTCCCGGCCCGGGCGCGGTGGTCGTCGCCGGCCGCATCCGCAAGGCGGTCGCCGCCGAGGAGTTCTCGGTCGAGGGAAAGCCCGTCCCGGTCACCGTGAGCGCGGGCGTCGCCGCCCGCCTCGACGAGGGCCCGGAAAGCATCGACGAGCTGCTCGGGCGCGCCGACCAGGCGCTCGGCATCGCGAAGCACCGCGGGCGCGACCGCGTCGTGGCCCTGTCGCTCGGCCGCTCGATCGCGGCGTAGAATTCCGTCTCGGGCGGCCGACGCCGCCGCCGCTTTCCGCTCCCCGCCGATGCACCTCCTCTATTTCGCCGACCCCCTCTGCTCGTGGTGCTACGGCTTCGGGCCGCAGCTCGCCGCGCTCCTCGCCCGCCATCCCGGCGCGCGCCTCGACCTCGTGATGGGGGGGCTGCGCCCCTACAACACGCAGACCATGAGCCCCGAGTTCAAGGAGATGCTGCGCGGACACTGGAAGCACGTGCGCGAGGCCTCGGGGCTGCCGTTCTCCGAGGCGATCCTCGCGCGCGAGGACTTCGTCTACGACACCGAGCCGCCCTGCCGCGCGGTGGTCACGGCGCGTGCGCTCGACGCCGCGAAGGCCCGGGAATTCCTCGGGGCGGTGCAGGCCGCCTTCTACCGCGACGCCCGCGAGGTGACCCGGCCCGAGGTGCTCGCCGACCTCGCGGCCGAGGCCGGCTACGAGCGCGCCACCTTCCTCGAGCGGCTCGAGTCCGAGGAGATGCGCGCGGAGACGCGCCTGGATTTCAGCACCGCGCAGTCGCTCGGCGTCACGGGGTTCCCGACCCTCGGCCTCGCCCGCGGCGACCAGCTCTACCTCGTCGCCTCGGGCTACACCGCGGCCGACGTGCTCGACGAGCGCATCGCCGAGATCGAGCGGCTCGCGGCCGCGAAGGCTCCGGCCGGGACCGCCGCGCCGGCATGAGGCGCCGCGACCTGCTCGGGCTGGCCGCGACGCTGCCCCTCGCTCCGCTGCTCGCGCGGGCCCAGCCGGCCGCGCGGGGTTTCGCCGAGGACTTCGACGCGATGTGGAAGGCCGTCGACGAGGGCTACGCCTACTTCGACGGCGCGCGTGCGGCGTGGCGCCGCGCGCGCGATCTCTGGCGCCCCCGCGCGGCGGGGGCGAAGACGCTCGAGGCTTTCGCGCGGGCGCTCGATGGCGCGCTCGCGGAGCTGCGCGACGATCACGTGGGCCTTTCCGGCAAGGGCATCGGCGTTTCGCGCCGCGTCCCCGCGGAGACCGACATCTGGGCACGCTTCGCCGGGCCCCAGGCGCTCGTCACCGCGGTGCGTGCCTCCACCGTCGCCGACGTCGCGGGCCTGCACCCCGGGCACGTCGTGGTCGGCATCCAGGGCCTGCCGGTGGAGCACGCGATCCGCGACCTGCTCGGGCCGAAGCCCGCCGGCGGCGCCGCCCGCGACTGGGCCCTGCGCCACGTCCTTGCCGGCCCCCGCGAGGGGATGCTGCGCCTCGAGGTGGCGGAAGGGCGCTCGCGCCGCACGCTCGAGATCGCGCGCGGCACCGCCGACGAGGGTTCGGGCCCGCCTCTCGTCGCGCGGCGCATCGGCGAGAACCGCGACCTCGGCTACATCCGCATCAAGAACAACCTCGGCGATCCCGCCTTCGTCGGGCATTTCGACGCGGCCCTCACGCTGATGGGCGACACGCGCGGGCTGATCCTCGACCTGCGCGAGACTTTCGCGGGCGGGACCGAGACGGGCGTGCGCGCGGTCCTCTCGCGTTTCGTCACCGCCGAGTCGCCGTGGCAGGCGCGCGAGAGCGCGGGCCGGCCGCGCATCGTCGACACGGTCGCGCCGCGCGGGGCCTGGGCCTACCGCGCCGCGCTCGTCGTGCTCGTGGACCGCTGGACGGCGGCCGAAGGCGAGGCCCTCGCCGCGGGGCTCGAGGCCGTCGCGCGCGCCACCCTCATCGGCACGCCCATGGCGGGTCTGCGCGGGCGCGCGCGCGCCCTCACCCTGCCCCGCACCGGGCTCGCGCTGCGCTTCCCCGCGGAGAGGACCTTCCACGTGAACGGCACGCCGCGCGAGGCGATCCGCCCGGCGATCGACGTGGACCTCGCGGCGCCGAGCGGCGGGCCCGGGGACCCGATCCTCTACCAGGGGCTCAAGCGCCTCGAGGGGACCGGCGTCGCGCGCCGCTAGGGCGGGACCGCGCCGCCCTTCGCCGCCTTCGCCTGCACGCGCTGGTCGAACCGGTCGAGGTTCACCACGACGCGCTCGTGGGTTCCCTCGCCGATGAGCTCGCGCTCGTCCTCGGCACGCACGCGGAAGTGGATCGTCCGGCCCTCGACGCGCACCACTTCCGCCGTGGCCCGCACGCGCATGCCCACGGGCGTGGCCGCCACGTGGGAGATGTCGAGCCGCGTGCCCAGGCTCTGGTGGTGCTCGGGCAGCGACTGCTCGACGGCGGCGAGCGCCGCGGCCTCGATCAGGTTGATCATGACCGGCGTGGCGAGCACGCGGATCCGTCCGCTGCCCACGCGCGGCGCCGTGTGCTGCTCGCCGACCACCATCTCGGCGGTCCCGGTGAGCCCGGGGGGAAGGTCCAGGACGAGTCCCATGGGGGGCCAGTATTGCAGAAACCCCGGCGCGGCCGCGGGGAATTGAACCGCGGGAGTCCGCCACCATCTATACGGCTGGACGGGATTGCGGAGACGGGAATGATCGACGCGACGCTGGCTTCATTCGAGAAGGACGTGATCGAGGCCTCGAAGGAGGTGCCGGTCCTGGTGGATTTCTGGGCGCCGTGGTGCGGCCCCTGCCGGATGCTCGGCCCGCTGCTCGAGAAGCTCGAGCGCGACTATGCCGGGCGCTGGAAGCTCGTCAAGGTCAACTCCGACCAGAACCCGGAGCTCGCGGCGCAGTTCCAGGTGCGCTCGATTCCCTACGTGGTCGCCTTCGCCGAGGGGCGGCCCGCGGGCCAGTTCCTCGGGGCGCAATCCGAGGGGCAGATCCGCGCGTTCCTCGACCGGCTGATCCCGGACCCGAGCCGAATCGAGCACCGCAAGGCCCGCGAGGCCCTCGCCCGCGGCCAGTCCGCGATCGCCGCGGAGCACCTGCGCAACGCCCTCGCGCTCGATCCCTCCAACGACGCGGCGCGCCTCGACCTGGTCGCCTCGCTCCTCGAAGCCGGCGAGTCCCAGGCCGCGCGCGCGCAGTTCGACACGCTGTCGGCCGGCGCCGACCAGGAATCGGGCTACGCCGCGGTGCGTGCGCGGCTCGAGGCCGCGGAGCGCGTGGCGACGCTGCCTCCCGCCGAGGAGCTCGCGCGGCGGATCGCGTCCGACGGGGGCGACCTCCAGGCCCGCCTCGACCTCGCAGAGCTGCACATCGCGCGGCGCGAGTTCGCCGCCGCGCTCGGGCAACTGCTCGAGATCGCGAAGCGCGACCGCAAGTTCCGCGACGACATCGGGCGCGTGAAGATGCTCGCCGTCTTCGAGATGGCGGCCGCCGAGCCCGAGCTGGTTTCCGAGTACCGCCGGAAGCTCTCCGGCGCGCTGTACTAGAGGGTTCCGTACCCGGCGCGGCGGTCCGGCAACCGCGCACTTGCCCGGCCACCCGGGGCGTCCTTCCCTCCTTTGGGGACGCAGGGAGCCGCCGCGCCGAAGGGCGGAATCGCGGGCCCCGGCCCCACTTGCGGTAATGTGCGCGAAGGGGCCGCCTCCGGTCCCGCCGACCCTGCGATGACCACCCGATCGGTTTGCGTGGAGCCCGCGCGGCTCGCGTTCTCCCCCCAAGGCACGCCGCTGTCCGAAGCGTTCGGGGACCTCTACCATCCGACCGAGGGCGGCCCCGGGCAGGCGCGCCACGTCTTCCTCGCGGGCAACGGCCTTCCGGAGCGCTGGCGGGGCCGCGAGGCCTTCGTGATCCTCGAGACGGGCTTCGGCCTGGGCCTCAATTTCCTCACGGCGTGGCAGGCCTGGCGGGCGGACCCCGAGGCCCCGCGCCGGCTGCACTTCGTTTCGGTCGAGAAGCATCCCCTCGCGCGCGAGGACCTCGGGCGCGCGCTCGCTCCCTTCGACGAGCTGGCGCCGCTCGCGCTCGCGCTCGTCGCCGTCTGGCCGCCGCCGATCGCCGGCTTCCACCGCCTGCACTTCGACGGCGGGCGCGTCGCGCTCACGCTGCTCCTCGGGGAGGCCCGCGAGCTCCTGCCGCAGCTCGAGGCGGGCGCCGACGCGCTCTTCCTCGACGGCTTCTCGCCCGCGAAGAACCCGGAGCTCTGGTCGCCGGAAGTCGTGCGCGAGCTCGCGCGCCTCGCGCTCCCGGGTTCCACGCTCGCCACCTGGACGGTCGCGGGCGGCGTGCGCGCCGCGCTCGCCGACGCCGGATTCGAGCTCGCGCGGCGCGAAGGCTACGGCCGCAAGCGCGAGATGCTCGCCGGAGCGAAGCCCGGCGAAGCGGGCGCCGCGAGACGCGAGCGGCGCGCGGTCGTCGTGGGCGGCGGGCTCGCGGGAACGCTGTGCGCGGAGCGGCTCGCCTCGCGCGACTGGGAGGTCGATCTGGTCGACGCGCGCGAGGCGCCGAGCGCCAGCGCCGTGGGGCTCGTTCGCCCGATCGCCAACCTGCGCGACGCGGTGAACGCCCAGGCCTCGCGCGCGGCCTTCCTCTACGCGCTGCAGCACTACCGGGCGCTGCAGCACGACGGCTACCACCTCGTCTGGGATCGCTGCGGGGCGCTGCAGCTCGCCGAGGACGCGGTCGAGGCCGACCGCTTCGCCGCGATCGCCGGCTCCCAGCGCTATCCCCCCGGGTTCCTGCGCACGGTGGACGCGCGCGAGGCGCGCGAGATCGCGGGGCACGCGGTCCGCGGCGGCGGCTGGTGGATCGCCTCCGGCGCCTGGGTCTCGCCCGCGAGCCTCGCCGTCGCGAGCCTCGCCCGCGCCGGCTCGCGCGTGCGGCGCCGGGCGGCGGCCCGCGTGGAGCGCCTCGAGCGCGAGGGCGCCGACTGGCGCGCGCTCGACCGCAACGGCCGCGTGATCGCCGAGGCGCCCGCGCTCGTGATCGCGAACGCCGCGGATGCGATGCGCCTCGCGCCCGCGGCGCGCCTGCCCTTGTCGACGGTGCGCGGCCAGGTGAGCTACCTGCCCGCCGCCCCGGCGCGCACGCTCGCGACGATCGTCTGCGGCACCGGCTATTGCGCGCCCCTTCCGGAAGGCGGCGTGTGCGTCGGCGCCACCTACCAGCACCACGACGCCGACGAGGCGCTGCGCGCCGCGGACCATCGCGACAACCTCGCGCGCGCCGAGGCGATGATGCCCGGCTTCGCCGCGGGACTGCACCCCATGGACCTCGGCGGCTGGACGGGGTTTCGCACCACGGTGCCCGACCGCCTGCCCATCTTCGGCGCGCTCGCCGAGCGCGGCCTCTGGGCCGCGACGGGCCTGGGCTCGCGGGGGCTGCTGTGGGCGCCCCTGGGCGCGGAGCTGCTCGCCTGCCTGCTCTCGGGCGAGCCCTCGCCCCTGCCCCGGGACCTGCGCGGGGCGATCTCCCCTTCGCGATTCCTGTCCTGAGCCGCTTTCAGCGGCGTGGCGCGATGCGCGTGCCGTCGGCGAGGTCGTTGCCGGGGTAGAGGACCACCTCGTCGCGCTCGGCGAGCCCGGCGACGATCTCGGCATCGCGGGCCCCGCGAAGCCCCAGCTCGACCGGCTTCTCGACGGCGCGGCCGTCGGAGACGAGGAAGACCGCCCACTTCTCGCCGCGGCGGAAGAGCGCTCCCACGGGCACGCGCAGCGCGTCGGCCTTCTCGGCGATGACGATGCGCGCGTCGACGCGGTAGGCATCGCCCACGCCGGGGGGCACGGCCTTGAAGTCGCCGACGACGTAGACGCGCTGCTCCTCGACGCCCAGCGCCGAGATCTTCTTGAACGCCGCGGGCTCCACGGTGCGCACCGTCGCCTCGACCACCTCGTTGCCGCCCCATCCGGTGAGCAGCATCCGCATGCCGGGCCTGACGCGCACCGCCTCGTTCGAGAGCACGTCGATGACGATCTCCAGCGAGCCCGGATCGCCCACCGTGGCGAGCACCGTGCCCGGCTGCACGACGCGCTCGCTCTTCTCGACGATGCGCAGCACCCGGCCGTCGACGGGCGAGCTCACGCGTACCGTGGGCGCCTTCGCCTGCACCGCGAGGAGCGTCGCCCGCGCCGCCTCCACCTCGGCTGCGGCCGCGGCGGCGCGCGAGCGCGCCGCCTTCAGCGCCGCCGACTTCGTCTTCGCCGCGACGTCGGCCTGCTCGAGCGCCTGCTCGGAGACGAACTTCTTCGCGAGCAGGTCCGCGACCCGGGCGCGCTCGCGGTCGGCCTGCGCGGCGTCGGCCTCGGCGCGGCGCACGTTCTCCTCGGCCTCCAGGCGCAGCGCCCGGGTCGCCTCGAGCTTCGCCTCGAGCAGGTCGCGGTCCGCTTCCGAGATCGGCAGCGGCGCGATCTCCGCGACCACCTGGCCCGCCTTCACGGGATCGCCGTCGCGCAAGGCGACGCGCAGCAGCCGCCCGGCCACGGGTGCGGCCACGCCGTAGCGGTCGATCGCGCGCGTCTCCCCATCCTCGTCGACCGTGACCTGCACGAGGCCGCGCGTGACCTTCGCGGTCTCGACGATCCGCGGCTCCGGCCAGGCCCACCAGGCGAGGAGCGCGACGAGCGCGAGCCCGGCTGCGGAGTACTTGAGTGCCTGCCTGGAGATCTTCATCGCTTCCTTCGCCTCATTCGCGCGCCTTGAGCGCCGCCACCAGGTCGAGGCGGCGCAGCCGCCAGGCCACCGCCGCGCCGGAGGCCGCGGCGGCAACCGCCACGGCGACCATCGCCCCGACGAGATTGGCGCCGGTCACCACGTAGGGCATGCGCCACATCTGCGTGGACAGCATCCAGATGAAGTAGATCGTGAGCCCGATGCCGAGCGCAAGCCCCAGGGGAAGGCCCACGGCGGTGATCACCCCCTGCTCGCCGAGCAGGAGCGAGGCGGTCTCGCGCTGCGTGAGCCCCAGCACGCGCAGCGTCGCGAGCTCGTAGCCGCGCTCCGAGAGCGCGATCCGCGCCCCGTTGTAGACCAGCCCGAAGGCGATGATCCACGCGAAGACCAGGTTGATGGCGATCATGATGCCCACGCTGCGGTCGATCATCGCCGAGAACTGCGCGTAGGCGGCTTCCCGCAGGTTCGCGCCCGCCACCTGCGGGATCCCCTTCAGGTCGGCGAACAGGCGCTCGCGCGCCGCCGCGTCCACGCGCAGGTACGCGCCCGTGAGCACGTCGCCCTCGCCCAGGAGCGCGTTGGCCGTGGCGCGCGCGACGTAGGCGGCGTAGCCGATCGGCTCGTCCACCACGCCCATCACCAGCATGGGCACGCGCGGCCGCTTGCCCTCCATCACCTCGACCTCGATCGTGTCGCCGGCGCGCACGCCGAGCGTGTCGGCGAAGATCGCCGTGAGCAGGATCCCCTCGGGCGGGATCGCCCAGGGGCGCCCGTCGCCCCCGACCACGCGGCGAAGCCGCGATTCGGGCTCGACCCCGAACAGGACCCCGCGCTTCATGCGGTGCGCGCCGTGCAGCCGCGCGGAGGCGAGCCGCAGGGGCTCGGCTTCGAGCACCCCCGGCATCGTGCGCAGCTCGTGGAGGGCGCCGAGCGAGCGCGGGTGCGTGAGCATCACCTGCAGGTCGTCGCGCTGCACGATCGTGAACTGCCAGGCCATGAGGTAGCGCACGCCGTCCATCATCGCCGACATCATCACGAGGAGCGACACGGCGATGGCGATGCCCGAGACGTTCGCCACGAAGCGCAGCGGGCGCCGCGCGAGGTTGCGCACGAGCATCCGGCCCGCGGGCTTGAGCGCCCGGCGCAGGCCGTAGCGCTCGAGGAGCCCGGCGTGGAAGCGCGGCGGCGGCTCGGGGTGCATCGATTCGGCGGGCGCGAGGCTCGCGGCGCGCATCGCGGCGGGCACCGCGCCCAGGGCCGCCGCGCCGACGGCGAGCGCCACGCCCGCGGCGGCCGCAGGCAGCATGTGCTCGCCCCCGGACATCGGGAAGAAGTAGTACTCCCGGTAGAGCTCGAGCATCGAGGCCGCGAAGGGAAGCCCCGTCGCGACGCCGAGCGCGGCGCCGAGCAGCGAGATCAGCAGCGCGAGCTTGAGGTAGTGCAGCGCGATCTCCGCGCCCGAGTAGCCGAAGGCCTTGAGCAGCCCCACCTGGGAGCGCTGCAGCTGCACGAGCCGCGTGAGGACGGTATAGAGCAGGAAGGCCGCGACGGCGAGGAAGATCGTCGGCGTGATGCGCGACATCGTGCGGTTCTGGGTGACCTCGTCGGAGAGGAAGCGGTGCGAGAGCTGGTCCTCGCGGTCGTAGGCGCCCACGCCGCCGTAGGGCGCGAGGATGCGGTCGAGCTCGCCGAGCACCGCGGGGATCGAGGCGCCCGGCCCCACCCGCGCCGTGACGTCGTTGAACGCGCCCTCCATGTCGTAGGCGGTCGCGAGGCCCTTGCGGTCCATCCAGAGCACGCCGTAGCGGCGGTTGTCCGGGACGAACTGGCCGGGCCCGAGCGCGTAGATGAACTCGGGGGAGTTCGCCACGCCGACCACCTGCAGGCGCTTGTAGCGCCCGTTGATCACGGCGCGGATCGCGTCGCCCGGCTGGAGCCCGTGGGCGAGCGCGAAGGCCTCGCTCGCGAGGACCTCGTCCTGGCTCGCGGGCGCGGGCACCCGCCCGCGGCGCAGGTGCAGCGTGTTGAGGCCGCCGGAGGCCTCCCGGGAGATCGACACGATGAGCCCCCGTGCAGGCTCGGCGAAGCCCGGCACGTCGAGGTTCACCCGCACCACGACGCGCGTCTCGAGCACGGCGAGGCCGGGGATCGCGCGCAGCGACGCCGCGACGTGCTCCGGCGCGCGCACCAGCCCCGCGAAGACGTCGGCGAAGTGGTGCTGCTCGTAGAAGGCGGCCTGCGAGGCCGCGAGGGTGCGGTTGAGCGAGGAGAGCGAGACGAAGGAATTGATGCCTCCCGCCACGACCAGCGCGCACGCGAGGATCTGGCCGCGCATGTGCCAGGCGTCGCGCAGGATCTTGCGGTCGAGGGCGCCCAGCCTCACCAGACGAGCTCCGAGGCGGCAAGGCGCGCCGCGTTGGCGGCGATCTCGACGATCCGGCCGCTCGACATGCGGATCACGCGGTCGCCCATGGCGGCGATGGAGGCGTTGTGCGTGATGACGGCGGTGATCGTGCCGAGCTCCCGGTTCACGCGCTCGAGCACCTCGAGCACGAGCCGGCCCGTGGTCACGTCGAGCGCGCCCGTGGGCTCGTCGCACAGCAGCACGTCGGGGCGCTTGGCGACCGCGCGGGCGATCGCCACGCGCTGCTGCTCGCCGCCGGAGAGCTGCGCGGGGAAGTGGTCCGCGCGCTCGGCAAGCCCCACGAGCGCGAGCGCCTCGCGCGGGTCCATGGGCTTCTCGGCGATGTCGGTGACGAGCGCCACGTTCTCCGCGGCGGTGAGGCTCGGGATCAGGTTGTAGAACTGGAACACGAAGCCCACGTGCTCGCGGCGAAAGCGCGTGAGCCTCTCGTCGCCCCCCTCGGAGAGCGAATGGTCGAGGTAGTCGACCTCGCCCGCCGTCGGGACGTCGAGCCCGCCCAGGAGGTTGAGGAGCGTCGACTTGCCGCTGCCCGAAGGGCCGAGCAGCACGACGAACTCCCCGGCGAAGAGCTCGAGCGAGACCTCGCGCAGGGCGACCACCTCCAGGTCCCCCACGTGGTAGACCTTGGAGACGTTGCGCATGCGAAAGACCGGATCGGGCATGGCGAAGGGCGGGGAGCGGGACTTCCAGCATGCCCGATCGCGACCCGACCCCTCTGACGGGCGTCAAACCCGGGTCCGCGCGCCCCCTCTCAGACGTGGGGAAAGTCGGGGTTCCAGGCGACTTCCCAGAGGAAGCCGTCGGGATCGGCGAAATAGCCCGAGTAGCCGCCCCAGTCGGCGCGCTGCGCGCGCTTGACGATGCGCCCGCCCCTCGCCTCGACCTCGGCGAGGAGATCGTCGACTTCCGGTTCGCTGCGCACGTTGTGCGCGAGCGTGAAGCCGGGGAACCCGCCGCCCTGCGCGCTCACCTGCGCGTCCGCGGCGAGCTCCTCGCGCGGGTAGAGCCCGAGCCAGGTGCGGCCCAGCTCGAAGAACGCGATGCCCGGGGGCGTGGGTCGCTGCGGCAGGCCCAGCACGTCGCGGTAGAACGCGGTCGACCTCGCGAGGTCGCTCACGCCGAGGGTGACGAAGCTCAGGCGGGGTTCCATGGAACGCCAATTTAATCCAAAACGGGATCCCCGGCCCGCGCCGCGACCGCCGCGCGCTGTGTCCCGCGCCCATTTCGTCTAATCTGGAAGCGAACCGCCGAACGAGGCCGCCATGAAGCCCACGCTGAGCCGCATCGCCCAGATCTCGATGACCGCCCGCGACATGCCGCGCGCGATCGCCTTCTACCGCGACACGCTGGGGATGAAGCACCTCTTCGACGCCGGGCCCGGCCTGAGCTTCTTCGACTGCGACGGCATCCGGCTCATGCTCTCCCTGCCCGAGAAGGGCGGCGAGGCGGGCGCGAGCTCCATCCTCTACTTCAAGGTGGACGACGTGCACGCGACCTTCCGCGAGCTCGCGGGCCGCGGCGTGGCCTTCGAGCGCCCGCCCCACCTCGTGGCCCGCACGCCCGCGCACGCGCTCTGGATGGCGTTCCTGCGCGACTCCGAAGGCAACCTCCTCGCGATCACCTCGGAGCAGCCGCTGGAGGCCGGCGGGCGGGCGGACGCGCCGTAGGCCGCACGGCGCCCGGCGCGGTCCCGCGCGCGCCGGAATATACTCGGGGCTGTCCCCCCATGAGGTTGCGCCCCGCCATGGAAGACATGGATTTCACGCAGCCGCAGGCCCCGGTCGAGCCTTCGGCGCCGTTCAAGACGGCGAGCAGCCAGTTCTACGACTACAAGATGGCCGGCCGGATCTTCGAGGCCGCGGGCCGGACGGAGCGCTTCACCGCCGGGCAGGTCCTGTTCAGCGAGGACCAGAAGGCGGCGGGCGGGCTCTTCAAGCGCGCCGCGAGCCGCATGTACTTCCTCGCCGAGGGCGAGGTCGCGCTCACCATCGGCGGCCGGCCGCTCGACACGGTGCAGCAGGGCGAGGTCTTCGGCGAGATGGCGGTGATCAGCAACCGGCCCCGCAGCGCGACGGCGACGGCGAAGACCGACGGCTCGGCCTTCTCGCTGGGCGCCGAGGAGCTCCAGGCCGCGCTCGGCAAGTCCCCGGAATTCGCCCTGATGCTGATGAGCGTGATGTTCGACCGCCTGCGGTTCATCGCCGCCCGGCTCACCGTGCGCAAGTCCGCGATCGCCGCGCGCACGCAGCAGGAGCCCGCGTTCGACGCCGCCCTGCTCGCGCGACTCGAGGCCACGCTCGCCCGCGCCGCGACCAGCCGTTTCGCGCAGGGCACCATGATCATGAAGGAGGGCCAGACCGGCGCCTTCCTGTACGTCGTGAAGTCGGGACGCGTGGCGATCGGGATCGGGGGACGGCTCGTGGAGCTCGTGGGTCCCGGCGGCACCTTCGGGGAGATGGGAGTCGTCGACCAGTCGCCGCGCGCCGCGAGCGCCCAGGCCGACACGGAATGCGAGCTGCTCGCGATCGACCGGCCTTCCCTCCTCGACGCCGTGGCGAAGCAGCCCGCCTTCGCGATGGCGATCCTGCACGCCGTCGCCGAGCGCCTGCGGCACATGAATTCCCAGCTCGGCTGAGGCCGCGCGGATTCCCGTGACCGGCGACCCGGCCCCCTTCCGGATCGGCGCCGCCGCCTGGCGGGCCGCGCTCGCCGTCTCGCTCGCCGGGATCATGGCGATCGCGACCACCGACCTGCCGATCCCGCTCCTCGACGGGCTCTACGACAAGCTCAAGCACGCCGCGGCCTTCTTCGCGCTCGCGATGATGGCCGACTACTCGTTTCCCGCGAGCCGCTTCGGGGCGGCGAAGGCCCTCGCCGTGATGGGCTACGGCGTGCTGATCGAGGGGGTCCAGCATTTCCTGCCGTATCGCGAGGCCTCGGGGCTCGACCTCGTCGCCGACGCGCTCGGGATCGCGGCCTACGCGCTCTCGATCCCCCTGCACCGGCACATCCCGATCCTCGCGCGGCGCTGATTGCCGGCGGGCGCGACGCGCGGACATGGGCGGGCGCGTGGAGTATCCTCGGCTCGCGAGGCCCGATGCGGGGGGCACGGCGGATCGGGGGACTTCGCGGCCGGAACCATCCAACGCAAGAACAAACGGGGGGAAGACGATGAATGCTCTGCGCAGAGCCGCATGGGGAATCGCAGCGGGAATCGGAGGCGCCGTGGTGACGACGGCGGCGCTCGCCATCGACAACAGCGCGATCGGCAAGCCCGGGTTCCGCGCGCACAAGGCGACCTACGGGCTGGTGTACCGCCTGCCGAAGGACGTGACCGACGTTCTCGATGCGAAGATCAACGGGCCGCTCCACGACCGGCTGGTGAAACTCGGCCTCCAGGACGAGGCGAGGACCTTCAACCTGCCCCACGTGACCGTGGTCCACATCCACAGCGCGGACCCCTCCACGCCGCGCAAGATGCTGAAGGCGCTTCCCAAGGTTCCCTCCGTCATCAAGCTCACGCTCAAGGATTTCTACACGACCGAGGCTTCCAAGGGCGCCGGCGCCCCATGGTGGTTCGACCTCGGCATCGTGAAGTCCGGCAAGGGCTTCGAGGACATGATGGCCTTCAACACGGCGGCGACCGCGGCGCTCACGCCCTTGCGCGACGGCCCGCTGCCGCGCTGCACCGGGCCCGTGTACGCCAACATGAGCGACGCCGCGAAGGAGCTCACGAAGACGGTCGGCGTCAGCGGCGTCAACGTGGTGAAGGACGGCAAGGAAGTGCGCTCGCACAACCCGCACAACACGCTCGTCTACAGCATGACGAAGTTCGACCCGGCCCTGCAGGCGTCCATGAAGCAGGTGGCCGACGAGTTCAACAAGGTCCTTCCGGGGGGAATCGACACCTCGTTCAAGGAGGTGTCGATCGTCGAGATCGGCTTCATGGGCAACGTGCTGCGCGAGTTCTACCGCATCAGCCTGGAGAACGGCACGGCCTGGGACGTGGCGAGCGGGAAGGTCGTCCCCGCCGGCGGCCGCTAGGGCGTCGCTTCAGTCCGGCGAGCGCCGCAGCGCGCGGTCGAGGTTGATCTCGACGATCTCGTGGTCGGGGCCGAGCGCCCTCGCCGCGCGCAGCGCGCGCTCCGCCTCCTCCCATCGGCCGGCCGCGATCCAGGCCGCGCCGAGGTTGTTCAGCACCCGCAGCTTCGGCGGGGAATCGCGCGCGGCCGCCTCCCAGAGGCTCTCCTCGCTGCGGTACTCCGCGTTGCGCGCGGCTCCCAGCAGCGCGAGCACGGCGACCAGGAGCAGGCCGAGGGCGCGCCCGCCGATTCGCAACGGCCGTTCGGCGGACGCGGCGAGGGTCGCCACCGCCGCCGCGACGAGCCATCCGAGGCTCCACACGGCCGGGTACGCGTGGCGCTCGGCGACGAGGTCGTGCCGGATCGGAAGCGCGTAGACGGGGAGCAGCCAGACGGCCGCCCACGCGAAGGCGACGAGCATCATGGGATGCCGGCCCCGGGCGCGGAAGGCGGCCACGGCGGCGAGCGCGAGGCCCGCGACGAGCGCGAAGGCCTGCGGCCAGCTCGCGACCGCCGGCGCCGGGTCGATGCTCGGCGCGCAGGCGAGCGCCGCGACGCAGCCGAGGTAGCCCAGCGCCGTGGCCATCGCGGGCTCGTGCGCCCTCGCGGCGAGGATGCGCGAGGAAAGCTCCAGCAGGAACCCGTAGCGCGGATGGGCCAGCATCCACGCGGCGAAGGCGAGGCCCGCGACGGCGACCACGCCCAGGAGGAAGAGCAGCCTGCGCCGGCGCGCCCGGGGATCCTCCCCCGTCGCCGGGCGCAGCCATTCGAGCAGCCATCCCACGACCGGCGTCACGGCCGCCACCTCCCGGCTGCCGCACGCCACGGCCCAGGACGCCAGGCCCGCCACGAGCCAGGCGATGCGCCGCCCGGCGCGCGCCTCGCGGGCGTTCATCCACGCGAGCAAGGCGAGCACGGAGGCGAGCGTGGCGAGACTGGACGAGCGCGCCGAGAGGTAGCTCACCGCCTCGGTCGAGAGCGGATGGAGCGCGAACACCGCGGCCGCGACGATCGCCTGCAGGTTGCGCCCGCGCGCCTCGCGCCACGGCTCGAGCATCGCGCCCGCGCGCACGCCGAGGCGGTAGAAGGCGAGCGTGGCCACGACGTGCAGGGCGAGGTTGCCGAGGCGGTGTCCCGTGGGCAGGTCGCCCACGGCCGACCCGAGGACGGCCGTGAGCACGAAGCTCGCCTTGAGCAGCGGCCGGACGTGGAAGCCGAGGTTCTCCCACCACGCGGCGAGGGAGCGCGCGCCGGGATCGGTCGCCACCGTGACGTAGTCGTCGAACTGGAACGGGCCCGCGATGCCCGGGAGGTAGGCGAGGACGACGAGGGCGCAGAGGCCGAA
Source organism: Usitatibacteraceae bacterium (assembly GCA_044220635.1). Classification (GTDB taxonomy): domain Bacteria; phylum Pseudomonadota; class Gammaproteobacteria; order Burkholderiales; family Usitatibacteraceae; genus JBGAQP01. The sequence continues at coordinate 51,347 of JBGAQP010000016.1, forward strand.
GAGGAGAGCGCGGCTCGCCGGCGATCCGGGCGTCGGCGCGAAAGGCCGCTCGGGACTCATGGTCTCGCCGCGACCGGGCTCAGCGATGCTTGCAGCTCGAGTCCTGCGGCGCCGGGCGCGGCTTCGGGGGCGGGCACTGCTCGGGCGAAGGGATCCGGGGAGGCCCGGGGGGCTCGGCCGGCATTCCCGGGCAGGGCGGCCGGTTGCGCGCCATGCGCGCGAGCTCGTCGCGCACGTGGTTGATCTCGACCTGGTAGGCCGCGCGCTCCTCGTTGAGGAGGTCGACGAGCGTCGTGCCCTCGCGGAAATCGCTGAACGTCCCGCGCAGCGCGGCGAAGAAGCCTTCGTCGTTGCGGTCGTTGGTCCACTTCTGGCACACCGTCACGTGGACCGCCTCGTGGCGCCCGAGGACCTGCCGGAGGCAAGGCGAGGGGTTGCCCGCGTAGCTGACCTGGCAGGCGTTGTTCGTGGTCGCCGTCGGATGGCGCGCGTTCGGGTCGGTGACCTGGTTGATCGCCTCCTGCACGCAGGGCTGGACGTGCTCCTCGTAGCGCGGGACGGTATACAGCACGGGCTGGCCGGTCTTCCTTTCCTGCGCCCGGATCATCCCGATCTGGCGGCCGTACTCCTCGATCGCGGCGCGCGCCTCGCAGAGGCGGTTGCGAAGGTCCGCGACGTCGGCGCAGCCGCACGCCGATTCCTGGGCGAGCGCCGGGCCGGCGGCGGCGAGCAGCAGCGCGAAGGGCAGCGCGCGCGCGAAGGGGCGGTTCGGCATCGTCGGGGTTCCCTTTCGGGGATTCGCGGATTCAGTAGAGCTTGTCATCGGAGGCCTGCGGGGGCGTCGCCGCCGACGCGGGAGGCTTCGGGACCGTGGGGTCGATCTCCGATGCATCGACCTTCTCGCGGGTCTTGTCGGCCTTCACCCGCAGCATCGTCCCGAAGGGCTTGATGCTGCCGTCGGGTCCCTCGCGCCAGTCGCCCGCGACGACCTCGCCGCCGGGGCTGCGGCGCACCGCCCAGCCCACGACCGTGGGCCCCCAGAAGCGGCCCTCGTACACCGTGCCATCGGGCATCGTGAGCTTGCCCTGCCCCACGGGGCGGCCTCCGGAAAACTCGGCCTCGAAGCGGCGCCCGTCGCGATAGACGCGCACGCCGGGCCCGTAGAGATAGCCGGCGAAGAACTGCCCCTCGATCCGCTCGCCGCTCGGCCACGACTTCTTTCCCTTGCCGTGCAGGCGCCCCTCGACGAACGTGCCCTCGGTGCGCGCGCAGTCCGTGCCGATGCCCACGCCCTCGCCGTGGCTGGGCGGGGCCTGGAAGGCGCAACCCGAGCCCGCCGGCGCCGCGGGCGCCGGCTTCGCCACCGCGACGGGCGCCGCGCGCCGCTGCAGGAACTGCCAGATGCCGAAGCCGAGCGCGGCGAGGATCAGCGGGACGCCGACCACGACGCTCCAGAACTTCGCCATCGTCCCGCCGGCGAGCGATTGCGTCTCGGCCATCGAGGCGCCGAGCGTGGATTCGTTGTGCGCGCGCTCCCGGTCGATGGCCGCCACGCGCGCGACCGCCTCGGCGAGCTCGGGGGCGGCGACCTTCGCGTCGTACAGGGCGAGCCCGAGCTCCCCGAAGCCGCTGCCCCGGTCCTTCTGAACGGCACCCGCCTGCCGGGCGGCGCCCTGGGACTCCTGGCGCACGCGGGCGAGCTCGCCGTCGATGTGGCCGATGGCGGCCTTCTGCTCCGCGTCGATCGCCGCGATTTCCGCGGCGTGCTTCCGGCTCTCGGCCGCGAGGCGGCTTTCCTCCGCGACCTGGCCCGGCAGGTCGGCGCGCGCCTTCGCGAGCTTCGCGCCGAGCTCGCCCTGCTCCGCGGCGAGCTTCGTGCGCTCGGACTGCGCCGCGGCGAACTTCTGCGCCTGCTCCGGCGCCGCGCCCAGCGAGGCGATGTCGCGCTCGAGCGCGGGGAGCTTGCCGGCGATGGCGGTGAGCCGCGATTCGCCCTGCCGGATCGCCTGCTCGGTCGCGGACTTCGCGCTTCGCGCCGCGCCCAGCGCCGCGTCGACGGGCCTCTTCGCGTCCTCGACCGATTTTCTCCGCGCGGCGAACTTCTCCTGCTCGGACTTGCGCTCGGCCTCGAGCGCGGCCTTCTCCTTCTCGAGGCGGCCGGCGGTTTCCGAAAGCTCGCCCGCCTTCGCCTCGAGCCCCGAGAGCCGGTCGCGGAGCGCCGCGAAGGCCGAGAGGTCGACCTTCTGCCCCCAGGCGCGCTCGCCGAGCGCGGCGAGTGCCGTGGCACGCTCCGCTTCCTGCCGGCGGATCGTCCCGCGCAGCTTCGAGCGGTCCATCTTGCGGCCCAGCTCGCGCCATCCCTCCGAGAGGAAATTGCCGAGCTTCGATTCCGGCGTCGTCTGCTCTTGCGTCACTTCCGGCTTCCTTCACGAGTCCCGCAACGAGGGCTCACGAAGCGCTCCGCGCCGGGAAGCGGACCCGCAGGGCTTCCCGCGCGAGGCTCGTGAACGGGGTCGATCATGAAGGCGCCCGTGCACCCTGTCCACCCGGCCCGTGCGGTCCCGGCCCGGACCGGGACGCGAATTGTGGACGAGAAGCCCGCATCGGCTTCGCCGGGAAGGGGTTATCCACAATTCCCCAACGCGTTGCCTACGGTCGTGTTCTCCGCCGTTTCCATGCCTACAATATCCGTTTCCCCGCGCCCGGCATCCAGCCATTCGCGGGACCCGCCCCCGAATCCGACTCCGCACCAGGAACCCCATGCCCCAATCCACGAAGCTCCTCGGCGCCACCGCCATCCTCGTCGCCCTCGTTGGCTGCGCGCCCCTCGTGACCCAGAGCCCCGGCAAGGGCCTGAGCCCCGTCAACGCCGTTTCCGAGGGCGAGGACGAGCACCTGATCCTCTTCGGCCACGACGTGGTGAGCTACTTCACCGAAGCCACCCACCGGCTCGGCTCGCCCGCGATCAAGTCCGTGCACAAGGGCGTCACGTTCCGGTTCTCGAAGCCCGAGCACAAGGCCCTCTTCGATGAGGCCCCGGAGAAGTACATCCCGCAGTTCGGGGGCTACTGCACGAACGGCATCGTCTACGGCATTCCCTGGGGAGGCGATGCCGACACCTGGAGGATCATCGACGGCAAGCTCTACATCTTCGGCGGCGCGGGCTCGCGCGACGCCTTCCTCCTCGACGTCCCCGGCAACCTCGCGCTCGCCCACAAGTACTGGAACGAGGAGGTGAACGGATCGAACGCGCTCGTGCAGCGGGCGAAGCGCCTGGTCCTGCGCGTGCCGCACTACAGGACGGGCGCGGAGCTCGCCGAGGCCGTCGCGAAGGCGAAACGGTGAACGCGTGAACGACCTGTCGCAGGCCCCCGGCGTCGATCCGGCCCCGCTCGAAGGCCCCCCCGCGGACGCGATCTCCATCCGCGGCGCGCGCCAGAACAACCTCAAGAACCTCGACGTCGAGATTCCCCTCGGGGAGCTCGTCGTCGTCACCGGCCCCTCGGGCTCGGGCAAGTCCTCGCTCGTCTTCGACACCCTCTACGCCGAAGGGCAGCGGCGCTACGTCGAGACCTTCTCGCCCTACGCGCGCCAGTTCCTCGACCGCATGGACAAGCCGCAGGTCGACGCGATCGAGGGCGTGCCGCCCGCCATCGCCATCGACCAGACGAACCCGGTGCGCACCTCGCGCTCCACCGTCGGCACGATGACGGAGATCAACGACCACCTGAAGCTGCTCTTCGCCCGCGCCGGGGCCCTGCACTGCCGCGGCTGCGCGCGGCCCGTGCGCCGCGACGCGCCGGAATCGATCTTCGCGGAGCTCGCCGCACGCGCCGCCGCCGCGGGCGACCCGCGCCTCCTCGTCACCTTCCCGATCGACGTGCCGAAGAATTTCACCGAAGCCGAGGTCACGAAGCACCTCGAGGCCCAGGGCTACGCGCGGATCCATGCGCGCAACGGCGCGCGGCTCGACGTCGTGCAGGACCGCCTGCGCATGGCGGGCGCGGAGAAGGCGCGCGTCGTCGAGGCGATCGAGGCGGCGCTGCGGGTGGGCGGCGGGCGGGTGAACGTGTTCGTGGAGGAGGAACGCGCTGCCCAGCCCTCCCCCCAGGGGAAGGGAGGTGCCTGGCGGTTCTCGACCGACCTGCACTGCCCCGACTGCGACATCCACTACTCCGACCCCACGCCCTCGCGCTTCTCGTTCAACTCACCCGTCGGCGCGTGCGAGACCTGCCGCGGATTCGGGCGGGTGATCGGCGTGGACTACGGGCTCGTGATCCCCGACGAGTCGAAGACCCTCGCCGGCGGCGCGGTGAAGCCGTTCCGCACGCAAAGCTACGACGAGTGCCAGGACGACCTCGAGAAGTACGCGAGGAAATACCGCGTGCCGCTCGAGCGCCCGTGGCGCGACCTCTCCGCCGAGCACAGGCGCTGGGTGATCGAGGGCGACGCGGACTGGGTGAGCTGGGGCAAGACCGGCAAGACGCACTGGTACGGCGTGCAGCGTTTCTTCGACTGGCTCGAGACCAAGGCCTACAAGATGCACATCCGGGTGCTGCTCTCCCGGTACCGCGCGTACACGCCCTGCCCGGCCTGCGACGGCGCGCGCCTCAAGCCCGAGTCGCTCCTGTGGCGCGTGGGCTCGAAGGCCGAGGCCGACCGGGCGCTGGATCCCGCGAAGCGCCACCCGCCGAAAGGCGCGAAGTGGAGCCTGGAAGCGCTCGCGGCGCTGCCGGGGCTCTCGCTGCACGACGTGATGCTGCTGCCCGTGGAGCGCGCGAAGGCGTTCTTCGACCGGCTCTCGCTGCCGGCGCCGCTCGACCAGGCCACGGAGCTGCTCCTGGGCGAGGTCCGCGCCCGGCTGGGCTACCTCGGCGAGGTGGGGCTGGGCTACCTCACGCTCGACCGGCAGTCGCGCACGCTCTCCGGGGGCGAGGTGCAGCGGATCAACCTCACCACGGCGCTCGGCACCTCGCTCGTGAACACGCTCTTCGTCCTCGACGAGCCCTCGATCGGCCTGCACCCGCGCGACATGGGGCGCGTGATCGACGTGATGAAGCGGCTTCGCGACGCCGGCAACTCGCTGGTCGTGGTCGAGCACGACCCGCAGATCATGCTCGAGGCCGACCGCCTGCTCGACATGGGGCCGGGGCCGGGCGAGCGCGGCGGCGAGATCGTGTTCTTCGGCACGCCCGAGGAGCTCAAGCGGGCGAGCACGGTGACCGCGGACTACCTCTCGGGAAGACGGCGCGCGGACGACGCGTTCCGGAACGCGGGCGTTGCGCCGAGTCATTCCCGCGAGGGCGGGAATCCCGCCCGGGCCCCCGCCTCCGCGGGGGCGACGCAGGCGATGCCCCGGCTCGCCATCCGCGGAGCCACGGAGCACAACCTCAAGGACATCGACGTCGAGCTGCCGCTGCACCGGCTCGTGTGCGTCACGGGCGTTTCGGGCTCGGGCAAGTCGACGCTCATCCAGGACGTGCTGCACCCGGCGCTGCTCAAGCACCTGGGCAAGCCCACGGAATCGCCGGGGGCGTTCCGCGAGCTGCACGGCGAGGACCGGATCTCGGACGTGGTGTTCGTGGACCAGTCCCCGATCGGGCGCACGACGCGGTCCAACCCCGCGAGCTACGTGGGGGCGTTCGACGCGATCCGCGATCTCTTCGCGAGGACGCAGGAGGCGAGGACCCGCGGCTACACCGCCGGGACCTTCAGCTTCAACTCGGGCAACGGGCGCTGCCCGACCTGCAGCGGCAACGGCTTCGAGCACGTGGAGATGCAGTTCCTCTCGGACGTGTACCTGCGCTGCCCCGACTGCAACGGGCGGCGCTTCCGCGACGAGGTGCTCGAGATCCGCTGGGACGGCCGCAGCATCGCCGACGTCCTCGAGCTGACCGTGAACGAGGCGCTCGCGGTCTTCGCGGGCGTCCCCGAGGCGGTGGCGCGCCTGCAGCCGCTCGCCGACGTGGGGCTCGACTACCTGCGGCTGGGGCAGCCCGTCCCGACGCTCTCGGGCGGCGAGGCGCAGCGCCTCAAGCTCGCCGGGCACCTCGTGGAGGCCGCGGGCCGCCCCGTCGCCATGCTCCCGCGCCGCCCCGCGCAGACCATCGCGAGCGCGCTGCACCCGGAGGTCGCGCCCGCGCGCACCCGGCTCTTCCTCTTCGACGAGCCGACGACGGGCCTGCATTTCGACGACGTGGCGAAGCTGCTCGCGGCCTTCCGGCGCCTCATCGCCGCGGGGCATTCGCTCGTGGTGATCGAGCACAACCTGGACGTGATCCGCGCCGCCGACTGGATCGTGGACCTCGGCCCCGAGGGGGGCGACGCCGGCGGCGAGGTGGTCTGCGCCGGGACGCCGAAGGAGGTGATGCGCCACGCCGCCTCCCACACCGGCCGGGCGCTCGTGGCGTACGAGAAGTCGCTGGGCGGTCTTTCCCGCGAAGGCGGGAAACCGGTGCCTGGAGTGGCGGAGCCTCGGCCGGATTCCCGCCTTCGCGGGAATGACGGGGCGCGGGGGGGCAGGATCACCGTGCGCCACGCGCGCGAGCACAACCTGAAGGGCATCGACGTCGCGATCCCGCGCGAGCAGTTCACGGTGATCACCGGCGTGTCGGGCTCCGGCAAGTCCACGCTCGCCTTCGACATCCTCTTCGCCGAGGGCCAGCGGCGCTACCTCGAGTCGCTCAACGCCTACGCGCGCCAGTTCGTGCAGCCCGCCTCGAAGCCCGACGTGGACGCGATCTTCGGCATCCCGCCCACGGTCGCGATCGAGCAGCGCACGAGCCGCGGCGGATCGAAGAGCACGGTGGCCACCCAGACGGAGATCCACCACTTCCTGCGGCTTCTCTTCGTGAAGCTCGGCACGCAGCATTGCCCCGACTGCAAGGTGCCGATCGAGCCCCAGAGCCTGGATGCGATCGCGGCGCGGATCCTGAAGGAGCACCGCGGGCAGACCCTCGGCGTGCTCGCCCCGCTCGTGGTGAACCGCAAGGGCTTCTACACGGACCTCGCCAAGTGGGCGAAGGCGAAGGGGGTCTCGCACCTGCGCGTGGACGGGGAGTTCCATCCGACCGAGCGCTGGCCGCGGCTCGACCGCTTCCGCGAGCACACGCTGGAGATGCCGGTGGCCGAGGTGCAGGTCGCCCCCGCCAAAGAGAAGGCGCTGCGGGAAGCCCTCGCGCAGGCCGTCGAGCACGGCAAGGGCATCGTCCACGTGCTCGCCGGCGGCTGGGGGGCGCGCGAGGCGCTCGTCTTCTCCACGAAGCGCGCCTGCCGCTCCTGCGGACGCAGCTTCCAGGAGCTCGACCCGCGCCTCTTCTCCTACAACTCGAAGCACGGCTGGTGCCCGGCCTGCTACGGCACCGGCGTGAAGCTCGAGGGATCGGGCATCGACTGGAACGACGAGCGCGCGAAGACCGGCACCGAGGACCACGTGCTCGATTCCTGGGTATCGTGGCTGGAGCTGGAGGAATCCTGCCCCGCCTGCGAGGGCCGGCGCCTCAACCCCGAGGCGCTCGCCGTCACCTTCCGCGGGGATTCGATCGCGGATCTCAGCGCGCAGCCCATCGCCGCCGCGCACCGGCTCTTCCGCGGCCTGAAGCTCGAGGGCCGCGAGCAGGAAATCGCGCGCGACATCCTCGCGGAGCTCGCCTCGCGCCTTTCCTTCCTGGAGCAGGTGGGGCTCGGCTACCTCTCGCTCGACCGGGGCGCGCCCACGCTCTCGGGCGGCGAGGCGCAGCGCATCCGCCTCGCCGCGCAGCTCGGCTCCAACCTGCGCGGCGTGTGCTACATCCTCGACGAGCCCACCATCGGGCTGCACCCGCGCGACAACCGCGTCCTGCTCGAGACGCTCTCGCGGCTGCGCGCCAAGGGCAACACGCTGGTCGTGGTCGAGCACGACGAGGACACCATCCGCCACGCCCAGCACGTGATCGACCTCGGCCCCGGCGCGGGGCGGCTCGGCGGGCGCATCGTCGCCGAGGGCACGGCGGACGAGCTCGAGCGCAATCCCGATTCCGTCACCGGGCGCTTCCTCGCGAAGCCGCTCGCCCATCCGCTCCAGCCGCGCCGCCCCGTCGGCGCGCGCTCGCCCGCGATCGAGGTGGCCGGCGCGGACCTTCACAACCTGAAGGGCATCGGCGTGCGCTTCCCGCTCGCGCGGCTCAGCGTGGTCACCGGCGTCTCCGGCTCCGGGAAGTCCACGCTCGCCCGCGACGTGCTGCGGGAGAACCTCGAGCGGCTGGTGGACAGCGCGCGCCACCGCAAGGCGGCTGGCGCCCCCTCGGGCTGCAAGTCGATCAGGGGCTGGGAGGCGGTCACGCGCGTCCTCGAGGTGGACCAGACGCCGATCGGGAAGACGCCCCGGTCCTGCCCGGCCACCTACGTCGGCTTCTTCGACACGATCCGCAAGCTCTTCGCCGACACGCAGGAAGCGCGCATCCGCGGCTACACGGCGAGCCGTTTCTCGTTCAACGCGGGCGGCGGCAAGGGCAAGGGGAAGGGCAAGCCCGCCGCGGCGGGCGGGCGCTGCGACGAATGCGAGGGCCAGGGCATCAAGAAGGTCGAGATGAGCTTCCTGCCGGACGTGAAGGTGCTGTGCGAATCCTGCGGCGGCGCGCGGTTCAACCCCGAGACGCTCGCCGTGAGGCTGCGCGGCCGCTCGATCGGCGAGGTGCTCGCGATGAGCGTGGACGAGGCGGCGGACTTCTTCGCCGCGCACCCCTCGATCCACCACGCGCTGCGCCTGCTGCAGGACGTGGGCCTGGGCTACCTCACCCTCGGCCAGCAGAGCCCGACGCTCTCGGGCGGCGAGGCGCAGCGCATCAAGCTGGTCACCGAGCTCGCCAAGGTCCGCACCGCGCCTGCCTCTGCCCCGGGAGCGGGCCGCGGAGAGGGTCGAGCGCGTTTCGCCGCGCAGCACACTCTGTACGTCCTCGACGAGCCCACGGTGGGCCTGCACATGGCCGACGTCGAGAAGCTGATCCGCGTGCTGCACCGCCTCGTCGACGCGGGCAACACCGTCGTGCTGATCGAGCATAATCTCGACGTGATCGCCGAAGCCGACTGGATCGTGGACCTCGGCCCCGAAGGCGGGGAGGCCGGCGGCCGCGTGGTCCTCGCCGCGCCCCCGGAGGCGTTCCTCGCCCCCGGCGCGAAGACCCACACCGCGAAGGCGCTGCGGGCGTTCACGCGGGGGCACGCGCATGGCTAGGACGCGCGGGCCCGTTCTCGCCGCCGCGCTCCTCGCCGCGGCGGCGGGCGCCCCGGCGGCCGATGCGAACAAGGTCTTCCGCTACGCCTTCGAGGTGGCCGAGACCAGCCTCGACCCGCACAAGGTGAGCGACCTGTACTCGAACATCCTCAACTCGGCGGTATTCGACGCCCCGCTCGTCTACGACTACCTCGCGCGGCCCGCGAAGCTCAAGCCCAACACGCTCGCCGCGCTCCCGGAGATCAGCGCCGACGGCCTCACCTACACGATGCGCGTGAAACCGGGCATCTATTTCGCCGACGACCCGGCGTTCAACGGCAGGAAGCGCGAGCTCGTGGCCGAGGACTACGTGTACTCGATCAAGCGGCTGATGGACCCGAAGCTGAGGGCCCCGCTCCTCGCGGAGATCGAGGGCTACATCGTCGGCAGCGACGAGGCGCTCGCGAAGGCGAGGAAGCAGGGCCGGCTCGACTACGACGCGCCCATCGAGGGGCTCAAGGCGCTCGACCGCTACACGTTCCGGATCAAGCTCACGCAGCCCTACTACGTCTTCATCTTCAACCTCGCGGACTGCCGCGTGTCCTGCGCGGTCGCGCGCGAGGTGGTCGAGCGCTACGGCGACGACATCGGCTCCCACCCCGTGGGCACGGGCGCCTACCGGCTCGCGTTCTGGAAGCGCTCCTCGAAGCTCGTCTTCGAGGCGAACCCGGGCTACCGGGAGGAGTACTTCGAGGGCGAGCCCGCCCCGGGCGACCGGGAGGCCGAGGCGATCCTCGCCCGGCACAAGGGCAAGCGGCTGCCGATGGTGGGCAAGGTCGAGGTCTACATCATCGAGGAGACGCAGCCTCGCTGGCTCGCGTTCCTCAACGGCGAGCACGACCTGATGTTCCGCATCCCCGAAGAGTTCGCCTTCCAGGCGATCCCCAACAACGAGCTCGCGCCGAACCTGCGCCGCAAGGGCATCCACATGGCGCAGGTGCCCGCGCTCGACCTCACCTTCAACTACTTCAACATGGAGGACCCGGTGGTCGGGGGCTACACGCCCGAGAAGGTGGCGCTGCGCCGCGCGATCTCGCTCGCCTACAAGACGAGCGACGAGATCGCCATCATCCGCAAGAACCAGGCGATCCCCGCGCAGACGCCCTACAGCCCCGGCGTGGCGGGCTGGGACCCGAACTTCCGCACGAGCGCGGGCGAATACAGCCCCGCGAAGGCGAAGGCGCTGCTCGACATGTTCGGCTACGTGGACCGCGACGGCGACGGCTACCGCGAGATGCCCGACGGCAGTCCCCTCGTGCTCGCGTTCAACTCCACGCCCACGGCGCGCGACAACCAGCTCGACGAGCTCTGGAAGCGCAGCATGGACGAGATCGGCGTGAGGATGAGCTTCCGCAAGGCGAAGTGGCCCGACCTGCTGAAGGAGTCCGACGCGGGCAAGCTCATGTTCTGGCAGCTCGGCGGCTCGGCCTCCTCGCCCGACGCGGACACCTGGCTCACCTCGCTCTACGGGCCGAACTCGGGATTCAAGGGCAACCGCGCGCGCTTCCGGCTGGAGGCCTACGACCGCCTTTACGAGAAGGCGCGCGTCATGCCCGACTCGCCCGAGCGAACGAAGGTCTACCAGGAGATGGCGAAGCTCGTGGTCGCCTACGCGCCGTGGAAGGTGAACACCCACCGCATCCTCACGGACCTCTGGTATCCCTGGGTCATCGGCTACCGCCGCCCGCTGGTGCAGAGCCAGTCCTTCTGGCGATTCCTCGACATCGACGTCGCGAAGAGCCCCGCGGCCGCGCGCTAGAATGGGGCCATGGACCCCCTCGCCCACCTCGGACTCGCCACCCTCGTCTTCCTCGCCACGCATTTCGTCTCGAGCACGCCGGTGCGCGTGTCGCTCGTCGAGGCCATCGGCGAGAAGGCCTACCTCGGCTCCTACTCCCTGGTCTCGTTCCTCACCATCGGCTGGATGATCTGGGCCTACGCGCACGCGCCCGCCACCCCGATCTGGCAGATCCCCGGTGTGAAGCTCTGGCCGCTCGCGGTGATGCCCTTCGCGATGATCCTCGTCGCCGCGGGGCTCATGACGCGCAATCCGACGCTCGTCGGGCAGGAGGGGCTGCTCAAGGCCGCCGAGCCCGCGCGCGGGATGCTCCGCGTCACGCGCCACCCGCTGATGTGGGGGATCGCGCTGTGGGCCGCGGTGCACCTGCTCGCCCGCGGCGACGCCGCCTCACTCATCTTCTTCGGCGGCTTCCTCGTCGTCGCCCTCCTGGGAACGAAGCTCATCGACGCGCGCAAGGCCGACACCCTGGGCGAGGACTGGCGCCGCTTCGCCGAGGCGACCTCGAACGTGCCGTTCTCGGCGATCGTCGAGGGGCGCAACCGCTTCGTCTTCGCGGAGATCGGCTGGAAGAGGGTGATCGCGGGGCTCGCGTTGTACGGCGTCGTCCTCGCCCTGCATCCCTGGCTCTTCGGCGCCCGCGCGTACTGAGCCGCGGGCCGCGCGCCGGGCCCGCCGGGGCGGCACCCGCGGATTGACGCGGGTCAACAGCCCGCGGGCCGGCGGGTCCAGACTGGAAGCTCTCCGTGCGCGGGACCCCGCCACCATGCCCAGCCTTCCCGTCCCACGATCCCTCGAGCCCCGGGAGCTGCGCCGCGCCTGCGACCCGGCCGGGCTCCCGTTCGAGACCACCGAGCAGCTCGAGGATTTCGCCGAGGTCCTCGGCCAGTCGCGCGCCGTCGGCGCCATCCGCTTCGGCGTGGGCATCGAGCGCGACGGCTACAACCTCTACGCGATGGGCCCCGAGGGCATCGGGCGCCACTCGATCGTGCGCCGCTTCCTCGAGGAGCGCGCGCCGGGGCGCGCGACGCCGCCCGACTGGTGCTACGTGTTCAACTTCGCCACGCCGCACATGCCGCGGGCCATCAGCCTGCCGGCGGGCCAGGCGGCGCGCCTGCGCCGCGACATGGAGCGCCTGGTCGAGGACCTGCGCGCCGGCATCCCGGCGGCGTTCGAGACCGACGAGTACCGCACGCGCCGGCAGGAGATCGAGACCGAGTTCGACCAGAGGCAGGAGCAGGCCATCGACGCCGTCGGCGAGCGCGCGAAGGCGCGCGGCGTCGCGCTCGTGCGCACGCCCACCGGCTTCGGCTTCGGGCCCCTCGGCAAGGACGAGGTCATGGGGGCGGACGAGTTCCACCGGCTCCCCGAGGAGGAGCAGAAGCGCGTCGAGACGGCGATCGACGAGCTGCAGGAGGAGCTCGCGCGCGCGATCCACGAGATCCCGAAGCAGCGGCGCGAGGCGCAGAGGAAGCTGCGCACGCTGAACCGCGAGGTCACCGACGCGACGGTCACCAGCCTCATCGAGGAGATGAAGGCGGCCTACGCGGCGCTGCCCGACATCGTGCGCTACCTGGAGGACATCCACGAGGACGTGCTCGACCACGCCGACTTCTTCCGCCAGCCCAAGGAAGGCGATCGGCCGATGCTCTTCGGGATGCCCGTGCCCGAGCCCGAGATCGAGTCGCCGCTCGGGCGCTACCAGGTCAACGTCCTGATCGAGCACGCGGACGCGGGCGGCGCGCCCATCGTCTACGAGGACAACCCCACCCACGACAACCTCGTGGGCCGCGTCGAGCACGTCGCGCAGATGGGCACGCTCGTGACCAACTTCACGCTGATCAAGGCGGGCGCCTTCCACCGGGCGAACGGCGGCTACCTGGTCCTCGACGCGCTCAAGGTCCTCTCGCAGCCCTTCGCCTGGGAGGCCCTCAAGCGCGCGATGCGCTCGCGCGAGATCCGCACGGAATCCCTCGGGCAGGCCCTGAGCCTCGTGAGCACGGTCTCGCTCAAGCCCGAGCCGATCCCGCTCGACATGAAGGTGGTGCTCGTCGGCGAGCGCCTGATCTACTACCTGCTGCACGCCTACGACCCGGAGTTCGGCGAGCTCTTCAAGGTGGCGGCGGACTTCGAGGAGGACATGGAGCGCACCCCCGGGGCCGACCTGCTCTACGCGCGCGTGATCGCCACCCTCGCGCGCAAGGAGGGCCTGCGCCCCCTGGACCGCGCCGCGGTCGCCCGCGCGATCGAGCAGGGCGCGCGCATGGCGGGCGACGCCGGAAGGCTCGCCGTCGGCATGCGCAGCCTCACGGACCTGCTGCGCGAGGCGGACTACTGGGCGGGCAGCGCCGGGCGCAAGCTCGTCGGGGCGGGCGACGTCGAGCGCGCCGTCGCGGCGCGCGAGGAGCGGCTCGCGCGCGTGCGCGAGCGCATCCGCGAGGAGATGCTCAAGCAGACCGTGCTCATCGACACCGCCGGGGAGCGCGCCGGGCAGGTGAACGGGCTTTCCGTCGTGCAGCTGGGGGAGCTCGCCTTCGGAATGCCCAGCCGCATCACCGCCCGCGTCCGGCTCGGCGGCGGCAAGGTCGTCGACATCGAGCGCGAGGCGCAGCTCGGCGGGCCGCTGCACTCCAAGGGCGTGATGATCCTCGCGGGCTTCCTCGCGGGCCGCTACGCCACGGGCGCGCCGCTGTCGCTCGCCGCCACCCTCGTCTTCGAGCAGAACTACGGCGGCGTCGAGGGCGACAGCGCCTCGCTCGCGGAGCTGTGCGCGCTCCTCTCGGCGCTCGCCGAGGCACCGCTCGCGCAGTCGCTCGCCGTCACGGGCTCCGTGAACCAGCACGGCGACGTGCAGGCGATCGGCGGCGTGAACGAGAAGATCGAGGGGTTCTTCGACCTGTGCAACGCGCGCGCTCTCACGGGCGGGCAGGGCGTGGTCATTCCCGCCGCCAACACGCGCCACCTGATGCTGCGGCCCGACGTCGTGGACGCCGTCGCCGCGGGACGCTTCCGCATCCTGCCCGTGGACAACGTGGACCAGGCGCTCTCGGCCCTCACCGGTTCCGTCGCGGGCGAGCGCGATGCCTCGGGCGCCTTCCCGCCGGGCAGCGTCAACTTCCGGGTCGAGAAGCGCCTCGCCGCGTTCGCCGAGCGCCTGCGCGCCTTCGGGGGCCCCCCGGCGAAGAAGGAATGGCGCAAGGGGCGGAGCCGGTGAAGACCCGGCGCGTCGTCGTGGGGCTCGACGCCGCCCCGCAGAGCCGGGTGGCGCTCGCCGCCGCCGCCGCGCTCGCCTCGCAGCTGCGCGCCGAGCTCGACGCGCTGTTCGTCGAAAACGCCGACCTGCTGCGGCTCGCGGGGCTGCCGTTCGCGCGCGAGCTGGGCTTTCCCTCGGCTTCGCTGCGCCGGCTCGACCCCGAGACGATGCAACGATCGCTGCGGGCGCATGCCGCCGAGGCGCGCCGCGCCCTGACCACGGCCGCCGGGCGGGTCGACGTGCACTGGTCGTTCCGGGTCGCGCGCGGCTCGATGGTCGACGAGGTGCTCGCGGCCGCGGCGGAAGCCGAGCTCGCGGTGCTCGGCCTCGCGCGATGGGACCGCGAGGCGCTCCGGCTCGCGGCGCGCTCGCCGACGCGGCTGCTGATCATGCGCGAGGGCGCGGCCGTCGGCGGATCGCTCGCCGCGCTCTGCTCGAGCGAGGTGCCGCCCCACCAGGCGGTTCGCGTGCTCTGCGACCTGGGCGCGGCCCTGGGCGATGGCCTGGCGATCGTCCTCCTGGGCCGCGACCCGGAGGCCGGGGAGCGCTGGCGCCGCGAGGCCGCCGCCCGGCTGGCGGAGCGGGGCCGGGAAGCGAGCATCCGCTTCGTGAATGCGGACGATGCGGGCGCCCTGCGCTCGGCGCTCGCCGGCCTCGACCCCGGCTCCCTGGTCCTCCTGGGTGCCGACCCGGCGCTCGAGGAGGGGGTCCTTCGCTCGGCGCTCGCCGCGAGCCGCCGGCCGGTCTTCGTCTGCCCGGCCTGAGCCCCCCGGAAGACCCCGGAATCCCCCGGTTTCGTGTAGACTTCGCGCCAAGGTTTTCCGTGGCGCTTCAACCGGTTGGCGCCCGAACCCACCGCGGCCCCGGACTTCGGGGCGTGGATCCCAGGAAGAAGCATCCATCTGCCTGAACCGGTCCGGGGCGCGACGCCCCGCCAGGCCGATCATTCAGGAGAACACCATCAGCACGACCTTCGAGAGTCTCGGGCTCCTGCCCGAGCTGCTGCGCGCCATCGCGGAGCAAGGCTATACCGAACCCACCCCCATCCAGGCCCAGGCCATCCCCGTCGTCCTTTCGGGACGCGACCTGCTGGGCGCGGCCCAGACCGGCACCGGCAAGACCGCGGGATTCACGCTGCCGCTGCTGCAGCGCCTCGCCCCGCTCGCGAGCAAGAGCTTCTCGCCCGCGCTGCACCCCGTTCGCTGCCTCATCCTCACGCCGACGCGCGAGCTCGCCATCCAGGTCTTCGAGAGCGTCAAGACCTACGGCAAGCACATCCCGCTCAAGCCCTTCGTCGTCTACGGCGGCGTCAACATCAACCCGCAGATCCAGGAGCTGCGCCGCGGCGTCGAGATCCTGGTGGCCACGCCCGGCCGGCTGCTCGACCTCGTGGGGCAGAAGGCGGTGGACCTGCGCCAGGTGCAGATCCTTGTGCTCGACGAGGCCGACCGCATGCTCGACATGGGCTTCATCCCGGACATCAAGCGCATCATCGGCCTGCTGCCGCCGATCCGGCAGACGCTGCTCTTCTCGGCGACCTTCTCCGACGAGATCCGCAGGCTCTCCGCGCAGTTCCTGCGCGATCCGCAGACGGTCGAGGTCGCCCGGCGCAACACGCCCGCGGAGCTCGTCACGCAGTACGCCTACGCGGTGGAGGGCGCGAAGAAGCGCTCGCTCCTCGCGCACCTGGTGAAGGCGTACGACTGGTCGCAGGTGCTCGTCTTCTGCAAGACCAAGCACGGCGCCAACCGCCTCGCCAACCAGCTCGTGCGCGACGGCATCAACGCGAACGCCATCCACGGCAACAAGAGCCAGAACGCGCGCATCGAGGCGCTCGAGGGCTTCAAGGCCGGCAAGATCCGCGTGCTGGTCGCGACCGACATCGCGGCGCGCGGCCTCGACATCGAGGCGCTGCCCCACGTCGTGAACTTCGACCTGCCCCACGTCCCCGAGGACTACGTGCACCGCATCGGCCGCACGGGCCGCGCGGGACTGGAGGGCGAGGCGATCTCGCTCGTCTCCGGCGAGGAGCGCGGCCTCATGGACGCGATCGAGAAGCTCATCAAGAAGCCGATCGAGCGGCGCGAGGCGCCCGGCTTCGCGATGAGCGCGGACGCGGCCTCCGAGGGTCCGCGCCGCGGCGAGGGCCGCGGCCGGCGTTCCGAGGCCCCGCGGGGCCAGCAGCGCCGCGAGGAGCCGCGCGAGCCCCGGGCCGCGCGCGAGACACGGGAGCCGCGCGAGCCCCGCGAGCCGCGGGAGAAGCGCGAACCGCGTGAAGCGCGCGAGCCGCGCGAGCGGCGTGCCCCCCGGCCCGGCCCCCCGGCGCCCTCGGCGCCGCCGGGTCCGCCGATGGACTTCTCCAAGCCCTACGAGCCCGCGCCCGACGCACGCGAGCCCGAGCAGCCCGACGAGGCGCCGTCGCGCAAGCGGCCCTCCACGGCGATCCCCGCCCTCTTCCGCCGCAAGCCCGCCTGATCCATGCGCGACCCGAGCCCGAAGCCCATCCTCCTCGCGGAGTACACGCCGCCGCCGTACCTGGTCGACACGGTCGAGCTCGACGTGGACGTGCGCGAGCCCTGGGCGACGGTGCGCTCGCGCATCGCCCTGCGCCGCAATCCCGCCGCGGCGGGTGCGGCCCCGCTCGCCCTCGACGGCGAGCACCTCGAGCTCGTCTCGCTCGCGATCGACGGCCGCCCCCTCGCCGAGGGCGAGTACGCGCTCGACGAATCGGGGCTCGCGGTCGCGGAAGTTCCCGCGGCGTTCACGCTCGAGGCGGTGGTGCGCTTCGACCCGTGGAAGAACACGCGCCTCGAGGGCTTCTACGCCTCGAAGACCGGGCTCTTCACGCAATGCGAGGCGGAGGGGTTCCGCGCGATCACCTTCTTCCCCGACCGGCCCGACGTCATGGCCCGGTACACCGTGACGCTGCACGCGGACCGGGAGAAGTTCCCCCGGCTGCTCGCCAACGGCAACCTGGTCGCCACGGGCGAGGAGGAAGGCGGCCGCCACTGGGCGCGATGGGAGGACCCGTTCCCCAAGCCCTCCTACCTGTTCGCCATGGTCGCGGCGAGGCTCGACCTGCTCGAGGACCACTTCACGACGAAATCGGGCCGCAGGGCGCTGCTCCAGGTCTACGTGGAGCCGGGCAAGCTCGACCAGGCGGGCTTCGCGATGCACGCGCTCAAGAAGTCGATGGGCTGGGACGAGGCGGTGTTCGGCCTCGAGCTCGACCTCGAGCGCTTCATGATCGTGGCGGTCGGCGACTTCAACATGGGGGCCATGGAGAACAAGGGCCTCAACGTGTTCAACACGAAGTACGTCCTCGCGCGCCCGGACACGGCGACCGACGCCGACTACTACGGCATCGACAAGGTCGTCGCCCACGAGTACTTCCACAACTGGACCGGCAACCGCGTGACCTGCCGCGACTGGTTCCAGCTCTCGCTCAAGGAGGGCCTCACGGTCTTCCGCGACCAGGAATACAGCGCCGACGAGTACTCGCGGGCGGTGGCGCGCATCCAGGACGTGCGCGACCTGCGCGCGCTCCAGTACCCGGAAGACGCGGGGCCGATGGCGCATCCCGTGCGGCCCGACGCCTACGTCGAGATCAACAACTTCTACACCGCGACGGTCTACGACAAGGGCGCCGAGGTGGTGCGGATGATCCACACCCTCATCGGCAAGGAGGCGTTCCGCCGCGGCATGGACCTCTACTTCCAGCGCCACGACGGGCAGGCCGTGACCTGCGACGATTTCGTCGCGGCGATGGAGGCGGCGAGCGGCGCGGACCTCGCGCAATTCCGCCGCTGGTATTCGCAGGCGGGCACGCCGGTGCTCGAGTGCGCCGGCCGCT
This sequence comes from Usitatibacteraceae bacterium, assembly GCA_044220635.1. Lineage (GTDB taxonomy): Bacteria > Pseudomonadota > Gammaproteobacteria > Burkholderiales > Usitatibacteraceae > JBGAQP01. The sequence continues at coordinate 69,501 of JBGAQP010000016.1, forward strand.
ACGACGCGCCCTCGAAGTCCTACACGCTCACGGTGCGCCAGTCCTGCGCCCCGACGCCGGGGCAGGCGCAGAAGCTCCCGTTCCACATCCCGCTCGCCGTGGGCCTCGTCGGGCCCCATGGCGCGGACCTGCCCCTGCGCCTCGAGGGCGAGGGCGCCGCGACGGGCGGCAGCCGCGTCCTCTCGGTGCGCGCCGCCGAGGAACGCTTCGTCTTCGCCGGCATCCCGACGCGGCCGGTGCCGTCGCTCTTGCGCAACTTCTCGGCGCCGGTGACGCTGCGCTTCGACTACTCGGACGCGGACCTCATCCACCTGATGGGCCACGACAGCGACCCGTTCAACCGATGGGAGGCGGGGCAGACGCTCGCCACGCGCATCATCCTGGCGGGCGTGGCGGCCCTGAAGGCGGGCATGGCGATGGAAGTGCCCCCCGCCTGGGTCGAGGCCATGGGCCGCGTGCTCGCCGACGGCGCGCGCGACCCGGCCTTCGCCGCCGAGTGCCTCGCGCTCCCCGACGAGGCCTTCCTCGCCGAGCAGATGGACGTCGCCGACCCGGACGCGATCCACGCGGCGCGCAAGCGCGTGGAGCGCGAGGTCGCCGAGCGCTATCGCACGCGCTTCGAGGGGGCGTTCCGCCACTTCTCGGTCCCCGGGCCCTATTCGCCCGCCGCCGCCGCCGCGGGGCGCCGCGCGCTGCGCAATGCCGCCCTCGGCTACCTCATGGCGATCGACGATTCCACCGCGCGGGCGCTCACCTTCCTCGAGTTCCGGCGCGCGGAGAACATGACCGACGCGATGGCCGCGCTCGCCTGCCTCGCGAGTTCCTCGGGGGCGGAACGCGAGAGGGCGCTCGCGATGTTCTACGAGAAATGGAAGGACGAGGCACTCGTGGTCGACAAGTGGTTCCGCGTCCAGGCGACGGCCGACCGCCCCGATGCACTCGAGCACGTGCGCTCGCTGGTGAAGCACCCGGCCTTCGACCTGAGGAATCCGAACCGCGCGCGCTCGGTCCTGCACGCTTTCGCGAGCCAGAACCCCGTGCACTTCCACGCGGCCGACGGCGGCGGCTACCGCTTCGTCGCCGAGAACGTCGTCGCGCTCGACCGGCTGAACCCGCAGGTCGCCTCGCGGCTCGCGCGCGCGTTCGATCGCTGGCGCAAGCTCGATGCGGCGCGCCAGGCCGAGGCCCGTGCCGCGCTCGAATCGATCCGCGATGCCGGGGACCTGTCGAGCGACGTGGGCGAGGTCGTCTCGCGCGCGCTCGCCTGAGGGCCGCGGGCACCCAGCCCGCACCCGCCAACGAAAAGGGGCCGCGAGCGGCCCCTTTTCCATTCCTGCGCCGGGAAGCGCGCTAGTTCTTCTTGATTTCCTCGAGCATCTTGAAGATGGTCCGCGGCGAACCGTGGAACAGGCGCTTGAACGCCTTGGGCAGGCAGCGGCGCTCGAGGGTGTTGCGTCGGGTGCGTTTGCGTTCAGCCATCGCGAGGCTCCGGATCGATCGAGCCCGAAATTATACCGGAAACCGGCCCCCTCAGTTCACCAGCCGGACGGTCCCGTCGATGATCTCGGCGGCCGCCCGCGAGCCGTCGGCCCTCACGAGATCGCCCTTCGCCTTCGCGAGCCCGTTGTCGAAGACGCCCTCGAATCGCGTGCCGTCGAGGAACCAGAAGACGCCCTTGCCCTGGGGCCGGCCGAGCGCCACCTCGCCCTCGTACTTGAGGCCCGAGGCGTAGAAGTAGGTCCCCTGGCCGGTGAGGGACGCGCCCTGGATGTCGCCTTCGTAGCGGTCGCCGTTCGAGAAGTGATAGACGCCGCGCCCCTGGGGCTTGCCGTCGGCGAAGCTGCCCTCGATCCTGTCGCCGTTGCCCGAGAAGTAGCGGCCCCTGCCCTGGATCCGTCCCGAGGACATCTCGCCCTCGTAGCGGTCGCCGCTCGCGAACCGGTAGACGCCGATGCCGTGGGGCTTGCCGTCCACGAAGGAGCCCTCGAACCGGTCGCCGTTCTTCGCGACGTAGACGCCGCGCCCGACGATCACTCCCGCCTTCACCTCGCCCTCGTAGGTATCGCCCGTCGAGAAGCGGTACATGCCCTTGCCGTCGGGGCGGTCCTCGGCGAACTGCCCTTCGTAGCGGTCGCCGTTGTCCCATTCGTACTTGCCCTGCCCGTGCTTGAGGCCCTCGCGGAACTCGCCGTCGTACTTGAAGGCCTTGGAGACGTACTCCCCCTTGCCATGCAGCGAGGAGCCGCGCATGGCGCCGCGGTACATCGAGCCGTCGGCGAAGACGAGCTCGCGCACGCCGGGCGCGATCTCGCGCCCCGGTTGCTCGGGGGGCCTGGGTGGCGACGCAGCCGGCGCAGCCGCGGCCGTGGCCGCCGCCGCGGGCGTTGCGGCCGCGACCCCGGGAGGTTTCTCCGGGTCCTTCGCGGCGGGCGGCTCGCCCTCGACTTTCGCGGGTCCGGGTCGCGCCGCGGCCGAAGGCTCGGGGGCGGGATCGCGCGGAGCCGCCGCCGGAGGGCCCGACGGCGGCGCCTTGTCCGCCGGCGCCTGCGACTGGGCCTGTGCCGGGGCGGAAGGCGATGCGGCCACCGGCGGCGCGGAGGCGACCCGCGCCGGGCGAAGGAGCGCGGCGAGCCGGTTCTTCGCGAGCGCGCTGAAGTTGCCCGACGGGTACTTGTCGAGGTAGGCCTGGATGTCGTCGGGGCGGTTCGAGTCGCGCACGCTCACCCAGAACTCGCGCTCGATCTGCAGCTGGCTGTCCGCGCTCGGACCCGCCGCCGCCGCCGGACGGCTGCCTGCCGACGTGTTGAACGCGAAATCGCCCTTGAGGGAGGAGGAGTCCCACGGCGTCTGGAGCTTTCGCGTCTCGCGCTCCACGCCCTCGCGAACGCGCTTGAACATGATCTCGACCGGGAGGTCGGGCACCCGGATGTTCTGCAGGATGTGCTTCGTGTAGACGCCGTTTCGCCCGAAGCCGTCCGCGGCCACGGAGCCCGGCGCCGTCGCGTAGGCGATGAGCGTTCCCGAAGGCGAGCTCATCTGCGCGAGGCCCGTGCTCGACACCTTGAAGCTCGCGGCGAAGGGGTTGTCGCGGCAGGCGTCGAGCACGATGAAGTTGAAGCGGGTGCGCGCCCGGTCCATGCGGTCGAAGACCTGGCCGATCTCGACCGAGAAGAAGGTCACGTCCTCCTCGGACCCCATCGCGGCGTCGACCGGGATGAGATAGTTGCGGTCCTTGAACTGCATCGCGTGGCCCGCGTAGAAGAAGAGCGCCGTGTTGGCGCCCTCGAGCGCGGTGCCGAACTCGCGGATGGCGTCGATCATGTCCTTGCGCGTCGAGTTCTCGCGCACGATGACCCTGAAGCCGAGCTCCTTGAGCGCCTCGCCGAGGTCGCGCGCGTCGTTGGCCGCGTTGCGCAACGGGGCGCTCGGGTACTGGTTGTTGCCGATGAGCAGCGCCACGCGGTCCTGGGCCGCCGCGCCGAGCGCGAGCGCAAAGGCGAGCGCCGCGGCGAGCCGCAGGGCCAGCTTCGATCGCGTCGCGGATCCGGGTGCCACGTTCTCCTCGGGGCGGAGGGGCCGCCCGGGGGAAAATTATCCCCCAAGTCCCGGATTGCCCCAACCGGGGCCCGCGCAGCCGCGCCGCTTCAGCGGGTGACGAAACGCCCGTCGCGGCGCGCGAAGACCGTGTCGACGAACTGCGAGCCTTCGTGCCGGTCCGGCGAGTAGTTCACGATCACGCCGCCCAGGTCGATCCTTCCGGCGCGCTCCAGGGCCGCGATCAGGCCCTCGGGGGTCGGGTTGCGCCCCGCGAGACGCAGGGCCGCGACGAGGAGCTTCGCGTTGAGATAGCCCTCGAGGCTCGAGAAGGACAGCTCCTCCGAGGGCGCGTGGCGCTTCATCGCGGCCTTGTATTCCCCGACGACGGGCGGCGTCACGCCCCAGGGGAACGGAACGACCTGCGTGAACACGATGCCCTGGGCGCTCTCGCCGAGAAGCCGCACCATCTGCTGCGCGCCAGAATTGACCGCGTAGAACTGGATCGACGGGTCCAGCCTCTTCGCTTCGGTGTAGATCGCGGCGTAGGTCGAGTAGCCCCCGTGATTGACGACCGCCTGGGCCCGCGCGGCGACGAGCTTCTCCGCGATCTGCTTCGGCGTCAGGGCCTCCGCGCCCGATTTGAGCGCGATCGGGGCCACGACCTCCACACCGTTCTCCTTGCCCACGCGGGTCAGGTTCGCGAGATGCTGGCGGCCGTTGCCCGAGTCCGCATGGACGAAGCCGAGGCGCGTGCGCCCGAACTGCCTGGCGAGCTTCACGATCACCTCGAACTCGCTCAGGTGACCGGCGCGCATCGGGAATGAATAGCGATTGAACGGATCTCGCAGTTCGGGCGCGCCGGCGGCGCAGGCGATGGACGGCACGCGCCGTTCGGTGGCGACCTTCATGCTCGCCGTGCAGGGCCCCCCTTCGATGCCGGAGAAGACCGCGACCACGCGCTCCTTCGCGATGAGCGTCTCGGTGTTCTGCGCCGCCTTGTCGGACTTGCCGTTGTCGTCGAGGGTGATGAGCTCGATCCGCCGTCCGTCGATCCCGCCGTTGCCGTTGAGGGGTCCGAGGTAGGCGCGGATCCCGGAGAGCATCGCCTTGCCGTGCTCCGACGAGCTCCCGCTCAGGTCGATGGTCTGGCCGACGCGGATCTGCGCGATGGCGGGCAGGGCAATGAACGCCCCCGCCAGGGCAGCCGCAAGCGCCCGGCGAAGCAATGAACGTCTCATGGAGTGGCCTCGGGAATCGTCGAATCGGCCCCGATTGTCGGCCGTACCCGCGCGCGCGTCTGTTAGCGGCGTCACACCGGCCGGGGCCGGCCGTGGGCGTCACCTCGCGAGGACCGCGAGCTCGGGGAGGTCGGGGCGCTCCCGGGCGAGCGCCGCCCAGGCCTCGCGCGCATCCTGCGCGGCGCCCAGATCCTGCAGGACGAAAGCGTGCAGGACGCGGTCGGAGAAGCCGCGCGCGCCGGATCGCGACTTCTCCGCCTTCGCGATCGCGGCTGCCGGCAGCGTCTCGAAGTACGCCTCGGCGGAAGACCGCCCGCCGACCGAGATGTTCCAGGTGTAACGCGCGGCCGGCGCGAGTTTCGCGGCCACGCGGATCGAGTTCGCCCGGGCGGAGCCTTTCCACGCCTCGCGGCCGTCGGCCGCGATCACCGAAACCCGGTACTCGATCGCGGGATCGCCGTTCCAGCGCAGCACCGGCTGCAGGGTCGCGATGCTGGCGTCGACCGGGTACGCCGGCCCCGGCTTCACGGCCGGCGCGGGCGTCACACCTCGCATGCGAAGGCTCGCCGTGGCCGACTGCGAAACCCGCGCCACGACCGCGGGGCTCGCCGTGGCCGCCATCTGCCGGCGTGCGGGCGCCGGTCCCTTCGCGGCCTTGAGGCCCGCGGCTTCGACGACGAATTCGCCGGGCCCCTTCGCGGCGAACTCCGCGCCGCTCTCCGCGAAGACGATCGTCGCCACGGCGCCCGCCGCAAGCGTGAGCCTCGCTCCCGGGGCCAGCTCCGCGAGAAACGCGAGGCGGTTCGCGCCTTCGAGCGTCGCATCCCCCTTCACGTCGGCGACGAACGCGACCGGGGTGGCGGCGCGCGCAATCAGCGCCGCCGCGAGAAGCGCGACCGCGAGCAGGGCGCGCCCGGGGCGCGCAGCCGCTGCGGCGGACCCGGCATTCATGTCGAGGGAGCTACTTCGCCATTGCGGCGAGCTCGGGGAGGTCCGCGCGCTCCTGCGAAAGCCTCGCCCACGCCTCGCGCGCTTCCTGGTCCGCGCCGTGCTCCTGGAGGAGAAGCGCGTACATCAGCCGGTCGGTGAAATCCGCCTTCTCCGCGGGCTTGCGCTGCTCGATCGCCTCGATCGCCTCCTTGGGCAGCGTGCGGAACTTCCCGGTGCCGAGCTCGTGCCCGCCGCTCGCGACGACCCAGTAGTACTCGGTGCCGGGTTCGAGCTTCGCGGCGGCCTGGTACGACCCGCCGATCGCGCGGGCCCGGACGACGGGCTTGTCCTCGCCGACGACGGCCAGCGTGAACTCGGCGGCGGCCTTCGCGTCGGCGGCCTTCCAGCGGAAGGTCGGCTGGAGCGTGGCCACGCTTCCCTGGGTGGGGAACAGCAGAACCGGCGAGGGCGCGGCCTTCGCGGGCGCGACCGAGCGCATGCGCACGCTCGCGGCCGAGGACCGGGCCACCTGCACGAGCACTTTGTTGCTCGTGCGCCATTCCGTGTTGCGTGTGACCGGGGGCATGCCGCTCGTGGAGGAGATCTCCGTGTCCTTGACGAAATAGTCCGCCGGGCCCTTGAGGAGATATTCCTTCCCCGAGTGGATGTACATCACCGAGGCCTGGGACTCCTTGCCGACGGCGATCTTCTGGCCCTTGGCGAGCTCGCTCAGGAGCGCCGGCCGCGGGTTGCCGTCGACGGCCACGTCGCCCTTCAGGTTGGTGATGAACGCGATGCCGTCGGCCGCGAAGGCCGCCGTGGCCGCGAGGGAAAGGACTGTGACGAGTGCGCGCTGGATCGCCTTCATGTCGACCTCCGCCTTGTCAGGCCGCCGCGGGCGCCGGGCGCGCCGTGCGGATGCCCCAAACCTGCACCGGGCTGTGTCCCTTGACCTTGTGGCTGCCCATCGGATCGAAGCTGTATCGCTCTCCGATCCTGCTGACGACCGCCTCGGTGATGAGGATCTTGCGGCCCAGGTCCTTCGTGAGACCTTCGAGGCGGGCGGCGACGTTCACCGCGTCGCCGATCGCCGAGTAATTGTGCCTCTCCGACGAGCCGATGTTGCCCACCGTGACCGTGCCGTAGTTGATGCCGATCCCGATGGTCAGGGTCGGCAGTCCTTCCCTGGCGAACTCGGTGTTCAGGTCGTCGAGCTCCGACATCATCGCGAGGGCGCACTGCACCGCTTCGCCGCACGGATCGGCCGATTTTCGCGGCGCTCCGAAGAGAACCATCATGCCATCGCCGATGAACTTGTCAACGGTGCCGTCGAAGCGGTGCACGGCGCGCACCATGCGGTCGAAATAGCGCGTGAGCACGGTGGTGACGACCTGCGGCGGCATCTTCTCGGAGAGCGTGGTGAAGTCGCGCACGTCGCTGAAGAGGACGCAGACCTCCGCGAGCTGGCCGCTCACGCCGGGCGAGAGGCTTCCGGCGAGCATCTCCTCCATCACCGCGGGGCTCACCTGTCCCGCGAAGGATTGCTGCAGGCGCAATCGCTCGACGACCGCCTCCACGGCATCGAAGACGCCGCGGGTGATCAACGCAAGCCAGAAGCAGACGACGAGCGAGGCGACCGGCAGGAGGACCTGGGTCGTGACGATGGCGGCGAGGCTCGCGCCGAGCAGGGCCGCGGGGACGAGCACGGCCCCGGCCACGAGGATTCGCGCTCGCGCGTGCGCGAACACGACGAGGATCGCCACCGCGCACAGCGACCAGCGCAGCCACTCCGGGAGCGCGCGCAGGAGGCCCGGGCCCAGGAGGCTGCGCAGGGCCTGCAGGTGAACCAGCACGCCGGGCTGGTTGTAGGCGAGGCTGCCCGCGGCGGCGGACGGGTCGTCGGCGGGGCGGCCGGGATCGCGGGCGAGCAGCCGCACCGGCAGCCTCCAGCGGTCCGTCGTCCCGACGAGGCTTCCGACGAGGACCACGCGGCCCTCGAACGCCCGGAGCAGCCGGTTCTCGTCCCACCCGCGCAGTTCGTGGATCGGGACATGCTCGAGCAGCGCGCCGAGGCTGTAGTCGATGTAGCCCTCCTGCATGGGGCGGCCGAGGCCGTTCAGGAGCTGGCTCACCAGCGTCGGAACGATCTCGCCGTCCTCGTAGCGGAACTCGACGAAGCGGCGCGAGACCGAGTCGGGGTCGCGCAGCTGCTGGTCGACTCCGAGGTTGTCCCTGGTGATGATGCCGCGGTAGTTCGCCTGCACGGGCACGATCCGCCCCCGGCTGTCGACCGTCTGCACGTAGACGAGCGTGGTCGCGCGCTTGAGGTCGAGCAGCCCGCGCATCATCGCGAGGTCGAGGCCGGGGACGATGCCGTCGTAGGAGCGCTCGGGCAGGACCACGTCCACGCCGACCGCGAGCGGCCTCGCCTTCGCGAGCGCGTGCAGCGCCTCGGCAAGGTGGCGGTGCCAGAGCGCGACGGGCTCCGGATAGGCCTTCTCGGTCTCCTCGTCGATGCCCACCAGGACGATGTCGCGGTCGATGGGGCGCGGGTGGATCTCGCGCAGCCATCGCATCTGGTGGTCGAAGGCGAATCGTTCCGCCGTCGCGAGCGCGGACTCGTGCTCGCTGGGGACGAAGCCGAGGATGGCCGCGATCGCGGCGACCGCGGCGAACAGAAACGAGCCCTTGCGGGCCGGCGAGGCACGCAGGCGCTCCCAGAACGCGGCGAGGCGGTGCAGTGCGGCCGGGGTTCCGGGCGTGCGCAAGGAGTCAGCCTCTGGCGGGATCTCTTCCGGCGGCTATTCTAGGTCGCGCAAAAGCAAAAGGGCCACCCCATGGGGTGGCCCTTTTGCTTTGCCGTAAGGCCCTGGCGATGACCTACTTTCTCACGGGCAATCCGCAATATCATCGGCGCGGCGTCGTTTCACGGTCCTGTTCGGGATGGGAAGGGGTGGGGCCAACGCGCTATGGTCGCCAGGAATTCTGTGGGATCGTCGCCGTGGGGGCGCCGATCCGTGATCGGGATTTTCGAAGGTGTTGGGTGCAGTAGTGCAGCGCTGCACAGTATCGCAAGGTTATAGAGTCAAGCCGCACGGGCAATTAGTACCGGTTAGCTCAAGGCGTT
>JBGAQP010000017.1:0-75710 GCA_044220635.1 Usitatibacteraceae bacterium
TCAGAATCTCCTTTGTTGAAGTGAGGCCGTGTGTACTAAAGCGCTTGGAACCTCGTGGGGATTTTTTGCCCCGATTTTTGCCACTTCTCCCAAGTATCTTTTTGAGAAGCCGCTAGCATGATGCCAAACCCCGTCACATCCCTCAAGGGGTAATCCACAAATACGCAACATTCCGGAGGGGGGTTGTTGCGTGAATACAACACCCAAAAGAGGCCTTTCAGCGAGGAAAAAAGAGACTTGCCAGGGCCTGTCCGGGATCCTCGGCGGCCATGAACGCGCCGCCGACCAAGTAGGCACTAACTCCCCGAGAAATCATCAGCTTGACGTCATCGGGCGTGGCGATTCCGCTTTCGGTGACCACGAGCCGGTCCGCAGGGACGCTTTCCAGGAGCCCGAGGGTCGTCTCCAGTCGCGTCGCGAAGGTCCGGAGGTCGCGATTGTTGATACCGATGAGGGGGGTATCGAGCCTCAGGGCGGCTTCCAGCTGCGGGGCGTCGTGGCACTCCGCGAGGACGTCCATGCCGAGTGAGCGCGCGAGGCCGCACATCGACTGGAGCTCCGCTTCGGGGGCGGCGCCCACGATGAGCAGGATGCAGTCCGCCCCCATCGCCCGCGCCTCGTGGACCTGCCAGGGGTCGATGACGAAGTCCTTGCGCAGGACCGGAAGCGCGCAGGCGGCACGGGCCGCGCGCAGGTCCGCCGCGCCACCGCCGAAGAACTCCCGGTCCGTGAGCACCGAGAGGCAGGTCGCCCCGTTTCGCTCGTAGGAGGCCGCGATGCGAGCCGGGTCGAAATCGGCCCGGATCCGCCCTTGGCTCGGGCTCGCCCGCTTGATCTCGGCGATCACCGCCGGGCGGCCGGCCGCGACTTGCCGTCGAAGCGCCGCCTCGAACCCCCTCGGGGGCGGGGCCTCCCGCGCCTCGCGCTCCATGACCTGCAGGGGCTTGGCCGCCCTCCCGGATGCGACTTCGACGCGTTTCGCGGCGAGGATTCGGTCGAGGATGTGCGCCATCTCAGGGGGTCTTGGCGAATCCCTGGGTGAAGGCCACCAGGTGGTCCAGCCGCGCCTTGGCGGCTCCCGTGGCGATCGCCTCGCGCGCCATCGCCACCCCGTCCCAGAGGCTCGGGGCCACGCCGGAGACGTAAAGGGCGGCCGCGGCATTGAGCGTCACGACGTCGCGCGAGGGCCCCTGCTCGTTCGCGAGGACCGCGAGGACGCGGGCCCGCGACTCCGCGGCGTCGTTCACCTGGATCGCCTCGATCGGCGCGGGGTCGATGCCGAACTGCCTCGGCTCGATCGTGTACTCGGTGATGAAGTCGTGCTTGAGCTCCGCGACCGCCGTGGGGCCGGTGATGGTGATCTCGTCCAGGCCGTCGAGGCCGTGGAACGTGAGGACGTGCCGGCTGCCGAGCATCTTCAGCACGCGCGCCTGGATGCCCACGAGGTCCGGATGGAAGACCCCCATCACCTGGCTCGGCGCGCCCGCGGGGTTCGTGAGTGGCCCGAGGATGTTGAGGATCGTGCGCATGCCGAGCTCCTTGCGCACGGGCGCGGCGTGCTTCATCGCCGGATGGTGGCTCGGCGCGAACATGAAGCCGAGGCCCACCTCGCGGATCGAAAGCCCCACTTGCTCGGGCGTGAGCGCGAGGTTCACGCCGAGGCTCTCGAGCACGTCGGCGCTACCCGACTGCGAGGACACCGCCCGGCCGCCGTGCTTCGCCACGCGCGCGCCCGCCGCCGCCGCGACGAACGCCGCCGTCGTGGAGATGTTGAAGGTGTGGGCCTTGTCGCCGCCGGTCCCGCAGGTGTCGACGAGGTGCTCGAGGCCCGAGGCGTCGACCTTGGTCGAGAACTCCCGCATCACCGCGGCGGCGGCGGCGATCTCGGAAACGGACTCGGTCTTCACGTGCAACCCCATGAGGATCGCGGCGAGCTGAACCGGGGTGACCTTGCCCTCCATCACCTGCCGCATGAGGTCGACCATCTCGTCGTAGAAGATCTCGCGCTTGTCGCACAGGCGGTTGATCGCTTCCTGGGCCGTGAACATGTCAGCTTCCCTTCGTCGTGAGGAAGTTCTCGAGCAGGGCGTGGCCGTGCTCGGTGAGGATGGATTCCGGGTGGAACTGGACGCCTTCCACCGCGAGCGTGCGATGGCGAACGCCCATGATCTCGCCGTCGTCGGTCCACGCGGTGATCTCCAGGACCTCCGGGCAGGTGGCGCGCTCGATCGCGAGCGAGTGGTAGCGGGTCGCGTTGTACGGCGAGGGCAGGCCCCGGAAGACGCCCACGCCGCTGTGGTGGATCCGCGAGACCTTGCCGTGCATCAGCGCCTTCGCGTGCACGATGCGCCCGCCGAAAGCCTGGCCGATCGCCTGGTGGCCGAGGCACACGCCGAGGATCGGAATCCGGCCGGCGAAGCGCCCGATCAGCGGCAGGGAGACGCCCGCCTCGTTCGGCGTGCACGGCCCCGGCGAGATGACGATGCGCCCGGGGGCGAGGCGCTCGATCTCCTCGAGCGTGATCTCGTCGTTGCGCGCGACGCGCACTTCCTCGCCGAGCTCCCCGAGGTACTGCACGAGGTTGTAGGTGAAGGAGTCGTAGTTGTCGATCATGAGCAGCATGGCGGGCTCCTCAGCCGACCGGGGCGTCGAGCCCCGCGTGGACGCGCTCGGCGGCCGCGAGCAGCGCCCGGGCCTTGTTCTGCGTCTCGCGCCATTCGTTCTCCGGGATCGAGTCGGCGACGATGCCCGCCGCCGCCTGGACGTGGAGCATCCCGTCCTTCACCACGCCGGTGCGGATGGCGATCGCGAGGTCGATGTTGCCCTGGAACCCGATGTGGCCCACCGCACCCGCGTAGACGCCGCGGCGCTCGGGCTCGAGCTCGTCGATGATCTCCATCGAGCGCACCTTGGGGGCGCCGGCGACCGTGCCCGCGGGGAAGGTCGCGCGCAGCAGCTCCATCGCGCCGAGCCCCGGGTCCACCTCGCCCTCCACGTTCGAGACCATGTGCATCACGTGCGAGTAGCGCTCGACGACCATCGTCTCGGTGACCTTCACCGTGCCCGTCTTCGCGATCCGGCCGATGTCGTTGCGGCCCAGGTCGATCAGCATGAGGTGCTCGGCGCGCTCCTTGGGATCGCTCACGAGCTCGCGCTCCATCGCCAGGTCCTTCTCGGGCGTGGCGCCGCGCTTGCGCGTGCCGGCGATGGGTCGCACCGTGACCTTGTCGCCCTCGCGGCGCACGAGGATCTCGGGCGAGGCGCCCACGAGCTGGCAGTCGCCGAAGTCGAAATAGAACATGTAGGGCGAGGGGTTGATCGAGCGCAGCGCCCGGTAGAGGTTCACGGGCGAGGCCGGGAAGGGCTGGCTCAGGCGCTGCGAGACCTGCACCTGCATGATGTCGCCCTCGGTGATGTAGCGCTTGGCCGTCGCGACGGCCTCGTAGAAGGCCTGCTCGCCGACGTTGGAGCGGGGCTCGGCGAGCGGCGGCTGGGGCGGATGGGGCGGCAGCGCCGCGGGATCGCGCAGCTGGCTTCGAAGCGCCTGCAGCCGCCCTCGAGCCTCGGCGTAGGCGCCGGGCCGGCCCGGATCCGCGTAGACGATGAGGTGGAGCTTTCCCGAGAGGTTGTCGACGACGGCGAGCTCCTCGGAGAGCAGCAGCCGGATCTCGGGCAGGCCCAGGGGATCGGGCTTCGCCTCGCGCGCGCAGAGCTTGCGCTCGATGTGGCGCACGGTGTCGTAGCCGAAGTAGCCCGCGAGGCCGCCCGAGAAGCGCAACTGCGGCCCGAGCGGCGCGGCGCGGAAGGACTTCAGGTATTCCTCGACGAACGCGAGCGGGTCCTCGCACTCTCGCTCCGCGACGATGGCGCCGTCGCGGCGGACCGTGACGCGGCGCCCGCGGGCCTCGAGGTATTCGCGCGCCGGCAGGCCGATGATCGAGTAGCGCCCGAAGCGCTCGCCGCCGATCACCGATTCGAGCAGGTAGGAGCCCGGCCGGTTGGCGAGCTTCAGGTAGATGGAGAGCGGCGTGTCGAGATCGGCGAGCGTCTCGAGGGAAAGCGGGATTCGGTTGCAGCCGGCGCGGCCGAGCGCCAGGAATTCGTTCTCAGTCATGGGTCACCACACGGTTTCACTTCGAATGGGGAGACGCTGCGGGCGCTCTAGCGCCAGCAGGGCCATCGCCAATCGAGGTGGATTCCGCGCAGTGCCATGTCGGGGGGTCTTGGGCCGTTTCGAGTCTTACCGGGGCATTGTAATCGATCCGGCGGCCGCTTCAAGGCTCGCGACGACCGCGTCCGCCCCGAGGGCCTCGAGCGGCAGGCCCTCGCGATAGCCGTACGGGACGACCGCCACCGGGCAGCCGGCGGCGCGTGCCGCCTCGACATCGTTGGCCGAGTCGCCGATGACCCAGGCCTCGGCGGGCGGCACCCCGAGGAGCGCGGCCGCCGCGAGGAAGGGCTCCGGATGCGGCTTCCTGTTCGCCACGGAGTCGCCGCTCACGACGGCGCCGAAATACCCGCGCAGGCCCGTCTCCCGGAGCAGGGGCTCGGTGAATCGGCCGACCTTGTTGGTCACGCAGGCGAGCCCCAGTCCCGCGGCGCGGAAGGCCTCGAGACCGGCGACCACGCCGGGAAATGGCCGGGAGCGATCCGCCACGCCCGCCAGGTAGATCGACTCGAATTCGGCGAGCGAACGCCGGTACTCCGACTCCGAGGGCGCACCGCCGGTTTCCGTGAGCGCGCACCGCACGAGGTTCGCGATGCCCTTGCCGATGAAGTCGCGCACGCGCTCTTCCGCAAGCGGCGCGCGGCCGAGGCTCGCGAGCAGCCGGTTGGCGGCGGCGGCGAGGTCCGGCGCGGTGTCGAGCAGCGTTCCGTCGAGGTCGAGGAGCACCGCGCGCACGCTCCCGCGCGACGGAAGTCCGGACGGCATCTAGGCGCGAGCCAGCTCGGCGCGCATGCGCCGGATCGCCTCGCCCCGGTCCTTCGCGCCGAAGACCGCCGAGCCCGCGACGAAGGTGTCGGCCCCCCGGCGCGCGATCTCGGCGATGTTGTCCGCCTTCACGCCGCCGTCGACCTCGAGCCAGATGTCGCGGCCGCTCGCCTCGATGCGCCGCCGGACCTCGGCGATCTTGGGAAGGGCCGAGGCGATGAACGACTGGCCGCCGAATCCCGGGTTCACCGACATCAGCAGGATCAGGTCCACCTTGTCCATCACGTGGTCGAGGTGCGCGAGCGGCGTGGCCGGGTTGAAGACGAGCCCCGCCTTGCAGCCCTGGTCGCGGATGAGCCCGAGGGTGCGGTCGATGTGCTCGCTCGCCTCGGGGTGGAAGCTGATGATCGCAGCCCCCGCCTTGGCGAAGTCCGGGATGATCCGGTCGACCGGCTTCACCATCAGGTGCACGTCGATGGGAATGCTGCAGTGGGGGCGGATCGCCTCGCACACGAGCGGCCCCACGGTGAGGTTGGGAACGTAATGGTTGTCCATCACGTCGAAGTGGATGAGGTCGGCGCCGGCGGCGATGACGTCGCGCACTTCCTCGCCCAGTCGGGCGAAATCGGCGGACAGGAGGCTCGGGGCGATGCGGTGCACGGGACGGGTCATGAAAGGGGCCTGCGAAAGGCTGGCGCGGGGCCCTTCGATTCTACGTGGAATCGCCCGGCGGCGCGCCTCCGCGCCGCGGGAATCCTGCTAACATCGACGCATGGACGAAGGGAAGCGTTACAGCGTGGCGGTGACCGCGCATTCCACCTATCTGCCCGACCAGTCGGACGAGGAGGAGGACCGCTACGTCTTCGCCTACACGATCCGCATCACGAACAACGGCAGCGTCGCCGCGCAGCTCGTGAGCCGCCACTGGATCATCACCGACGCCGAGAACCAGGTGCAGGAAGTCCGCGGCATGGGCGTGGTCGGCGAGCAGCCCGTGCTCAAGCCCGGCGACACATTCGAATACTCGAGCGGCTCGTCGATTCCCACGGCGGTGGGCACGATGCGCGGCAGCTACCAGCTCGTGGCCGAGGACGGAACCCGCTTCGAGGCCTCGATCCCCGAGTTCACGCTGAGCGTGCCTCGGGTCCTGCACTAGCCCGGCGGCGGCTCCCCGGGCCCGCTGCCTCCCGCATCGCCTTCCTTGCGCTTCGGCTTCTTCGGCAAGGTCCACCAGACGATCGCGATCGCGATGCCGAGCGCGAGCAGCACTTCGAAGAACACCCAGCCCAATCCATCCTCCGCACGATCCCTGGCCCGAGCGCGATTATAGGCGGCGCGGCCGCACCCCTTCACAGATGCCCGAATCCCGCTTGATTCGCCTGCCCTCCTCCGCAACCGCCCCGCGCGGCTGGCTTCCCGCCGCCCTCGTCTTTCTCGCGGCCGGATGCGCCACGCCGCCGCCGGCCGAGGTCGCCCGCGCCCCCGAGCCCCTCATCTGCCCGCCGGCCGAGAAGCCCGTCTGCCCGCCCGCGCCGGCCGCGCCGCCGGCGCCGGTCGCCCCGCCCGAGGTCGAATACCGCGGCCGGCTGCAGCCCGCCTCCTGGCTCGACCTCCCCGACTGGGGGCGCGAGTCGTTGCGCGGCTCCCTCGAGGCCTTCTCGCGGGGCTGCCCGGTGCTCGAGAAGCAGGAAGCCTGGAAGGCGGCCTGCGCAGGCGCGGCGACCGTGGCCCCGGAGGCGAGCGAGCGCGAGATCGCATCGTTCTTCGAGATGAACTTCGATCCCTACCAGGTCGTGAACGCCGACGAGTCGACCTCGGGCATGGTCACGGGCTATTACGAGCCGTTGCTGAAAGGCAGCCGGACGAGGTCGAAGCGCTACCGCCACCCGCTCTACGGCGTGCCGCAGGACCTGCTCGTGATCGACCTCTCGGCGGTCTACCCCGACCTCAAGTACAAGCGGCTGCGCGGACGCGTCGAGGGCAACCGGGTCGTGCCCTACCTCGCGCGCGGCGACATCGAGCGCGATCCCGCGCCGCTGCGCGGCCTGGAGCTCGCCTGGGTGGACGATCCGATCGACGTCTTCTTCCTGCACATCCAGGGCTCGGGCCAGGTGGAGCTCGAGAACGGCGAGCGCATCCGCGTCGGCTACGCCGACCAGAACGGCCATCCGTTCCGCTCCCTCGGCCGGCTGCTCATCCAGCGCGGCGAGATCCCGGCCGAGCGCGCCTCCATGCAGGGGATCAAGGACTGGGCGCGCGCGAACCCGCGCAAGGTCCAGGAATACCTCAACGCGAACCCGAGCTACGTCTTCTTCCGCGAGCTGCCCCCGGATCTCCCGGGCCCCATCGGCTCGCTCGGCATCCCGCTCACCGCCGAGCGCTCGATCGCGGTGGACCCGCGCGTCGTTCCCCTGGGCGTGCCCGTCTACCTCGCCACCACCTGGCCCAACTCGCCGCAGCCGCTCAACCGCCTCATGGTCGCGCAGGACACGGGCGGGGCGATCAACGGCGGCGTGCGCGCCGACTTCTTCTGGGGATTCGGCGACGCGGCGGGAAGCCAGGCGGGCAAGATGCGCCAGGGCGGGCGCATGTGGGTGCTGCTGCCGAAGGGCTACACGCCCCCGGCGAACGGCAACGCGAAGAAGCCCTGAGGCGCGGGCTACTTCGCCGCGACGGCCTTGGTCGCGGCGAGCTTCTTCTCGAAGCTCGCGATGGGCATCGCGCCCGGCACGCGGTCGCCGTCCTCGAAGAAGATCGTCGGCGTGCCGTTGATGCGCTTGTCGCGGCCGAAGGCGAGGATCTTGTCGATCGGCGTCTCGCAGGTGGCCGCGCCCTCGGGCATCGTTCCCTTCAGCATCAGGTCGAGCCAGGCCTTGCCGCGGTCGGGCGCGCACCACACGGCCTTCGATTTCACGACGGAATCGGGCGACAGGATCGGCATGAGGAACACGTAGACCGTGATGTCCGTCACGCCCAGGAGCTCGCGCTCGAACTGCTTGCAGTAGCCGCAGTTCGGGTCCTCGAAGATCGCGATCCGCCGCGAGCCGTTGCCGCGCACGATCTTGAACGCCGACTCCAGGGGCAGCGCGTCGAACTTCACGGCGTTGAGGGTGCGCTGGCGCGCCTCGGTGACGTTCTCCCGCGTCTTCGTGTCGATCAGCGTGCCGAGGAGGAGGAAGGAGGTCTTGTCGTCGGTGTAGAAGACCTCGCCAGAACCGGTGACCTCGAAGAGGCCGCCGTACGGGAGCTTGCGCACCGTCTCGATCTGCGCGTCCGGGAACTTCTGCTTGAGCGCGTTCTTGATGCGCTCCGTGTCCTGCCCGAGGGCGGGAAGCGTGGCGGCGAGCGCGAGGGCGGCGGCCGCGAGGGCGGTGGCGATTCTCATGGGCAAGGGGGGCGTGGAGGTGGCGTTTGGGCAGCGGGCCCGGACCGAAGTTCCGCCGCGAGGAGGCCCATTATCGCATCGCCCGCGCCGCGAGCGAGCGCTTGGCCCACGGAACCGCGTCAACGAGCGCGAGGCCGAGGTTCGCGAGCGCCGCGGCGCCCGGGCGCTCGCCCGCGAACGCGCGGTCGAGGCGGTCGGTCACGAACTGCATCGCGTCGACGTCGGCGCGCCGGCCGCGGGCGTAGCGGCGCAGCACGCGCAGGTCCCCGGGGCGCTCGAGCGGCGAGCGGGTGTCGAGCGCTTCGGCAAGGCCGCGCGCGTCCTGGAACCCGAGATTGACGCCCTGCCCCGCGAGCGGGTGCACCGCGTGGGCCGCGTCGCCCACGAGGGCCGCGCCCGGCGCGACGGGATCGGCGACGCGGACGAGGCGCAAGGGGAAGCGCGCCACGCGCGAAATCAGGGCGAGCTCGCCCAGCGCCGAGCCTCCGGCCTCCCGGACACGCTTCGTGAATTCACCCCCTTCGAGCGCGGCGAGCTCGGCCGCCAGGGGCTCGCGCGCCGACCAGACGATCGACATGCGCCGCCCCGGCAGCGGGAGCCACGCGAGCACGCCGTCCACGCGGAACCACTGCCGCGCCACGCCGTCGTGGGTGCGCTCGGTATCGAAGTTCGCCACGAACGCCGTCTCCCCGTAGGCGCGCACTTGCGCCTTCATCCCGAGCGCGGCGCGCACCGCCGAGTCCGCGCCGTCGGCGCCGACGAGCAGGCTCGCCTCGAGCCGCCGCCCGTCGGCGAGGCCGATCCATCCGCCCGCGGCCGATGCGCCGAAGGACTCCGCGGCCACGCCGCGCAGAATCGACACCGGCGCGAGCTCCTCCGCCCGGGACTCGAGCGCGGCCGCGAGGCGGCCCGCCTCCACGATCCAGGCGAGCGAGGCGCGAGCGGGCGCGTCGAACGAGAGGCAGGCGCCGCCCGGCGCACGGACTTCCATGCGCGCGACGGGCGCGACGCGATCCGCGTCGAGGCGCTCCCAGGCGCCGATCGCGCGCAGGAAAGCGCGCGTGCCCGCGCTCAGGGCGTAGACGCGAACGTCGTAATCGCCGGAAGGCGCGGCGCGTGCCGCGGCGGCCTCGACGAGCTGCACGTCGAAGCCGCGCACGGCGCAGGCGAGCGCGGTGCCCACGAGGCCCCCGCCCGCGATGAGGATCCCGGGGCGGCTCACGGCGAGCCCGCCCCGCGGATCATCCGCTCGGCGAGCATCCGGCGCGCCGGCGGAAAGAGATCGAAGGCGGCGAGCGCGAGGCCGCGGCCCCAGGTGGGGATCGTGCGCGCGTCGGCGAACGCGGAGACGAGGAAATCGGTGAACGCCACCCCGCGCGTCGTGTCCCGGCGGCGCGCCTCGCGATAGGCGTCGAGCATGGCGATGCTCCCGAGCGTCTCCGGCGTCGCGGACGCGATGGCCGCGGCGAGCGTGGCGGCGTCGCGCAGGCCGATGTTCAGGCCCTGCCCCGCGATCGGGTGCATCGCCTGCGCGGCGTTGCCGACGATCGCGGTGCGCAGCGCGACCGTGGTGTTGACGGTCCTCAGGCGCAGCGGGAAGGAGGCGCGTTTCGAAGCCGCGGAGAAGCGCCCCGCGCGGTCGCCGAAATGCGCCTGCAGCTCGGCGAGGAAATCCGGCTCGGGGAGCGCGGCGAGGCGCGCGGCCTCGGCGGGCGTCGCGGTCCACACGAGCGCATAGCGGTCCCCGACGGGAAGCAGCGCGGCGGGACCCTGGGGCGTGAAGCGCTCGTAGGCGCGCCCGGCGTGGGGGCGGTCGGTGCGCACGGCCGCGGTGAGCGCGTGCTGGCCGTAGTCCTTCTCCGAATAGGCGATGCCCGGGATGCGGGCGGAGTTCGCGCCGCCGTCGGCGAGCACGAGCAGGCGCGCGCGCGCCTCGAGCCCGGAGCGGAACGCGATCACGGCTTCGTCGGCGCCGAGCGCGATTCGCTCGCAGCTCTCGCCCCACGCCACGGGGATGCCCGCGGCCGCGAGCCGGCGCTCGAGGCTCGCCTCGAGAGCGGCATAGGCCACGGTGTAGCCGAGCGCGGGCACGCCGTGGTCGCGCGCCGCGATGAGCGTGCGGCCCGGCCCGCCCTTCTGCGAGACGTGGATCGCCTCGATCGGCGTGGCCTCGAGCGCCGGCCAGGCACCGGCCTCCTCGAGGATCTCGCGGCTCGCGTGGGAAAGCGCCAGGGTGCGCTTGTCGCCGGACGGTCCCGTGCGGGCCTCGAAGACCCGGAAGGAGAACCCGGAGCGGGCGGCGAGCGCGGCCACCGTCGCCCCCACGGGGCCGGCGCCGACGATCGCGACGTCGAGGCGGCCCGTCATCGGCCCCCGACCGCGGCCTCCACGTCGGCGACGCTCTTGGGGCACCCGCTCGTGAGGATCTCGCGCCCCTTCGGGGTCACGAGCACGTCGTCCTCGATGCGCACGCCGATGTCCCAGAACGCCCTGGGCACGTTGTGCGCGGCGCGGATGTAGAGCCCCGGCTCGACGGTGAGCACCATGCCGGGTGCGAGCTTGCGCCAGCGGCCCTTGCGCATGTAGTCGCCCGCGTCGTGCACGTCGAGCCCGAGCCAGTGGCCGGTGCGGTGCATGTAGAACTGCTTGTAGGAGCCGTCCTCGAGCACCTTGTCGACGCCGCCCTTGCAGAGCTTCAGGTCGACGAGGCCCTGGACGAGCACGCGCGTGGCGGCCTCGTGGTAGGCGATGAAGTCCGCGCCGGGGCGCACCGCGCGGATCGCGGCCTGCTGGGCGGCGAGCACGATCTCGTAGACGTCCTTCTGGGCCGGCGAGAAGCGCCCGCCGACGGGAAAGGTGCGCGTGATGTCGGCGGCGTAGCTGTCGAGCTCGCAGCCCGCGTCGATGAGCAGCAGGTCGCCCTTCCGGAGCTCCGCCGCGTTCTCGCGGTAGTGCAGCACGCAGGCGTTGGCCCCCGAGGCGACGATCGAGCCGTAGGCGGGGGCGCGCGCGCCGTTGCGGCAGAACTCGTGCAGGAGCTCGGCCTCGACCTCGTACTCGCGCCGGCCGGGCGCGGCCGCGCCCATCGCGCGCACGTGCGCCGCGCTGGAGATCGCCGCCGCGCGGCGCATGATCGCGAGCTCGTGCGCGTCCTTCGTGAGGCGCATGTCGGCGAGCTCCGCGCGCACGTCGCGGAGGCTCGCGGGCGCCGTCACCCCGGTTCGCGCGCGCGCGCGCACCGCGTTCAGCCAGCCGGCCACGCGCGCGTCCCAGCCGCGGTCGGCCCCGACCGGGGTGTGCAGGACCTCCTGGTCGGCGAGCAGGTCGGGCAGGCGCTGGTCGAGCTCCGAGTAGGGATAGGCCTCGTCGAAACCGAACACCTCGCGGGCGAGCGCGGGACCGAAGCGGAACCCGTCCCAGATCTCGCGCTCGAGGTTCTTCTCGCGGCAGAAGAGGATCTCGCGCCTCTTGCGGCCGAGCACCACCACCAGAACGGCCTCGGGCTCGCGGAAGCCCGTGAGGTAGTAGAAGCTGCTGTCCCAGCGGTAGTCGTAGTGGGAATCGGCGTTGCGCGCCCGCTCGGGGGCGGTGGGCAGGAGCACGACGCCGGAGGCGAGCGTGCGGGCGAGGCGCTCGCGGCGCTTCTGGAACGGCTTGTAGGGGTTCGGGTTCTCGGATTTCATCGGGCGCGGTCGGAAGTGTCGGATGCGCGCGGAATTCGCGCGCGAAAGTGCGCGAATTCTACCCCTTTTCCCCCGGGGGAACGGGGCGCGCGGCGCGCATCAGGCCCGCGAGCCCGGCCTCGCCCGAGGCCTCGAGCGCGGCGATGACGCCCTTCGCGTCCGCGGCGGAGCGGTTCTGCGAGAGCTTGAACTTGCCCTCGAGGCGCTCGACCTCGATCGCGAAGCCGACGATGGCCCCGAGGAGCTTCGCGACGTACTGCGGCGAGAGCTCCGCCATCCGCCAAGGCCGTGGCCGGCCGGCTTCGTAGGTCTGCGAGAGCCGGTCGACGAGGCGCGCGAGGTCCTCCGGAGGGAGGAGCCGCGCGGCGCCGTGGGCGTGCACGACGGCGTAGTTCCAGGTGGGCACGCTCGGCGCGGTCTCGTACCAGGTAGGCGAGACGTACGCGTGCGGCCCCCACAGGATCGCCATCACCTCGGCTGCGGACTCGAGCGAGCGCCAGTGCGGATTGGCGCGCGCCACGTGGCCGAGCAGGCGAAGCCGCCCGTCGGGGCCGCGCTCCGGCAGGAACGGGACGTGGCTCACCGCGAGCCCGCCGGGCCCGGTCGAGACGAGCGAGCCGAACGCGTGGCGCTCGACGAAGGCGACGAGCGCCTCGCGATCGTCGACGCGGAAGTGCTCCGGATTGTAGAAAGTCATCGCGACAACCTCCGGTCGAGGGCTTCGAGCTGCTCGCGGGTGCCGACGTTGTCCCAGGCGCCGCGGAAGTGCTCGCCCGTCACGCGCCCGGCGTCGACGAAACGCAACGCCCAGGGAAAGAGCTTGAGCCAGGTGCCGGGCTCGATGGCGTCGAAGAGCGACGGATGGAACACCGCGATGTTGCCGTAGGTGAGCCAAGGCGGCGAGCGCGTGACGCGCCCCGCGGCGAGCCCCATGTCGCCCTGCGGGTGCCAGGGGGGGTTGTCCACGAGGACGAAGTGCGCGGCGCGGGCGCCCGGGTCCCGGGCGATGTCGGCGGCGACGGCCGCGAGCCGGCCGTAGTCGAACTCCGTGTGGATGTCGGCGCTCACGACCGCGAAGGGCGCGCGGCCCAGCAGCGCGAGCGCGCGCGCGATGCCGCCCGCGGTCTCGAGCGCCGGGGACTCGGGCGAGTAGCGGATGCGCGCGCCGAAGCGCGCGCCGTCGCCGAGCGCGGACTCGATGAGCGCGCCCAGGTGCGCGTGGTTCACGACGAGCTCGGTGAAGCCCCCGGCGACGAGCCGCTCCACCTGCCACTCGATGAGCGCCCGGCCGCCGGCGGCGAGCAGCGGCTTGGGCGTCGCGTCGGTGAGCGGGCGCAGGCGTTCCCCGCGCCCCGCGGCGAGCAGCATCGCGCGAAGACCCGCCGGCCGCGCCATCTCAGAACGTGAGGCGCGCTTCGCGCCGAACGCCCTCGAGCTCGTCGAGCAGTCGCGCGAGGGGCGCGAGCTCGGCGTAGCGCGCGGCGGTGTGGCGCACGTAGCCGAGGAAGCGGGGCGTGTCCTCGAGGTATCCGGGCTTGCCGTCGCGGTAGTGCAGACGCGCGAAGATGCCCAGCACCTTGAGGTGGCGCTGCAGCCCCATCCACTCGACGTCGCGCCAGAAGTCGGCGAAATCGCCGCGAACCGGCAGGCCCGCCTTGCGCGCGCGCTCCCAGTAGCGGATCGTCCAGTCGATCACGCGCTCCTCCTCCCAGCTCACGAAGGCGTCGCGGAAGAGCGAGGCGACGTCGTAGCTCAGCGGGCCGTGGACCGCGTCCTGGAAATCGAGGATGCCGGGGTTCGGGTCGCTCACCATGAGGTTTCGCGGCATGAAGTCGCGGTGCACGTACACGCGCGGCTCGGCGAGGTTCGCGGCGAGCACCGCGCGAAAGACGCGCTCGAGCGCCTCGCGCTGCCGGGCGTCGAGCGCCACGCCGAGGTGGCGCCCGACATACCACTCGGGAAAGAGCGCGAGCTCGCGGCCGAGGAGCGCCTCGTCGTAGGGCGGCAGCTCCCCCTCGCGGCTCGCGGCCTGCCACTTCACGAGCGCCGCGGTCGCATCCCCGAAGAGGCGGTCGGCGTTCGCCGCGTCGAGCGCCTGCAGGTAGGTCGTGGTGCCCAGGTCGGTCAGCAGGAGGAAACCCTGCCCGGGGTCCTGCGCGAGCACCTCGGGGACGTTCAGACCCGCCGCGCGCAGCATCCCGGCGATGCGCACGAACGGGCGGCAGTCCTCGCGCTCCGGCGGCGCGTCCATGGCGATGAAGGTCCGCTCCCCGGCGTGCACGCGGAAGTAGCGCCGGAAGCTCGCGTCGGCCGAGGCGACCTCGCGGCGGAAGTCGGCGCCCGCGAGCGTCTTGCCGAGCCACGCGTCGAGGGCGTCGAGGCGGTCCATGGAGGGTGAAGCGGTGCGGGCTTTGCGTGTATCCTTCGCGATTCTAGCATCGTGCCCCGCCGCTCCCGGATGCCTTCCCGTCACCGCCCGCTGGCGCTCGCGATCGCGTGCGCGCTCGCCTCGGCCGGAGCCGCCGCGCAGGACGAGGGCCCGCGGCTCAGGCTCGACCGCGCGATCGCGCCCGCTCCGACGCACCTCGAGCGCGACGGGGCGCGGTTCCTCGCCGCCGACCGCGTGGAGGGCGAGCGCGACCGCAGCATCACCGCGACCGGCAGCGTGTCCCTGCGCCAGCGGGGCGCGGCGGTGTTCGCCGACCGGATCGAGTACCAGGTCGGCGAGCAGACGGCGATCGCGACCGGCAACGTGCGCCTCGACCGCGACGGCGACACGGTGAGCGGCCCGCGCCTGAGCTACCGGCTCGCCGACGACACCGGCGAGATGGAAGCGCCCGTCTTCGCCTTTCCCCTGAAGGCCGACCGCAAGAGCGCCGCCCGCGGCAAGGCGCTGCGCGCCGTGCTCGAGGACCGCTCGAGGAGCCGCCTGCACCAGGCCGAGTACACGACCTGCCCCCTGCCGCGCGACGACTGGGTGCTCAGCGTGCGCGAGCTCGAGATCGACGTGTCGCGCAACGTCGGCACCGCGTACAACTCCACCGTCTATTTCCTGGGGCTGCCGATCCTCTACTCGCCCTGGCTGTCGTTCCCGATCGACAACGCGCGCAAGAGCGGCTTCCTCGCGCCCACCTTCGGCTCGTCCGGCCAGAGCGGCTTCGAGGTGTCGCTCCCGTACTACTGGAACCTCGCCGAGAACCGCGACGCCACGCTCACGCCGAAGCTCTTCACCAAGCGCGGCCTGCAGCTCGGCGGCGAGCTGCGCTACCTCGAGCCGCGCTTCTCCGGCCAGGTGGAGGCCGAGTTCCTGCCCAACGACCAGATCGCGGAGCGCGACCGCTACCTCGTCGGCATCCGCCACTTCCACGCCCTGCCCTTCGGCTGGACCGCGGCGCTCAGCGCGCAGAAGGTTTCCGACGACGACTACTTCCGCGACCTGTCGACGCGGCTCGCGGCGACCTCGCAGACGAACCTCCCGCGCGACCTGATCTTCGGCTACGGCGACGACAGCTGGGCCCTTTCCGCCCGCGCGGTCGCCTACCAGACGCTGCAGGACCCGCTGGCGCCCGTGACCGTCCCGTACCGCATCCTGCCGCAGCTGCTCGCCTCGGGGCTCAAGCCCAACTGGCGCGGGGCCGACCTGCAGTTCACGGGCGAGCTCTCGAACTTCCGCCATCCGGAGCTCGTGGCCGGCCAGCGGCTGATCGCCTACCCGTCGGCCGCGCTGCCGCTGCGCCGCCCCTACGGCTACCTCACGCCCAAGCTCGGCTACCACTACACGCGCTACAACGTCTCGGAGAACGCCGAGGGCGTCGAGGAGGGCACGCGCTCGCTGCCCGTGGCGAGCGTGGACGCGGGCCTGTACTTCGACCGTCCCTACCAGTTCGCCGGCCGGGGATTCCTGCAGACCCTCGAGCCGCGGCTCTACTACCTCTACGTCCCTTTCCGCGACCAGTCGCGCCTGCCGAACTTCACCACCGCCGAGAGCGACTTCAGCTTCGCGCAGCTCTTCAACGAGAACCGCTTCGTGGGGGGCGACCGGATCGGCGACGCGAACCAGGTGACGGTCGCCCTCACGACGCGGCTGGTCGAGGCGGCGACGGGGCTCGAGCGCCTGAAGGCGGCGATCGGGCAGGTCTACTACTTCGACACGCAGCAGGTGACCCTCACGGGGCCGCCGCGCGACGCGAAGACCTCGGACCTGCTCGCCGTCGCCTCCGCGCAGCCCACGTCCGCGTTCGCGATCGACGCAGCCCTGCAGTTCAATCCCGACGGCGGACGCGCGGAGCGCGCCGCGCTCGCGGCGCGCTACAACCCGCGGCCCGGGAGCATCTTCAACGCCGCGTACCGCTACACGCGCGACGCCATCGACCAGGTGGACTTCTCGGCGCAGTGGCCCCTCGGGCGCGGATTCACCGCCGTCGGGCGCTGGAACTGGAGCCTCAGGGACCGCAAGCTCCTCGAGGGGCTGGTGGGCTTCGAGTATAATGCCGGCTGCTGGGAGCTTCGCGCGGTGGCCCACCGCTTCATCACGGCGACCCAGCAGGTTTCGACCTCCTTCCAGATCCAGCTCGAGCTATCCGGCCTGTCGAAGATCGGCATCAACCCGCTGGAGACGCTGCGCCAGAACATCGCTGGGTACCGCAAGTCCGACGAGATCGCACGATGAAGCCCGCCGCAACCCGCACGCACGCCGCCCGCGGCCTCCTCGCCGCATTCCTCGCGACGGCGCTCGCGGCCGCCGCGCAGTCCGGCGCTCCCGCGCCCCGGCTCGAGACGCGGCTCGCGAACACGCCCTCGCGCGTCGTTCCCGTCGACCGGATCGTCGCCGTGGTGAACGACGAGGTGATCACGAACAACGACCTCAACGACCGCGTGAACCTGATCCTGAACCAGATGCGGCGCCAGGGCGGGCAGCTGCCCGCGCAGGACGCGCTCACGCGCCAGATCCTCGAGCGCATGATCAACGACCTCGTCCAGATCCAGCTCGCCAAGGAGACGGGGATCAAGGTCGACGACCTCACCCTCGACAAGACGATCCAGCGCATCGCCGAGGAGAACAACCTCTCGATGACGGCGTTCCGCGCCGCCCTCGAGCGCGACGGCGTGCGCTACGCGCGCTTCCGCGAGGACATCCGCAACGAGATCCTGCTCACGCGCCTGCGCGAGCGCGAGGTCGAGAACAGCGTCGTCGTCACCGACGCCGAGGTCGAGACCGAGCTCGCGCGCGAGGCGAAGGAGAAGTCGGGCGATTCCGAGTACCGCCTCTCGCACGTGCTCGTCCTCGTGCCGCCCCAGGCCGGCGCCGACCAGATCGAGGCGCGCCGGCGCCGGGCGCTCCAGGCGCTCTCGGAGCTGCGCCGCGGCGGCGCCTTCGCGCAGGTCGCCGCGACCTACTCGGACGCCCCCGACGCCCTCCAGGGCGGAAACCTCGGCTGGAGATCCTCGGGGCGCCTGCCCGCGCTCTTCCTCGAGGCGATCGAGAAGCTCCAGCCGGGGGAGGTCACCGACATCCTGCGCAGCCCCAACGGCTTCCACATCGTGAAGCTCCTCGAGAAGCGAGGGCGCGCGGCCGCCGCCGGCATCCAGCAGACGCGCGTGCGCCACATCCTGCTTCGCGCCCGCGAGGGCGTCTCCGAGGCCGAGGCGCGAGAGCGCCTTGCCCGGCTGCGCGCGAGGATCGTGGCCGGCGAGGACTTCGCCGAGCTCGCGCGCCTGAATTCCGACGACGCCTCCGCCCCGAAGGGCGGCGAGCTCGGCTGGGTCGCTCCGGGCGACACGGTGCCCGAGTTCGAGCGGGCGATGAACCAGCTCGGCCCGGGCGCGATCAGCGAGCCGGTGCAGACGCCGTTCGGCTGGCACCTGGTGCAGGTGCTCGAGCGGCGCTCCGACGAGCTCTCCGAGGACCGCAAGAAGCTCGCCGCCCGCCAGGCGGTGCGGCTGCGCAAGGCCGACGAGGCCTACCAGGACTGGCTGCGCCAGACGCGCGACCGCGCCTTCGTCGAGAACCGCCTCGACGAACGCTAGCCCGGCACCGCGACCGCCTTCCGTGGGCACGCCCGCCCCCCTGATCGCCGTCACCGCGGGGGAGCCGGCCGGCATCGGCCCCGACCTCTGCGCCCTGCTCGCCGGCGAGCGCTTCCCCGCGCGGCTCGTCTTCCTCGGCGACCGCGCGGTGATCGCCGATCGCGCGCGCCGGCGCGGCCTCGCGTTCGACCTTCCCGGCTACACGGATCGCGCCGGCGCGAGCGTGGCCTCGCTGCTCGCGATTCCCGCTCCGGCCCCGGTCCGCGCCGGGCACCCCGACCCGGCCAACGCCCGCCACGTGCTCGCACTCCTCGACCGCGCGCTCGCAGGCTGCCTCGCGGGGGAGTTCGACGCGATGGTGACCGCGCCCGTCCAGAAGAGCGTCATCAACGAGGCGGGCATCCCGTTCACGGGCCACACGGAATACCTCGCCGCGCGCACGGGCACCCCGCGCGTGGTGATGATGCTCGCCGGCGGGGGGCTGCGCATCGCGCTCGCCACGACGCACCTGCCGCTCGCGCAGGTGCCGGCGGCGATCACGCGCGAGGCGCTGGAATCCACGGTACGCATCGTCGAGGAAAGCCTGCGCACGCGCTTCGGGATCGCCCGTCCGCGGATCCTGGTGGCGGGGCTCAACCCCCACGCCGGGGAGGCGGGGCACCTGGGCCGCGAGGAGATCGAGGTGATCGCCCCGGCGATCGCCGCGCTCGCCGCCTCGGGCCTGGCGGTCTCGGGCCCCTACCCCGCCGACACGCTCTTCACGCCGGCCATGCTCGCGGGAGTGGACGCGGTCGTCGCGCTCTACCACGACCAGGGGCTGCCGGTCCTCAAGCGCGCGGCCTTCGGCGCGGCCGTGAACGTGACGCTCGGGCTTCCGGTGATCCGGACCTCCGTCGACCACGGCACCGCGCTCGACCGCGCGGGCTCGGGCGAGATCGACGCCGGCAGCCTGCGCGCGGCGATCGCGCTCGCCTGCGAGCTCGCCGCCCGGCGGGGCTGAGGATGGCGCCGCTCGCGCGCCCCCGGAAGCGCTTCGGGCAGCACTTCCTCACCGACCGCCACTATCTCGCGCGCATCGTCGCGGCGATCGCCCCGCGGGCCGGGGAGGCGATGGTCGAGATCGGCCCGGGCCCCGGGGCACTCACCGCGGAGCTCGCCGCAGTGATCCGGCCGCTTCACGTCGTGGAGATCGACCGCGACCTTGCCGGGGAGCTGCGCCGGCGCTACGCCGACGGGGCGGTGGTGGTGCACGAGGGCGATGCGCTCGACTTCGACTTCGCCGCGCTCCCCGCGCCGCTGCGCGTGGTGGGAAACCTCCCGTACAACGTCTCCACGCCCCTGCTCTTCCACGTCGCCGGCTTCGCCGAGCACGTGCGCGACTGCGCCTTCCTGCTGCAGCGCGAAGTGGTCGAGCGGATGGTCGCCGGGCCCGGCACGCGCGAGTACGGGCGCCTTTCCGTGATGCTCCAGTCCCGCTTCGCGATGCGGCTCGCCTTCCGCGTGCCGGCCGGGGCGTTCACGCCGCCGCCCAAGGTGGAGTCGGCGTTCGTGCTCATGACGCCGCTCGGACCGGACCGGGTCCGCGCCGCCGACGAGGCGCTCTCGCCGCCCCTCGCCGCCGCCGCCTTCTCGCAACGGCGCAAGACCCTGCGCAACGCCCTGCGGGAGCTCGCGCCGCCCGAGGCCTTCGCCGCGGCGGGCATCGACGCCGGCCGGCGCGGGGAGACGCTCTCCGTAGCGGAATTCGTCCGGCTCGCCGACGCCGCCGCCGCGCGCTAGGCGCGCTCGATGAACTCGATCTTGTAGCCGTCGGGGTCGGCGACGAAGGCGATGACGCTCCCGCCGTACTTCATCGGCCCGGCCTCGCGCGTGACCTTGCCGCCGCGCGCCCGGACCGCCTCGCAGGCCGCGCGCGCGTCGGGGACCGCCACGGCGAGGTGGCCGAATCCCGTGCCGAGGTCGTAGGACTTCGTGTCCCAGTTGTGGGTGAGCTCGATGACGGCGTGCTCGGACTCGTCGCCATAGCCGACGAAGGCGAGCGTGAAGCGCCCCTCGGGATAGTCCTTGCGGCGCAGCAGCTTCATCCCGAGCGCCCCGGTGTAGAAGTCGATCGAGCGCTCGAGGTCACCGACGCGGATCATGGTGTGGAGCATGCGCATGCCTGCCTCCTAGAACGAACGGTACAGGTGATCGGTGGCCTCGAGCTCGGCACGAAGCGCCCGGTAGTCGGGGCACAGGCGCCCGACCTCCGCCCAGAAGGCGCGCGAGTGGTCCATGTGCCTGAGGTGCGCGAGCTCGTGGCAGACGACGTAGTCGATGAGCGCGGGGCGCGCCTTGACGAGGCGCCAGGCGAGGCGCACCTCGCGGCGCGAGTTGCAGCTGCCCCAGCGCGAGCGGGCCGAGGAGAGGAACACGCGCGGGGGCGCGAGCCCCGCGGCCTGCGCGAGCGCGGCGCTGCGCCCGGCGAGGTGCTCGCGCGCCGCGCGCCGGTACCACGCGACCACGGCACGGCGCACGGCCTCCTCGCCCGGCTCGCGCACGGTGACGGCGAGCTCGGCGCCGGCGAGATCGACCGCCCCGCGCGGCCCCGCCGCCACGCGCAGGGCGAGCCACTCGCCGAGGTAGGGCAGCGCCGCCCCGTCGGCCCAGCGGGCCTCGGGAACCCGGCGCGAGCTCCACTCGGCGACCTTGCGAAGCACCCAGCGCTCGCTTTCGCGCAGCAGCGCCTCGATGCGCGCGAGCGGCACGCCGAGCGGCGCGCTCACGGTGAGCCCCGTCTCGTCGACCTTGAGACCCACGCCGCGGCGGCCGCGCCGCCGCAGCAGGACGTAGTCGACCAGCCCGTCGCCGAGCGCGACCCGCCGCAGGTCGCGCGAGACGAGCTCAAGCGCCCGCATAGCGCTCCGGCGAGATCTCTCGCATCCGGCCCTCGATCCAGCTCTCCAGCTCCTGGTTCACCGAGACCGCGTCGCGGCCCTCCGTGGGAATCGGCGCCCCGATGACGACCTTCACCGTGCCCGCGTGCTTGCGGAACGCGTAGCGGCCCCAGAATTCTCCCGCGTTGTGGGCCACCGGCAGGATCGGCGTGCCGGTGCGCGTCGCGAGCAGCGCCCCGCCGATGCCGTAGCGGCCGCGCTTGCCCACGGGCACGCGCGTGCCCTCGGGAAAGATCGACACCCAGATGCCCTCGGCGAGCCGGCGCGCGCCCTGCTGGACGATCTGGTCGCGCGCCGAGATCCCGCTCGAGCGGTCGATGGCGATGGACTTCACGCCCCAGAGCCCCCAGCCCACGAAGGGCAGCCACAGGAGCTCGCGCTTGATGATCCAGCACTGGGGCGGGAAGCTCGCGGCGATGAACAGCGTCTCCCAGGCCGACTGGTGCTTGGACATGATCACCATGGGGCGGGAAGGAACGTTCTCCCACCCCGAGATCTCGTGGCGGATGCCGCAGGACCACCGGGCCCACACGAGGATCCAGCGCGCCCAGGTCGAGGCGAGGAACCACGCGAGCGGATAGCTGAAGAGCCCCGCGGCGGAGACCGCCACCCCGAAGAACGGCGTCACGAGGATCGCGCCGACGAGGAAGACGACGGAGCGAAGGAAGGTCATGCCGGCGCGGCGACCAGGTGGCGCACCGCTTCGGCGAGGTCGGCGTAGACCTGGGTCTTGCGGGGCATGCCGCCGGCTGCGCGCGTCTTCACGCCCTTGCCCGTCAGCACGAGGATGGGCAGCCCCCCCACCGCCTCGGCCGCCTGCAGGTCCTTGAGGCTGTCGCCGACGCAGGGAACGCCCTTGAGCTCCATGTGGAAGCGCGCGGCGATCTCCTCGTACATCCCGGTCCTGGGCTTGCGGCAGCCGCAGCCCTCCACCGCCGTGTGAGGGCAGAAGAACACCGCGTCGATGCGCCCGCCGTGGCGGAAGACGAGCTCCATCATCTTGTCGTTGATGGCGTTGAGCGTGGCCATGTCGAAGAGCCCGCGCCCGATGCCCGACTGGTTGGTGGCCACCGCGACGCGGTAGCCGCTCTGGTTCAGGCGCGCGATCGCCTCGACCGAGCCGGGGATCGGCCGCCACTCCGACGGCGACTTGATGTACTGCTCGCTGTCGTAGTTGATGACGCCGTCGCGGTCGAGGATGGCGAGCTTCATCGCTCAGGCGGAGAGCTTCGAGATGTCGGCGACCTTGTTCATCAGGGCGCCGAGCTCGGTCAGCAGCGCGAGGCGGTTCTCGCGGACCCTGGCGTCTTCCGCGTTCACCAGCACCTTGTCGAAGAAGGCGTCGACGTCGCCGCGGATGCCCGCGAGGCCCTTGAGCGCCCCGGTGAAGTCGCGGCTCTCGAAGCGCGCCACGACCACGCCCGCCGTGTCCGAGAGCGAGCGCATGAGCTTGCTCTCCTCGGGCAGCTCGAAGAGCGCGGGGTCGATGCCCTCGAAGCGGCCGGACTTGCGCAGGATGTTCTGGATGCGCTTGTTGGCGGCGGCGAGCGCCCCGGCTTCGGGCAGGGCGCGGAAGTCGCGCACCGCCGAGATCCGCTCCCACGCCTGTTTGATGCGCGTGGGATCGTCCGCGAGGACCGCCTCGATCTCGTTCGCCTCGTAGTTCCGGTCGCGCATCCACGAGCGCAGCCGCTCGAGCATGAACGCGTGGACCGACTCCGCGGTCCCGGCGGCGAGCCTCGCCGGCGGGAAGGTCTCCACGGCGTCGCGGATCAGCACGCCGAGGTCGAGCTCGAAGGCCTCGGACTTCTCCGAGAGGATGCGCAGCACCCCGAGGGCGGCGCGGCGCAGGCCGAACGGGTCCTTGTCGCCGGTGGGCTGCTGGCCGACGCCGAAGAGGCCCGCGAGGGACTCGAGCTTGTCGGCGAGCGCGAGCGCCACGCTCACGTCGCCGCTCGGCAGCTCGTCGCCCGCGAAACGCGGCCAGTAGTGCTGCTCGATCGCGCGCACCACCGAGGGCTCCTCGCCGTCGGCCTCCGCGTAATGGCGGCCCATGACGCCCTGCAGCTCGGGGAATTCGCCCACCATCAGGGTGACGAGGTCCGCCTTCGCGAGCAGCGCGGCCCGGTCGGCGTAGGGCATGCCCACGGCGCCGCGCGGCAGCATGGCCTGGATGCGCGTGGCGAGCCGGCGCAACCGCTCGACGCGCTCGAGCTGCGTGCCGAGCTTTCCCTGGTAGACGATCGTGCCGAGCTGGTGGACGCGGTCAACGAGCTTCGTCTTGCGATCCGTCTCGAAGAAGAAGCGCGCGTCCGCGAGCCGCGGCCGGACGACGCGCTCGTTGCCCCGGACGATGTTGGCGGGATCGTCGAGGCGCATGTTGCTGACGATCAGGAACCGGTTCGCGAGCCCTCCGCCCGCCTCGAAGAGCGGGAAGTACTTCTGGTTCTGGCGCATCGTGAGGACGAGGCATTCCGCGGGCACCGCGAGGAACTCCGCGTCGAAGCTCCCCGCGTAGACCGTCGGCATCTCGACGAGCGCGGCGACCTCCTCGAGCAGCGCCGCGTAGCCCTCCTCGTCGCCGAGGCCCGCGCCCAGCTCCTTCGCCTTCGCGACGAGCTGCGCGCGGATCTGCTCGCGGCGCACGACGAAGTCCGCGACGACGCCGCCCTCGGCCTCGAGCTTCGCCTCGTATTCAGCCGCCGCCCCGAGGGTGAGGGAACGCTGGCCCTGGAACCGGTGGCCGCGCGTGGTGCGCCCCGACTCGAGCCCGAGGACGCGCACGGGGACCACTTCGGCGCCGTGCAGCGCGACGAGCCCGTGCGCGGGGCGCACGAACGAGACCGTCGTCCGCCCGTCGGCGAGCTGGTAGCTCATCACCTTGGGGATCGGCAACGCCGCGATCGCCTCGTCGAGCGCGCCCTGGAGCGCCTGCGCGAGCGGCATGGCGGGCGTGCGCGTCGCGGCGAAGAGCGCCTCGGACTTTCCGTCGGGCCCGCGCCGGAACGTCGCCGGATCGGCGCCCGCGAGGCCGAGGGCCTCGAGCTTCTTCGCGAGCGCGGCCGTCGGCCGGCCCGCCGCGTCCAGCGCGACCGCGACGGGCATGAGCTTCACCTCGGCCTCGCGCGGCTCCGAGGCCGGCTTCACGCCGGTCACTTCCACCGCGAGCCGGCGCGGCGTGGCGAACGGGCGCGCCGCGCTCGCCTCCGTGAGCAGGTCGCGCTTGCCCAGTGCCTTGAAGAGGCCCTCGGCGAAGCTGCGCCCGAGGCGCTCGAGCGCCCTGGGCGGAAGCTCCTCGCAGACGAGCTCGACGAGCAGCGTGGCGTGGCTCATGGGCGGGCGGCGAGCATGGGGAAGCCGAGCCGCTCGCGGGACTCGAAGTAGCTCTGCGCGACCGCGCGGGCGAGCGCCCGGATGCGCCCGATGTAGGCCGCGCGCTCGGTGACCGAGATGGCGCCCCTCGCATCGAGCAGGTTGAAGGCATGCGCGGCCTTGAGCACCTGCTCGTAGGCCGGGAGCGCGAGCTGCGCCTGCATCAGGCGCTTCGCGGCGCCTTCATGGTCCCCGAAGTGGCGGAACAGCACCTGCGCGTCGGCGTGCTCGAAATTGTAGGTCGACTGCTCGACCTCGTTCTGGTGATAGACGTCGCGGTAGGTGAGCCGGCGCGTGCCGCCGTTGTCGGGCCACTCGGTCCACACGAGGTCGAAGACGTTCTCCGCGCCCTGCAGGTACATCGCGAGGCGCTCCAGCCCGTAGGTGATCTCGCCGGTGATCGGCTTGCAGTCGAGGCCGCCGACCTGCTGGAAGTAGGTGAACTGCGTGATCTCCATGCCGTTCATCCAGACTTCCCAGCCCAGGCCCCAGGCGCCGAGCGTGGGATTCTCCCAGTCGTCCTCGACGAAGCGTACGTCGTTCCTCGCGAGGTCGAAGCCGGCGGCCTCGAGCGAGGCGAGGTAGAGGTCGAGGATGTCGGGCGGCGAGGGCTTGAGCACGACCTGGAGCTGGTAGTAGTGCTGCAGGCGGTTGGGGTTCTCGCCGTAGCGCCCGTCCTTCGGTCGCCGCGAAGGCTGCACGTAGGCGGCGCGCCAGGGCTCGGGCCCGAGCGAGCGCAGGAACGTCGCGGTGTGCGAGGTCCCGGCGCCGACCTCCATGTCGTAGGGCTGGAGGATCGCGCACCCCTGCCGGCCCCAGTAGTCCTGGAGCCGCAGGACCAGTTGCTGGAAGGTCAGCATCGCGGGGTCGGCTTTTCTAAAGCCATGATTTTAGTTGTTTTCCCGCACCGCATCAAAACCGCCTGCATTTGGGCTAAGCTCGATGCAACCCCCCGCGGGAGAGGCGCGATGGAAGAGCCTCCTGGATCCGAAGCCCCCGCCTACGTCTGGCAGACCTGTCTCGATGTCGAGGGCCAGAAAGCTGGCCACTATCTCGAGCACGTCAACGTTGCCCTGTTCGACCTGATCGAGGGCACACCCCGGCGCGTCCTCGAGCTGGGGTGCGCGGGCGGAATGTTCGGCCTGCAGCTCACGGAGCGCTATCGCGGCGCGAGCGTGGTCGGCGTGGAACCCGGCCGCGAGGCCGCGGCGCTCGCCGCGACCCGCCTCGATCGCGTCGTGGCGAGCCGCCTCGAAGACCTCGATCTCGCGGCCGAAGGATTCCGCGAGGGCGAGTTCGACACCGTGATCGCCGCCGACGTGCTCGAGCACGTGGTCAATCCCTGGAGCGTCCTCGTTCGCCTCAGGCCCTTCCTCGCGCCGGACGCGCAGATCCTCGCGAGCATTCCGAACACGCGCAACCTCGCGCTCGTCGCCGACCTGCTGGTGCTGGGCCGATGGCGGTATCGCGAGCGGGGGCTGCTCGACATCACGCACCTGCGCTTCTTCACGCTCGAGGAGATCCGGCACCTGTTCGCGGAGACCGGCTACCGGCTCGACCGCCACGCGGCGAACCTCACGCCGTCGCTGGCGGAGTACTACCGCCGCGGCCGGGGCCGCGAGAAGCTCACGCTCCAGATCGGCCGGCTCACCCTTGCCGACGTGAGCCCGATGGAGCTCGTGGAACTCTGCGCCGAGCAGTTCCTCGTGCGCGCGCGCCCGGCCTAGGCCCGGCGGCGGCGCAGTGCCGTGGCCGCGAGCAGCCCCGCGGCGATCGCCAGGGCGGGCGCGTTGCCCCAGCGCGCGTAGGGCGTCGCCCCGGCGCGCGGGACGACGCGCTCGACGATGGAGCCGGTCGTGAACTGCGGCAGCCGCGCTACCACGCGGCCGCGCTCGTCGATGGCCGCGGTGACGCCGGTGTTGGTGGAGCGCAGCACCCAGCGCCGCGTCTCGATGGCGCGCATCTGGGAGGCCTGCAGGTGCTGGTCGGCGGCCAGCGTCTCGCCGAACCAGGCGTCGTTGCTCACGTTGAGCAGCGCCTCGGCCGCGGGAAGGTGGTCGATGACCTCCTCGCCGAACATGTCCTCGTAGCAGATCGCCACGCCCAGGCTCAGCCCCGCGGCCACGATCGGCGCCTGCGCGCGCTCGCCGCGCGCGAAGTCGGTGAGCGGGATCTGCAGGATCGCGAGGATCCAGCCGAAGCCGGGGGGGATGAACTCGCCGAAGGGCACGAGGTGGCGCTTCCGATAGGCCTGCGTCCGGCCGGGCCCCAGCGTCACGACGCTGTTGTAGTACCGGGTGCCCTCCCCCGCGGCCTGGCGCTCGACCGCGCCCAGGAGGATCTCCTTGCCGGCCTCCGCGGCGTGGCGCCGCAACTCCTCCAGGTAGTCCGGAGGCAGGCGGTCGAGGAACGCCGGCAGCGCCGTCTCGGGAAGAACGACGACCCGCGCCGGCGAATCGAGGACCATCCGCCGGTAGAGCACGAGCGTCTTCGCCCGCCACTCGTCGCGCCACTTGAGGTGCTGGGGAATGTTCCCCTGCAGGAGCGCCACGCTCACGGGCTCTCCCGCGGGCCGGCTCCACTCCGCGAGCCGCAGGAACCCGCCCGCGGCGAACAGGGCGGCGAGCCCCGCGAGCGCGGCGTACCGCGGCCGCGACCAGGGCGTGCTCGTCACGAGCGCCGCGAGCAGCGAGGCCGCGGCCGCGGCCGCGAGCGTCACGCCCGGCGTCCCGGCGAGCGGCGCGAATCCCGCGAGCGGCCCCGAGGGCGCCTGCGAGGTGCCGAAGGAAAGCCAGGGAAATCCCGTGAAGAGCCAGCCGCGGGTCCACTCGGCGAGCGTGAACGCGGCGGGCATCGCCGCCCACAGGCGCCAGCCGAGGGCGGGCGCGAGCCGCCGCGCGACCCAGCCAGCGAGCGCCGGGAAGAGCGCGAGGTAGGCGCACAGGAGGAAGGTGGCGAGCGCGGCGAGCACCACCGGCATCGCGCCGTGGAAGTGCAGGCTCACGAAGACCCAGGACACGCCCGCGGCGAACAGCCCCAGCCCGAAGGCGAAGCCCGAGAGCGCGGCCTGCAGGGCCGAGCCGCTGCCCGCCCAGACGCGGAAGAGCACGGCGAGCGCGAGGATCGGAAGGGGCCAGAGGTAGAACGGCGCGAAGCCCAGCACGCAGGCCGCGCCCGCGAGCACCGGCACGGCCACGCCCCGCGCGAGGATGCGGGTGGCCGAGCGCCTCGCCGGCGGGGCTCCCGCCGGCGCCGTCACTGCGGCTCCCGCGGCTTGTCGACGAGCAGCGAGTGGACCTTGCGGCTGTCGGCGCGCAGCACCTGGAAGCCGAGCCCGTCGATGGCGATCGACTCGCCGCGCTTGGGCAGGCGGCCGAAGCGGCTCACCACGAGCCCGCCCACCGTGTCGAAGTCCTCGTCGGGGAACTGCGTGCCGAAGTGCGCGTTGAAGTCGGCGATCTCGGTGCCCGCCTTGACGCGGTAGCGGCCGTTGCGGTCGAGCAGGATGTTGTCCTCGGTCTCGTCGAAGTCGTACTCGTCCTCGATGTCGCCCACGATCTGCTCGATCACGTCCTCGATCGTGATGAGGCCCGCCACCCCGCCGTACTCGTCGACGACGATGGCGATGTGATTGCGGTTGGCGCGGAACTCCTTGAGCAGCACGTTGAGGCGCTTGGACTCGGGGACGAAGACCGCCGGGCGCAGCATGTCGCGCACGTTGAACTCGGCCTCCGCGTAGAAGCGCAGCAGGTCCTTCGCGAGGAGGATGCCGATCACGTTGTCGCGGTTGTCCTCGTAGACCGGGAAGCGCGAGTGCGCCGTCTCGATCACGACGGGGATGAACTTCTCGGGGCTCTCGGCCACGTCGATCATGTCCATCTGCGAGCGCGGGATCATCACGTCGCGCACCTGCGTCTCCGAAACCTGCAGCACGCCCTCGATCATCGACAGGGCGTCGGCGTCGAGCAGCTTCCTCTCGAAGGCGGAGTGCAGCAGCTCCACCAGCTGCCCGCGGTCCTCGGGCTCCCTCAGCAGCAGCGAGGAAAGGCGCTCGAGCAGGCCCGGCTTGGGCGGTTCGTCCATTCGGAAAGGGGGGGTTCGCGACCCGGATACTCTAGCACCGACACCGCGTCAGCGCGGCGCGTAGGGATCGGCGAAGCCGAGCCGCGCGAGCACCGCCTTCTCGCGCCGCTCCATGCGCGCGGCCTCGGCCGGGCGCTCGTGGTCCCAGCCCTGGAGGTGCAACAGCCCGTGGACGAGCAGGTGCGCGTAGTGCGCCTCGATCGCCTTGCCCTGCTCCCGCGCCTCGCGCGCGACCACCGGAGCACAGATCACGATGTCGCCCGCGAGCGGGCCGCGTCCGGCCTCGTAGGCGAAGGTGAGCACGTTGGTCGCGTAGTCCCGGCCGCGGAAGTCGCGGTTGAGCCTGCGGCCCTCCCGCTCGGCCACGAAGCGCAGCGTTACCGCGGCGTCGCGCGTGAGCGCGGCGCGCGACCACGCGGCGAGTCGGCGTTCGGCGGGGATGTGGCGCGCGCGGCTGGCGCGCTGGACCGCGAGCGCGAGCCTCGGGCCCGCCATCAGCGCGCCCGCCGGTCGTAGGCGTCGACGATGGCCTGGACCAGGGGGTGGCGCACCACGTCGTCGGACTGGAACTCGGTGAACGCGATGCCGCGCACGCTCTTCAGCACGGCCCTCGCGTCGACGAGCCCCGAGGCCTGGCCCTTGGCGAGGTCGATCTGCGTCACGTCGCCCGTGACCACCGCCTTCGAGCCGAAGCCGATCCTCGTGAGGAACATCTTCATCTGCTCGGGCGTCGTGTTCTGCGCCTCGTCGAGGATCACGAACGCGTGGTTGAGCGTCCTGCCGCGCATGAAGGCGAGCGGCGCGATCTCGATCGCGCCGCGGTCGAACATGCGGTGCACCTTGTCGTAGCCCATGAGGTCGTAGAGCGCGTCGTAGAGCGGTCGCAGGTACGGGTCCACCTTCTGCGCGAGGTCGCCGGGGAGGAACCCGAGCTTCTCGCCCGCCTCCACGGCGGGCCGCGTGAGGATGATGCGCTTGACCACGTCCCTCTCGAAGGCGTCGACCGCGGCAGCCACGGCGAGGTAGGTCTTCCCGGTGCCCGCCGGGCCGATGCCGAAGGTGATGTCGGAGGAGCGCATCTGCTTCAGGTACTGCGCCTGGCGCGGCGAGCGCGCCGTGAGCTCGCTGCGCCGCGGGAGCATGAGGGGCGGGGATTGCAGGTCGCCGCCGGCGCTGCGATGCCCGATCTCCACGAGCCCGAGCTGGATGTCCTCGACGGTGAGCTCGCGCGTCGCCTGCTCGTAGAAGCGGCCCAGAGCCCGCGCGGCGACGGCCGCCTGCCCGGGCGGGCCCGAGATGCGGAAGCGCGCGCCGCGGCGCGCGATCGCCACGTCGAGCGCGTTCTCGATCTGGCGCAGGTTCGCGTCCAGCGGGCCGCACAGCGCCGCGAGCCGGGCATTGTCCACCGGCGAGAGCGCGAGGTCCTGGGTCTGGGTCTTCGGCACGTGGAAAGGAAAAGGCCCGATGCCGCTCGGGGCATCGGGCCCATTGTAGACCCCCCGTGCTTCAGACGCCCGCGCGGGCGAGCGGCGCCTTGAGCGCCTCCTCGAGGGAGTTGAGGCTCTCGGAGAGGTGCGCGCGCGTCTCCTTGGAGAACGCGGGCTTCGACTGGGAAGCGCGGATCTCCGCGGCGAGCGCGATCGCGTTCATCCGCACGAGGCTGCGAGCGTCCGCGGGCAGGCTCGCGGAGGGCTTGACCAGCATGCCCGCCACCCGCTTCAGGTGCTCGCGCTGGAGGTTTCGCCGCATCGGCGTCACCTCGCGCCCGCTCTTCAGCTCGCTCCAGATCGAGGCCTGGAGCGTGTCGTAGAGCTCGGAGAGCCGGAAGGCCTCCTTCGGGTTCGCGGCGAGGTTCTGGCTCTCGACGATGCGCCCGGCCACCGCGTCGCTCATCACCTGGTCGAGCACCCCGCGCTGCATGCCGAGCACCGTGCCCGAGAGGCTGAACATCGGCTGGGGGTTGGTCTGGCCGCGCACGAGGTCGTCGAAGTAGTCGAGGCGGTTGTGCGGCACGCTCGCGAGCAGCTCGGGCTTGAAGCGGAAGCTGTCGACCGCGAGCGCGCCCTCGGCGATGAGCTTGAGGGCCTCGCGCTGCTGCGCCGCGGGCACCGGGGCGAACGGAAGGCGCCCCGAGCCGGCGCGGTCGCGCAGCTGGATCACGCCGCCGATGTACTTCGTGGCGGGCGCGAGCCCCCGGCCGAGCTGCTGGAAGCCCGCCGCGAGGCTGCGGCGCAGCGTGTCGTAGCTCTCGCCGGGCTTCAGGCTCTTCGATTCCAGCCGGTCCCAGAGCTCGCGCGAGAGGTTCAGGCGCTTGCGGAAGTACCCGAGCGGATCGTTCGTGAGGTCCCAGACGTTGGCGGTCGGGTCCATCCCCTGGGGCGCGCCGCCGATGAAGGAGTCCTCGTCGGTACCGTAGGCGAGCCAGGGCTCCTTTGCGCCGCGCGCGGCGATCGCCTCGAGCTCCTCCTTCTCGCGGGCGGGTTCGATCGGCTTGTAGCCGTACTCGATCGCCCAGAAGTCGTACGGACCGAGCCCCGGCATGACGTAGTCGGACTTCGGCTCACCCTTCAGCGGGATGTTGAAGGGCGGGTAGTCCATGATCGAGCCGACGACGCCGTTCTTCTTCGTGAATGCCGGGTCGCGCAGCTGCGCGGCGGTGTAGATCGTCGAGGAGCGGAAGTTGTGGCGCAGGCCGAGGGTGTGGCCGACCTCGTGCGTGATGACCTCCTTCACGTAGGCGTTCACGAAGGCGTCGGCCTCGGGGCTGCCGGGCTCGATCTCGCCCCTCGCCTCGAGGAGGTCCATGGCGAAACCGGCCTCCTCGTGGGCCTCGTTCGCGAAGGTGCAGAACGCGGCCTCGTCGCCCAGGAAGCCGGGCATCGCGTGGCGGTGCGCGCCACCGAGGCTTCGCGGCGCGTCCTCGACGACGAAGCGCCGGCTGCCGCGCGTGAAGCCGTCGGTCATCAGGATGTCGGCGTCGAGGATCTCGCCCGTGCGCGGGTCCACCTGGCTCGGGCCGATGGCGGGGCCACCGTCCGAGGCGAGGTACCAGCGCACCGTGGCGTGGCGGATGTCGGCGGTGTCGAAGCTCGCGTCGGCGGGCTGCACCTTCGCCTGGATCGCGTTCTTGAAGCCGATGCGCTCGAAGGCCTGGTTCCACTCGAGGATCCCGTCGATGACGGCCTGGCGGTACTTCTCGGGGATGTTGCGGTCCACCCAGTAGACGATCGGCTGCTTCGGCTCGGAGAGCGCCGCGGCGGGGTCCTTCTTCTCCAGGCGCCAGCGGTTGGCGAAGTACACCTTCGGGTTCGGGTCGAGGTCGTCGCTGAAGTCGGTGAACCCGGTCGTGAAGTAGCCCACGCGCTCGTCGGCGACGCGCGGCGCCATCGGCTCGGGCAGCTTCGCGAAGTTGTAGCGGTAGCCGAGGAAGAGGCTGCGGGGATCCGGGGTGTTCATCGGCGGATCGACCTTCGGTTGCGCGGGATTGGGCACCAGCGGCGGGGCGGGGAGCTTGGGCACCGAGAAGTGCAGCGACACGTCGAACCCGGCGGTGGTCTCGCTGTTCGAGGCCTTCACGAGGCTGGAATTCTTCGCGT
Source organism: Usitatibacteraceae bacterium (assembly GCA_044220635.1). GTDB lineage: Bacteria > Pseudomonadota > Gammaproteobacteria > Burkholderiales > Usitatibacteraceae > JBGAQP01. Next base: position 32,016 of record JBGAQP010000017.1, read on the forward strand.
CGAGCGCGAAGGGCAGGCGGAACGCCGTCTCGAGCTGCGTGGACGCGCCCGGCAGGTCGCCCAGCAGCAGCGCGTTCGCCTCCACGAGGATCGCCTTGCTGTCGGGATGCGGCGCGCTCGCCACGGCGGCCGAGGCGAGCAGGCTGTCGGAGAAGCTCGCCTTCACCGCGCGCTCGACGGCGCCGCCCTTGGTGCGGAAGCGCATGTTCTTCGCGACGAGCTGCACCTGGCTGCCGACCTTGCGGAACTCGACCACGTGCCGCGCGCCCATCAGGCCGGCGATCACGAAGCGCTCGCCGAGCGCGTTCGTGCGCACGGTCGAGAAGTAGAACGGCTGGTCGAGCTGCCCGGGCTTGATCTCGATCCAGGTCTTGTCGTCCTTCTGCCAGAGCGTGAAGAAGCCGGGGGTCTCCTTCGCGTCCTTCACGACGTCCTTGAAGGGCTTGGGCTGGCCCGGCGCCGCGGGGGCGGCGGCGGGTGCCCCGGGAGCGGCGCCCGCCGGGGGGCCGTTCGGCGCAGGCGCCTGGGCCAGGGCGGGAAGGGCCGCGGCGAGCACGAGGGCGGCGGCGGCGCGGGAGAGAAAGGGAATGTGCGCAGTGGCTGTCATGGCGGCTCCGGGAATCGTCAGCGGTGCGAAGCGGCGAACGCTATCACGCGTCCGGCAAGGTTTTGTCACGAAATGTCACAGGGCAGGTCGGGGCTCACTTACAGGGATTCGGGCGCGCAGGCTGTGGGGCAGCGCCTCCGTGATCTCCACGTCCACGAAGCGGCCGACGAGGCTGGGCGGGCCCGCGAAGTTCACGACGCGGTTGTTCTCGCTGCGGCCGGCGAGCTCCCGCGGGCTCTTCTTCGACGGCCCCTCGACCAGGACGCGCTGGCGCGTGCCGACCATGGCCCGGGAGCATTCCTCGGAAAGGGACTGCAGCCGCGCCTGGAGGCGCTGCAGCCGCGCGAGCTTCACGGCCTGCGGCGTGTCGTCCGGGAGGTTCGCCGCGGGCGTGCCGGGCCGGAGGCTGTAGACGAAGCTGAAGGCGCCGTCGAAGCGGACGTCTTCCACGAGCTTCATCGTCGCCTCGAAATCCGCCTCGGTCTCGCCGGGAAAGCCGACGATGAAATCGCTCGAGATCGAGATGCCGGGGCGCGCCGCGCGCAGCCGCCGGACGATCGAGCGGTACTCCATCGCCGTGTAGTTGCGCTTCATCGCCGCGAGCACGCGGTCCGAGCCCGACTGGACGGGCAAGTGGACCTGGGAGACGAGCTTCGGGATGCGCGTGTAGGCCTCGACGAGGCGCGGCGTGAATTCCAGCGGATGCGATGTCGTGTAGCGGATGCGCTCGATGCCCTCCACGCGCGCCACGTGCGCGAGGAGCAGCGCGAAGTCGGCGCTCTCCCCGTCGGCGAGCGTGCCCGCGTAGGCGTTCACGTTCTGGCCGAGGAGCGTGACTTCCATCACGCCCTGCGCCGCGAGGCCGCGCACCTCCGCCAACACGTCGTCGAAGGGCCGCGAGACCTCCTCGCCACGCGTGTAGGGCACGACGCAGAAGCTGCAGTACTTGCTGCAGCCCTCCATGATCGAGACGAAGGCCGAAGCGCCCTCGCTGCGGGCGGGCGGGAGGTGGTCGAACTTCTCGATCTCGGGGAACGAGATGTCCACTTGCGCGCGCCCGGTGGCGCGCCGCTCGGCGATGAGCTGCGGCAACCGGTGCAGCGTCTGCGGCCCGAACACGAGGTCGACGATGGGCGCGCGGCGCACGAGCTCCTCGCCCTCCTGGCTCGCCACGCAGCCGCCGACGCCCACGAGCAGCCCCGGCTTCGCCTTCTTGAGCGGCTTCAGGCGCCCGAGGTCGGTGAAGACCTTCTCCTGCGCCTTCTCGCGCACGGAGCAGGTGTTGAAGACGATGAGGTCCGCCTCGGCGGGGTCCGCGGTCTTCTCGTAGCCTTCCGCGGCGGCGAGCACGTCGGCCATCTTCTCCGAGTCGTACTCGTTCATCTGGCACCCGAAGGTGCGGATGAAGACCTTCTTGCGGGATTCGGGCATGGCGTGGGCCTGGTACGCGGAGGTTGATTCCGGGCAGGCGGGCGTTGCGGAAGGCGCGATTCTACCCGTTTCCCGGCCCCCGGCGGGGGCCGTGCCTCGCCGGGGCCCGTACCCCCGGGGCGGCCCCGCGCCCCCGAAATCCCGCTAGAATTGCGCGCTTCGCCCGCACGGACACCCCGCGGCGGGCGCCCTCCCGGAGACCCCGACATGTTCAAGAGACTCGTCGTCTTCCTGCTCGCGGCCAGCCTCGCCGGCGCCGCGTTCGCGCAGACCAAGAAGCGCATCGAGAAGGCGGCGGACCTGCCGCGGTTCAGCTACACGGTGAAGGGCTCCCTCGAGGACCTGGTGCGCGACGCGCACGCCTTCGCCGGCTTCGCCGCCGAGGTCCGGCGCGACACCGAGTCCGTGCTCGCGCAGCACGAGATCGCCGACAAGGCCGCCCAGCGCCAGCTCCTCGGCGTGCTCGCGCAGATCGACTTCCTCGAAGGGCGCTACGCGGACGCCGCCCGGCGCGCCGGGGAGATCCGCGCGCTCGAGGAGAAGCCCGCCGACAAGCTCATCTCCGGCATGCAGCTGCGCGCGATGGTCGCGGCCCAGGCGAAGGCCGGGGACATCACCTCCGAGGCCTACCGCAAGGAAGTCGGGCGCCTCGTCGCCGAGGAGCTCGCGAAGCTCCCCTACCCCGTCGTCGAGAACGACATCAAGGGCGCGAAGTCGGTCGCCGAGATCATCGGCGAGAACCTGGTGATGGGCAACGTGCGCGACCGCCTGCAGCCCGTCGTCACCAAGGCGGGCGGGGTGCTCAGCTCCGACCTCGCCCCCGCCATCGTCGGCGCGCGCTACGCGCTCGTCGCGCGCCTGCCGCTCAAGCAGACGCTCATCGACACCTACACGGCCTACCTCGCGGCCCACAAGGTCGAGAAGGCCGACATCTGGGCCGCGCGCGACGCCGAGCTCCCGAACGGTCGCCCCTACGCGCCGGTGAGGATCGCGGTGTGGGACAGCGGCATCGACACGGCGATCTTCCGCGACCGGCTGCTCCTCGACGGCAAGGGGCCCGCGTTCATCGCCTTCGACGCCCACGAGAACCCCTCGCAGAGCCTGCTCATGCCCATCCCCGCGGAGCTGCGCGACAAGCTCCCGTCGATGAAGGCGCGCACGAAGGGGCTCTCCGACCTGCGATCGAACGTCGACAGCCCCGAGGCGATGGAGGTGAAGAAGGTCCTCTCCACGCTCAAGAAGGAGGAGTTCCGCGGCGTCATCGAGGAGCTGAGCCTCGCCGGCAGCTACAGCCACGGCACCCACGTCGCGGGCATCGCGATGGCGGGCAACCCCTACGCGCGGCTCGCCACCGCGCGCATCGAGTTCAACTACAAGCTCCTGCCCGATCCCTGCCCCACGAAGGAGCTCGCCGAGAAGGCCGATCGCAACGCCCGCGCCTACGTGGAGTTCTTCAGGAAGAACGGCGTGCGCGTGGTGAACATGAGCTGGGGCGGGAGCGTGCGCGGCTGGGAGAGCGCGCTGGAGCTGTGCAACATCGGCGCGAACCCGGAGGAGAGGAAGACGATCGCGCGCGAGTACTTCGACCAGTACAAGAAGGCGCTCACCGACGCGTTCGCATCCGCCCCCGAGATCCTCTTCGTCACCTCGGCGGGCAACTCCAACGAGAACGCGTCCTTCGCGGAATCGATCCCCTCGAGCATCGCGCTGCCGAACCTGATCACCGTGGGCGCCGTGGACCGCGCGGGCGACGAGGCGCCATTCACGAGCTACGGGCCGACCGTGAAGGTGCACGCGAACGGCTACCAGGTCGAGAGCTACCTGCCCGGCGGCGATCGCGTCGCGCTCTCGGGCACCTCGATGTCCTCGCCGCAGGTCACCAACCTCGCGGCGAAGATGCTCGCGGTGAACCCGAAGTTGAAGCCCGCCGAGATCATCGCCATCATCGAGAAGACGGCGGAGAAGACCGCCGACGGGCGCAGGAACCTCATCCACCCCGCGAAGGCGCTCGCCGCCGCGCAAGCGCGCACCGGCTGAACGCCAATGGAAATCGCCGGCCCGCGGGCCGGCGATTTCCTCAGGCATTGGTGGTGGCGAGTCAGGGATTTGAACCCCGGACCAACGGATTATGATTCCGCTGCTCTAACCACTGAGCTAACTCGCCGAAGGATCATTTTCCGGGTTTGCCGTTCCGGGTCAATGAAGCGCGCGGCCCGGAAACGGGCCGCCGGCTCACCTGACGAGGAGCGGCTCGTCGATCGCGCGGGTGACGACGTCGAAGAAGAAGTCGCGCCGGTCGTCGGGGATCTCGAGCACCGAGGCGATCTTCGCGACGTACGCCTCGGTGAACTCCGTGGGCCCCGCGGGGAAGAGCGACAGGTAGATCGCGAGCGTGGCGAGGTCGCTGCCGAAGGACGAGGGGTGGATCGCGTCGGAGTAGAGCTTGAGGCGCGGCTGCCTGGAGAGTGCGCGCAGCCACGCCTCTCCCGCGGGAATGAGGATGCCGCCCACGGCTTCGGCGGCGGCGCGGTACGCGAGGATCGTCCCGTTGAAGTCCTTCGGGCGATCCGCGAGCGGCCAGACCATGTAGAGCGCGGGCTTCGCGCCCGCCTTGCCGATGGGATCGGCGAAGCGCTTCGCGTAGGCGACGAGCTGGTCGCGCCCCTCGTCGTGGGCCGAGGTGCCCTGCTGCAGCACGACGATGTCCCAGCCCTTGCGGATCGCTTCGAGCGCGCGCCCGTCGTTCCAATGGTCCTCGAGGCTGAAGGATGGAAACGCCACGGACTCGACGGTGACCTGCTTTCCCATGGCTTTCGCCAGGTTCGCCACGCGACCGGGGATGTCCGTCGTGTACGTGAGGCTGTTGCCCACGAAGAGCAGGCGCCGGGGCGCGTCGGCCGCCGACGCGCGGGCCGGGAGCGCCGAGGCCAGCACGAGGATCGCGACGAGAAGCCGGTGGAAAGCCTGGAGCCGCATGGGGCGCAGTCTATGCGGAGCGACCGGCGCGGGTGTTACCGAATGTGCGGCGGCTCAGAACGCCACGCCGAGCGAGACGATCGCGACCTGGTCGTCCGAGCCCGGGTTGAACCAGTAGGCGCCGAGCGTGAACGCGCCATTCGTGAGCTGCGCGAAGCCGCCGCGCTGCAGCTCGCGCTCTCCGCCATAGAGCCGCGTGCGCTGGGCCACGACCCCGAGGCGAAGCCACTCGGCGGGCCGGTAGCCGAGCTCGCTCCACGCGTAGGTGTAGCTCGCGGACTTGTCGCCGCGGTCCTCCACGCGCTCGACCTCGATGTAGTAGTCGAACCGCCCCGCCGCGAGCGTCGCCTCGAGCCCCGCGATCGGGCCGCGGACCGCCCCCGTCACGCCGCCGAGGATGGGGGTGGCCTCGAGCGTCACCGTCTCGCCCCAGGAGAACGTCCAGCCCACGAACGCCGATTGGGCGTGGATCGCCTCGTAGTTGGCCCGCGCCTCGAGGTGCAGCGATCCGCGGTCCGCCGCGAAGATTCCCGAGGCGAAGTCGTCGCCCGCGCGCGAAGTGTTCCAGTACCCGGTGGCGGCGAATTCCCAGTCGGGCGCGGCCGGCCGCGAGGCCCGCCGCCCGCCGGGTTCGCCCTCCTGCGCGCTCGCGAGCGCCGGGCCGAGCGCGAGGGCCGCGACCGCGAGGATCGCCGCCGGCCTCATCCGCCGAGCGCGATGATCGCGATCGTGAGGAGGATGCCGCCCACCATCATCCCGATCCCGGCCTTCCAGCCGCCGTAGCCCGCGTAACGCCCGAGGGCGTAGCCGCCGCCGAAAAGCATCGCGAGCGTGAGCCCGCGCGAGACGAGCAGCGCCGTGGGCACGTCCTTCAGCAGCACGAAGGGCAGCGCCACGGGAAAGGTCGAGAGCACGACGATGAGGAAGATGCCGACGGCGCCGAGGTAATCGTCCCTGCCCAGCCGCGGGCGGCTCGGCAGGGTGGCGGAAGCGATCCGCGCACGGATCGCCTCGAGCTCCCCGTCGCCCACGATCGCCCGCAGATGACGGGGCAAGGCGCCGCGCAGCGCCTCGAGGGCCCTGGCCGGGCTCGCGGCGTCGCGCACCTCGAGCGCCAGGGTGAGGCGCTGGCCGCGGGTGGTGAGCGTGCGCACGAGGTACATGATCGCGTCCACGAGGCCCCAGGCGAGGTTGCAGCCGAGCGCCGTCTTCATCAGCGTTCGGCCCGGGTCCTCGCCCGCGTCCTGGCCCCCCGTGGCGACGGACACGGCGCCGACGAAGGTGAGGGCCATGAACAGGCCGAAGCACATCTCCGAGACCCGGTCGACGGTGTCGAGGACGGGCTCGCGCCCGTTTCGCTCCTGCGCGCCCGCGGGAATCTCCGCGCTCACGCCTGGCCCCGCTTCAGGTAAGCCTCCACTGCATCCTCCACCGTGAAGAACATCCGCTCGTGCCCGAGCTTCTCGGCGAGCGGCGTGCGCCGGATCATCTCGAGGGCCTCGGGATTGAGTGCCGCGAGCCAGAGCTCGGTGCCCTGCTCCTTCATCTGCGGTTCGGCCTCGATCAGCATCCGCAGCGCCGTGTACTCGAACCCGGGGATCGCGCCGCAATCGAAGAGGAGGACCTTCGGCTTCTCCTCGGCGATCGCCGCGCGCATCTTCTCGCCGATGCCCGGCGCGTTGCCGAAGTACATGCGCCCCTCGGTCCTCAGGATGAGGAGTCCCGGGTAGGTCTCGTCCTCGGGATGCTCGGGGCTGCGGGGCCGGAACACGTGCGTGCCGGGCTTGCGGCCCAGGGTGTGGAGCGGGGGATTGTTCGCGAGGTGCAGCAGGCCCGCCATCGACAGGAGCACCGCGGCGAGGATGCCGTTGAGGGTCCCCAGCACCATCACGCCCAGGCACGCGGCGAGCGCCCACCGGAACTCGATCGTGCGGATGCGCCGGATGGCGGCGATCTCCGCGGGGCTGATGAGCCCGATCGAATAGGCGATCACGACGGCGGCGAGCGTGGCGTTGGGCATCGGCGCGAGCACCGGGGCGAGGAAGAGCATCGTGGCGAGCGCCATCGCCGCGGTGACGAGCTCCGCCGCCTGGGTGCGCGCGCCCGCGCCGCGATTGACGTTGGTCTGCGAGGTCCCGCCCCCCGCGGGCATGGCGCCGAAGAGCCCGCCGATCGCGTTCGCCGCGCCGATCCCGACGAGTTCCTGGTTGGAGTCGAGCCGCGGATCCCCGGGGCGCGCGAACGCCCTTCCCGCGGCGATGGTCTCGGTGAAGCTCATGAGGGCGATCCCCGCGGCCGCGGGCCACATCCCGAGGACGAGGGAAAGATCGGGCATCGTGAGCGAGGGGAACCCGCCGGGGATTTCGCCCACCACGCTCACGCCCTGCGCCTTGAGGCCGAGAAGCGCCGAGGCCGCGATGCCTGCGGCGACCGCGACCAGCGGCGCGGGGGCCTTCGGCACGAACTTCTCGAAGACGACGATCAGGACGAAGGTCGCCGCCGCGACGGCGAGCGTCGGGATCGAGGTTCCCGGCAGGTGGCCGGCGATCGCGACGACATCCCGGAAGAAACCGGTCTTGTCGATGTGGATGCCCAGCAGCTTCGGGACCTGGTCGACGACGATCACCAGTCCGATCCCCGCCTTGAACCCCGTGAGCACCGGGTCGGAGATGAAGTTGGCGACGAAGCCGAGGCGGAAGACTCGGGCGACGAGCAGGATCGCCCCCACGAGGATCGCGAGAGTCGCCGTCGCCGTCACGGGGCTCACCCCCGGGTGCGACTGGGCGGCGGCGCCCAGCGCGGAGGCGCCGAGGATCGCGATCGTCGTCGTCGTGCTCACGCTGAGCATCCGCGAGGTGCCGAGCAGGGCGTAGACGATCATGGGCAGGAACGCGGTGTACAGGCCCACCTGCAGGGGCAGGCCCGCGATCGTCGCGTAGGCCATCGCCTTCGGGATCACGATCGCCGCGGTGGTGAGCCCCGCGACGATGTCGGCCTTCAGCCACGGCTTCTCGTAGGCCGAAAGCCAGCCGAAGGCGGGAACCAGCGAACTCGCCCCCCCGCTTTCCTTCATCGATCCCTCCCCTCGGCGTTGAACGACGCGACGCGTCCGTTCGCAGCGCGGTGGACGGCGGGGCACCCGCGGTCGCGGGCGTCCATCCGTCGTCAGACGTTGAACCGGAAGTGCATCACGTCGCCGTCCTTCACGACGTAGTCCTTGCCCTCGAGCCGCATCTTGCCATGCTCCTTCGCGCCATGCTCGCCCTTGAGCGTGACGTAGTCCTCGTAGGCGATGACCTCGGCGCGGATGAAGCCCTTCTCGAAGTCGGTGTGGATCACGCCGGCGGCCTGCGGTGCGGTGTCGCCCTTGTGGATCGTCCACGCGCGGACCTCCTTGGGTCCCGCGGTGAAATAGGTCTGCAGCCCCAGCAGGTCGAAGGTCGCGCGGATCAGCCGGTTCAGGCCCGGCTCGTGCATGCCCATGTCCTCGAGGAACACCGCCTTCTCGTCCTCGGGGAGGTCGGCGATCTCGGCCTCGAGCTTCGCGCAGATCGCGACCACGGGCGCGCCTTCCTTCGCGGCGTACTCCTTCACGCGCTCGAGCAGGGGGTTGCCCTCGAAGCCGTGCTCCTCGACGTTGGCGACGTAGAGCGCGGGCTTGGCGGTGAGCAGGCCCAGGGGCTTGAGCAGCTCCATCTCCTCCTTCGCGAGGCCGAGCGCGCGCACGGGGTGCAGCCCGTCGAGCGCCTTCTGGACCTTCTCCAGGACCGCGACGAACTTCGCCGCCTCCTTGTCGCCCGAGCGCGCCTTCTGGATGTGGCGCTCGCGGGCCCGGTCGACGCTCGCCATGTCGGCGAGCGCGAGCTCGGTGTGGATCACCTCGATGTCCGAGACCGGGTCCACCTTGCCCGAGACATGGACGACGTTCTCGTCCTCGAAGCAGCGCACGACGTTGGCGATCGCGTTCGTCTCGCGGATGTTGGCGAGGAACTGGTTGCCCAGGCCCTCGCCCTTGGACGCGCCGGCCACGAGCCCCGCGATGTCGACGAATTCGACGATCGCGGGGATCACCTTCTCGGGCTTCGCGATCTCGGCGAGCTTCGCGAGCCTCGGGTCGGGCATCTCCACGACGCCGACGTTCGGCTCGATGGTGCAGAAGGGGTAGTTCTCCGCGGCGATGCCCGCCTTGGTGAGGGCGTTGAAGAGGGTGGACTTGCCGACGTTGGGCAGTCCCACGATGCCGCACTGCAGGCTCATGGCTTCTTTCCGGGATCGGGTGGGGATGGGGCCGCGGTTCCGGGTTCGGCCGCGGGCTTGGGAGCGGTGTGCAGCCACGTCGTCGCGTCGGTCATGCGCCCGGCGGCGAGGCGCGGGAGAAGCCCGAGGCTGCGCTCGAAGGCGGGATCGATCAGCGCCTGCTCCTCGCGCCGCGCCTCGCGCAGCACGTAGTCGGCGACGAGGTCCTTGTGGCCCGGGTGCCCGATGCCGATCCTCAGCCGCCAGAAGTCCCTGGTGCCGAGGCGCTCGACGATGTCGGTGAGCCCGTTGTGGCCGCCGGTGCCGCCGCCCTTCTTGAGCCTCACGGTTCCCGGAGGCAGGTCCAGCTCGTCGTGGATCACGAGCAGCCCCGCGGGCTCGATGCGGAAGAAGCGCATGAAGGCGCCGACGCTGCGCCCGCTCTCGTTCATGTAGGTGGCGGGCTTGAGCAGCCAGAACTCGTGGCCGCCCTCCTCGATCTTCGCGGTCCAGCCGTGGAACTTCGCTTCCTTCGACCAGTGCGCGCGCCTCGCCTCGGCGATGGCGTCGACCCACCAGAAGCCCGCGTTGTGGCGCGTGCGTTCGTATTCCCGGCCGGGATTGCCGAGGCCGACGAGCAGGCGCAGTTCGGTCATGGGAAAAGGTCCGTCGAAAGAAAACGCCCGCCGGGGCTGCCGGCGGGCGCCTTTGCGTCGGCCCGGGGGCCCTTACTTGCCCTTTTCCTTCTCCTTGCCTTCCTTGCCGCCGGCCTTCGCTTCCTTGCCTGGCGCGGCGGCGGGCTCCTCTTCCTTCGCCTTCTGCGCCGTGGTCGGCACGTCGGCCGCCGACGGGGTCGCGGCCGCCGCTTCCGCCGCCAGCTCCTCCTCCGCCGTCATGACCCGCGGGATCACGATCGTGGCGACCGTGATGTCGTCGCCCTTGGAGAGCGCGATCGACTCCACGCCCGGCGGCAGCTTGAGGCCCGAGACGTGCAGCGAGTGGCCCGCCTGCAGGTTCGCGAGGTCCACCTCGATGAACTCCGGCAGGTCCTTCGGCAGGCAGCTGATGTCGAGGTCGTTCACGACGTGCTGGACGTGGCCCCCGGCGATCTTCACGCCCGGGGCGATCTCGGCGTTCAGAAAGTGCAGCGGCACCTTCATGTGGATCTTGCGGTCCGCGGCGACCCGCTGGAAGTCCGCGTGCAGGATGAGCGGCTTGAACGGGTGCATCTGGTAGTCGCGCAGCAGCACCTGCATCTTCTCGGCGCCCAGCTCCATGTCGAGGATCGAGGCGTGGAACGCCTCCATCTTCAACTTGAACCAGAGGTCCTTGTGGTCGAGCTCGATGGGCTGCGCGTCCTTGCCCCCTCCGTAGACGATGCCGGGGACCCGGCTCTCGCGGCGCAGGCGGCGGCTCGCACCCGTTCCCTGCAGGTTCCGCGGTTCGGCTTTGATGGCGATCTTCACTGTGTGCTCCATTTCATGCCGGCGCCCGCGACCAGGCTCCCGGCGGTTTGCGGGGGCAACCGGCCCCCCGGCGGCCCTCCCGGAGGAGGGGACTGAATCCTATTCGACGAAGAGCGAGCTCACCGAGCTCTCCTCGCAGATCCTGCGCATCGTCTCGGCGAGCAGCTCCGCCACGCTCATCTGGCGGATCTTCGAGCACGCCTCCGCCTCGGGCTTGAGGGGGATCGTGTCGGTCACCACCAGCTCGTCGATCACCGAGCTCTCGATGCGGCTCACCGCCGGCCCCGAGAGTACCGGGTGCGTGCAGTACGCGGCGACCCGCACCGCCCCCTGCTCCTTGAGGGCCTTGGCCGCCTCGCACAGCGTGTTCGCCGTGTCGACCATGTCGTCCATGATCACGCAGCTGCGGCCGTTCACGTCGCCGATGATGTTCATCACGCTCGCGACGTTCGGGCGCGGGCGGCGCTTGTCGATGATCGCGAGGTCGCTCTCGAGCCTCTTGGCGATCGCGCGCGCGCGCACCACGCCGCCCACGTCGGGCGAGACCACCACGAGGTTCTTGTACCCGTGCTTCCACAGGTCCCCCAGCAGGATCGGCGTCGCGTAGACGTTGTCCACCGGGATGTCGAAGAACCCCTGGATCTGGTCGGCGTGCAGGTCCATCGTGAGGACCCGGCTCACCCCGGCCCCCGCCAGCATGTTGGCGACCACCTTGGCCGAGATCGCCACGCGGGCGCTGCGAGGCCGGCGGTCCTGGCGCGAGTACCCGAAGTAGGGCATCGCCGCGGTGATGCGCGCCGCGCTCGACCGGCGCAGCGCGTCCACCATGATCATCAGCTCCATCAGGTGGTCGTTGGTCGGCGCGCAGGTCGACTGCAGCACGAAGACGTCCTTGCCCCGGACGTTCTCGAGCAGCTCCACCATGATCTCGCCGTCGCTGAACTTCGAGACCGTGGCCTTGCCGAGCTGGACGTTCAGGTGGCGGGCCACCTTCTGCGCGAGCTTCGGGTTGGCGTTGCCCGTGAACACCATCAGGTTGTCGAAGGCCATCGGCCGTGTCTCGCTCAACGTCCGCCGCAAGGTTGGCAGGGGAGGAAGGATTCGAACCCTCGCATGCCGGAATCAAAATCCGGTGCCTTAACCAACTTGGCTACTCCCCTTCGGCCCGGCGCCCTTCCGGGACGCGCGGGAACGATCCGCTACTGTCCGCGCAGGGGATGGGACCGCAGTCCCCGCGCGACGAAACCCTTCATCGAGGCCGGCAGCTCGCGCAACACGCGCTGCGCCTCCTCCCGGCTGCCGTAGCCGGCGAACACGCAGGCGCCCGAGCCGGTCATGCGCGCCTCGCCCCGCAGCGCGAGCCACTCCAGGTGGCTCTTCACCTCGGGATAGCGCCCCAGCACCACGCGCTCGAGGTCGTTGCGAAACCGCGCCGACCCCGCCTGCGCCGAAAAGTCTTCTATTTTAAGGGCTTCCGTATTTCGGGTCAATTCCGGCGCGGCGAAGATCTCCCGTGTCGGGACGTGCACCGGCGGGACGAGGACGAGGTACCAGCGCTCGGGCAGATCGATGGGCGAGAGGCGCTCGCCGATGCCCTCCACCCAGGCCGGCCGGCCGAAGAGGAAGAACGGGACGTCGGCGCCCAGGCCCGCGCCGATCTCGCGCAGGCGCTGCGGCCCGAGCCCCAGTCCCCAGAGCCGGTCGAGCACCAGGAGAACCGTCGCCGCATCGGAGCTTCCGCCCCCCAGGCCCGAGCCCATCGGAATGCGCTTCTCGACCTCGATGTCCGCGCCCCGGGTGACGCCCGCCGCCGCGGCGAGCGCCCGGGCCGCGCGCAGCGCGAGGTCTTCCGCCTCGGCGACGCCGGGCACCTCGTTCACGCGTTGGACGATCCCGTCGCCGCGCGGCACGATGCGCAGGCGGTCCTCGAGGTCGATCAGGGTGAAGACGCTCTGCAGCGTGTGGTATCCGTCGGGGCGCCGCCCCGTCACGTGCAGGAAGAGGTTGAGCTTCGCGGGAGCGGGATAGTCGGGTCCGGAGAGCTTCATCGGCTCATTCCCCGAGCGCGCGGTAGGAATCGACCACGAGCTTCACGACGATGTCGCCACGGGTCGCGGTGATGCGCCGCGCGATCTCCACGGCTCCCGCGCGCTCCGTCTCCTCGATCGCCACGCTCCAACCCGCGGCGATCGCCCCCGCCTCGCGCGCGCCGTGCAGCCAGGCGCCCAGCGCACCGGGCTCGATCCCGGCGCCGAAGAGCCGCACCGAAAGCTCGGCGAAGCTCCCCGCGCGTTCGGGCGCCTCCCCCGCGCGGGTGAGTGTGGCCCCCTCGGGGCCCGAGTCGATGCGGGCGACCTCCGTGCCCAGGGGGGAGGAGACGATCCACAGGTCGAAGCCGGGCCGGTGGGTCCAGCGCATCTTCGCGATCTCGCCGCTCGAGCCCTGTCTCACCGAGAGCCGGCCCGCGACCTCGAAGGCGGCGGGGACGGCCTCGAGCGGAGCCAGCGCCGGGGGCGGGGCGAGGCTCGCGCAGGCCGTCGCGGCGGCGGCGAGCGCGAGCGCGGCGAGCCGCGGCGTCATTCGGCGGGGGACCTCGTGCGGGGGCGCGGGGACGGGCCGCCGCTCAGGGCTGGTACTTCTGGATCACCGCGAGCAGCGATTCGTGGCCCGGGTTCTCGGTGAGGGCGCTGCGCCAGACCTTGCGCGCCTCCTCGTGCTGGCCCACCTTCCACAGGACCTCGCCCAGGTGCGCGGCGATCTCGGGATCGGGGCGCGCGGCGTACGCGCCCTGCAGGTAGCGCAACGCGTCCTCGAGGTTGCCCTGCCGGTAGTGGACCCAGCCCAGGCTGTCCTGGATGAACGGGTCGTCCGGGGCGAGCTTCACGGCCTTCTCGATGAGGGCGCGCGCCTCCTCGAGCCGGTCGGTCTTCTCCGCGAGGGTGTAACCCAGCGCGTTGTAGGCGTGGGCGTAATCGGGCTTCATCTCGATCACGCGGCGCAGGTCCGTCTCGAGGACGTCGAGGCGGTCGATGCGCTCGGCGGCCATCGCCCGGTCGTAGAGCAGCTCGAAGGAGTCGGGGAACTCCTCGAGCGCCTTCGAGAGCATCTCGTAGGTGTCGCGCCAGGCCTTGGCCTCGCGCAGCAGCTGCGCCTCGACCTGGATCTTCTGGATGCGATCCTCGCTCGAGCGCGGCTCGATCCTCTGGAGGTACTCGCGCCCCGCGTCGAGGCCCTGCTGCTTGGCGATCAGGGTCGCGATCTTGAGCTGGGCGCGCACCCAGTCCGCGGCCTCGACGCGCCGGTACCAGCCGATCGCCTCGTCGAAGCGCTTGCGCCCCTCGGCGGCCTGGCCGAGGCTCAGGTAGACGGCGCTCGGGTCGCGATAGCCCCGATCGAGCGCGCGCCGGAACGCCGCCTCGGCCTCCTCGTAGTCCTCGAGCTGCAGGGAGAGCAGCCCGATCGCGTAGGGCGCCTGCGCGTCGGTCCCGCTCAGCCGCTCGGCCTCGCGGAACTGCTCGCGCGCTTCCGCGCTCCTGCGTTCCGCGGCGAGCTCCCGGCCGAGCTGGAGGCGGACCTCGCGCGACTGCGGGTGGGCGGCGACGAAGCGCTGGTAAAAGCCGACCACTTCCTCCGGGGCGCTCTTGCGCAGCACCTGCGCGCGCAGGATCGCGCCGGCCTCCCAGTCCGGACGCATCTCGAGGCACTTGAGCGACTCGGCCTCGGCGATCTCGGCGCGTTGCGCGAGCAGGCCCGCGACCGCCATGGCGTAATGCGCCTCGGCCATCCGCTGGTAGGGCGCGGCGAGCGCGCCCGTCGCCTCGAGCACGGCGGCCTTGTCGGGGAACTTGGCGAAGAGGTTCGCGAGCTGCATCAGCAGGGCGCCGCGCTCCTGGCTGCGCTCGATGAGGCCCTGCACGGTCCCTCGGGCCTTCTCGAGGGAGCCGTCGTTCGCGAGCAGGGAGGCGAGGATCTCGCGCGCGAGGCTGGAATCGGGGTCGAGCTCGAGAAGGAGCGCCGCGGACTCCAGCGCCTGCCCGAAGGCCCGGGCGCGCACCGAGGTCTCGACCGCGCGCCGCGCGACCTGCGGGTCCTTGTAGCTGCGGGCGAGCCGCGTGTAGATCGCGATCGCCCCGTCGAGGTCGCCGCGCTGCGCCGCGAGCTCGGCGACGAGGAACTCGAAGACCGCCGCCGTGGGCACGGACTCGGTCGGCCTGGGCTCGGCCGCGCCGGCGGGGGCGCAGGCGAGCGCCCAGGCGAGTGCCAGCGCCGCCGCCCTCGTGCCCGCCTTCCCGAATCTCGTCATCGCCTTCGGCTCCCCACGCGGCGCCTCGCGCCGCACGAACCCAATGATAGAACTTTTCCCCGGCGCCGGACCGGCGCGGGCCGCTCCCTGCTCCGACAGCGCGGACCGGCGGTCGTTGCCGGCGAGCGACGTATAATCGGCCCGGAAAAGCCGCATCCCCCGCCTCCAGCGACCCATGCCGGAACTTCCGGAAGTCGAAACCACCCGCCTCGGCCTCGTAGCGCGCCTCGTCGGCCGACGCATCCGCGGCGCGATCGTGCGCGATCGGCGCCTGCGCTGGCCCGTGCCGCGCGACCTCGACGCACGGCTGTCGGGCGAGGAAGTCCTCGGCATCCGCCGGCGGGGCAAGTACCTCCTGTTCGACTGCCGCCGGGGCCACCTGCTCGTCCACCTCGGCATGTCCGGGCGCCTGACCCTGGTTCCCGCCGACCGGCCCGCCGCCGCCCACGACCACGTCGACGTGCGCCTCGAGGGCCGCGAGTCCCTGCGGCTCACCGATCCCCGGCGCTTCGGCGCGATGCTCTGGGTGAAGGGCCCGGCGGAGCGCCACGCGCTGCTCGCCGGCCTCGGCCTCGAGCCCTTCGACCCGGCGTTCACGGGCGCGGCGCTGCACGCGCTCGCGCGGGGGCGCCGCGTGGCGGTCAAGCACTTCCTCATGAATGCGCGGATCGTCACGGGCGTGGGCAACATCTACGCGAACGAGGCGCTCTTCGCCGCGCGGATCGACCCGCGCCGCGCCGCGGGGCGCATCGCCCGGGCGCGGTGGGACGCGCTCGCGGTCGCGGTGCGCGCGACGCTCTCCCGGGCGCTCGCCGCCGGCGGCACGACGCTGCGCGACTACGCCTCGGCCGATGGCGCGGCCGGCGCCTTCCAGGACGCCTGCGCGGTCTACGGCCGCGAGGGCCTCGCCTGCCCGGCCTGCGGCGGCGCGATCCGCGCGCTGCGCCAGGGCGCGCGCTCGACCTTCTTCTGCCCCGCCTGCCAGCGATGAACGCCTCCGGCAGCTGGTTCCTCGCCAACCGGGCCTTCGAGGTGAGCCTGAAGGAGCTCAAGGCCTGGCGCGACGCCGCGGCCGACGCGCTCACGCGGTTTCGCCGCTGGGCCCTCGTCGCGCGTCTCGTCGACGAGCACACGGCGGCGCGCATCGCCCACCTCGAGCGCCGGCTCGCCTCCGAGCGGCTCACCATCGCCTTCGTGGCGGAGTACTCGCGGGGCAAGAGCGAGCTCATCAATGCGCTCTTCTTCGCCGACCTGGGCCGGCGGCTGCTGCCCTCGGGCGAGGGGCGCACCACCCGCTGCCCCGCGGAGATCCTCCACGACCCGTCGCGGCCGCCCTCGATCCGGCTGCTCGCCATCGAGACGCGCGAAAGCCCGAAGGCGCTGCGCGAGTTCATCGCCGAGTCGGCGAGCTGGAAGGAGATCGCGCTCGACCCCGCGCAACCCGAGCAGCTCGCCTCCGCCCTCGGGACGCTCTCGGAGTCGCTGACCGTGACGGCGGCCGAGGCCGTGAACCTGGGGCTCGCCGCCGAGCCCGGCACGCGCGTCGAGATCCCGCGCTGGCGCTACGCGATCGTCAACTTCCCGCACCCGCTGCTCACGCAGGGGCTCGCGATCCTCGACACGCCCGGGCTCGCCGCGCTCGGCGCGGAGCCCGAGCTCACGTTGCACCGCGTCCCCGAGGCCGACGCGATCGTGTTCATGCTCGCCGTCGATTCGGGCGCCGAGCGCGCCGATCGCGACCTCTGGGAGGAGCACGTCGCCCCCATCGGGTGGCTTCCCCACACGCGCTTCGTCGTGCTCAACAAGATCGACCAGCTGCGCGATGCCGGCATGGACGAGTCCCGGGTCCTTTCCGAGATCGACCGGCTGCTGCGCGAGACCGCCGAGGCCCTGAAGATCGACCCCACGCGCATCTTCGCGCTCTCGGCGCGGCAGGGCCTCGCCGCCAAGATCCAGGGCGACCGCGACGCTCTCGTGAAGAGCCGCCTGTACCGCCTCGAGCAGGCGCTCTCCCAGGGGCTGCTCCACCACCGCCGCGTCGACCACGCCACCACCATGGGCGCCGAGATGCGCGCCACGCTCGGCGAGGCGCGCGCCTTGCTCGAGAGCCGCCGCGCGTTCGCGCTCGAGCAGTTCGAGGAGCTCTCCGCCCTGCAGGGCAAGAACCAGAAGCTGGTCGAGTCGCTCGCGCGGCGCAGCGCCTCCGAGCGCACGCGCATCGCCGAGGCGCGCGCCGCCATGGCGGGGCTGCGCGCCGTGCACAACCGCCATTCCGACGAGTTGAACGCCCTCCTCGACCCCGCCCAGGCCCGCGCCGCGGGCGCGCGGGCCCGCGAGGCCCTGCAGGCGGCCGCCTTCTCCCGCGGCATCGGCGAGGCGCTCGACGCCTACTTCCAGGACGCCCGGGGCCGCATCGGGCGCGCGGTCGAGCTGATCGCCGAAGTGAAGGCGATCATGGCCGCCACGAACCGGAAGTTCGTCGACGAGTACGGCATCGCGGTGGTCGAGACCCCGGATTTCTCCACCGAGCGCTTCGGCATCGAGCTCGACCGGCTCGAGGCGCGCTGCGCCCAGGACTTCCGCAGCGCCGCGAGCCTCATCACGAAGCGGCGCAAGACCCTGGGCACGCTCTTCTTCGACACCATCGCGCTGCAGGTGATCCACGTCTTCGAGATCGCCGACCGGGAAGTGCGCGCGTGGATGAACGGCTTCATCCGGCCCCTCGAGGCGCAGATCAACGCCTTCCAGGAGCAGGCCAACAGCCGCATCGAGGGCATGGGGCGCATCCAGAACGCGGAGACCGACCTCCTCGGCCGTCTCGAGGAGCTGCGCGCGATCGTCGCGGAAGTGGACGCCCAGATGCGGGAGTGGGACGGGCACCGCGAGCGCATCGCCGCGCTGCTCGACGTGCGGCGCGAACCCTCGCTCGCCTGAGGGCGCGGCCTAGGCCTTCGCCTTCCCGGCCCGGAGCTGCTCGTACTTGGCGAGCAGCGCCTCGCGGCTTTCCGCGTGCTCCGGGTCGAGGGGGATGCAGTCCACCGGGCAGACCTCGCGGCATTGCGGGACGTCGAAATGCCCGACGCACTCGGTGCAGAGTGCGGGATCGATCACATAGATCTCGGGGCCGGGCCGGATCGCGTCGTTCGGGCACTCCGGCTCGCAGACGTCGCAGTTGATGCACTGGTCGGTGATCTTCAGCGCCATGGGATGGCGTGCCGGTCGCGGGTCGCGGGGGCCGCGGCGCCCCGCGCTCAGTCGAGCCCGCGCCCGATCTTCTCCTTCATGCGCGCGGCGGTGGTCGCGTGCACGAAGGCGGCGATGTCGCCCCCGAGGACCGCGATCTCGCGCACGATCGTGGCCGAGAGGAAGAGGTACTTGTCGGAGGGCGTGAGAAAGAGCGTCTCCACTCCCGGGGCGAGGCGCCGGTTCATCCCCGCGAGCTGGAACTCGTACTCGAAGTCCGACACGGCCCGCAGGCCCCGCAGGATGACGCCCGCGCGTTGCTCCTTCACGAACTCCGAGAGCAGCCCGCCGAAGCCCTCGACGCGGACGTTGGGGTAGGGGGCGAGGACCTCGCGGGCGAGGCTCACGCGCTCCTCGAGGGAGAAGAACGGCCGCTTCGCCTGGCTGTGGGCCACGCCCACGATCACCTCGTCGAACAGGCGCGAGGCGCGCTGGATGAGGTCCTCGTGGCCGTTGGTGATCGGGTCGAAGGTTCCGGGATAGACGGCGCGCGTGATCGGCATGGGGGCCTCTAGGGGCTCGGGGCCGGCGCCGGGGCGCCGGCCGGTTCGTTGCATTCGTAGAGCGCGAAGCGTACCGCGCCGGCGCGCCCTTCGCGAATCGCGCGCCAGGGCGCGCTCGACGCGAGCGGCGCGGCGCTCTCGACGTAGACCCGCGCGCCGGACTTCAGCCGCGGCGCCAGGCGCTCCAGCGCGGTCTCGGCGAGCCCGCTCGCGTAGGGCGGGTCGACGAAGACGACGTCGAAGCGCTCGCCCGCCCCCGCGAGCCACCGCAGCGCTTCGGCCTCGATCACCTCGAGCCCCTCGGCGCCCAGCTCGCGCGCGTTCTCCCGCAGCCGGGCCGCGGCCGGGCGGCTCTGCTCGACCATCACGACCCGCGAGGCGCCGCGCGAAAGCGCCTCGAAGCCGAGCACGCCGCTGCCCGCGAAGAGGTCCAGGCAGGCCAGGCCGTCGAGCCGCTGGCCGAGCCAGTTGAAGAGGGTCTCGCGCACGCGGTCCGGCGTGGGGCGCAGCCCCGGGGCGTCCGCGAAGCGCACGAGGCGGCTGCGCCAGGCGCCCCCGACGATGCGCACGCGGTTGGCGCCGCCCCGCGCGAGCGCCGGCGGCGGGGATTTCGTTCGCGCGCGGGTCATTCTTCGCCGGATAATACCGTAAAATATTTCGCGTTCCGTCCCCACGCGCGGCGCCCCGCCGCCGCCGCCCATGCCCTCCCTCGACGAAAAGAAGGCCCCGCCGGAGCCCGGCGCCGCATCCGACTGGAAGTCGCGGCTGCGCGCGGGACTCGCGCTCACCGGCGCGCGCCTGCGGCAGGTTGCGGGGCTTCTGCGCGCGCGCCCGAAGGTCGACGAGGCCCTCTTCGAGGAACTCGAGTCCGCACTCATCGCCGCCGACGTCGGCGTGGCCGCCTCGGCGCGGCTCATCGCGGAGCTGCGCCGCACGGCTGCGGCGAGGCGCATCGAGGACGCCGGCGCGCTCGAGGGCGAGCTGAGGGGCGCGCTCACGACGCTGCTCGCGCCGCTCGAGAAGCCCCTCGGCGCCGACTTTCCGAAGCCCTTCGTGATCCTTCTCGCGGGCGTGAACGGCGCGGGCAAGACCACGACCATCGGCAAGCTCACGCGGCTCTTCCAGTCCCAGGGCCGCTCGGTGCTGCTCGCCGCGGGCGACACCTTCCGGGCAGCGGCCCGCGAGCAGCTCGCCGCCTGGGGCGCGCGCCACGGCGTCACTGTCGTCGCGCAAGACAAGGGCGACTCGGCCGCGGTGATCTTCGACGCGGTGCAATCGGCCCGGGCGAAGGGCATCGACGTGGTCCTCGCGGACACCGCGGGCCGGCTGCCCACGCAGTTGCACCTGATGGAGGAGATCCGCAAGGTGAAGCGCGTGATCGCGAAGGCCGACCCCGCCGCCCCGCACGAGACCTGGCTCGTGGTGGACGCGAACACCGGCCAGAACGCCGTGCGCCAGGTCGAGGCCTTCGACGCCGCTCTCGGCCTCACGGGCCTCATCGTCACGAAGCTCGACGGCACCGCGAAGGGCGGCGCCGTGGCCGCGATCGCGATGGAGCACCCCGTGCCGATCCGCTTCGTGGGCATCGGCGAGAAGCCCGACGACCTGCGGCCGTTCGTCGCGGCCGACTTCGTCGAGGCGATCTTCGCGTGATCCAGTTCTCCGGCGTGGCCAAGCGCTACCCCGGGGGCCACGAGGCCCTGCGCGGGGTGAGCTGCGAGATCGCCGCGGGCGAGCTCGCGGCGGTCACCGGCCACTCCGGGGCGGGGAAGTCGACGCTGCTCAAGCTCGCCGCGGGCATCGAGCGCGCCTCCGGCGGCAGCGTCGTGGTCAACGGCCAGAACCTCGCGGCGCTGGGCGAGACCGCGCTCGCGGTGCTGCGCCGGCGCATCGGCTTCGTCTTCCAGGACCACAAGCTGCTCTTCGACCGCAACGCCTTCGAGAACGTGGCCCTCCCCCTGCGGATCGCGGGCTTCACCCGGGCCGAGGCCGGGCGCCGGGTGCGTGCCGCGCTCGACAAGGTGGGCCTGCTCGAGCGCGAGCTGGCGATGCCGGTGGCGCTCTCGGGTGGCGAGCAGCAGCGGCTGTGCA
Organism: Usitatibacteraceae bacterium; assembly: GCA_044220635.1. Taxonomy (GTDB): domain Bacteria; phylum Pseudomonadota; class Gammaproteobacteria; order Burkholderiales; family Usitatibacteraceae; genus JBGAQP01. Next base: position 52,872 of record JBGAQP010000017.1, read on the forward strand.
TCGCGCGGGCGATCGTGAACCGCCCCGCGATCCTCATCGCCGACGAGCCCACGGGCAACCTCGACGCGGACTACGCGCGCGCGATCGTCGACCTCTTCGTCTCGTTCCACCAGGTCGGCGTCACCGTGCTCCTGTCCACCCACGACGAGGCGAGCCTCGGCCGGCTCGCCTGCCGGCGCATCGCCCTCGCGCAGGGGCGGGTCGCGAACGGGAACCCGGCATGACGGCCCTGAGGCTCCACGCTCAGGCTTTCGGGAGCGCGGCGGCCCGGCTCGCGGCCCAGCCCCTGGGCACCGCCTTCTCGGTGCTCGTGATCGGCATCGCGATCGCGCTGCCGGTGCTTGCCGCGATCGCGATCTCGAGCCTCGGGGCCTTCACCTCGGGGCTCGATACCGACCCGCAGGTGAACGTCTACCTCGCGCTCGACGCCTCGGCCGAGGACGCGAAGCGCGTCGAGGCCGCGCTTCGCGCGCACCCGGAAACCGCGGCCGTGCGCTTCATCCCGCGCGAGCGCGCGCTCGAGGAGCTCAAGGCGAGCACGCACCTGGGCGAGCTTCTCGCGGCCCTCGACCGCAATCCCCTGCCCCATGCCTTCACCGTCCGTGCCCGCGCGGCCGACCCGGCGCGGCTGCGCGCGATGCGATCGGACTGGGCGAAGCTCGCCGGGGTCGACCAGGTCGTGGCCGACTTCGAGTGGTCGGAGAAGCTCGCCGGCTGGGTGCGTTTCGGCGAAAGGGCGCTCGCGGGCGTTTCGGCGCTGCTCGCGATCGCCGTGGCCTTCATCGTCGGCCACCTCATCCGCCTGCAGGTCGTGACCCGGCGCGAGGAGATCGAGGTGAGCCAGCTGATCGGGGCCACCTTCGCCGACGTGCGCCGCCCGTTCCTCTACCACGGGGCCCTGCAGGGGGCGCTCGCGGGCGTGGCCGCCGTCCTGATCGCCTGGGCGGTAACGGCCTGGCTCCGCTTTGAGCTGCAAGCGCTCACTAGCTCGTATGCGACTGAATTCAAGGTCGTATTTCTAGGCAACGGACACATTGCCCAGATCATCCTCGCGGCCGCCCTCCTCGGGTGGGTGGGGGCCTGGATTTCGGTCGCCCGGGAGTTGCGCCGCTTCGCCGCCCCCGGGGCGGGGAACCCCCGGGGGGTTTAGCACTCAAATGTCGCGAGTGCTAAAATGACCGCCGAGGAGGAACTGAAACGATGAGCAGCCTGGCCCTTCGTGCCCTGCCCCCCGTATCCAGCCTGGAGTCCTACATCCAGGCCGTGAACGCCGTGCCGATGCTCACGCCCGAGCGCGAGATCGAGCTTGGACGCCGCTTCCGGGACCAGGAGGACCTCAGCGCCGCCCGGGACCTCGTGCTGTCGCACCTGCGCCTGGTCGTGTCCGTCGCGCGCAACTACATGGGTTACGGCCTGCCGCAGGCCGACCTCGTCCAGGAAGGCAACGTCGGCCTGATGAAGGCCGTGAAGCGCTTCGACCCCGAGCGGGGCGTGCGCCTCGCGTCCTTCGCGATCCACTGGATCAAGGCCGAGATCCACGAGTACATCCTGCGCAACTGGCGGCTGGTGAAGATCGCCACCACGAAGGCGCAGCGCAAGCTCTTCTTCAACCTGCGCAGCATGAAGACCTCGAGCGCGGCGCTCACGCCGGGCGAGGTGCGCGAGGTCGCGAAGACCCTCAACGTCAAGGAAAGCGACGTCGTCGAGATGGAGCAGCGCCTGCAGGGGCGCGAGGTGCCGCTCGAGCCTTCCCCGGACGACTCCGAGGAGGCCTTCAGCCCGATCGCCTACCTGGCCGACGCCTCCGAGGGCCCCGACGAGGCGCTCGAGCGCGGCCAGACCGAGGTCCTCAGGAGCGAAGGGCTCGCCCGGGCGCTCGCGAGTCTCGACGAGCGCAGCCGGCGCATCATCCGCGCGCGCTGGCTCGCCGAGGGCGAGGCGCTCACGCTGCACGAGCTCGCCGAGGAGTTCGGCGTGTCGGCCGAGCGCATCCGCCAGATCGAGGCGAAGGCGATGCAGAAGATGCGCGCGCAGATGGCGGACCTGCACTGAGCCCGGAACCGGGCCACGCCAGCGAAGACGGGGCCGCGAGGCCCCGTTTCCTTTTCCGGGCTGGCGGGCGGCTCAGCCGGCGGCGAGCAGGACCTTGAGGTCCGCGGCGATCTTCTCGCCGCCCGCGCCGTAGGCGAAGAGCAGCCGCAACCGCCCCTGGGGGTCGAACACCAGCGTCTGGGCCGAATGGTCCACCGTGTACGACTCGGGCGTCTTCCCGGGCCTTTCCTGGGCGTAGATCTTGAAATCCTTGGTGACCTTCGCCGTCGCCGCCGCGTCGCCGTAGAGGCCGAGGAAGGACGGGTGGAACGCGGGGACGTACTGGCGCAGCAGCTCGGGCGTGTCGCGCTTCGGGTCCACCGTGACGAAAAGCACCTGCACGCGGTCGGCGTCCGTGCCGAGCAGCTTCATCGCCTGCGCCATGTCCGAGAGCGTGGTCGGGCACACGTCGGGGCAGTGCGTGTAGCCGAAGAAGAGCGCGACCGCCTTGCCGCGGAAGTCCGCGAGGCTGCGCTCCCGGCCGTTGTGGTCGTTGAGGCGGAAGTCGGCCGCGAATTCCATCCCCGTCACGTCCACCCCGTGAAAGGCGCTCTTCGGGGGGGAGAAGACCTTTTCGCAGCCCGTGGAGAGGCCCAACGCGATGGCGAGGGCGGCCGGTGCGAGGAAGGCGCGCTTCACCGGAAGGCGAGCGGCAGGTAGTGATCCACCATCAGCGCCGCGAAGAGCATCGCCAGGTAGAAGATCGAGTAGGCGAAGGTGCGCCGCGCGACGGCGTCGCTGTAGCGCCGGTACAGGGCGAGCGCGTAGCCGAGGAAGACCGCGTCGAGCACGAGCGCCGCGCCCAGGTAGAAGAGCCCCGCCATGCCCGTGGCGAAGGGCAGCAGCGTGGTGGCCACCATGATCAGCGTGTAGAGCAGCAGGTGCAGGCGCGTGAACGCCTCGCCGTGCGTCACGGGCAGCATGGGCACGCCCGCGCGCGCGTACTCGTTGCGCCGGTAGAGCGCGAGCGCCCAGAAATGCGGCGGCGTCCAGGCGAAGATGATGAGGAAGAGCAGCAGGGGCTGGTAGGGCACCTCGCCCGTCATCGCCGCCCAGCCGAGCACCGGCGGCATCGCCCCGGAGGCGCCGCCGATCACGATGTTCTGCGGCGTGGCGGGCTTGAGCACCACGGTGTAGATGATCGCGTAGCCCACGAAGGTCGCGAGCGTGAGCCACATCGTCAGCGGGTTCACCGCGTGCCAGAGGATCGCGAGGCCGAGCCCGCCCACGCCCCCCGACATCAGCAGGATCTGCGCCGAGGAGATGGTCCCGATCACCGTGGGGCGACCCCGCGTGCGCGCCATGGCCGCGTCGATCTTCTGCTCGACGAGGCAGTTGAACGCCGCGGCCGCGCCCGCGACCAGGCCGATCCCCGCGGTCGCCCAGGCCGCGAGCGCGAAGGGGGGCAGCGCAGGCACCGCGAGCAGCATCCCGATCACCGCCGTGAAGACGATCAGCGAGACCACGCGCGGCTTCGTCAGGCGCCAGAACTGCACCCAGATGGCGGGAGGACGATGGGTGGCGCCCTGGGTCAGGGTCGGCATGGGTCGGGAGGCGTCGGGATGGCGAGGCGGCGAACGGGCAATTATACCGTGCGAGGCGCCCCTCTCAGCCGATCTGCGAGGCCTTCAGCAGGCGCTCGAGGTCCTTCAGCATCCGCTTGCGGTCCGCCCCCGCGGGGTAGCGCATCATCACGTTGCCCAGGGGATCGACCAGGTAGATGTGGGCGCGGTCGTTGACCGCCGAAGGCGGCAGCTTCATCCCCGGGGCGGTGACCGCGACCACCGTGCCGGAGAACTCCTCGAGGGCGGCCCGGTCCGGGGCGCTCAGGTCGTCGACCACGAACACGCGTGCCACCCGGTCGGCATTGCGCCCGAGGGCGAGGCGGACCTGGCGCATCGTGGCGAGCTTCTCCCGGCAGGCCTCGGGACAGGCCCCGGAGTCCGAGGCGACGAGCACCCATTTGCCCGCGAGCTCGGCGAAGCGGAAGCGGCCCCCGGCTTCGCGGCCGAAGGATTGCGCGGAGATCGTCGCGGGCGGGAGCAGCAGCTCGCCGTAGTTGAGCGTGGGCGCCGGGCGCAGGAAGAGATAGGCCAGCGTCGAGGCGACGACGGGCGCGGCGAAGAGCGCGGCCACGAGGAGGAGCTTCGTCCTCGGCGAGAGCTTCATGGGGCCTCGCGGCGCAGGTTCAGCGCGACCCAGAGCACGACGAGCGTGGCCGCGAGCGAGTACCAGGTGAGGGCGTACTCGCGGTGCTTGGCGATGCCGGTGTCCGGGCGCTCCTCGACCGCGGCGAGCCCCGGGGCGGGGGGCCGGGCGTTCACGACCACGGGCAGCGCCTCGAGGCCCGCGCGCCGGCTCCACGCGGCGATCGAGAGGTTCTGCCAGACGGAGCCCGTGACGGTGTCCGCCGCGAGCTCGAGGAAGCGCGCCGGAGGCAGGGTCGCGAGGCCCTCGACGACCACGGGCCCCGCGGGCACCGGGACTTCCGGCGGCCGGGGATAGTCCGCCGTGCGCGCGACCCAGCCGCGGTTGACGAGCACCACCGCCCGCGATCCCTCGAGGGCGAGCGGGGTGATCACGTGGAAGCCCGCCGCCAGGCCGTGCATGCGGTTGTCGACGAAGATCTGCTCGCGCGCGAGGAACGCACCCGAGACGCGCACCCGCCGGAAGAGCAGCGGCTCGGCGGAACCCGCGGGCCCCGCGAGCGCGAGGACGGGCTCGCGCACGCGGGCCTCGAGCATCGCCTGGCGCGCCGCCTTCTCCTCGGCGCGCCCGGACTGCCACGCGCCCAGCCAGAGCGTCAGCGCGACGAAGGCCGCGGCCGCGAGGGTGGGAATCGCGCGCGGCGCGAACGCGAAGCCGGCGAGCCTCACGGCCGCCCCGGGGGCGGGGCGCGGTACACTGTGCCCATGAAGATCGTCGTCATCGTGCTGCTCCTCGCGGTCCTCGCGAGCCTGTTCTCGGGCCTGTACTTCGTCTACAAGGACAGGGGGGAGACGAACCGCGCGGTGATCTCGCTCACGATCCGCATCGCGCTCTCCATCCTCGTCTTCGTGATCCTCATCGGATCGTACTGGTTCGGCCTGGTTCCCGGCGGCAAGCTCTAGCCGGAAACGAAAAGCCGCACCGAAGTGCGGCTTTTCGCGGGCAGCGGCGCCGGGCGCCTAGACCCAGTAGACGAACACGAAGAGCAGCAGCCACACCACGTCCACGAAGTGCCAGTACCACGACACCGCCTCGAAGGCGAAGTGGTGGTCGGGCTTGAAGTGCCCCGCGACGCAGCGGAAGAGGATCACGGTGAGCATCGTCACGCCGAGGGTCACGTGGAAGCCGTGGAAGCCCGTGAGCATGAAGAACGTCGACCCGAAAACTCCCGTCGAGAGCTTGAGGTTGAGGTCCGAGTAGGCGTGCACGTACTCGTAGGCCTGCAGCCCCAGGAAGATGCTGCCCAGAAGGATCGTCAGGAACAGGCCGAAGATGAGGTTGCCGCGGTCGCCCTTCTTGAGCGCCCAGTGGGCCCAGGTCACGGTCACGCCCGAGGAGAGCAGCAGCAGCGTGTTGATCGCCGGGATCCCCCAGGCGCCCATCGGCGTGAATTCCGGCGGCCGGTACGGCCCCGCGGAGGGCCACGCGGCGGCGAATTCCGGCCACAGCAGCTTGTTTTCGGCGTCGCCCAGCCACGGCACCGAATAGACGCGCGCGTAGAAGAGCGCGCCGAAGAAGGCCGCGAAGAACATCACCTCCGAGAAGATGAACCACCCCATGCTCCACCGGAAGGAGGCGTCCACCTGCCGGTTGAACAGCCCGCCCTCGCTTTCGCGGATCACGGTGCCGAACCAGCCGAAGAGCATGTAGACCAGGGTGAAGAACCCGATCGCGAACGGGATCCATCCCCCGCCCATGCCGTTCATCAGGAGGACGCCGCCGATCGCGAGGAAGAAGAGCGCGATCGAGCCGACCACCGGCCAGTGCGACGGGGGTGCGAAGTAATAGCCGCCAGGTTGTGCGTTGCCCACGGTTGACTCCCCTATTGTGTTCCCGTTGTTGCGTTTTGCCCGCTACCGCGTGACCAGCTTCACGATCCCGAAGAGGACCAGCACGAAGACCACCGCCATCACCAGCCCCGCCGCGATCACCGCCTGCGGCGTGAGGCGCTTCGTGTCCTTCTCGTACTCGTCGCGCTTGCGCACGCCGAAGAAACTCCAGAAAACCGCCTTGAAGGCGTGCCTCACTGCCCGCCCTTCGCCCGCGCCTCGAAGAAAGTGTAGGAAAGCGAGACCGTGTCGAGGTCGCGCGGGGCCCCGGGGCTCACGCGGAAGGTGACCGGCATGTCGCGCGACTCGCCCGCGGCGAGCCGCTGGTCCGAGAAGCAGAAGCACTCGACCTTCTCGATCCAGCGCGCGGCGACCGCGGGTGCGGTGTTCATCACGGCGTGCGCCGTCACCTCGCGCCCGAGCGTGTTCGTCACGCGGTAGCGCGCGGTCGCGAGCTCGCCCGGGTGCAGCCGCATCGTCCGGTCGAGCGCCTCGAAGCGCCACGGCAGGCCGCTCGAGGAGGCGACGAGTTCCACCGAGACGCTGCGCGAGCGGTCGACCTGGCTGTTGGCGGCGGCGACCTCGCGGCCCTGCGTGATGCCGAGGGACTCGCAGATCTGGCGGTAGAGCGGCACCATCGCGAAGCCGAAGCCGAGCATCGCCACCGCGATGACGCCGAGCTTCGCCATCGTCTGGCGGTTCTGGAGGGCGACGGCCGGGTCCATCAGCGCGCGAACTTGAGGATGAAGGTGAGGTAGATCCCCAGCACCATGGCGGCGAGCACCAGCGCGGAGACGAGCGCGCGGCGGCGCTGCTCCGGCGTCGGCTTGTGACCCGTCACCGCGGCCTCCCCGCTCACTTGACGACCGGCGCCGTCTCGAAGCTGTGGTACGGGACGGGCGTCGGCAGGTGCGTCCACTCGAGCGAGTCGGCGCCCTCCCACTGCTTCGCCTCGGCCTTGCGCCCGGAGCGGATGCACTCGATCACCACGTAGAGGAACACGAGCTGCGACAGTCCGAAGATGAACGCCCCGATCGAGGACCACATGTTCCACTCCGCGAACTGCAGCGCGTAGTCCGGGATGCGCCGCGGCATGCCCGCGAGCCCGAGGAAGTGCTGCGGGAAGAAGGCGATGTTGAAGCCGATCATCGACAGCCAGAAGTGGAGCTTGCCGAGGCCCTCGCTGTACATGTGGCCGGTCCACTTGGGCAGCCAGAAGTAGATCCCGGCGAAGATCGCGAAGAGGGCGCCGGAAACCAGCACGTAGTGGAAGTGCGCGACCACGTAGTACGTGTTGTGGATCGTGATGTCCACCGGCGTGATCGCGAGCACCAGCCCCGAGAAGCCGCCGATCGTGAACAGGCACAGGAAACCGACCGCGAAGAGCATCGGGGTCTCGAAGGTCATCTCGCCCTTCCACATCGTGGCGATCCAGTTGAAGATCTTCACGCCCGTGGGCACCGCGATCAGCATCGTCGCGTACATGAAGAACAGCTGGCCGGCCGCGGGCATGCCCACCGTGAACATGTGGTGGCCCCAGACGATGAACGACAGGATCGCGATCGAGGCCGTGGCGTAGACCATCGAGGCGTAGCCGAAGAGGGGTTTCCTCGCGAAGGCGGGGATGATCTGCGAGATCACGCCGAAGGCGGGCAGGATCATGATGTACACCTCCGGGTGCCCGAAGAACCAGAAGATGTGCATGAACATCGTGGGATCGCCGCCGCCGGCCGCGTTGAAGAAGCTGGTGCCGAAGTGCCGGTCCGTGAGCAGCATCGTGACCGAGCCCGCGAGCACCGGCATCACGGCGATCAGCAGGTACGCGGTGATGAGCCAGGTCCACACGAAGAGCGGCATCTTCATGAGGGTCATGCCCGGCGCGCGCATGTTGAGGATCGTGGTGATGATGTTGATCGAGCCCATGATCGACGAGGCCCCGAGGATGTGCACCGCGAGGATGGTCATGTCGATCGAGATCCCCTGCTGGATGATGAGCGGGGGGTAGAGCGTCCAGCCCGATCCCGCGGCGCCGCCGGGCACGAAGAACGAGCCCACGAGGAGGAGCGCGGCCGGGATCAGCAGCCAGAAGCTCCAGTTGTTCATCCGCGGGAAGGCCATGTCGGCGGCGCCGATCTGCATGGGCACCAGCCAGTTCGCGAAGCCGACCCAGGCGGGCATGATCGCGCCGAACACCATCACCAGGCCGTGGACCGTGGTGAGCGAATTGAAGAACTCGGGGTTCACGACCTGCAGCCCGGGCTGGAAGAGCTCGGCGCGGATGACGAGCGCCATCGTGCCGCCGAGGAAGAACATCGTGAACGCGAACCACAGGTACATCGTGCCGATGTCCTTGTGGTTGGTCGTGTAGAGCCAGCGCGTGATGCCGCTCGGGTGGTGGTCGTGGTGCTCGTGCGCGTGGGCGTCGGGGGCGTGGGTCACAGTGGTCATGGCGGCTCCGCTATCTCGGGATTCTTCGGGCGATTCGTTCCGGGCTCAGCTCTTGCGGGCGGCCTTGATCTCGGCGGGCTGGATCGCCTCGCCGGTCTTGTTGCCCCAGGAGTTGCGCGTGTAGGTGATCACGGCGGCGAGCTCGGCGTCCGTCAGCCGCGCGAAGGAGGCCATCGCCGTGCCCTGCTTGCCGGCGAGCACGAGCGCGATCTGGGCCCCCTTGGCGCCGGTGACGACCTTGGAGCCGTCGAGCGCCGGGAAGGCGGGCGCGAGGCCCTTGCCCGTGGCCTGGTGGCAGGCGACGCAGTTGGCGGCGTAGACCTTCTCGCCGCTCGCCTTGAGCTCGTCGAGGGTCCACTTCTTGCCGGGATCCGCCGCGGCGGCGGCGGGGGCGGCGGCGGCCACCTGCTGGGGCGCGGCCTCGGCCGCGGGCGCCTTCGCCTTCTGCTCCTTCACCCAGGCGGCGTACTCCTCGGGGGCCTTGGCGACCACCACGATCGGCATGTAGCCGTGCTCCTTGCCGCAGATCTGGCTGCACTGGCCGCGGTAGGTGCCGGGCTTGTCCACCTTGAACCACGAATCCTTCACGAAGCCGGGGATGCCGTACTGGTTGACGCCCAGCTGCGGCACGTACCAGCCGTGGATGACGTCGTTGGAGGTGACCAGGATGCGGACCTTCTTGCCGACGGGAACGACCATCGGATTGTTCACCTCGAGCAGGTAGTTCTCGTTCTTCTTCGCCCCGGGCTTCTCCCACTCCTCGATCTGGTCGCGCGGCGTGGCGAGCAGCGAATTGAACTTGACCCCGTCCTGGAGGTAGTCGTACTCCCACGCCCACTGGTAGGCGGTCGCCTTGATCGTCATGTCCGGGTTCGAGGTGTCCTTCATCTCGAGCACCGTCTTGGTGGCGGGGTAGGCCATTCCCATGAGGATCACGAACGGCACGATCGTCCAGATCACCTCGATGGTGGTGTTCTCGTGGAACTGCTCGGCCTTGGCGCCCGCCGCGCGGCGGTGCCTGAAGATCGACCAGAACATCGCCCCGAAGACCACGAAGAAGATCGCGACGCACACCCAGAGGATGCCGAAGTGCAGGTCGTAGATCTGCTGCGCGATGGGCGAGCCCGGCGGCAGGATGTCGACGTCGTAGGAGGCCTGCGCCGGCGCGCAGGCAAGGAGCGCGGCGAGCGCCCCGACGGTGGCTCGGGTGTATTTTCCAGGCATGGCCAAGACCCTTGTTGTGCTGATTCGCTAGTGAGCGGCTCCTGCGAGCCGCCTGCGGAGCTCTGCTGCGAGCCGCCGCCTCCCCTCATCCGAGAGCAGTCTTCCCACGGCCTCGGTACGCCCTGCGTACGCGAGTTCCAGCGAGAATCCGCCCCTGCTTTCCTGGTGAATCAACCGCGCCCAGGCGCGCTGTGCCACGAAGCGCGTCACCCGCGCCGCTTGCCTCGCCTCGAGCCGGACCTCGTGCTCGCCCACCTCGATGCGCTCGTAATCCCCGTCGTGGAGCGCCACGGCGCGGAACGCGAGCCAGACCGCGGCGACCTCGAGCCCCGCGAAAGGCATCACCGGCCACGCCCCGATGGCTGCCGCCGCCGCCGCGAGACCCAGGGTCGTCGCGGCCAGCATCCCCAGGACCAATCGCCTCCCCGAGGGGCCCAACGAGCGGTTGGGCACCGAAAGGTGGACGTATGCCGGGGGTCGCGCGGGAGGAGCCATCGGAAACGCCGCTCCGGAAACGCCGCCATTCTAGCGGAAACGGCGCGCTTCGCAAAAGGCGATCCGCTGTTTCAGCAGGATGAACGCCCCCCGCCTTCCTCGCCGCCCTCGGCGGGCGCCTCCTCCTCGTCGGGCTTGGCGGGAATGCGGTAGGACTCGGAGGCCCAGGCGCCGAGGTCCACCAGGCGGCATCGCTCGGAGCAGAACGGGCGCCAGGGGTTCGAGGGCGCGAAGGCCGCGGGCTTGCCGCAGGCCGGGCAGGCCACCAGCCGCGGCGCCTTCGCGGGGCTCACAGGTTGCAGAACGCGAGGTCGAAGGCGACGTCGTGCTCGAACACGCGCGACTTCTGGATGCCCTCGGGCAGGAGGAAGCGGATGTTGAGCGCGTACTTGTTCGCGCTGATCTCGGGCACGCAGGCGAGCTCGGCGCCGAGCGTGAGCCTCAGCATCTGCGCGGGCTTCTCGGCGGGGGTCTGCTGGAACACGCCCTGGCTCGCCACGAGCGAGACCGTGCGCCCGCTCTCGCGCAGCACCCGCAGCACGATCGCGAGCGCGGTGTGGATCGGGGTGACGCTCGCGAGCCAGGCCTCGAGGTCGGCACGGCGCCGCGCGGCCGGGTGGTTGAGCCAGTAATGGTAGGAGGGCAGGTCGAACTCGCTCGTGCCGCCCGGGATGTTGGCCCGCTGCTTGATCGCCATCAGCCACTCGTTGTCGCGCACCGCCTGCCCGGCCTTGCCCGAGGCCGCGTGGAGGTTCGCGAAGGCCCGGTCGATCTCGCCCAGCACCTGGTCGAGCTTCGCTTCCGAGATCGCCGGATTCTCGCGCAGGGCGTCGAGGAAGGTCCGCTGGCGGTCGAGCTCCTGGAGCAGGTCGCTCTTCAGGTCCGCGCGGCTCGCGACCTCGAGGATCTCGAAGAGGCCCGTGAGGCAGGCGTGGTGCTCGTGGGGGTGGTCGCTGCCGAGGAAGAAGAAGACGCGGTCGTAGAGGTCCTCGAGGCGAAGCAGCGTGCGCACGCGCTCGTTGAGCGGGTACTCGTAGGTGATCACGCGGGATTCCCCCTCCCGGGGGGGCAGGCTCGCCATGCTGGGGTCCGCGCGTGCGTGGGTGTCCGCGACGAAAAATGTGCCCGATTGTGCGGCAATCGTCCCGTCGTTGACAAATGTTCAGCCCGCCCGGGCGGCGCGCGCGGCGTAGTCGCGGTGCAGCCGCTCGCACTGGGGCCCGAGGGCCGCCTCGGCGCCGCCGTTCCAGATCACGTCGTCGGCGCACTGCAGGCGGCGCCAGCGCGGCCACTGCGCCGCCATGATCGAGCGCACCTGATCCGGGCCGAGGCCCGGGCGCGCGGCGGCGCGCTCGACCTGGAGTCGCTCCGGGCAGTCCACCGCGAGCGTGCGCGCCACGCGGCCCGCGTAGCCGCCGGTCTCGAAGAGCAGGGGCACCACGAGAACGCCGTAGGCGCCCGAGGCCGCGGACATCGCGCGGTCGGCCTCGGCGCGGATCGCCGGGTGCAGGATCGCCTCGAGCCGCGAGCGCGCCGCGGCGTCGGCGAAGGCGAGCGCGCGCATCGCCGCCCGGTCGAGCGAGCCGTCGGGGGCGATCACCCGCTCGCCGAAGGCGGCCCTAATCTGCGCCACGGCGGCCCCGCCCGCCCCGGTGAGGGCGTGGGCGATGGCGTCGGTGTCCACGACCGCCGCGCCGAGCGCGGCGAGCCTCGCGGCCACCGTGCTCTTGCCCGAGCCGATGCCGCCCGTGAGTCCCACGACGAACTTCACGCCGGGATGCGGCCCAGCCAGGCGAGCGTCGCCTCGCGGCCCCAGACGAGGCCCACGAGCCCGCCGAGCGCGAGGTAGGGGCCGAAGGGAATGCGCGTGTCGCGCCCCTTGGAGGCGAGCCAGAGCGCGATCGAGCCGATCACGGCGCCCAGCCCCGCGGAGACCACGATCACGAAGGGCAGGACCTGCCAGCCGGTCCACGCGCCGATCGCCGCGAGGAGCTTGAAGTCGCCGTAGCCCATGCCCTCCTTGCCGGCGATCAGGCGGAAGGCCCAGTACACGCACCAGAGGCAGAGGTAGCCGCCCGCCGCCCCGAGCACCGCCGAGTGCAGGTCCGTAAAGGTCCCGCCGAGGTTCGCGACGAGCCCCAGCCAGAGCAGCGGCAGCGTGATGTCGTCGGGCAGCAGCTGCGTGTCGAGGTCGATGAAGGCGAGCGCGACGATCGCCCAGGCGAAGAGGAGCGAAGCGGCGAGCGCCGGCGAGAAGCCGAAGCGCCAGGCGAGCAGCGCCGAGACGAGGCCCGTGAGCAGCTCCACGGCGGGATAGCGTGCCGGGATCGGCGCTCGGCAGGCGGCGCACTTGCCCCCGAGCGCGATCCAGCTCGCCACGGGGACGTTCTGCAGCGCCGTGACCGGCGCCCCGCAGGCGGGGCAGCGCGAGCGCGGCGTGAGCAGGTTGAGTTTCTCCCGCGGCGCGGGCTCCCGGCCCTCGAGCGCGGCGCACTCGTCGCGCCACTCCGCCTCCATCATCTTCGGCAGGCGGTGGATCACCACGTTCAGGAACGAGCCCACGGCGAGCCCGAGCGCTCCCGCGGCGAAGGCGAGCCAGGCCGGCGAGGCCTTCAGCAGTTCGAGGAGGTCCATCGGAGGGCGGCGGGCGCGGGCGTGAAAAGGGCGCGGAAATCGCTTTCCGCGCCCGCGACGTGCGTGGGTCTCGGCGTCAGACCGCGGAACCGAGCTTGAAGATCGGCAGGTACATGGCGATCACGAGGCCGCCGATGAGGCCGCCGAGCACCACCATGATGAGGGGCTCCATCAGGGAGGAGAGCGCCTCGACCGCCTCGTCGACCTCGGACTCGAAGAAGTCCGCGACCTTCGAGAGCATCGCGTCGAGCGAGCCCGACTCCTCGCCGATCGCCGTCATCTGCAGCACCATGCTCGGGAAGACGCCCGCGTTCTGCATCGCGACCGTGAGGCTCGTGCCCGAGGACACCTCGTTCTGGATCCTCTTGGTCGCCTCGTAATACACGTAGTTGCCCGCCGCGCCCGCGACCGAGTCGAGGGACTCCACGAGCGGCACGCCCGCGGCGAACATGGTCGACAGCGTCCGGCACCAGCGCGCGATCGAGGCCTTGCGGATCACCTCGCCGAAGATCGGCAGGCGCAGGATCAGCCGGTCGAGCCCGCGCTGCATCGCCTGGGAGCGCTTGTAGGCGAACAGGAACCCGTAGACCGCGCCGCCGATCGTGCCGAAGATCGCCCACCAGTACTCGACGAAGAAGTCGGACATGTTCATGACGATCTGGGTCGGCGCCGGCAGGTCCGCCCCGAAGCTCTTGAACAGGTCCTTGAAGGTCGGGATCACGAAGATCATGATCACCGCGGTGATCACCAGGGCCACCACGATCACCGCCACCGGGTAGAAGAGCGCGCCCTTGATCTTCCTCTTGATCTCGAGGATCTTCTCCTTGTAGGTCGCGAGGCGGTCGAGCAGGGTGTCGAGGATCCCCGCCTGCTCGCCGGCGGCCACCAGGTTGCAGAAGAGGTTGTCGAAGTAGAGCGGGTACTTGCGGAAGGCCTGCGCCAGCGAAGAGCCCGTCTCGACCTCGGTCTTGATGTCGAGGAGGAGCTTGCCGACCGAGGGGTTCGAGTGGCCCTTGGCGACGATGTCGAAGGACTGCAGCAGGGGCACGCCCGCCTTCATCATCACCGCGAGCTGGCGCGTGAAGATCGTGATGTCCTTGTCGGTGATCTTCTTGCCGCCGCGCTGCGAGACCTTCTTGACGGAGTTGACCTGGATGCCCTGCCGGCGCAGGGTCGCGAGCACCACGTGCTCGCCGCCGGCGCGCAGTTCCCCGCGCACGACCTTGCCGGACTTGTCCTTGCCGCTCCACGAATAGTTGTAGAGCTTGACGTCCTTGATTTCCTTGCGCGCGACTGCAGCCATGTCCGCTCTCCCTACTCGTTGGTGACGGCCTCGACCTCTTCGAGCGACGTGGCCCCCTTCATGACCTTCAGGAGCCCCGACTGGCGCAGGTCGCGGATGCCCTCGCGCTGCGCCTGGTCGCTGATGTCGATCGCCGTTCCGTTCTTCATGATGATGCGTTCGAGCTCTTCCGTGATCGGCATCACCTGGTAGATGCCCACGCGCCCCTTGTAGCCCGTATTCTTGCACAGCTCGCAACCGGCGGCCTCGTAGGGCATCCAGGTGCCGTCGAGCTGCTCCTCCTGGAACCCGGCGCGCAGCAGCGCCTCCTCGGGGATGTCGGCGGGCCGCTTGCAGGTGCACAGCTTCCTCGCCAGGCGCTGCGCCGTGATGAGGATGACGCTGGATGCGATGTTGAACGGCGCGATCCCCATGTTCATGAGGCGGGTGAGGGTCGCGGGCGCGTCGTTCGTGTGCAGGGTCGAGAGGACCATGTGGCCGGTCTGCGCGGCCTTGATCGCGATCTCGCCCGTCTCCAGGTCGCGGATCTCGCCCACCATGATGATGTCCGGGTCCTGGCGCAGGAACGCCTTCAGGGCCGCGGCGAAGGTGAGCCCCGCCTTGTCGTTCACGTTCACCTGGTTCACCCCCGGCAGGTTGATCTCCGCCGGGTCCTCCGCCGTGGAGATGTTGATCCCCGGCTTGTTGAGGATGTTGAGGCAGGTGTAGAGCGAGACCGTCTTCCCGGAGCCCGTGGGGCCGGTCACCAGCACCATGCCGTAGGGGCGGGAGATGGCGTTCAGCAGGTGCTCCTTCTGGTCGGGCTCGTAGCCCAGGGCGTCGATCCCGAGCGTGGCGCTCGAGGGGTCGAGGATCCGCATGCAGATCTTCTCGCCGAAGAGCGTCGGCAGCGACGAGACCCGGAAGTCGATCGCGCGCGTCTTCGAGAGCGTGAGCTTCATGCGCCCGTCCTGGGGCACGCGCTTCTCCGAGATGTCCATCTTGGAGACCACCTTGATGCGCGAGGCGATCTTCTCCTTGATCGCGAGCGGCGGCTGGGCGATGTCGTAGAGCACGCCGTCCATGCGGTAGCGGATGCGGTAGAACTTCTCGTAGGGCTCGAAGTGGATGTCGGACGCACCCGAGTTGATCGCGTCGAGCATGATCTTCTGCACGTACTTCACGACCGGCGCGTCGTCGATGTCCTCGACCACGGCCTCGGCCTCGACCTCGCCCTCCTCCGGCAGCTGCAGGTCCACGTCCTCGACCATCTTCTCGAGGGCCTTGCCCCCGCCCTCGGCGAGCCGGCGCACGATGAGCGAGAGCTTGTCGTCCTCGACGACCACGGGCTCCATGGTCATGCCGGTGGCGAACTTCACCTCCTGCATCACCTGCTCGTTGGACGGGTCCGAGAGCGCCACGAACAGCCGGTTGCCGCGCTTGCCGAGCGCGATCACGCGGTGGTTGCTGACGATCTTCGTGTCGATGAGGTTGAGCGGCAGCTGGTCCATGTCGACCGCGTTCAGGTCGAGCAGGGGATAGCCGAAGGTCTGCGCGGCGAACTGCGAGACTTCCTTCGCCGAAAGCTTCCTCGTCTGGATGAGCTGCTGGACAAAGGTGACCCCCGCCTTCGTCGCTTCCGACTGGATGGCGTTGGCATCGGCCTGGACGAGGCGGCCCTGTTGGACCAGCGCACGTCCGAGCGCGCTGAAATGGGAAGGGGCGGCAGCCATAAAAGAATCCGCTAAATCAACACCATAATGCGCCTTGTTCGTTCATCTTGTAAAGAACGGGCCCAGAGGGGGCCGGCAGGGGGTGCCGCCCGGGCCTAGCGGGCCTCGAGCGCCTTCTCCAGGGCGGCCACGAGCCTGGGGTCCTCGGGGGCCACCGCGCTGGGGAAGCTCGCGAGGGCCTCGCCCCCGCGGCCCACCAGGTACTTGTGGAAATTCCAGCGGGGGGGATCCCCGGTCTTCCGCGCGAGCGCCTTGTGCAGGGGGTTCGCCCCGGGGCCCGAGACCGCGGACTTCTCGAGCATCGGAAAGCGCACCTTGAAGGTCCGCTCGCAGAACTCCGCCACCTGCTCGTTGGAGCCCGGCTCCTGGCCGCCGAAGTCGTTCGAGGGCACCCCCAGCACCACGAAGCCGCGCTCCCGGTACTTCTGGTAGAGCGCCTCCAGCCCCTGGTACTGCTTCGTGTAGCCGCAGTAGCTCGCGGTGTTCACCACCAGCACGACCCGGCCGGCGTACTGGCAGAGGTCCGCCGGGGCGCCCTGGAGGGTGCTGAAGCGCTGGTCGAGGAGCTGCGGGCAGGCGGCCCCGGCCGGGAGCGCCGCGGCGAGAAGCAGGCTGGCGAGCGTTCGGGACTTCATCGGGCATCCCCGGGTCGGCGGCAGTTGCGCGCCTCCATGATACGCAAGGCCCGCGCCGGCCGATGCGCCCCCCCGCCGGGGAGCCCGGGACCCGGCTGCTATAATTTCGGGCACTTTTTCACCCGCGCGCCGGCGCTCGAACCGCGAGAGCGCGCCCCCATGCCCCTTCACGTCCTCGGCATCAACCACCACAGCGCACCGCTGGAGGTCCGCGAGAAGCTCGCCTTTCCCGCGGAACACCAGGCGGAGGCGCTCGCGCGCCTCGCGGGGCAGCCCGGGGTGCGCGAGGCCGTGCTCGTGTCCACCTGCAACCGCACCGAGGTCTACTGCCAGGCCGAGGAGGCCGCCACGGTGCGCGCCTGGCTCGTGGGCGAGGCCGCGAAGGCCGGGCTCGAGCTCGACGCCTTCCTCTACGCCCACAGCGACGACTCCGCCGTGCGCCACGCCTTCCGCGTCGCCTCGGGGCTCGATTCCATGGTGCTCGGCGAGCCCCAGATCCTCGGGCAGGTGAAGCAGTCGGTGCGCACCGCCGAGAACGCGGGCACGCTCGGCACGACGCTGCACAAGCTCTTCCAGCAGACCTTCGCGGTCGCGAAGCTCGTGCGCACCGAGACCGCCCTCGGCGCCCAGTCGATCTCCATGGCCTCGGCCGCGCTCAAGCTCGCCCAGAACCTCTTCGGCGACCTCGCGAGGACGCGGCTGCTGCTCGTGGGGGTGGGCGAGATGGTCGAGCTCGCCGCGACCTATTTCGCCGCCCAGCAGCCCCAGTCGATCGTCGTGGCCAACCGCACGCTCGCCCGCGGCGAGGCCTTCGCCGAGCGCTTCGGCGCGCGGGCGATCTCGCTCGCCGAGCTCCCCGAGCGCCTGCCCGAGTTCGACATCGTGGTGACCGGAACGGCCTCGACGCTGCCCATCCTCGGCAAGGGCCTGTTCGAGCGCGCGCTCAAGGCGCGCCGCTACCGGCCGATGTTCGTGGTCGACTTCGCCGTGCCCCGCGACGTCGAGCCCGACGTGGCCGCCCTCGAGGACGTGTTCCTCTACACGATCGACGACCTGGGCGGCATCGTGCAGGAAGGCGCGGAGAGCCGCCGCGCCGCGGTGGGCGAGGCCGAGGCGATCGTCCAGCGCCAGGTCGAGGCCTTCCGGGCGTGGCTCGGCGCGCGCGCGGCCGTGCCCGTGATCGTGCACCTGCGCACGCGGGCCGAGGAGTACCGCCAGGCCGAGCTCGCCAAGGCGAAGGCGCGCCTCGCCAGGGGCGAGGACCCCGCGGCGGTGCTCGAGTCCCTCGCCCACGGCATCACCAACAAGTTCCTGCACCACCCCACGCAGGCGCTCACGCGCGCCACGGGTGCCGAGCGCGAGGAGCTCGCGCGCGCCGTCGACGCGCTCTTCCCCGAGGCGGGCGACGCGGGCCCCCCGAAGGCGCGATGAAGGCCTCGATCGCCGCCCGGCTCGAAAGCCTCGACGCGCGCCTGAAGGAGATCGACGCGCGCCTCGCCGATCCCGACGTCGTGAAGGACCTCGACGGCTACCGGCGGCTTTCGCAGGAGCGCGCCGAGATCCAGCCGCTGGTCGAGGCCTGGGGCCGCTGGCGGCGCGCGGGCGCCGACCTCGCGGCCGCCGAGGAGATGGCCTCCGACCCCGCGATGCGCGAGTTCGCCGAGGACGAGGTCAAGGCCGCGAAAGCCGCGATCGCCGCCCTCGAGGAGGAGCTGCAGCGCATGCTCCTGCCCCGCGACCCCAACGACGAGAGGAACCTCTTCCTCGAGATCCGCGCGGGCACCGGCGGCGACGAGAGCGCGCTCTTCGCGGGCGACCTCTTCCGGATGTACGCGCGCTTCGCCGAGAGGAACCGCTGGCAGGTCGAGATCGTCTCCGAGAGCCCGGGGGACGCCGGCGGCTACAAGGAAGTGATCGCGCGCGTGGTCGGCCAGGGCGCGTACTCGCGGCTCAAGTTCGAGTCGGGCGGGCACCGCGTGCAGCGCGTCCCCGCCACCGAGACGCAGGGCCGCATCCACACCTCGGCGGCGACCGTCGCGGTGATGTCCGAGGCGGACGAGGCGGAGGTCTGCGTCAACCCGGCCGACGTGCGCGTCGACACCTACCGCGCGAGCGGCGCCGGCGGCCAGCACGTGAACAAGACGGACTCGGCCGTGCGCCTCACGCACCTGCCCACGGGCATCGTCGTCGAGTGCCAGGACGCGAGGAGCCAGCACAAGAACCGCGAGCAGGCCTGGCGCGTGCTCGCCGCGCGCATCAAGGCGAAGCAGCAGGGCGAGCAGCAGGCGAGGCAGGCGAGCGAGCGAAAGAGCCTCGTCGGCACGGGCGAGCGCTCGGATCGCATCCGCACCTACAACTTCCCCCAGGGCCGCGTGACGGACCACCGCATCAACCTGACGCTCCACCGGCTCGACCAGATCATGGACGGAGACCTCTCGGAGCTCACCGACGCGCTCATCGCCGAGCACCAGGCCGGGCAGCTCGCGAGCCTCGCCGAGACCGCGTGAGGCGCACGCTCAAGGCCGCGCTCGAGGAGTCCGCCGAGACGATCGGGCGCACGGACGCGCAGGTGCTCGTCGCCGACCTCCTCGGCGTGGACCGCGCGTGGCTCGCCGCGCACCCGATGCGCGTGCTGACCGAGACCGAGGACGCGCGCGTGGACCTCGCGGTCGCGAGCCGTGCGCTCGGCACGCCGGTCGCCTACCTCGTCGGGCGGCGCGAGTTCTACGGGCGGGACTTCGCCGTGGGCCCCGAGGTCCTCATCCCGCGCCCCGAGACCGAGCACCTGGTCGAGGCCGCGCTCGAACGCGCCCCGAGAGGCGCGACCGTCGCCGACCTGGGCACGGGCAGCGGCGCGGTCGCGGTGACGCTCGCCTGCGAGCGCGAGGACCTCCGGCTGGTCGCCACCGACCTCAGCGAGGCGGCGCTCGATCGCGCCCGCGAGAACGCCGCGGCCCTGGGTGTCGCCTCCCGCATCGAGTTCGTCCCGGGGCTTTGGTACGCGCCGCTCGCCGGCCGGCGATTCGACCTCCTGGTCTCCAATCCCCCCTACGTCGCCGCCGGCGATCCCCACCTCGCCGCGGGCGACCTGCGCTTCGAGCCCGGCGAGGCCCTGGCCGACGGCAGCGCCGACGGCCTCGATTCCATCCGCGCGCTCGTGGCGGGCGCGAGCGCGCACCTCGCCCCGGGCGGCTGGCTCCTCTTCGAGCACGGCTACGACCAGGCCGAGGCCGTCCGGGCCCTCCTCGAGGCCGCCGGCCTCGGGGAGCTCGTCACGATCGCCGACCTCGCCCGCATCCCCCGGGTCGCCGGCGGGCGGGCGCCCGGCCCCTTGTAACGGCCACCGGCCGCCGCCAAGTTAGAATGCGTTTGCCATCGAAGGAGGGCCCCATGAGCGCCAGAGACACCATCCGCGAGCAGGTCCGGAAGCACCCCGTCGTCCTCTACATGAAGGGCTCGCCCCAGGCCCCGATGTGCGGCTTCTCCGCTTCCGCCTCCCAGATCCTCAAGCTCTGCGGGGTGGAGAACTTCCATTCCGTCGACGTCCTCCAGGACCCCGAGATCCGCCAGGGCATCAAGGAGTACGCCAACTGGCCCACCATCCCGCAGCTCTACGTGAACGGGGAGTTCGTGGGCGGCGCGGACATCATGAAGGAGATGTACCAGTCGGGAGACCTGCAGAAGCTCCTCGACGCGGCGAAGAAGCCCTCCTGAGGTCCGCCCCCGCGCGCTCCCCGATGCGGCGCGCGCTCCTCGCCCTCGCCGCGGCGCTCGCCCTCGCCGCGCCCGCCCGGGCGGCCGCCGACCTCACCGTGCTCGCGGCCGCGAGCCTGCGGGGCCCGCTCGATGCGATCGCCGCCGGCTTCGCGACTTCCGGCGCGACGAAGGTGCGCATCGCCTACGCCGCGAGCTCCGCGCTCGCGCGCCAGGCCGAGGCCGGCGCTCCCGCCGACGTCTTCATCGCCGCCGACCTCGACTGGATCGACTACCTCGAGCGGCGCGGCCTGCTCGTCGCCGGCACGCGCGCGAACCTGCTCGCGAACGACCTCGTGCTCGTCGCGCCGAAGGCGAGCGCCGTGCGGCTGCGCATCGCCCCGGGGTTCGCCCTCGCCGAAGCGCTGGGCGACGGGCGCCTCGCCCTCGCCGAGCCCTCGAGCGTCCCCGCGGGGAAGTACGCGAAGACGGCGCTCTCGGCCCTCGGCGTGTGGCCCGCGGTCGCGAGGCGGGTCGCGGGCGCGGAGAACGTCCGCGCCGCGCTCGCGCTCGTCGCCCGCGGCGAGGCGCCGCTCGGCATCGTGTATCGCACCGACGCCTTGGCGGAGCCTGCGGTGCGCATCGTCGACACGTTCCCCGCGGCCACGCACGCGGCGATCGTCTACCCGGCCGCGGCGCTCAAGGGCGGCCGTGAGGCCGAGGCGCGGCGCTTCCTCGACCACCTGCGATCGCCCGCCGCCCGCGCCCTCTGGGAGAAGGCCGGCTTCCGGCCGGCGGGCTGAGGCGCGATGGAAGCGCTCGGCGACAGCGCCTGGGGCATCGTCGGCCTGAGCCTGCAGGTCGCCTTCTGGAGCGTGGCGGCGAGCCTTCCGCCCGCGCTCGCCGTTTCCTGGCTCCTCGCGAGGAAGCGCTTCCCCGGCAAGATCCTCCTCGACGCCGTCGTGCACCTGCCGCTCGTGCTCCCGCCCGTGGTGGTCGGCTTCGGCCTGCTGCTGCTGCTCGGGAGGAACGGCCCCCTGGGCGCGCTCCTCGCGCCCCTCGGCGTCACCTTCGCCTTCCAGTGGACGGGCGCGGCCCTCGCCGCCGCCGTGATGGGCTTTCCGCTCCTCGTGCGCGCGATCCGGCTCTCCCTCGAGTCGATGGACGTGCGGCTGGAGTCCGCCGCGCGCACGCTGGGCGCCGGGCCCTGGCGCGTCTTCCTCACGGTGACGGTGCCGCTCATCGCGCCGGGCATCGCCACCGGCGTGCTCCTCGCGTTCGCGCGCAGCCTCGGGGAATTCGGCGCGACCATCACCTTCGTCTCGAGCATCCCGGGCGAGACGCAGACGCTGCCGCTCGCGATCTACGCGGCGACCCAGGTGCCCGGGGGCGAGGCGGCCGCACTGCGGCTTTCCGCGATCTCGGTGCTGCTCTCGCTCGCCGCGCTCGCGGCCTCCGAGTGGCTCGCGCGCCGGGCGCGCTTCGGCAGGCCCGCGCGATGATCGACGTGCGCCTGGAGCTCCGCCGCGGCGCCTTCGAGGTCTCGGCGGCGTTCGCGACCGAGGCGCCGGTGGTCGCGCTCTTCGGGCGCTCGGGCTCGGGCAAGACCACCATCGTCCATGCGCTCGCCGGCCTCGTCGCCCCGCGCGCGGGCCACGTGCGCCTGGGCCCGACGACGCTCTACGACTCCGCCGCGGGCGTGGACCTGCCGCCGGAGCGACGCCGCATCGGCTACGTCTTCCAGGACGCGCTGCTCTTTCCCCACCTCACGGTGCGCGGCAACCTCGACTTCGGGGCCCGCCTCACGCCGGGCGCGGAACGCTACGTCGAGCGCGCCCACGTCGTCGACCTCCTCGGCCTGGGCGCGCTCGAGCACCGCCGGCCCCACACGCTCTCGGGCGGGGAGCGCCAGCGCGTGGCGATCGGGCGCGCGCTCCTCGCGAGCCCGCGCCTGCTTCTGATGGACGAGCCGCTCGCCTCCCTCGACGGCTCGCGCAAGGCCGAGATCCTCGCCTACGTCGAGATCCTGCGCGACGAGCTCGCGATCCCGATCGTCTACGTGAGCCACTCGATCGAGGAGGTGACGCGCCTCGCGGACCACCTCGTGCTGATCTCCGAGGGGCGCTCGATCGCCTCGGGGACGCTCGCCGAGATCATGGCGCGCCCGGACCTCGAGCCCTACACCGGGCGCTTCCAGGCCGGCGCCGTGATCGACGCGCGCGTCGAGGGCCACGACGAGGCCGACGGCCTCACGACGCTCGTCTTCGACGGCGGCCGCCTCCTCGTTCCCGTGGTGGACGCGCTGCCCGGCGAGCGGGTGCGCGTTCGCGTGCGCGCCCGCGACGTCGCGATCGCCCTCTCGCCGCCCGCCGACGCGAGCTTCCTCAACGTGCTCGAGGGCACGGTCGCCGTGAAGCGCAACAACAAGAAGGTCGGCTCGTTCGGCCCGGGCACCGTCGTCGGCGAGCTGTCGCTGCTGGACCACGGCCCGCGCACCGCCACCGTCACGGCGGACACGGACGGCCTGCTGATCGCCCTCGACGACGGCGCCTTCCTGGAACTGGTGG
>JBGAQP010000018.1:0-75448 GCA_044220635.1 Usitatibacteraceae bacterium
ACAGGACCGTGAAACGACGCCGCGCCGATGATATTGCGGATTGCCCGTGAGAAAGTAGGTCATCGCCAGGGCCTTACCCCCAAAAAGCCCGATCCCCCCAAGGATCGGGCTTTTTGTTTTTGGCGATGCCCCTATTCCGAGTCGGCCGCGGCAAGCGAGTGGCGGCCGGATTGAAGAGGCCCAAAGCGCCCGCGATATTCCGCCGGAGTCATCCCGGTGTGACGCTTGAAGAGCGTGCGGAAGAAGCTCGTGTCCGCGTATCCCACGCGCTCGCCGATCTCGCGCACCGAGGCGGCGTTGCCCTCGAGGAGCTCCCGCGCCGCGGTGACCCTCATCATCTGCAGGTATTCACCCGGCAGCCGGCCCGTCGCGGCCTTGAACCGGCGAATGAAGGTGCGCGAGCTCATCGCGCATCGTTCCGCGAGCGCGTCGATGCCGACGTCCTCCCGGAAGTGCGCGCGCACGTGCTCCTCGGCCTGGCGGATGCGTTTGTCCGTGTGCGGGCGCGAGAGGGGCAGCACCGAGTATCCCGACTGGCAGCTTCGCGGCAATCCGACGAGCAGCGACCTGGCCGTCTGCAGCGCGACCTCGCGGCCGCAGAACTTCTCGACGAGGTAGAGGCTGATGTCGATCGATGCGTACACGCCGCCGCTGCAGCAGATGCGCCCGTCCTCGGTGACGAACTGCTCGGGCCGCCAGCGCACGTTCGGATATCGCTCCCGGAGCGCCTCGGCCACGCCCCAGTGCGTGGTGGCCTCCCGCCCGTCCATGAGCCCGGTCTCGGCAACGAATGCCGCGCCCGAGCACACCGCGCCGAGATAGGCGCCTTGCTCGTGCATTCGCTTGATCCACGCGATGAGCGATGTATGACGCATGATCCTGTGCTGCAATTCCCAGGCCGACGCGGAAACCATCGCGATGTCCGTACGGTCGATGGATTCCAGGGCGCATTCGGGTTTGATTCCCACGTTGCACAGGCTCTTCACCATCCGTCCGCGGGGCGACGCGAGCCGCACACGAAAGCGCGGCTGCGGCGGCTCGCCCTTGAGCCAGTTCCACAGAAGCCCGGCCGAATGAAATACTTCCACGGGGCCGATCGCCGTCGAGGCGTAGCCGCCGTCCAGCAGGACCACCGTGACATCGATCGGTCGGCCGGGGTCGGCAATCGCGGCTTGGGCACCGGCACTCTTCGCCGAGTGCCCGACGGCAGCGCGCTTCACTTTCATCGCGGCTCCTCCCACAGTCCGAGCTCTGCGCCGACGGGATCGACGATCAGCGCGATGCGCGCCACGCCCTCGACGCAAAACGGTTCCACGGCGATCGATGCGCCCAGAAGGGTGGCCCGCCGGCTCGCCGCGGCCACATCGTCCACTTGCACATACGGTGTCCAATGCGACGCGATGCCCGCCTCCCGCTCCGCCTGCCGCATCTGGTACAGCGATCCGATGTCGTGACCGGCGTGCGCCAGCCGCACGTATGTGCCGCCGTTCGCGGCTTGCGATCGCGCGCTCCAGCCGAACAAGTCCGCGTAGAACTCGGCCGCCCGCGCCGCGTCCGCGGCGGCGAGATCCACCCAGCAGAATCGTCCGGCCGGAGCTTGCGCCATCAGACCGCCGTCATCGGCTCGATGATGGTCCGCACCTCGGTCACCTTGTTCGCCGGGAAGCCGCTGGCTTCCGCGTGCTTCATGACGCTATCCGCGCTGTCGGCGATGTAGATGCAGAAAGTCTTGTCCTGCACGACGTACGAATGCTCCCAGGTGACCTTGCCGCCGAACTTGGCGATGGCCGCATTCGACTTCGCCGCGGCCTCCCTGAGTTCGCCGGGCGCGAGGTTTTGGACGCCGGGCAGGTTGCGTTCAATCACGAATCGTTTCATTTTGCTTCTCCACGAGTTGATTGGAAGAAGCGCCACTATCCGCGCAAGGGACGCGCGGGGGGAGCGGCAAGAATGCCAATCTACCATGGCATTCGTGACATCGCTTCGGGAGGGAGGCCGCCGCTGAAGGGTTCCCTTGTCTCGTGAGAGGAATGTGGACAAGGGCCTTTCCAGGCCCTCAGGGACCGGCGTCTATCCACACGACGAAGTGCCGCTTGATGCGGATCATCGCGTGCGTATACTCGATGGAATGCCGCTGAAGACCACCGCAGGAGTCCACGGCGCCGTCGCCAAGGGCCGCGGCGCCACCGTCAATCCGGAGGGGCGCTTCGAGAAGGACTCGCGCGAGGCGTTCGACGACGAGTGGTTCCAGGAGCCGCCCGAGAGCGCGGCGGCGAAGCCGAAGACCGTCATTGCGATAGAGCACGCGAAGAGCGTGATATCGCGCCACGACTCGCCCGACCTCAACTTCACGCAGTCGCTGAACCCCTACCGCGGCTGCGAGCACGGCTGCATCTACTGCTACGCGCGCCCGAGCCACGCCTACCTGGGGCTTTCCCCGGGGCTCGATTTCGAAACCCGGCTTTTCGCGAAGCCCGACGCCGCGCGGCTCCTGCGCGCCGAGCTCTCCCGCCCCGGATACCGCTGCGAGACCCTGGTGCTGGGCTCCAACACGGACTGCTACCAGCCGATCGAGCGCACGCAGCGCATCACCCGCTCCGTGCTCGAGGTCCTCGCCGAAACCCGCCATCCGGTGTCGATCATCACGAAGTCGGCGCTCGTCGAGCGCGACCTCGACCTCCTCGCGCCCATGGCGCGCGACGCGCTCGCGTCGGTGACGATCTCCGTGACCACCCTCGACCACGAGCTCGCGCGGCGCCTGGAGCCGCGGGCGAGCGCCCCGCGGCGCAGGCTCGAGGCGATCGCGAGGCTTTCCGGAGCCGGCGTTCCGGTGGGCGTGAACGTGGCCCCGGTGATCCCGGTCCTCACCGACTCCGAGGTCGAGGCGATCCTGGAGGCCGCGGCCCGGGCGGGGGCGACGAGCGCCGCCTACACGCTGGTGAGGCTGCCGTGGGAGGTCCTCCCGCTGTTCAAGGAATGGCTCGAGCGCCACGCTCCGCTCAAGGCGGAGCACGTGATGGCGCGCGTGCGCGAGATGCGGGGGGGCCGCGAGAACGATCCGGACTTCGGCTCGCGGATGCGCGGCAGCGGGCCCTTCGCCGCGCTCCTCTCGCGGCGATTCCAGGTGGCGTGCGCGCGGCTCGGGCTCGCCCGCGCAGGCGGCTCCGCGCTCGACGCCTCGCGCTTCGCTCCCCCCTCGGCCGGGGGGCAGGGCCGCCTGTTCTGAGCGCGAGGACCGCTGGCCCCGGGGCGGTCCGGGCGCGTATAATTTGCCGCTTTTTCCGGCGAAGGACACAATCCCGAGGCCGGATGCGCAGCGCCCCAAAGCACCCCTTTTGAGGAGCCGACATGCCCGCAATGCCCGTCACGCTGGAGGACAAGTACACGCTCGCCTCCGGACGCGTCTACCTCACCGGCACCCAGGCGCTCGTGCGCCTGGCGATGATCCAGCGCGAGCGCGATGCCGCGGCGGGCCTCAACACGGCGGGCTTCATCTCCGGCTATCGCGGCTCGCCGCTCGGCGGCTTCGACCAGGCGCTCTGGAAGGCGCGCAAGCACCTCGAGAGCCACCACATCCGCTTCACGCCCGGCGTGAACGAGGAGCTCGCCGCCACGGCCGTATGGGGCTCGCAGCAGGTCGGGCTCTTCCCCGGCGCGAATTACGACGGCGTGTTCGCCATGTGGTACGGCAAGGGTCCCGGCGTAGACCGCTGCGGCGACGTGTTCAAGCACGCGAACGCCGCAGGCACCGCGAAGCACGGCGGCGTGCTCCTGATCGCCGGCGACGACCACGCCTGCAAGTCCTCGACGCTCCCTCACCAGAGCGAGCACGCCTTCGACGCGGCGATGATCCCGGTGCTCTACCCGACGGGCGTGGGCGAGCTCATCGAGTTCGGCCTGCATGGGTTCGCGATGTCGCGCTATTCGGGCTGCTACGTGGCATTCAAGACGATCTCGGAGACGCTCGATTCCTCGGCGTCGATCCCCGTCGATCCCTCGAGCCCCCGGATCGTCCTTCCGGCCGAGCTTGCGCTGCCGGCCGGCGGGGTCAACATCCGCTGGCCCGACGCGCCCCTCGACCAGGAGCTGCGCCTTCAGCACGACAAGATCTACGCGGCTCTCGCCTACTGCCGGGCGAACAGGCTCAACCGCATCACGATCGACTCGCCCAACCCGCGCCTGGGCATCATCGCCTCGGGCAAGAGCTACCTCGACGTGCTGCAGGCCCTCGAGGACCTCGGGATCGACGAGCGCCACGCGGCCGAGATCGGCATCCGGCTCTACAAGGTCGGCATGCCCTGGCCGCTGGAGCCCAACGGCGTGCGCGAGTTCGCCCAGGGGCTCGACGAGATCCTGGTCGTGGAGGAAAAGCGCCAGGTGATCGAGTACCAGATGAAGGAGCAGCTCTACAACTGGCGCGACGACGTGCGCCCGCGCGTCATCGGCAAGTACGACGAGCATGGCGAATGGGAGGTCCACCGCAGCGAGTGGCTGCTGCCCGCCGCCGGCGAGCTCACGCCCGCGATGATCGCGCGCGTGATCGCCGCGCGCATCGGCAAGTTCTACACCTCGCGCATCGTGGAGGCGCGGCTCAAGTTCCTCGAGGCCAAGGAAGCCGCGCTCGCCCGTCCCCGTGCGAAGGTCGCCCGCATTCCCTATTTCTGCTCGGGCTGCCCGCACAACACCTCGACCCGCGTCCCGGAGGGCAGCAAGGCGCTCGCGGGCATCGGCTGCCACTACATGGCGGTGTGGATCCGCCCCGGGGAGACGATGACCTTCACGCAGATGGGCGGCGAGGGCGCTCCCTGGATCGGCATCCAGCCCTTCACTTCCACCCCGCACATCTTCGCGAACCTCGGCGACGGGACCTACTACCACTCGGGCCTGCTCGCGATCCGCGCCGCCGTCGCCGCGAAGGTCGACATGACCTACAAGATCCTCTTCAACGACGCGGTGGCGATGACCGGAGGCCAGCCGGTCGACGGACCGCTCTCGGTCCCGAGGATCGTGGACCAGGTGCGCGCCGAGGGCGTGGGCCGGATCGTCGTCGTGAGCGACGAGCCGGAGAAGTACGGGAAGGACGCCGGATTCCCGTCCGGAGTGACGGTCCGCCACCGCGACGAGCTCGAGGCGGTGCAGGTGGAGCTGCGCGCGACCCCGGGGGTGACCGCGCTCGTCTACGACCAGACCTGCGCGGCGGAGAAGCGCCGCCGCCGCAAGCGCGGCACCTTTCCCGATCCCGCGAAGCGGGTGTTCGTCAACGAGCTCGTCTGCGAGGGCTGCGGGGATTGCGGCCGCAAGTCCAACTGCCTCTCCGTGGTTCCGGTCGAGACGGAGTTCGGCCGCAAGCGCGCGATCGACCAGTCGTCGTGCAACAAGGACTTCTCCTGCCTGAAGGGCTTCTGCCCGAGCTTCGTCACGGTCGAGGGCGGAAGCCTTCGCCGGCGCGAGCCCGCGCAGGGCGAGTCCGCGGCGGCGCTGCCCGAGCCCGCGCTGCCCGCGCTCGACCGGCCCTACGGGATCCTCGTGACCGGGGTCGGCGGCACGGGCGTGGTCACGATCGGCGCGCTCCTCGGGATGGCGGCGCACATCGAAGGCAAGGGCGTGGGCGTGCTCGACATGACCGGGCTCGCCCAGAAGGGCGGGTCCGTCTACACGCACATCCGCCTCTCGAGCCGGCCGGAGGACATCCACGCGGTGCGCATCGCCGCGGGCGAAGCCAACCTCGTCCTCGGCTGCGACCTGATCGTGACCGCCTCCGACGAGGCGATCGCGAAGATGCAGAACGGCTTCACGCGCGCGGTCGTCAATGCGGACGTGGCGCCCACCGGCGGGTTCGCCAGCGACCCCGATCTCGAGATCCCGCGCCGGGAGATGGCCGAGGCCGTGCGCGACGCGACCGGCGATGCGGCCGCGGATTTCGTGGACGCCACCGAGATCGCGACCGCGCTCCTCGGCGATTCGCTGGCCACCAACCTCTTCATGGTGGGCTACGCCTGGCAGAAGGGCCTCATCCCTCTGGGCGAGGCCGCGATCCGCAAGGCGGTCGAGCTCAACGGTACCGCGGTGGAATCCAACCTGCGTGCGTTCGACTGGGGCCGGCGCGCGGCGGTGGACCCCGAAGGCGTGAAGCGCATCGCCACGCCGCCCGAATCCACGCCGGCCTCGCAGCGCCTCTCGACCGGGATCGACGAGATGATCGAGCGGCGCCGCGCATTCCTCGCGGCCTACCAGGACGCGGCCTACGCGAAGCGCTATACGGACCTCGTCGCCCGCGTCCGGGCCCGGGAGCTGGAGGTCCTCCCGGGGTCGAGCGCGCTCGCCGAGGCGGTCGCGCGCTACCTCTTCAAGCTGATGGCCTACAAGGACGAGTACGAGGTCGCGCGGCTCTACACCGACGGGGAGTTCCTGGCCCGGATCGGCGAGGCGTTCGAGGGGGATTTCCGGCTGCGTTTCCACCTGGCGCCCCCCCTCTGGGCGAAGGCCGATCCCGCGACGGGCGAGCCGCGCAAGCGCGCCTACGGGCCGTGGATGCTCCCGGCGATGCGCGTGCTCGCGAAGCTGCGGTTCCTCCGAGGGACCGCGCTCGACCCCTTCGGTTACAGCGCGGAACGGCGCGCCGAGCGCGCGCTCGTGGCCGACTACGAGACGCTCGTCGAGGAGCTGTGCGCCGGGCTCGACGCCGGCCGGCTCGATCTCGCCGTGGCGCTCGCCTCCATCCCCGAGCGCATCCGCGGCTTCGGCCCGGTGAAGGAGCGCAGCCTGCGCGAGGCGAAAGCGCGTGAGGCGGACCTGCTCGCCATGTTCCGCAACCCCGCGCCCGCGGCGAAGCGCGTGCGCGAGATCGCCGTGAAAGTGGCCGCGTGATCCCTCAGGGAGTGCGGTAGCCCTCGAAGCGCAGGCTGAAGCCGGACTCCGCCAGGGTCAGGATGGCGGGCGCTCCGAAAGGCAGCGTGGCCTTTCGCGCGACGTGTCCGAAGGGCAGGCCCGTGAGCACCGGAATGGGCAGGAGCTGGCGCAGCGTCTCCAGGACCTCCTCCATGCAGTACGGGTAGCGCTCGGTGTTCTTCGGCGTGCAGTCGTCGAAGTCGCCGAGCAGCAGCGCGCGCTGGCGCCCGAGCACCCCGGCGTGCAGGAGCTGCAGGAACATCCGCTCGACCGCGTAGGGCTCCTCGCCGATCTCCTCCACGAAGAGGATCCCGCCGTCGATCGCCGGGAAGTAGGGCGTGCCCACGAGGTGGGCGAGCAGCGAGAGGTTGCCGCCCCACAGGGGGCCGTCGATGCGCCGCGGCGCGTAGCCGTGCTCGCACGGCAGGTCCTCGAGGCGGTGGCGATCTCCGCCGACCGAAAGCCAGAAGTGCTGCTCCATGAAGCTGTCGGGCGCGTCGCCGCCGAAGTCGATGCACAGCATCGGGCCGTGGAAGGTGAGCAGGTTCGCGCAGCTGTACGCGGCGAGGTTGAACGCGGTGAAGTCGCTGAAGCCGACGAAGGCCTTGCCGCTCGCCGCCACGGCGTTCCAGTCGATCCTGCCGAGAAGCCGCGTGATCCCGTAACCGCCGCGCGCGGCGAGCATGAGGTCGATCGCCGGATCCTCGAGAAGGCGGTGGAAGCCCGCGAGGCGCTCCTCGTCGGTGCCGGCGAAATAGCGCCAGGCGTGGACGGCCTCCTCCGCGACGACGACGCGGTGGCCCTGGTCGCGGAGGTGCGCCACCCCCTGCGCGAGCTTCGCCTCGTCGACCCGCCCCGAAAGGGCGAAGACGCCGATCGTCGCCGGCTCGGGAACCGGCCGCGGCAGCCGCAGCACCCGCTCAACCACGCTGGCCGTGCAGCTCTTCGAACGCGATGAGATTGCCGTCCGGGTCGCGGACGACGAACCAGCGAGTGCCCCAGCGCGTGTCCTCGGGCCCGACGACGACGTGGTCCCCGCCGGGCAGGGCGCGGAAGCGCGCGTCGACGTCGTGGATGTCGAGATGGACGCTCGCCTGGGTGCCGTTCGCGCCCCGCTTGCGTCCGGTGCCGGGAGCGGCGGCGGCGTCCGCCAGGATGACCTTGATGCCGCCGCCGGAGAGCACCACGCCGCGACCCTCGCCGGGGATGTCCCAGGAGGCGATCTCCGACCATCCCAGCACGTCGCGATAGAACGCGAGCGAGGCCGCGTAGTTCGCCGGCGAGATGAAGAGATGGTCGAAGCGGTCGTTCATGCGGGGTGGGCGGCGGACTTGCTCAGGGCCTGCGCCTCGACCGAGGTCAGCGCGGCCATGTTGATGATACGCCGCACCGTGGCCGTCGGCGTCAGGATGTTCGCGGGCTTGGCCGCGCCCAGCAGGATCGGGCCGATCGTGATGCCGTCGCCCGCCGCGGTCTTCAGCAGGTTGAAGGCGATGTTGGCCGCGTCGAGCGTGGGCATGATCAGCAGGTTCGCGTCGCCCGTGAGCCGGGAATTGGGGAACGCCGCGAGCCGCACCTCCCCGGAGAGCGCGGCGTCGCCGTGCATCTCGCCTTCCGCCTCGAGGTCGGGGGCGCGGTCGCGGATCATCGCGAGCGCGGCGCGCATCTTGGCCGCCGAGGGCGCGTCGCTCGTGCCGAAGCTCGAGTGGGAAAGCAGGGCCACCTTGGGCACGAGGCCGAAGCGGCGGATCTCCTCCGCGGCGAGCAGCGTCATCTCCGTGATCTGCTCCGCGGTGGGATCCGGGTTCACGTAGGTGTCGCAGACGAACACGGTGCGCTTGGGCAGCACGATGAGGTTCATCGCGTAGTAGTCGTTCACGCCCGGCCGGCGGCCGATCACCTGGTCGACGTAGTGCAGGTGCAGGGCGTGGGTGCCGAACGTGCCGCAGATCATCCCGTCGGCCTCGGCGCGGTGCATCATCATGGCGCCGATCAGGGTGTGGCGCCGGCGCATCTCGATCTTCGCGTAGGACACCGAGACCCCGCGGCGCTCGGTGAGGCGGTGGTACTCGGTCCAGTAGTCCCGGTAGCGCGCGTCCCACTCGGGGTTCACGACCTCGAAGTCCCGGCCCGCCTCGAGCCGCAGCCCGAAGCGCTCGATGCGCTTGGCGAGAACCGCGGGGCGGCCCACGAGGATGGGCTTCGCGAGCCCCTCGTCGACCACCACCTGCACGGCGCGCAGCACCCGCTCGTCCTCGCCCTCGGCGAAGACGATGCGCTTGGGCGAGGCCTTCGCCGCCGAGAAGATGGGCTTCATGATGAGGCCCGAGGCGTAGACGAACTCGTTGAGGCGCTGGCGGTAGGCGTCGAAGTCGGCGATCGGGGTCGAGGCGACGCCGCTCGCCATCGCCGCCTCGGCCACCGCAGGCGCGATCTTGACGATGAGGCGCGGGTCGAAGGGCTTCGGGATGAGGTAGTCGGGCCCGAAGCTCGGCTGGTTCTCGCCGTAGGCCATCGCCACGACGTCGGACTGCTCGGCGGTGGCGAGCTCGGCGATCGCCTTCACGGCGGAGAGCTTCATCGCCTCGTTGATCGTCGTCGCGCCCACGTCGAGCGCGCCGCGGAAGATGAAAGGGAAGCAAAGGACGTTGTTCACCTGGTTCGGGTAGTCCGAGCGCCCCGTGGCGATGACCGCGTCGTCGCGCACCGCCTTCACCTGCTCGGGCAGGATCTCGGGGACGGGATTCGCGAGCGCCATGATCAGGGGGCGCGGGGCCATGCGCTGGACCATGTCGGGCTTGAGCACGCCGCCCGCCGACAGGCCCAGGAAGGCGTCGGCCCCGCCGATGATGTCGCCGAGGGTGCGCGCGTCGGTCCTGCGGGCGTAGCGCCGCTTGTTCTCGTCCATCTCGACGCTGCGGCCCTCGTGGACGACCCCGTGGATGTCGGCGACCCAGATGTTCTCGATCCGCAGGCCGAGGGCGACCAGCATGTCGAGGCAGGACAGGGCGGCGGCTCCCGCGCCCGAGCACACGAGCTTCACCTTCGCGATGTCCTTGCCGACCACCCGCAGGCCGTTGACGAACGCCGCGCCGACGATGATCGCGGTGCCGTGCTGGTCGTCGTGGAACACCGGGATGCGCAGCCGCTCGCGCAGCTTGCGCTCGATGTAGAAGCACTCGGGCGCCTTGATGTCCTCGAGGTTGATCCCGCCGAAGGTGGGCTCGAGGGCGGCGACGATCTCGACGAGCCTGTCGGGGTCGCGCTCGTTCACCTCGATGTCGAAGACGTTGATGCCGGCGAACTTCTTGAAGAGGACGGCCTTGCCCTCCATCACCGGCTTCGCCGCGAGCGGGCCGATCGCGCCCAGGCCGAGCACCGCCGTGCCGTTCGTGATCACGCCGACGAGGTTGGCGCGGGCCGTCAGCGAGCGCGCCTGCGCTTCGTCCGCGACGATCGCCTCGCAGGCCGCGGCCACGCCCGGGGAATAGGCGAGGGCGAGGTCGCGTTGCGTGCCCAGGGGCTTGGTCGGCGTGACCTCGATCTTTCCCGGGACCGGATGCCGATGATAGTCGAGGGCGCTTTCGCGGATGTCTTCGAGCATTGGGGGCCTAACTGATTGAGCAAAATGCATTTTTTCGTTCGCGGTTAGTGTAGCACGGCCCACCCGGGCGGGAGCCGCGCCCCGCCCCCTTGACGACACGTGTCGATATAACCAAGAATGTCGACATGAATCGCAACTACCTCCGGGCGATCCCCCGGGAATGGCGGACCATCTCGCGGGCCTTCACGGCGCTCGGCGACGAGCACCGGCAGCGCATCCTGCTCACGTTCGAGCCGGGCGAGCGGCTCAACGTGGGGCAGATCGTCGAGGTCTCGACCCTGTCGCGCTCCGCGGTCTCCCACCACCTGAAGCTGCTGCGGGAGGCGGGCGTGCTCGCCTCGGAGAAGGTCGGCAAGGAGGTGTACTACTGGATCGACAAGGAATTCCTCGCCGGCTCCCTCGCGGCGGTCCTCGACTACATCCGCGAGCGGGCATGAGAGCCGCCGGGAGCCGTTGATGAAGCGCCGTACTTTCCTCGCCGGAGGAGCCGCCGCTACCCTCCTCGGCGGGTGCAAGCTGAGCCTGGAGCAGGGCCTGTTCAACGAGTGCCGACCGCCCCACCGCCACGGCGTCTTCGCCGATCCCGTCGTGGTCGCCGCGTGGGAAGGGATCGACCCGGGAAAGGTCTGGGACTGCCACGTCCACCTCTTCGGCAACGGACGCAGCGGCGCCGGCGTCTGGGTGAGCCCGGACTTCGACCGGCCGAGCTCGATTCCGGCGCGGGTGCGCCGCGCGATGTTCTTCAACGCCGGCTGCGGGGGCGAGGACGACCATCGCTTCGACGCGGGGGTGGTCGCGCGCCTCGCGCACCTCGCCGGCGAGATGCCCGCGGGCGTGAAGGTGATGCTGCTCGCCTTCGATTTCACCTACGACGAGCAGGGGCGGCGGCGCGAGGACCAGAGCACCTTCGCGGTTCCCGACGCCTACTGCGCGCAGGTCGCCCGCGCGCATCCCGACCGCTTCGAGTGGATCGCCTCGGTCCATCCCTATCGCCGGGACGCCGCGGCCGCGCTCGAGGCGGCAAAGGCGGCGGGCGCGCGCGCGGTCAAGTGGCTGCCCTCGACGATGGCGATCGACCTCGCGAGCCCGCGCTGCCGGCCCGCCTTCGAGGCGATGGCCCGCCTGGACCTCCCGCTGCTCGTGCACGTCGGCGAGGAGCAGGCGGTCGCCGGCGCGGAACGCCACGATTTCGGCAATCCCCTCTACCTTCGCCACCCCCTGGACCATCGCGTGCGCGTCATCGCGGCCCACTGCGCGACGCTCGGCGAGAGCCCGGACCTCGACGCGAACCGCGACCCGGAGCGTGCCCCCCGAGTGGCCAACGTCGCGCTGCTCGCGCGGCTGCTGGGCGAGCGCCGCTACGACGGGCTGCTGTACGGCGACCTTTCGGCGGTGAGCCAGGCGAACCGCGCCGAGGCGCTGCCCGCGATCCTCGGTAACCCGGCGTGGAAGGGCCGGCTCCTCAACGGCTCGGACTACCCCCTGCCGGCGATCATG
Source organism: Usitatibacteraceae bacterium (assembly GCA_044220635.1). Lineage (GTDB taxonomy): Bacteria > Pseudomonadota > Gammaproteobacteria > Burkholderiales > Usitatibacteraceae > JBGAQP01. Next base: position 11,990 of record JBGAQP010000018.1, read on the forward strand.
CCGCTCTTCTCCGTCGACACGCTCGTGCGCGAGGGGCTCCTTCCCGCGGGCACGGCCCCGGTGCTTCGCGAGCTGCGCCATCTGAATCCCCTCATGTTCGACTTCGTGCTCAAGCGCCACCTCGCATGGCGCGGCGAGCGCTTCGCGCCCTCGGCCTTCGAGACGCGGACGTTCTTCGAGCGCCGGGGCGCCTGAGCGCCGACGCCGTGGCCGCCAACCAGTTCCAGCTCCTCCGGGAGCGAAGGTTCGCGCCGCTCTTCTGGACGCAGTTCCTGGGGGCGGCGAACGACAACCTGTTCAAGTTCGCCTTCACCCTGCTCGCGACCTACCGGGCCGCGGAGTGGGGCGGGCTCGACGCCTCGAGCGCGGGCTTCTTGATCGGCGCGATCTTCATCGCCCCGTTCGTGCTGTTCTCCGCGACCGCCGGCCAGCTCGCGGACAAGCTCGAGAAGGCCGCACTCATGCGCTTCGTGAAGAACTTCGAGATCGCGGTGATGACGATCGCGGCCGCCGGCTTCCTGTTGCGCGAAGCCTCGCTCCTCTACGCCTGCGTGTTCCTCATGGGCCTGCACTCGACGCTCTTCGGGCCGGTGAAGTACGCCTACCTCCCGCAGCACCTGCGCGACGAGGAGCTCACCGGCGGAAACGGCCTGGTGGAGATGGGCACCTTCGTCGCGATCCTCGCGGGCACCATCGCGGGGGGGCTGCTCGCCAAGGGCGGCGGCGAGGGCGCGTTGGCGCTCGCCATCGCCTGCCTCGCGCTCGCCGCGGCCGGGCGCCTCGCCGCCGGGTACCTGCCGCATTCGCCGGCTCCCGACCCGGGCCTCGCGATCAACTGGAACCCGTTGTCCGAGACCTGGCGCAACCTCGCGATCGCGGCACGCGACCGGGCGGTCCTGCACGCCGTCCTCGGCATCTCCTGGCTGTGGTTCTTCGGCTCCATCTTCCTCACCTCCTTCACGCCGTTCGCGCGCGAGGTGCTCGGGGGCGACGAGAACGTGGTGACCCTGCTGCTCGCGACGTTCTCGGCGGGCATCGGCCTGGGAGCGCTCGCCTGCGAGCGGCTTTCGGGGCGCAAGGTCGAGATCGGCCTGGTGCCCTTCGGCTCGATCGGCATGACGGTCTTCGCCGTCGACCTCTGGCTCGCGAGCCGCGGGCTCGCGCCCGAGGGCGTGCGCGGCGCGCTCGCCTTCGCGCGCGAGCCGGCGAACTGGCGCGTCATGGCCGACCTCTTCCTCCTCGCGATGTTCGGCGGCTTCTACTCGGTTCCGCTCTACGCGCTCATCCAGAGCCGCGGCGAATCGCACCACCGCGCCCGCATCATCGCCGCCAACAACATCCTGAACGCGGTCTTCATGATCGTCGCGGCGCTCGCGGCGACCGGGCTGCTGCGAGCGGGACTCACGCTGCCCGAGCTTTTCCTCGTCCTCGGCCTGATGAACGCGGCGGTGGCCGCCTACATCTACGGCCTGGTGCCCGAGTTCCTGATGCGATTCCTCTGCTGGCTGCTGGTGCACTCGGTCTACCGCCTCGACAAGCGCGGCATCGAGAACATCCCGGAGGAGGGTGCGGCGGTGCTCGTGTGCAACCACGTGAGCTTCGTCGACGCGCTCGTGATCCTCGCCGCGAGCCCGCGGCCGATCCGCTTCGTGATGGACCACCGGATCTTCAGGGTGCCGGTCCTCTCGTTCGTGTTCCGCACGGGCAAGGCGATCCCGATCGCCTCGGCGAAGGAGGACGAGCGGCTGCTGAACGAGGCCTACGACCGCGTGGCCGAGGCGCTCGCGGCGGGCGAGCTGGTGGCGATCTTCCCCGAAGGGCGCATCACCGACACCGGAGAACTCTTTCCTTTCCGCGGCGGGGTGCGCCGGATCCTCGACCGAAGCCCCGTGCCGGTCGTTCCGATGGCGCTGCAGGGCCTCTGGGGAAGCTTCTTCAGCCGGATGGGCGGCGCGGCGATGCGCCGCCCGTTCCGCCGGGGCCTGTTCGCGCGCATCGCGCTCGCGGTGGCGCCGGCCCTGCCCCCGGAGGGGATCACCCCGGAGGGACTTCAGGCCCGCGTCCTCGAGCTGCGCGGCGACCGGGCCTGAGCGACGGACAGGGAGGCGGACATGGTGATGTGGGCGGGACTGCTGGCGGGTGCGATCCTCGGCGGGCTGATCGGCGGGATCGCCGGGGCGATCGCGCTCGGGTTCCTCGGCTGGCTGCTGGGAGTCATCATCGCCGCGAGCCACCGGCGGGGCGCGAGCCCGGGGGCCGTCGCCGCACCCAAGCCCGCGGCCGACCGGCTCGGCGAGATCGAGAGGCGACTCGCGGCGATCGAGGCGCGGCTCGCACGCTTCGAGAGCGGAGCCGGCGCGCAGGAGCCGCGCGGGATGGCCGAAAGCCCCGCGCAGCCCACGCCGCCGCCGATTCCCGCGCCGGCCGAATCCCCGCCGCCGATCCCGCCGGCCGAGGCTCCGGCGCAGGCGGCTGCGCGCACCGCTCCGAGCGCCGCGCGGCCCAACGCCCTCGCGGCCTGGTTCACCGCGGGCAATGCCATCGCGAGGATCGGCGTCGTGGTCCTCTTCATCGGCGTGGCGTTCCTGCTCAAGTACGCGGTCGACAACGAGCTCGTGCCCCCGGCGGCGCGCGTGGGCGGCGTCGGCCTCGCGGGCCTTGCGCTCCTCGTCCTGGGCTGGCGCCTGAGGCATTCCCGCCCGGGCTACGCGTTGAGCCTGCAAGGGGCCGGTGTCGGGCTTGCCTATCTCGCCGTCTTCGGCGCGTTTCGCCTCTACGCCCTGGTGTCGACGGAAGCGGCCTTCGTGCTGCTCTTCGCGATCGCGGCGCTCGCCACGGTGCTCGCGGTGCGCCAGGACTCGGAAGCGCTGGCTGGGTTCGGCGCCGCGGGCGGGTTCCTCGCCCCGGTGCTCGCCTCGGCGGGCAGCGGAAGCCACGTGGTGCTGTTCGGCTTTTACGCCGTGCTCAACGTCGCGATCCTCGCGACCGCGTGGTTCAAGGCGTGGCGCTCGCTGAACCTCGTGGGTTTCGCGTTCACCTTCCTCGTCGGGCTTTCCTGGGGACTTTCCTACTACCGGCCCGAGCACTTCGCGACCGTGGAGCCCTTTCTCGCGCTCTTCTTCGCGTCGTATCTTGCCGTGTCGATCCTCTTCGCGCGCCGGGAGGCGGGCGCCGGGGGGCGGCGCGTCGACGCGGTCCTCGTCTTCGGGGTTCCGGTCGCGGCCTTCGGGTTGCAGGCGGGGCTCGTGGCCGATACCGAATACGGGCTGGCGATCACGAGCCTCGCGCTCGCCGCGGTCTATGCGGGCCTCTTCCTCGCGATGCGCCGGCGCGGCGAGCCGGCGTGGCGCCTTCTCGACCAGTCGTTCCTCGCGCTCGCGGTGGTCTTCGCCGCGATCGCAATTCCGCTCGCCTTCGACGCCCGCTGGACCTCGGCCTCCTGGGCGATCGCGGGCGCGGGCCTGGTGTGGGTGGGCGCGAAGCGCGACCAGGCCTGGGCCCAGGCTTTCGGTCTCGTGCTGCAACTGGCCGCGGGCGTGGCGTTCGTCGATTCGTGGGGCGCCATTCCGATGGACTACCCGGTCCTCAACGGCGTCTTTCTCGGGGCCGTGCTCGTCGCGGCCTCGGGCATGGCCACGCACCTCGCGCTCGGCGCGGCGCCGGAGGGCGCCACGAAGTCCCGCGGTCTCGTGGCCTCGGCGTTCCTCTGGTCGCTCGCGTGGTGGCTGTTCGCGTTGCACGAGGACATCGCGCGATTCGTCGACCGGGACTACGAGACCAACGCCCTGCTCGCGTCGTTCGCCGCGACGGCGCTCGTCCTCGGCCTGCTGCACCGCGGCGGGCGATGGCGCGAGGCCGCCTGGCCGGCGCAGGCGCTGCTGCCGGTCCTGTATGCGTTCCTCGCGCTGGCGGTGATCGAAGCCCGGCACCCATTCGGCTACGCGGGCTGGATCGCCTGGCCGTTCGCGCTCGCCTGCCACTACGGCCTGCGCTGGCGCATCGAGGACCGCGACCATCCGGCCAAGGGGGCCTTCGCCACCTTCCAGCACGCGGGAGCGTTCGTGCTCGCGGCGGCGGTCGGCGCCTGGGAACTGCGTTACGCCGCGCTCGACGCGGGCTTCGGCCGCAGCGCGTGGACCCTTGCCGCGGCCATCGTCGTTCCCGCCTGGCTGCTCGTCATGGCCTCGAGCGCCGCCGCGAGGAGGCACTGGCCGGTCGGGGGTCGCGTCCACGCCTACCTCGTCGCGGGCGCGATGCCCGTTGCGCTCGGCCTGTGGCTCTGGGTCTTCTACGCGAACGGCGTGCGTGCCGGCCCGAGCCCGCCCTTGCCCTACCTGCCGCTCTTCAACGGCGTCGACCTCGCCCACGCGCTCGTCGCGCTCGCCTTCGCCTCGTGGTCGAAGGCGCTCGCGCAAGGCGGCCTCACGCTCCCCCCGTCCTTGCGCGGGACCCCCGCGAAGGCCGCGCTCGGCGCCGCGGCCTTCGCGTGGGCGAACGGCGTGCTCTTGCGCTCGCTGCACGAGTGGGCCGACGTGCCCTACCGGCTCGAGGCGTGGATGCGCTCGTTCGTGACGCAGGCCTCGCTTTCCGTCTTCTGGACCCTCGTCGCCGTCGGACTGATGGTGTTCGCGTCGCGGCGCGCGGCGCGCGGCCTGTGGATGGTCGGCGCGGCCCTCATGGCGGTGGTCCTCGCGAAGCTCACGTTCGTCGACTTCACGAGCCTCGGCGGCATCGAGCGCATCGTCTCCTTCATCGGCGTGGGCGTGCTGATGCTGCTCGTGGGCTATCTCTCGCCGGTTCCCCCGAGGCAGGGTGCTCCGGCGCCCGACTGAGGGACGGAGGCGGCGAAGGGAGCGTGCTAAACTCGATTCCGACCCGCCCGGAAGCGGTCCCCCGGAATCGATTCATGTCCGGCAACACCCTCGGCATCCTCTTCACCGTCACCACCTTCGGGGAATCCCACGGCCCGGCAATCGGCTGCGTGGTCGACGGCTGCCCGCCCGGGCTCGCGCTGAGCGAGGCGGACATCCAGCCCGACCTCGACCGCCGCAAGCCGGGGACCTCGCGACACGTCACGCAGCGACGCGAGGAAGACCGCGTCGAGATCCTGAGCGGCGTCCACGAGGGCCGCACGACGGGAACGCCGATCGCGCTGCTCATCCGCAACACCGACCAGCGCAGCAAGGACTACGCGAAGATCGCGCTGAGCTTCCGTCCCGGGCACGCGGACTACAGCTACCTGCAGAAGTACGGCCTGCGCGATCCGCGCGGCGGGGGCCGCTCCTCGGCGCGCCTCACCGCGCCGGCGGTGGCCGCCGGGGCGATCGCGCGCAAGTGGCTGCGCGAACGCCACGGGGTGCGGGTCCGGGGTTACCTGGCCCAACTCGGCCCGAACCGCATCGAGTTCGAGTCCTGGGAGGCGGTCGACGCCAACCCGTTCTTCGCGCCCAATGCCGCGGCCGTCGCCGGTCTCGAGAGCTTCATGGACGCGCTGCGCAAGTCGGGCGATTCCTGCGGCGCGCGCCTCACCGTCGTGGCCGAGGGCGTGCCGCCGGGCTGGGGCGAGCCCCTCTACGGGAGACTCGATGCCGACATCGCCCAGGCGATGATGGGCATCAACGCGGTCAAGGGCGTGGAGATCGGCGCGGGATTCGCGAGCGTCGGGCAGCGGGGTACCGAGCATTCCGACGAGATGACGCCCGAGGGTTTCCTCAGCAACCACGCGGGAGGAATCCTCGGCGGGATTTCCACGGGGCAGGACATCGTCGTCTCCATCGCCATCAAGCCGACCTCGAGCATTCGCCTCGCCCGGCGCACGGTGGACGTCGAAGGGCACGCGGCCTCGATCGAGACCCACGGTCGCCACGATCCCTGCGTCGGCATCCGCGCCACGCCCATCGCCGAGGCGTTCCTCGCCCTCGTGCTGGCGGACCACGCGCTGCGCCACCGGGCGCAGAACGCCGACGTCCGGGTCTCGACCCCGAGGATCCCGGCCCGGGCGCCGGGCGCTCGCGCGGCGGGCACCGCGACTCCCGCGATCGAGGATCCGGACCCCGAGGAAGCCTGAGCCTCGGCGCCGCGCGCGGCGCGGTCGGGCACCCCCGGCGGGTTATAATTCCCGCTTGCCCGCGGCCGCGATGAACGCCCTCACGCTCTACGAAAAGCTCTGGAACGCCCACCTCGTCCACGAGGAGGCGGACGGGACTTCGCTCATCTACATCGACCGCCACCTCGTCCATGAAGTGACGAGCCCGCAGGCGTTCGAGGGCCTCGAGGTCGCGCATCGCAAGCCCTGGCGCATCGAGAGCGTGGTGGCGACGGCGGATCACAACGTGCCCACCACGTCGCGCGACGCCGGCATCGCCGACCCCATCTCCCGCACGCAGGTCGAGACGCTCGATGCGAACGTGGGCAAGTTCCACGTGAAGACCTATTTCGGCATGAACGACCGCCGCCAGGGCATCGTGCACGTGATCGGGCCGGAGCAGGGCGCCACGCTTCCAGGAATGACCGTCGTCTGCGGAGACAGCCACACGAGCACCCACGGTGCCTTCGCCGCGCTCGCCTTCGGCATCGGCACGAGCGAGGTCGAGCACGTGCTTGCGACCCAGTGCCTGGTGCAGAAGAAGGCGAAGACGCTGCTCGTCCGCGCCGAAGGGAGGCTGCCCGCGGGCGTGACCGCGAAGGACCTGATCCTCGCCATCATCGGCAGGATCGGCACCGCGGGCGGCACGGGGCACGCGATCGAGTTCGGCGGAAGCGCCGTGCGCTCGCTCTCGATGGAAGGCCGCATGACGATCTGCAACATGGCGATCGAGGGCGGCGCCCGCGCCGGCATGGTGGCGGCGGACGACACTACCATCGAGTACCTGCGCGGCCGGCCGTTCTCGCCCCAGGGCGAGATGTTCGAGAAGGCCGCGGCCTACTGGCGCACGCTTGTCTCCGATCCGGGCGCGAGGTTCGACAGGGTCGAGGACATCGACGTCGCCGCGCTCGAGCCGCAGGTCACGTGGGGAACCTCGCCGGAAATGGTGGTGTCCATCGAGGGCCGCGTGCCGGACCCGGACCGCGAGAAGGACCCGGTACGCCGGGAGGCGATCGAGCGCGCCCTGCAGTACATGGGCCTCACCCCCAATACCCCGATGACGGACGTGCGCATCGACAAGGTGTTCATCGGCTCGTGCACGAATTCGCGCATCGAGGACCTTCGAGCCGCGGCGAACGTCGTCCGCGGCCGCCGCGTGGCCCCCACCGTGAAGCTCGCCCTCGTGGTGCCGGGCTCGGGTCTGGTGAAGGCGCAGGCCGAGAAGGAGGGACTCGATCGCGTCTTCCGCGACTCGGGATTCGAGTGGAGAGAGCCGGGCTGCTCGATGTGCCTGGCGATGAACGACGACCGGCTCGAAGCCGGCGAGCGCTGCGCCTCCACCTCGAACCGCAACTTCGAGGGCCGGCAGGGCGCGGGCGGGCGCACGCACCTGGTGAGCCCGGCGATGGCCGCCGCGGCGGCCATCGCCGGGCATTTCGTCGACATCCGCAGGGGAGCCTGAGCATGATCCGTATCCTTTCCATCCTGGCGGCGCTCGCTGCCGCCTTCGCGCTCTCGGGCTGCAACACGGTGGAGGGCGTGGGCAAGGACATCAAGAAGGGCGGCGAGGCGATCGAGAAGGCGGCCAAGTAGCCGGCGAGGCCGCGTCACCGGGATTCGCGGGCCTACCTCCGGGGCCGGGAGGCGTTGGCGACCTTGCTGCGGTGCGGCAAGAGGCCGCATCCCCGCTATAATCGAGCGGTCATGGAAAAGTTCACCGTCCACGCCGGCCTCGTGGCGCCGCTCGACCGAGCCAACGTCGATACGGACGCGATCATCCCGAAGCAGTTCCTGAAGTCGATCAAGCGCACCGGCTTCGGGGAGAACCTGTTCGACGCCTGGCGCTTCCTCGACGTGGGCGAGCCGGGGACGGACCCGCGCAGCCGCAAGCCCAACCCGGACTTCGTTCTCAACCACCCGCGCTATCAGGGCGCCACGATCCTGCTCGCGCGCCGGAACTTCGGTTGCGGGTCGTCGCGCGAGCACGCGCCCTGGGCGCTGCAGCAGTACGGCTTCCGCGCCGTCGTCGCGCCCTCGTTCGCGGACATCTTCTTCTCCAACAGCTTCAAGAACGGGTTCCTGCCGATCGCGCTCGCGGAGCCCGAGGTGGATCGCCTGTTCCACGAGACGAACGCCCACGTCGGCTTCCGGCTCGTGATCGACCTGCCCGCGCAGACGGTCACGACGCCCGCCGGCGAGGCGTACCGTTTCGAGATCGATCCCTTCCGCAAGGAATGCCTCATCAACGGCTGGGACGAGATCGGCCTCACGCTGCGCCACGCGGACGACATCCGCGCCTACGAGGAGCGCCGCCGGAAGGCCGAGCCCTGGATCTTCCGGTGACGGGGCGCCAGTGAAGATCGCCCTGCTGGCCGGAGACGGCATCGGTCCGGAGATCCTTCGCGAGGCGGTGCGCGTTCTCGACGTCCTGCGCGCCGAGGGCGTGCCCATCGAGACCGAGGAGGCGCCCATCGGCGGCGCGGCCTACGATTCCGCCGGCGACCCGTTGCCGGCCGCCACCCTCGACCTGGTGATGGCCGCCGACGCGGCGCTCTTCGGCGCCGTCGGGGGACCGCGGTACGACGCGCTGCCGCGCGACAAGCGCCCCGAGAAGGCGATCCTGGGGCTGCGCAGGGAGTGCGACTTCTTCGCGAACCTGCGCCCGGCCACGGTGTTCCCGGAGCTCGCGGAGGCCTCGACGCTCAAGGCCGAGGTGGTCTCGGGGCTGGACGTGATGATCGTGCGCGAGCTCACCGGCGACATCTATTTCGGCGAGCCCCGAGGCATCACCGGCGAGAAGGGCGGCCGCGTCGGCTTCAACACCATGCGCTACACGGAGCCCCAGATCCGCCGCATCCTGCACGTGGGGTTCCGGACGGCGCGCGCCCGCGGCGGCCGGCTCACCTCCGTGGACAAGATGAACGTGCTCGAGACCACCCAGCTCTGGCGCGACATCGCCGAGGAGATCGCCCCGGAATACCCGGACGTGAAGCTCTCCCACATGCTCGTCGACAACTGCGCCATGCAGCTCGTGCGCAACCCCCGGCAGTTCGACGTGATCGTGACGGGCAACATGTTCGGGGATATCCTGTCCGACGAGGCCTCGATGCTCACCGGCTCGATCGGGATGCTGCCCTCGGCCTCGCTCGACGCGAACGGCAAGGGGCTCTACGAGCCGATTCACGGCTCGGCGCCGGACATCGCGGGGCGGGGGGTCGCCAACCCGCTCGCGACGATCCTGTCGGCGGCGATGATGTTCCGCTACACCTTCGGCCGCGCCGACCTCGCCGAGCGCATCGAGCGGGCCGTGCGCGCCGCCCTGGCCTCGGGGCTGCGCACGGCCGACATAGCGTCCGGGGGCGCCCGGGCGGCCTCCACGGCCGAGATGGGCGCGGCGGTGGCCGAGGCACTCAGGAATTGACCCAGCGATCGGAACGACGATGAGAACCGTAGGAATCGTAGGCTGGCGCGGCATGGTGGGCTCCGTCCTCATGGAGCGCATGCGCGCGGAGGGCGACTTCGACCATGTCGAGCCCGTCTTCTTCACCACCTCGAACGTGGGCGGCACGGGGCCGGACATCGGCCGCCCGGTGGGGCCCCTGAGGGACGCGAACGACCTCGCCGGGCTCGCCGCGAACGACATCCTGATCACCTGCCAGGGCGGGGACTACACCAAGTCCGTCTTTCCGAAGCTGCGGGCCGCGGGCTGGAAGGGCTACTGGATCGACGCGGCCTCGGCCCTGCGCATGGAGAAGGACGCGGTCATCATCCTCGATCCCGTGAACCGCCCGGTGATCGACCGGGCTCTCGCGGCGGGCGTGAGGAACTACATCGGCGGCAACTGCACGGTGAGCCTCATGCTCATGGCGATCGACGGGCTGCTGAAGGCCGACCTCGTCGAATGGGTGTCGGCGATGACCTACCAGGCTGCGTCGGGCGCGGGCGCACAGAACATGCGCGAGTTGCTCCAGCAGATGGGCGAGGTCCATTTCGCCGCGCGGGCGCTCCTCGAGGACCCCGCCTCGGCCATCCTCGAGATCGACCGCGAAGTCGCCGGGATCCTGCGCGACGAGAGCTTCCCCACCGAGCATTTCGGCGTGCCGCTCGCGGGTTCGCTCCTGCCGTGGATCGACAGCGACCTCGGCAACGGCCAGAGCCGGGAGGAGTGGAAGGGCCACGCCGAGACCAACAAGATCCTCGGGCGCGAGGAGGCCGGCGCGATCCCCGTGGACGGCCTGTGCGTGCGCGTGGGCGCGATGCGCTGCCACAGCCAGGGACTCACGATCAAGCTGCGCCGCGACCTGCCGGTCGCGGAGATCGAAAGGCTGCTTGCCGGGGGCAACGACTGGGTGCAGGTCGTCCCGAACCGGCGCGAGGAAACGCTCGCGCGGCTCACTCCGGTGGCGGTGACCGGGACCCTGGACGTGCCCATCGGGCGCCTGCGCAAGCTGCGCATGGGCGGCGAATACCTTTCGGCCTTCACGGTCGGGGACCAGCTCCTGTGGGGAGCCGCCGAGCCCCTGCGCCGGATGCTCCGGATCCTGCTGGACCACCTTCGGGGGGCCCGTTCCCCCGGAGTTTCCTCCGGGAGGCCGGAAAAAATGGTTGAAAAACTTTCCACTTAAGAGATAATGTGACAATCCGGGTGAGGTTGAAACAATAACTCCCTGATGTTAAGCTACTTTCACCAGTCTTCCGGATTGGGACGGGCATGACATGGCGAGGATAATCAAAAACGGGGTGGCCCTTGCGCTGCTCCTGGTGGCCTCGGTCGCGGCGCACGCTGCCGGCCTCGGCAAGCTCACGGTCAGTTCGGCGCTCGGCCAGGTCCTGAACGCGGAGATCGATCTCGTCTCGCTGCAGCCCGGCGAGCTCGAGTCGCTGACCGCGCGGGTGGCCGGACCGGAGGCGTACCGCGACGCTCGGATCGAGTATTCCTCGTCCTTGCGGCTGCTGCGTTTCTCGGTCGAGAAGCGCCCGAGCGGGCAGCCCTTCCTCAAGGTGACGAGCGTCGCGCCGATCAACGAACCGTTCGTCGACGTCCTGATCGAGGTGACCTGGCCCGCGGGCCGGATCCAGCGCGAATACCCCATCCTCCTCGACCCGCCAGGGTTCGCCGAGGCGCGCGTCGCGCCCGCCGCGGCGCCCCCGCCACCGGCTCCCGTGAGCCGGGTCGAAACGCCGCCGGCCGCCGCGCCGGCGGTGGCGCCTTCGAGCCCCGCCGCGGAGGCTCCGGCGGCCGCGGCCGCGCCTTCGGCGAAGGCCGAGTTGCCCTCGACCGGGCTCGTCGAGACGCCCGCCGGGTCGGGCGAGACCTACGGCCCGGTCCAGAAGGGCGAGACGCTGCGCAAGATCGCCGGCGAGGTGAAGCCCTCGAGCGTGAGCATGGAACAGATGCTCGTGGCGCTCTATCGCGAGAACCAGGCGGCGTTCATCGACAACAACATGAACCGCCTCAAGGCCGGCCAGATCCTCAAGGTGCCCATGGAGGGCGAGATCGCGAAGATCGAGGAGAAGGAAGCCAACAAGGAGATCCGCACCCACGTCTCCAACTGGAAGGCCTACCGCGAGCAGCTCGCGGGGGGCGTGGGCATGATCCCGCCGAAGCCCGAATCGTCGCAGGCCGCCGCCGGGAGGGTGACGAGCGCGGCGGTGTCGCCGCCGGCACCCCCGGCCGCCGAGTCGAAAGACGTTCTCAAGCTCTCGAAGTCCGACGCAGCCAAGGGCGCGGTGGCGGGCAAGGCCGGAGGCGCTTCCCAGGATCGCCTCAACGCCCTGCAGGAAGAGGTGACCGCGAAGGACAAGGCGCTGAAGGAAGCGCAGTCGCGCGTCGCCGACCTCGAAAAGCAGATTCGCGACATGCAGCGCCTGCTGGACCTCAAGGCCGGCGCTCCGGCCAAGCCCGCGGAGCCGCCGAAGGTCGCCGAGGCGAAGCCCGCGGAAGCTCCCAAGCCCGTCGAGGCACCGAAGCCCGCGGAACCGCCGAAGGTCGCGGAGCCGGCGAAAGTCGCGGAGGCGCCCAAGCCCGCAGAGCCGCCGAAGGTTGCCGAAGCGCCCAAGCCCGCCGAAGCTCCGAAGCCCGCGGCCGCGCCGAAGAAGGCACCCGCCCCGCCCCCGCCGCCGCCCAGCCTGATGGACGAGCTCCTCGACAATCCCGCCTACATCGCGGCGGGCGCGGGAGGCATCGGCCTGCTCGGGCTCGGGGCATTCCTCCTGGCCCGGCGACGAAAGGCCAGGGCTGAGGCGGGACCTTCGAGCTCGATGACGAGCGCCTTTCCCTCCGACCTCAAGCCCAACACGGTGACGGGAAAGTCGGGCGGTGGTCTGGTGGACACCGGGAACAGCTCGTTCCTCACCGATTTCGACAAGACGGGACCCGGCACGATCGACACCGACGAGGTCGACCCGGTCGCCGAGGCCGAGGTCTACATCGCTTACGGCCGCGACGCGCAGGCCGAGGAGATCCTCAAGGAAGCGATGGCCCGGGACAAGACCCGGCACGAGATCGCCCTGAAGCTGCTCGAGATCTACCACGCGCGCAAGAGCGCGACCGCGTTCGAGACCGTCGCGAAGGAACTGCGCGGCGCCGTGGGCGAAGGAAGCCCGCTGTGGCAGAAGGCCGCCGCCATGGGCGCCCAGATCGACCCCGCCAATCCGCTCTACGGCGGTGCCGCTGGCGGGGCGGGCGCGGAGTTCGTGGCTTCCGCACCGGCCGCCCCGCCGCGACCGGACCTCGACTTCGACATCGCGGGCGGCGGGGCGCAGGCCGCCGAGTCGAGCGCCCCGGAGCCGAGCTTCGACCTCGACCTCGACACTCAGAAGTCCGCGCCGGCGACCGACCTTCCCGTCGAGTCGGCCTCGGCCCTCGATTTCGACATCGCGCCCTCGGCGCCGGCCGTCGACGTCTCGCTCGAGGCGCCGAAGGAGGAGAAGCCGTCCTTCGACTTCGACCTCTCGGGACTCGATTTTCCCGGCGGCAAGGCGGCGACTCCCGCGGCCCCCGCCGCCCCCGCGGCACCGGACCTCGCGTTCGAATTCGACAAGACGCTCGCTCCGGGCGCAGGGGCCGCCGCGCCCAACCTCACCGACTTGAGCCTGGAAGCGGGCGGCGGGGCCTCGGCGGAATCGGTCAACACGAAGCTCGAGCTCGCGAAGGCCTACCTCGAGATCGGGGACAAGGACGGCGCCCGGGAGATCCTCCAGGAAGTCGTGAAGGAAGGCTCGGCCGCGCAGAAGGACGAGGCGCAGAAGCTCATCGCCTCGCTCTGATCCGGATGCTGTTGCAGGTCGTCTGATTGGCGGGGGCAACCCCGCCAATTTCTTTCGGGCTCCCTCCCATGCGCATCGCCCTTGGCCTCGAGTACGACGGTTCGGCCTTCTGCGGCTGGCAGGCTCAGCCCGGCGGTTGCGGCGTCCAGGACCACCTCGAGCGCGCGCTCGCGACCATCGCCGGCGCGACGGTGGCGCTTACCGCGGCGGGGCGCACCGACGCCGGGGTTCACGCGACGGCGCAGGTCGCGCACTTCGACGCCACGGCCGAGCGGCCGCAGACCGCCTGGGTGCGCGGGACCAACTCCTCGCTCGACCCGAGGGTGCGCGTACTCTGGGCGCGGGAGGTCCCCGAGAGCTTTCACGCGCGCTACGGCGCCCGCTCGCGCACCTATCGCTACTTCCTGCTGAACGAGCCCGTCGCTCCCGCCGTGCTGCACGGGCGCGTCGGCTGGTTCCACCGGCCGCTCGACGCAGCGGCGATGGCCTCGGCCGCGCGCGCCCTGGTCGGCGAGCACGACTTCAGCGCCTTCCGCGACGCCGAATGCCAGGCGAGGAGCCCGGTGCGCCGACTCGACGAAGCGACCGTCCAGCGCTCCGGAAACCTCGTCGTGTTCACCTTTCGCGCCAACGCGTTCCTGCACCACATGGTGCGCAATCTCGTGGGATCCCTCGTCGACGTCGGCGCGGGCCGGCACCCCCCCGATTGGGTCGCGGAGCTGCTCGCCGCGCGCGAGCGCAGCCGCGCCGCGCCCACCTTCGCCGCCGCCGGGCTCTACCTCACGGGCGTCGAGTATGATCCCGGGTACGCTCTGCCCGCCTTCCGCTCCCAGCCGCTGATGGTTCCCGACGCGCCATGAAGCCCGAGCGCACGCGCATCAAGATCTGCGGGATCCGCGAGCCGGAGCACGCGCGCCTCGCGGCTGCCGCCGGCGCCGACGCGATCGGCCTCGTGTTCCACGCGAAGAGCCCGCGCCGCGTCGAGCCGGCGCGGGCGGCCGAGATCGCCGCCTCGCTCCCCCCCTTCACCCTCGCCGTGGCGCTCTTCGTCAATGCCCCGCGAAGCCTCGTGGACGAGGTCCTGGCGCAGGTTCCCGTCGACCTGCTGCAGTTCCACGGCGACGAAAGCCCCGAATACTGCGCGGCCTTCGGGCGCCCTTTCCTCCGGGCGGTGCGAATGGAGGAGGGGGCCGATTTGCTAGAATATGCGCGCCGGTTCTCCCGCGCGAAGGCCCTGCTCCTCGACGCCCATGTGCCGGGAGAGCCGGGCGGAACGGGCCGCAGCTTCGACTGGACGCGCATTCCCCGAGACCTCCCCATCCCCATCGTCCTGTCCGGCGGCCTCGATGCGGCCAACGTCGGCAGGGCGATCCGCGAGGTCGGTCCCTGGGCGGTGGACGTCTCGAGCGGCGTCGAGCGGGAGAGGGGCGTGAAGGATCCCGACCGGATCCGGGAATTCATTCGGAGCGTTCGCCTTGAAGATGTACGACCTGCCTGACGCGACCGGCCACTTCGGCCCCTACGGCGGCGTGTTCGTCGCCGAGACGCTGCACCCCGCGCTCGACCAGCTCGCCGCGGCGTACGCGAGCTGCCGCGTGGATCCCGCGTTCCAGGCGGAGCTCGCCTGGGAGCTCGAGCACTTCGTCGGGCGGCCGAGCCCCGTCTACCACGCGCGCCGTCTCTCCGAGCACCTCGGCGGCGCGCAGATCTGGCTCAAGCGCGAGGACCTCAACCACACCGGCGCCCACAAGGTGAACAACACCATGGGCCAGGCGCTGCTCGCGCGGCGCATGGGAAAGCCGCGCGTGATCGCCGAGACCGGCGCGGGCCAGCATGGCGTAGCCACCGCCACGGTAGCCGCCCGCTACGGCATGACCTGCGTCGTCTACATGGGCTCGGAGGACGTGGTGCGCCAGGCGCAGAACGTCTACCGCATGAAGCTGCTCGGGGCCACGGTCGTCCCCGTCGAGAGCGGCTCGCGCACGCTCAAGGACGCGCTGAACGAGGCGATGCGCGACTGGGTGACCCACGTCGAGGACACGTTCTACATCATCGGCACGGTCGCGGGACCTCACCCCTACCCGATGATGGTGCGCGACTTCAATTCCGTCGTGGGCAAGGAATGCCGCGTGCAGATGCCCGCGGCCGCGGGGCGCCAGCCCGACGCGATCCTCGCCTGCGTGGGCGGCGGATCGAACGCGATGGGCATCTTTCACGCCTACGTCCCGGACGAGGGCGTGGAGCTGATCGGCGTCGAGGCCGGCGGCCTCGGCCTCGGGACGGGCAAGCACGCCGCGTCGCTCACGGCGGGCTCGCCGGGCGTGCTCCACGGCAACCGGACCTATCTCATGCAGGACGCCGACGGGCAGATCCAGGAGACGCACTCGATTTCCGCGGGCCTCGACTATCCCGGCGTCGGGCCCGAGCACGCCTGGCTCAAGGACACGGGCCGGGCCCGGTACGTGACGGTGACCGACGAGGAGGCGCTCGCGGCCTTCCACGCCCTGTGCCGGATGGAAGGGATCATCCCGGCCCTCGAGTCGAGCCATGCGCTCGCCCACGCGATGAAGATCGCACCCGGCATGGCGCGCGAGCGCATCCTGCTCGTGAACCTCTCGGGTCGCGGCGACAAGGACATGCACACCGTGGCCAAGGCCTCGGGGATCGAGCTCTGAGGCGCCCGTGAGCCGGATCGCCGCCACCTTCGAGAAGCTGCGCGCCGCCGGCCGGCCCGCGCTGATCCCCTTCGTCACCGCGGGCGATCCCTCGCCCGCGCAGATGCCCGCGATCCTCGAGGCCCTGGTGGCCGGCGGCGCCGACGTGATCGAGCTGGGCGTGCCGTTCTCGGACCCCATGGCCGACGGGCCGGTCATCCAGCGCTCCTCGGAGCGCGCGCTCAAGCAGGGCACGACCCTTCGGGAGGTCCTCGCCATCGTCGAGCGTTTCCGGCGCCGCGACGCCACCACGCCGGTCGTGCTCATGGGCTACGCCAACCCGATCGAGCGCATGGGCCTCGCGGCCTTCGTGGCCGCCGCGCGCGCGGCCGGCGTCGACGGGGTGCTGGTCGTCGACCTGCCGCCCGAGGAGAGCGGCCCCTGGCTCCAGGCGCTCGAAGGCTCGGGCATCGACCCGATCTTCCTCCTCGCCCCGACCTCGGGCCCGGAGCGCATCGACCTCGTCGCGGGCGTCGCCCGGGGCTACATCTACTACGTCTCGCTCAAGGGCGTGACGGGCGCGGCGAACATCGACACGGGCGAGGTCGAGGCGATGCTCGGGCGCATCCGCGCGCGGACCCGGGTGCCCGTGGGCGTGGGATTCGGCATCCGCGACGGCGCCACCGCGGCCCGGGTGGCGGCGTTCGCCGACGCCGTGGTCGTCGGCAGCCGATTCGTGCAGGACCTGGCGGAGGCGCCGCCGGGCGAGGCCGCCGAGCGCGCCCGCGCGATCGCGCGCGAGTTCCGCGAGGCGATGGACGCGCGCCGCAAGGCGCTCGCCTGAGCGCCGGGGTCCCGCCATGAGCTGGTTCCGCAAGCTTCTGCCCCCGAAGATCAAGCGCGAAGGGGCGCGCGAGAAGAAGGCCGTTCCCGAGGGCCTCTGGAGCAAGTGCCCGTCGTGCGAGGCCGTGCTCTACTTCACGGATCTCGAGAACAACCTGCACGTCTGCCCCAAGTGCGCCTTCCACAACCGGTTGAGCGCGCGCCAGCGTCTCGACCTCTTCCTCGATCCCGAGGGCCGCGCGGAGTTCGCATCCGAGGTCGTGCCCCTCGATCCGCTCAAGTTCCGCGACAGCCGCAAGTACACCGAGCGGCTCGACGAGGCCGAGCGCGAGACCGGGGAGACGGACGCGCTGGTCGTGATGCAGGGCGCGGCGAAGAGCGTGCCGCTCGTCGCGGCGGCCTTCGAGTTCGGCTTCCTCGGCGGCTCGATGGGATCGGTGGTCGGCGAGCGCTTTGTGCGGGCGGTCCAGGCCTGCTGCGACGAACGCCTGCCCTTCGTGTGCTTCACGGCCACGGGCGGCGCGCGCATGCAGGAGGGGCTCCTCTCGCTCCTGCAGATGGCGAAGACCACCGCGGCGCTCCACCAGCTCTCGGCGGCGCGGCAGCCGTTCATCTCCGTGCTGACCGATCCGACGATGGGCGGCGTGTCGGCGAGCTTCGCCTTCATCGGCGACGTGGTGATCGCCGAGCCCGGGGCGCTCATCGGTTTCGCGGGGCCGCGGGTCATCGAGCAGACCGTGCGCGAGACGCTTCCCGAGGGCTTCCAGCGCGCCGAGTTCCTGCTCGACAAGGGCGCGATCGACCTCATCGTCGACCGCCGCCAGCTGCGCGACCGCGTCGCCCGGCTCGTCACGCTGCTCAAGCGCGAGCCCGCGCCGGAGGCCTGAGGGCGAGGGCGCCGCCCGGGCCCCGACTTCCGACGCCCGATCGATGACGCCTTCCGCCGAGCGCCCCGGGCCCGGCGCCTCGCTCGAGGACTGGCTCGGCCACATCTCCGCGCAGCATCCCGCCTCCATCGCCTTGGGGCTCGAGCGCCTGCGCGAAGTCGCCTCGCGCCTGCCGCTCGCGCCGCCCCCGGTGGCGATCACCGTCGGGGGCACCAACGGCAAGGGCTCGACCTGCGCGATGCTCGAACGCATCCTGCTCGAGGCCGGCTACCGCGTCGGCCTGTATTCGTCCCCGCACCTTCTGCGCTACAACGAGCGGGTGCGCGTCGCGGGCGAGGAGGCCGACGATGCGCAGCTCGCCGCGGCCTTCGCGGAGGTCGAGGGCGCCCGCGGGGGCACGCCGCTCACGTATTTCGAGTTCGGCACGCTCGCGGCCTTCGTGGTCTTCGCCCGTCGCCGGGTCGAGGCCGCGATCCTCGAGGTGGGGCTCGGCGGGCGGCTCGACGCGGTGAACCTCGTCGACGCCGACTGCGCGATCGTCACCTGCGTCGACCTCGACCACCAGGCGTATCTCGGCGACACGCGCGAGGCGATCGGCTTCGAGAAGGCGGGGATCTTCCGCCCCGGCCGTGCCGCGATCGTGGGCGAGCGCGACCCACCCGCAAGCGTGCTCGCGCACGCCGCGGCGATCGGCGCCGACCTGCAGGTGCTGGGGCGCGATTTCGAGGTCGAGCCGGGCGAGGGCCAATGGAGCTTCCGAGGGCGCAGGGGCACCCGGCACGCGCTGCCGATACCGGCGCTGCGGGGGCGCTGGCAGCTCGCGAACGCCGCCGCTGCTCTCGCCGCCCTCGACGCGGTGGCGGGGCCACTGCCGGTCTCGCTCGGGGAGGTGAAGCGCGGCCTCGCGCTCGTCCAGCTCCCCGGAAGGCTGCAGGTCCTGCCGGGGCGCCCGGCGGTGATCCTCGACGTCGCGCACAACCCGCACGCGGCGCGCGCGCTCGCCGACGGGCTGCGGGCGATGGGCGCGGCGGGGCGCACGACCGCCGTCTTCGCGATGCTCTCCGACAAGGACATCGGAGGCGTGATCGACGCGATGCGGGCGCAGGTGGACCGCTGGCACGTCGCTTCCGTGGAAGGAGAGCGGGCCGCGCCCGCCGAGCGCCTCTCTGGGCTTCTCGCCGAGCGCGGTCTCGCCGCGGCCACGCGGTCGTTCGCGACCGTGGCCGGCGCCCTCGAGGCGGCGCGTCGGGAGGCGGGCCCGAATGATAGAATTCTTGTTTTCGGATCGTTCCTCACCGTGGCGGCGGCGCTGCGCTGCGGGAGCTGAACCCGACCCCACGCGCCATGGCGGCCCCCCAGACCCCCGACACGAGCGAAATCCGACGCAAAGGCCGCCAGCGCCTCATCGGAGCCATCGCCCTCGTCGTCCTCGCGGTGGTCTTCGTGCCGATGCTCCTCGATCCGCAGCCCCGCCAGGAGCGGCAGGAACGCTCGCTCGCCATTCCGCCGAAGGAGGGCGCGGCACCGCTTCCGCCGCCCGAGCCCGCGGCCGCGAAGCCCGAGAGCGCCGCCGCGATCCCCCAGCCCGAGCCGCCCAAGACCGCGGGCGCGCCCGTGAAGGCGGCCGCACCTGCGAAGACCGCGCCCGAGCCGAAAGCGGCGGAGCCGAAACCGGCGGCGCCCGCGAAGGCGACGGCCAAGGTTGCCGCGCCGGCCGCGGCGCCCCGGCTCGAGGGATTCGCGGTCCAGGTGGGCGCGTTCCGCGACGAGGGCAAGCTCTCGGTGGCGCGCGAGAAGCTCGTCGCGGCCAAGGTCCCGCACTACACGGAGCGCCTCGATTCCGCCAACGGCGCGCTCACGCGGTTGCGCGCGGGGCCCTATCCGAGCCGCGAGGCGGCGGAGAAGGCCGCCGCGGCGATCGGGCGCGCCGGGCTCGAGGGCAAGGTGGTCGCGCTCCCATGAGAAAGGGCGCGGCCACAACGCGGGGCAAAGCGCATACACTATGCGCGGGTCCCGGCCGCCGCCGGAAGGAAACCTGAAGCATGTGCGGAATCGTCGGAGTCGTCGCGCGCAGCCCCGCCAACCAGCTCCTCTACGACGGGCTGACGGTGCTTCAGCACCGCGGCCAGGACGCGGCGGGCATCGTCACCGCCGAGGGCCACAGCTTCCA
The DNA here is from genome assembly GCA_044220635.1 of Usitatibacteraceae bacterium. GTDB lineage: Bacteria > Pseudomonadota > Gammaproteobacteria > Burkholderiales > Usitatibacteraceae > JBGAQP01. The sequence goes on from JBGAQP010000018.1 coordinate 31,898, forward strand.
CATGCACAAGGGCCGCGGGCTCGTGCGCGACGTCTTCCGCACGCGCGACATGCGCGCCCTCGTCGGGCGCATCGGCATCGCCCACTGCCGCTACCCCACCGCGGGCAGCGCCTCCTCGGACGCGGAGTCCCAGCCTTTCTACGTGAATTCCCCCTTCGGGATCGTGCTCGGCCACAACGGCAATCTCGTGAACGCCGAGCAGCTGCGCCAGGAGCTCTTCCTGGAGGACCGGCGCCACGTCAACACGAATTCCGACTCCGAGATCCTGCTGAACGTCCTCGCCCACGAGCTGCAGGACGCCTCGCAGGGCCGACAGCGCCTCAATCCCGACACGATCTTCCAGGCGGTCGCGGGCGTGCACCGGCGGGTCAAGGGGGCCTACGCGGTGGTCGCGATGATCGCCGGCTACGGGCTGCTCGCCTTTCGCGATCCCCACGGCATCCGCCCGCTCATCGTCGGCCGCGAGGACACGGACAAGGGGGTGGAATTCATCGTCGCTTCCGAGTCGGTCGCGCTCGACACGCTCGGGTTCAAGGCGATGCGCGACGTCGCCCCGGGCGAGGCGATCCTCGTCGACGAGAGCGGCAACCTTTTCGCGCGCCAGTGCGCCGACAACCCGACCCTCAACCCCTGCATCTTCGAGTTCGTGTACCTCGCGAGGCCCGATTCGGTGATCGACGGCATCTCGGTCTACGAGAGCCGGCGCAACATGGGCAAGAGCCTTGCCGACAAGATCGTCGCGAGCGGCCTGCACCGCGAGGTCGACGTCGTGATCCCGATCCCCGACTCGAGCCGCCCGAGCGCCCTCGAGGTCGCCCAGAAGCTCGGCGTCGTCTACCGCGAGGGCTTCATCAAGAACCGCTACATCGGTCGGACGTTCATCATGCCGGGCCAGGAGCTGCGCCGGAAGAGCGTTCGCCAGAAGCTCAATGCCATGGCGATCGAGTTCCGCGACAAGAACGTGCTGCTGGTCGACGATTCCATCGTGCGCGGCACGACGAGCCGCGAGATCGTCCAGATGGCGCGCGAGAGCGGCGCGCGCAAGGTCTTCTTCGCCTCCGCCGCGCCTCCCGTGCGCTTCCCGAACGTCTACGGGATCGACATGCCCACGCGGGCCGAGCTCATCGCCACCGGGCGCGACGAGCGCGCGATCGCCGAGGCGATCGGGGCCGACGCGGTCTTCTACCAGGACCTCGCCTCCCTCGTGGCCGACGTGCGCGCCTGCAACCCCGCGATCCAGAGCTTCGACTGCTCGTGCTTCGACGGGGTCTACATCACGGGCGACGTCTCCAGCGACTACCTCGCGGGCGTGGAGGCCTCGCGCCGCGACGGCGAGTCGCGCCCCGAGACGCGGCTCTCGAGCTACCAGCTCGACCTCGGGCTCTCCACGGTCGACTGACCCGCCCGGGGCCGCGATGACGCGCAAATTGCAGCCCGACACCCTGGGTGTCCGAGCCGGGGGGGTGCGCAGCGATTTCCAGGAGCATTCCGAGGCGCTCGCGCTCACCACGAGCTTCGTCTACCGCAGCGCCGCGGAGGCCGCGCGCCGGTTCGCGAACGAGGAGCCGGGCAACATCTACTCGCGTTTCACCAATCCCACCGTCACGATGTTCCAGAGCCGGCTCGCGGCGCTGGAGGGGGCGCAGGCCTGCGTGGCGACGGCCACCGGCATGGCGGCGGTCGCGACGACCGCGCTCGGGCTCCTGAGGTCCGGCGAGCACATCGTCGCGGCGCGCGGCGTCTTCGGCACGGTCGTGCCGCTTTTCGACCAGATCCTCGCGAAGTTCGGGATCGCCACCTCCTGGGTGGATCTGGGCGACCTCGACGCCTGGCGGCGCGCCGTGCGGCCCTCGACGCGGCTGCTGTTCATCGAAACACCGTCCAACCCCGTGTGCGAAGTGGCCGACATCGCCGGGCTCGCGGCGATCGCGAAATCCGCGGGCGCGGTGCTCGCGGTGGACAACTGCATGTGCTCGCCGGCGCTGCAGCGCCCCATCGAGTTCGGCGCCGACCTCGTGATCCACTCGGCGACCAAATACCTGGACGGGCAGGGCCGGGTGCTCGCGGGCGCGATCGCCGGGCGGGCCGACCTCGTCACCGGGCCCCTCTTCAGTTTCGTGCGCACGGCGGGGCCGGCGATCTCGCCCTTCAACGCCTGGATCTGCCTCAAGGGCATGGAGACGCTCCGGCTGCGGATGCAGGCGCAGTCGGCGAACGCGCTCGCCATCGCGAGCTGGCTCGAGTCGCACCCCGCGGTCGAGCGCGTCCACTACCCCGGGCTCGCCTCCCACCCGCGGCACGCGCTCGCGATGCGCCAGCAATCGGCCGGCGGCGCGGTGCTCTCGTTCGTCGTGAAGGGCGGCCGCGAGGCCGCGTGGCGCGTCATCGACCAGACGCGGCTGGTGTCGATCACGGCGAACTTCGGCGACGTGAAGAGCACGATCTGCCATCCGGCCACGACGACGCACGGGCGCATCCCGCCCGCCGAGCGCGAGGCCTCCGGCATCGTCGAGGGGCTCCTGCGGCTCGCCGTGGGCCTCGAGTCCCCCGACGACGTCCGCGAAGACCTGGAACGCGGGCTCTCGGCCTAGCGAACCGCAATCGGCCGCCGGTTCCCACGAGGGCCCGGTGAGCCCCGCAACGGGAGAACCATGAAGAAGCGCAGCACCTTCCTGATGTGCCCCCCGGAGTACTTCGACGTCTCCTACATCATCAACCCCTGGATGCACGGCAATGTGCGCAAGATCGACAACGCGCTCGCCAAGCGCCAGTGGCGCACGCTCTACGACATCCTCTGCGACCGGGCGAGCGTGCGGCTCGTCCTTCCCCAGCCGGGCTCGCCGGACATGGTGTTCACGGCCAACGCGGGACTCGTCGGGAAACGGCGCTTCCTCGTGTCGCGCTTCCGCTACCCGGAGCGGCAATACGAGGAACCGTACTTCGCCGAATGGTTCGCGGACCGCGGCTACGAGGTCGCGCTCATGCCCCGCGAGGTCCCGTTCGAGGGCGCGGGCGACGCGCTCTTCGACCGCGGGGCGAAGCGGCTCTGGCTCGCCCACGGCCACCGCTCGATCCTCGCCGCCCGCGAGGTGATCGGCCCTCATTTCGCGGCCGAGATCGTCGCGCTGCGCCTCGTCGACCAGCGCTTCTACCACCTCGACACCTGCTTCTGCCCGCTCGAGGGCGGGACCCTCGTCTACTACCCGCAGGCCTTCGACCGCGAGTCGCAGGCGGCGATCGAGCGTCTCGTCCCGGCGGGGCGGCGCATCGCGATCGGCGAGGAGGACGCGCTCGCCTTCGCCTGCAACGCGGTGAACATCGGCACCACGCTCGTGGTGAACCGCGCCAGCGCGGCGCTCGTCGACGCCCTGGGCCGAAAGGGCTTCGACGTGGTGCAGACGCCGCTCTCCGAGTTCATGAAGGCGGGGGGTTCCGCCAAGTGCCTGACGCTGCGCCTCGACGAGGCGGCCGTCTGAGGGCCGCGCTCAGGCGAGCGTGACCGCGCGCAGGGCGTCGGGCGTGGCCTCGAGGTAGCCGCCGGTGCCGTACCAGTCGGGCAGCACCCAGCGCTCGCAGTCGCGCGTGCCCACGCGGTGCGCATGGCGCCCGGGCCGGTGGGTGTGGCCGTGGATCATGAGCTCCGCGCCCGACTCGGCGAACGCCCGCTCGACGGCGGCGGGGGCGACGTCCATGATCTCCACCGCCTTGCCGGCTTTCGCCGATTCGCTGCCCGCGCGCATCTCGCGGGCGAGCGCGAGGCGCTCCTCGAGGGGACGCGCGAGGAGCGTGCGCTGCCATCGCGGATCGCGGACCTGCGCGCGGAACGCCTGGTACTCGCGATCGTCGGTGCACAGCGTGTCGCCGTGCAGCAGCAGCGTGCGCCGCCCGTACAGGTCGATCGCGGCCGGGTCTTCGAGGAGCGCGAGTCCCGTGGCGCGCGCGAAGCGCCCCCCGGCGAGAAAATCGCGGTTGCCGTGCATGAAGAAGCCGGGCACGGACGCGGTCGCGCGCGCGAACGCGGTCGCGATGCGCGCGGGCAGCGGCAGCGCCAACGCCTCGTCGCCGACCCAGTACTCGAAGAGGTCGCCGAGCACGTAGAGGGCGTCGGCCCCCGGCACCACCTCGCCGAGGAAGCGCTCGAGCCGCCCGTTGGCATCCTCCCGGGATGCGTCGAGGTGCAGGTCGGAGACGAAGAGGGTGCGCCGCACGGAAGAAGAAGGGCGGCCCGCGGCCGCCCTCCGGTGGGCCTCAGGCGCCGCGGCGCCTCAGAGGCACTCCGCCTTCTCGATCACGACGGGCTCGAGGGGCACGTTCTGGTGCATGCCCGAATTGCCCGTGGCGACCTTGCGGATCTTGTCGACGACCTCGGTGCCCTCGACCACCTTTCCGAACACGGCGTAGCCCCAGCCCTGCGGGCTCTCGTCGCGGTAGTTGAGGAAGTCGTTCGCCTTCACGTTGATGAAGAACTGGGCGGTGGCCGAGTCGCGCACGCCGGTGCGCGCCATCGCGAGCGTGTAGACCTCGTTCTTCAGGCCGTTGGTCGACTCGTTCTTGATGGGCGCGGCCGTGGGCTTCTGCTTCATGTCCTTCGTGAAGCCGCCCCCCTGGACCATGAAGCCGTCGATCACGCGGTGGAAGATGGTGCCGTCGTAGTGGCCGTCCTGGACGTACTTCACGAAGTTCGCGGTGGAGACGGGAGCCTTCTCCTTCTCGAGCTGGACGGTGATCGCGCCCATCGACGTGGTGAGCCTGACTTTCATTGCGCTGTTTCCTTTCAGCAGGGCGGCGCAGCCGGCGGGCTGGGCCTGGGCAAAGGCCGCGGGCGCGAGGCCCGTGGCGGCGACGAAGACGGCGGCGAGAAGCAAGCGACGTGCGGGGGGCATGTTTCGACCTCGGGGTTGGAAGGCGGGGGCTACGAGACGACGGATTCGTGCACGATGCGCCAGGCCCGGCCCTCGCGGACCCAGTACTGGCGCTTGAGCGTCCGGTTGGAGAGGTTGTTCGAGCGGTAGTCCTGCTCGAAGGTGACCACCATCATCGCGCTCTCGCCCGGGTAGGCGAAGAGGCTCAGCTGCGAGACGCCGACCTTCACCCAGGACTTGGCGGCGTTCACCTTGCGCTTGTGGGCGCTCCACGCCGCGAGGTCGCCGCTCTCGGAGCGGAAGCGCCCGGAGTAGTGCGCGAGGTAGCGCCCCGTGTCGAGGCTCTCCCAGTCGGCCTTCCAGCCCTCGAAGGCGGCGAGGAAGGCCTCGCGATCCGCGCCCCAGCTCTCGGGCGAGCGCCACGCGACGTCGTTGCCGATCACCACGGGCGTGCGCCGGATGTGGACGTACTTCGCGAGGCGCTCGAGGTCGTCGTTGGCGAGCGCCACGCAGCCGTCGGTCGCGAAGGGCGGGCGGCTGTAGGTCTCCGAGGGCATGCCGTGCAGCCAGATGCCGTGGCCGTTGCGCCCGAGGCGCCGGTCCCATTCGTTCGGGTAGCTGATCGGGAAGGCGCCGGGCCCGTAGAGGTCGGGCAGCTTGTCCTTCGAGGAGATGATCGTGTAGACGCCGATGGGCGTCTTCTGGTCGCCCTCGCGCTGCTTCTCGATGCCGTTCTTGCCGAGGCTGATGTAGAAATCGGTGACGTAGCGCGGCTTCCCGCCGTCGTTGGCGAACACGTAGAGCCGCGAACGCGAGGTGTCCACGACGATCGCATGGGGCTGGTTGGGGGCGAGCTGCAGGAGCGGGGCGGGCAGGTGGTCGGGGGGCGGCGCCTCGAAGTAGCGCTTGATGCGCACGCGCGCCTCGTCCTGCAGGGGGGCGGCGCTCGCCGCGACGCGCGTCGAGCCGAAGGCGACGGGGTTGCCCGCGCGGGCCATGAGGAGGTCGCCCTTGATCAGGTGGCCGAGGCGGAAGTTCGGCGAGCGCGCGAGCGCGTCGTCGATCTCGCCGAGGGCCTGGCGCAGGCCGTTCTCGCGCAGGCCCATGATCGCGCGCACGAGCGAGCCCTCGACCTCGTTGGCGAACACGGGCAGCCCCCCGTCGCCCGCGCCGTCTCCCGAGGCGATCGAGGCGGGCGTGGCGGCGAGGCCGAGGGCGGCGAGCGCGCGCGCGGCGGCCCGGGTGGCGCGGGATCCGGCTCGCGCGCTCACCCGCCGACGCGCTCCTGCTTGATGAGCCATCGCTCGCCCACCTTCACGAGCTTCAGCGTCTTCGTGTTGTGGCTCTTCAGCGCGTCGGAACGGTAGCTCTGGCGGAACACCGCGGTCGCCTCCGCCCCGGCGACCTCGATCGACTGCATCTTCACGGAGACCTGGATCGTCTTCGGCGCTTCGATGCGCTCGCGGCGCTGCTTCTCCCAGGCCGCACGGCCGCCGGGCGCGTCGAAGTCGGGGGCGTAGGCGGCCAGGTAGGTGTCCACGTCCTTCGCGCTCCAGGCCTTCGCCCAGGCCGCCACGGCCGCGGCGACCTCGGCCTTGCCCGGATCGGCGACGGGTTTCGCCGCCTCGGCCTTCGCGGGCTCAGCCTTCGCGACCGCCACTTTTGCCGGCTCCGCCTTGGGCGCCTCCGGTTTCGGCGCCTCGGCCTTCGGCGGCTCGGCCTTCGGCGCGGGCTTCGCAGGCTCGGGACGCGCGCCCGGCGCCGCCTTCTGGGCGACGAACAGGTCCTTCACCATCGAGAGCTTCACCTGCGCCGTGGTGTTGTTCTTGTCGAGCTGCAGCGCCCGGTCGTAGGCCCGGCTCGCGAGCTGCGCGTAGATGTCGCCGAGGTTCTCGTGGGCGGTCGCGTAGCTCGGGTGGGTGTGGATCGCGAGCTCGAGCGCCGACTTCGCCTTGTCGTAGTTGCCCTGCGAGGCGTAGAGGACGGCGAGGTTGTTGTAGGGTTCGGGAAGCTCGGGATAGTCCTCGGTGAGCCCCGTGAAGACCTGGATCGCGTCGGCCGTGCGCTTCTGCTCGGTGTAGATGAGGCCGCGAAGGAAGCGGCCCTGCGGATCGCGGGGCTGGGCCTTGAGGAATCCGTCGACCTTCTCGAGCGCGGGCTGGAGCTTGCCTTGCCCGTAGAGCTTCTGCGCCTCGCGAAGATCGTCCGCCGGCGCGGCCCACGCCGCCGAGGCCGCGAGAACCAGCGCCGCGGCAGCGGCGCGCACCAGACGGGAGCGCATCGGGATGCGTTGCAACATCGTGTTATAATTAGTTGAATTTAATGGAAAACACATTCTACCAACGTTGCCCGGGCTTCACAATGAGCGTGCCTTCCGGCCCCGCGGATCGGACTGAACGAAAGCCGCCCTTCTGGCGCTCGACCAGCGCTTGGGCAAGGGCGTTCGGCTGTCGTTCCTTGCACGCCGTTTGATTCCGCCGGCGCCCGCGCGCCGGATCCCGTACCCCGATCCCGCGGGGCCACGCCGGCCCCGATCCCACCCTCGCCATGCTCACGATCTACAACACGCTCACGCGCCGCAAGGAGCCCTTCCGTCCGCGCGAGGCCGGCAAGGCGGGCCTCTACCTGTGCGGCGTCACCGTATACGACTATTTCCACGTGGGCAACGCGCGCACGATGGCGGTGTTCGACCTCGTGGTGCGGTGGCTGCGCGCCACCGGTTACGCGGTCACGTTCGTGCGCAACATCACCGACGTCGACGACAAGATCATCGAGCGCGCGCGCGCCAACGGCGAGCCCATCGAGGCGCTCACCGGCCGCATGATCGCGGCGATGCACGAGGATCTCGCGCGCCTCGGCCTCGAGCCGCCCGACCGCGAGCCACGCGCGACGCAACACATCGAGGCGATGCTCTCGCTCATCGCCGCGCTCGAGTCGAAGGGCCTCGCGTACCGCGCGCCCAACGGTGACGTGTACTACTCCGTGCGCGACTTCCCGGGCTACGGCAAGCTCTCGGGCAAGACGCTCGACAGCCTCCGGGCCGGAGAGCGCGTGGCCGTGGACACCGCCAAGCGAGATCCCCTCGACTTCGTCCTGTGGAAGGCGGCGAAGCCCGGCGAGCCCTCCTGGCCCTCGGCCTTCGGGCCCGGTCGCCCCGGATGGCACATCGAGTGCTCGGCGATGTCGAGCGCGGAGCTCGGCGTGCCCTTCGACCTGCACGGCGGGGGCTGGGACCTGCAGTTCCCGCACCACGAGAACGAGATCGCGCAAAGCGAGGGGGCGCTCGGCCGCCCGTTCGTCAACTGCTGGATGCACGCCGCCTTCCTCAACATGGGCGAGGAGAAGATGTCGAAGTCGCTCGGCAACTTCTTCACCGCCCGCGAGATCCTCGACCGCCTCGATCCCTTGCAGGGCGGCGAGCAGCTGCGCTACTTCCTCGTGCGCGGGCACTACCGCGGGGAGATCCAGTACACCTGGGAGACGCTGCAGGACGCGGCGCACGCGCTCCGGGGCCTCTACACGGCGCTGCGCGAGGTGGCGCCCGAGCCGGTGGCGATCGACTGGTCGGAGAGCTGGGCGGCGCGCTTTCGCGCCGCGATGGACGACGATTTCGACACCCCGGTCGCCTTCGCCGTGCTCCACGAGCTGCGCGCCGAGGTGAACCGCTCGCGCTCGGGCCGCCTCGCCGGGTTGCTCCGGGCGCTCGCCGGCACCCTCGGGTTCCTCCAGCGCGATCCCGAGGCCTTCCTGAAGGGCGGCGTCACCGTCGACGTCGAGGGGCTGATCGCCGAGCGCGCCGCGGCCAAGAAGGCGCGCGACTTCGCGCGGGCCGACGCGATCCGCCGCTCGCTCGAGGAGGCGGGCATCGTCCTCGAGGACCGCGCCGGGGGCGTGACGCAGTGGCGCAGGAAGTGAAAAGGCCCGGCGCCGGCCGGGCCTCGTTTCGCGAGCGCCGGCGCGATCAGCGCACGAACTTCTGGTCGCGCGAGATGATCGTGAGGTCCACCCACTTCGAGCCGTTGTGGCTCTCGGGTGTGAACTCCACCCTGAATCCGCCCGTGTCGTAGGGGTTCATGGTCTCCATCGCCTTGATGAAGCCCTCGCGCGTGAGGCCGCGGCCCGCGCGGCGCAGCCCCTCGACCATCACCTTCGCGGCGACGTAGCCCTCGAGGGTGCCCCAGCCGACCTCGACCTTCGCGGGGCCGGCGAGCTTCTGGAACTCCTTGACCACCGGGATCGAGCTGTCCCAGGGGAAGGGCATCACCTGGGAGATCTGGACGCCGCGGCCCTCGCGGTCGAGCTCCTTGGCGAGCGCCTTGCTGCCCACGAAGGAGACGTTCCAGAACGTCGGGTTCGCACCCGCCTTCTTCATCTCCCGGATGAAGGCCGCGCAGGACGTGTAGGCGCTGATCATCACCACCGCCTGCGGGTTCGCCTTCCGGATGTCCGCCACCGACTTCGCGACGTCCACGGTGTTGCGCTCCACGGTGCCCTTCACGATGACCTCGAGGTTGCGCTTCTTCAGCGCGCGCTCCACGCCCGCGAGCCCCGCCTGGCCGTAGGCGTCGTTCTGGTAGAAGACCGCGATGCGGTTGATGCTCATCGCCGTGAGGTGCTGCACGATCGCCTCGGTCTCGTCGAAGTAGCTCGCCCGGACGTTGAAGATGTAGCGGTTGAAGGGATTGCGCAGCAGTTCCGCCCCCGTGAACGGGCCCACGAAGGGAACCTTCGCCTCGGTGAAGATCGGCAGCGAGGCCGCCGAGGTCGGCGTGCCGACGTAGCCGAAGAGGGCGAAGACCTTCTCCTCGTTGATGAGCTTCTTCGTGTTCTCGGCCGCGCGCGCGGACTCGTAGCCGTCGTCGAGGGTCTTCAGCGCGATCTTGCGGCCGTTCACGCCGCCGCGCTCGTTGACCAGGTTGAAATAGAGGCTGGCCCCCTGCTGCATGTCGAGGCCGAGCTGCTTGGCGGGGCCGGTGAGGGCGACCGACTGGCCCAGGACGATGGCGGTGTCGGTGACGCCCTGGGCGGCGGCGAGTCCCGAGGCGGCGAGCGCGACCATGGCGATCAGGCGGCGGATCATGGGTTCCTCCGGTTTCTGGGGCGGCTCTTGCGGCCGATGGGTCGCGGCATCATAAACCGGCGCGCCGCCCGGACCAAGGACGGCGTGTTACATCTGTCACCCCGCGAAGAACTCGCGCACCTTCTCCATGAAGGACCGGGCCCGCGGGTTGTGGCGGTCGCGGTCCTTGCGGTTGATCTCCTCGAGCTCGCGCAGCAGCTCCTTCTGCCGCTCGGTGAGGCGCACCGGCGTCTCGATGACGACCTGGCAGAGCAGGTCGCCGGGGTAGCTCGAGCGCACGCCCTTGATGCCCTTGCCGCGCAGCCGGAACACCTGGCCCGTCTGGGTCTCGGCGGGGATCTTGATCTTGGCCTGCCCCTCGAGGGTGGGGATCTCGATCTCGCCGCCGAGGGCGGCGACGGTGAAGCTCACCGGCATCTCGCAATGCAGGTCGTCGCCCTCGCGGTGGAACACGCCGTGCTCGCGCAGGTGGATCACGACGTAGAGGTCGCCGGGCGGCCCGCCGTTCATGCCCGCCTCGCCTTCGCCGGCGAGCCGGATGCGGTCGCCCTCGTCCACGCCCGCCGGGATCTTCACCGCGAGCGTCTTGTGGTGCTTCACGCGCCCGGCGCCCTTGCAGGTGCCGCACGGATCGGGGATGACCTTCCCGGTGCCGTGGCAGGTCGGGCAGGTCTGCTGGATCGAGAAGAAGCCCTGCGACAGGCGCACCGAGCCCGAGCCGCCGCAGGTGGCGCAGGTCTTGGGCTGGGTGCCGGGCTTCGCGCCGCTGCCATGGCAGGTGGCGCATTCCTCCATCGCGGGAATGCGGATCTTGGTCTCGGTGCCGCGCGCGGCCTGGTAGCGCAGGATCTCGAGGTTGTAGCGCAGGTCCGCCCCGCGGAAGACCGAGGTGCGCCCGCGGGCGCCGCCGCCGCCGAAGATGTCGCTGAAGATGTCGCCGAAGGCCTCGGCGAAGCCGCCGAAACCCGCCGCCTCGGGCCCCATGCCGCCCATCTGCGGGTTCACGCCCGCGTGCCCGTAGGCGTCGTAGGCGCGGCGCTTCTCGGGCTCCGAGAGCACCTCGTAGGCCTCCTTGGCCTCCTTGAACCTTTCCTCGGCGTCCTTGCCCTCGGGATTGCGGTCCGGGTGGTGCTTCATGGCGAGCTTGCGGTACGCCTTCTTGATCTCCTCGTCGGAGGCGTCCCGGTTCACGCCGAGCACTTCGTAGTAGTCGCGCTTTTTCGCCATCGCCTTTCCTGGTGCCTACGCCGAAAGGGGTCCCGCCGCCTGGCGGGACCCCGGCTCGTCCTTCGCGGCCGGCCGCCTCAGGCCGACTTCTTGTCCTTCACCTCGGTGTACTCCGCGTCGACGACGTTGCCCTCGTCCTTCGCGCCCGGCGCGGGCTCCTCGCCCGCCGCCGCCGCCGCGCCCTGCGACTTCGCCTGCGCGTCGGCGTAGACCTTCTCGCCGAGCTTCTGCGCGGCCTGCGCGAGCGCCTGGCTCCTCGCCTCGATCGCGCCCTTGTCCTCGCCCTTGAGCACGCCCTCGAGATCCTTCGCGGCCTCCTCGATCTTCGCCTTCTCCGCGGCCTCGAGCTTGTCGCCGTACTCGCCGAGGGACTTGCGCACCGAGTGCAGCAGCGCGTCGGCCTGGTTGCGCGCGGACACGAGCTCCATGAGCTTGCGGTCCTCGTCGGCATGGGCCTCGGCGTCCTTCACCATGCCCTGGATCTCGGCCTCGGTGAGCCCGGAGCTCGCCTTGATCGTGATCTTGCTCTCCTTGCCCGTCGCCTTGTCCTTCGCGTTCACGTGCAGGATGCCGTTCGCGTCGATGTCGAAGGTCACCTCGATCTGCGGCATGCCGCGGGGCGCGGGCGGGATGCCCTCGAGGTTGAACTGCCCGAGGCTCTTGTTGCCGGAGGCGACGTCGCGCTCGCCCTGCAGCACGTGGATGGTCACCGCGCCCTGGTTGTCCTCGGCGGTGGAGAAGACCTGCTGCGCCTTGGTCGGGATCGTGGTGTTCTTCTGGATGAGCTTGGTCATCACGCCGCCGAGGGTCTCGATGCCGAGCGATAGCGGCGTCACGTCGAGCAGGAGGACGTCCTTCACGTCGCCTTGCAGCACGCCGCCCTGGATCGCCGCGCCCACCGCCACGGCCTCGTCGGGGTTCACGTCCTTGCGCGGCTCCTTGCCGAAGAACTCCTTCACCTTGTCCTGGACGCGGGGCATGCGCGTCATCCCGCCCACGAGGATCACGTCGCCGATCTCGGAGACCTTCACGCCCGCGTCGCGGATCGCGATGCGGCACGGCTCGATGGTCTTCTCGACGAGGTCCTCGACGAGGGACTCGAACTTCGCCCGTGTGATCTTCATCGTCAGGTGCGAGGGCACCCCGTTCACCATCGTGATGTAGGGCTCGTTGATCTCGGTCTGCTGCGACGACGAGAGCTCGATCTTCGCGCGCTCGGCCGAGCTCTTGATCCGCTGCAGCGCGATCGGGTCCTTGGAGAGGTCGATGCCGTTGTGCTTGCGGAACTCCTCGACCACGTAGTCGATGAGGCGCTGGTCGAAGTCCTCGCCGCCGAGGAAGGTGTCGCCGTTCGTGGACAGAACCTCGAACTGGTGCTCGCCCTCGACCTCGGCGATCTCGATGATGGAGATGTCGAAGGTGCCGCCGCCGAGGTCATAGACCGCGATCTTGCGGTCGCCTTCCTTCTTGTCGAGGCCGAAGGCGAGAGCCGCCGCGGTGGGCTCGTTGATGATGCGGCGCACCTCCAGGCCAGCGATGCGGCCCGCGTCCTTGGTCGCCTGGCGCTGGGAGTCGTTGAAGTAGGCCGGGACCGTGATCACGGCTTCGGTCACCGGCTCGCCGAGGTAGTCCTCGGCGGTCTTCTTCATCTTGCGCAGCACCTCCGCGGAGACCTGCGGCGGGGCGATCTTCTCGCCGCGCGCCTGAACCCAGGCGTCCCCGTTGTCGGCCTTCACGATCGCGAAGGGCATGAGCTTGATGTCCTTCTGGACTTCCTTCTCCTCGAAGCGCCGGCCGATGAGCCGCTTCACCGCGAAGAGGGTGTTCTTCGCGTTGGTGACCGCCTGGCGCTTCGCGGGCGCGCCGACCAGGATCTCGTCGTTGTCGGCGTAGGCGACGATCGAGGGCGTGGTGCGCGCGCCCTCGCTGTTCTCGATCACCTTGGGCTTGCCGCCCTCCATGATGGCCACGCAGGAATTGGTCGTGCCCAGGTCGATGCCGATGATCTTTGCCATGTTCGGGTCCTTCTATCCGGTGGATTGCGTTCTCGTACGGAAGTTGGGGCTGTCCGGTCCGGCTTTCAAGGCGCGGGCGCCTGGGGCTGGGGCGCGCGCGCCTTCGCGACGGTCACGAGGGCGGGGCGCAGGACCCGGTCGTGGAGGAGGTAGCCCTTCTGGAGGACCTCGACGACGGTGTTGGGCTCCTGGTCGCTCTCGACCTGCGTGAGCGCCTCGTGGAAATGGGGGTCGAAGCGCTCGCCGGCAGGGGCGATCGGCCGGATGGCGAAGCGCTCCAGGACGGCGTCGAGCTGCCGGGCGGTGACGGCCACGCCCTCGCGCATCGACTCGACGCCGGGATCGGCGCCGCCGAGGGCGGCTTCCAGGCTGTCGCGCACGGCGAGGAGCGCTGCCGCCATCGACTCGACGCCGAAGCGGTGGGCCTTGGCGACCTCGTCCTGGGATCGGCGGCGCACGTTCTCCGTCTCGGCCTTGGCCCGCAGCCATTCCTCGCGAAGCCGCCCCGACTCCGCCAGGGCTTCCGCGAGCTTCGCCTCGAATTCTCCCAGCCGATCCCCGGGAGCCGGGGTCGGCGCGGAACTCGGGTCGGGCAACGGCGCCTCGGCCGCGCTCGGGTTCGGGTCTCCCACGGGAAATCTCCTTCTAAACAAATATTTGCCGATCACATGGGGACATTCCCGGGCATTTCAAGGTCGGGATTCGGTTTGGCTCGCCGGGGCGCCCGCAGCCGGTCCGGACGGCCGGCGTGCTGAAGGGTGTTTGACTCAGGTCAAAAATGCTGCGGCGCGGCATCGCCAGACTCGCGGAGAAGCGTCCACCTCGGGAGAATCCATGAAAAGAGCCACCGCCGCCCTCGCGGCCGCCGTGCTTTGCGCTATCGCGCTCCCCGCCGCCGCCCAGGAGAACTGGATGGTGCGCGTGCGCGCCCTGTACCTCGACCCGGCCAACAAGTCCGACCCGATCCCCTCGCTCGGCGTTCCGGCCGACGCGATCGAGGTGAGCGACAAGACCTTCCCCGAAGTCGACTTCTCGTACTTCTTCTCGAAGAACCTCGCCGCCGAGCTGGTCCTCACCTATCCCCAGAAGCACGACGTCACGGTCACGCAGAGCGTGCTCGGCTCGGTGAACATCGGGACCTTCAAGCACCTGCCGCCGACCCTGACCCTGCAGTACCACTTCATCCCCGACGGCACGATCCGGCCCTACGTGGGCGCGGGCATCAACCTGACGATCCTCTCGGACGTGAACCTGGAGATCCCGACCGTCGGCAAGCTCGACCTCGAGAACTACAGCGTGGGCGGGGCGCTTCAGGCGGGCCTCGACTGGAAACTCGACAAGAACCTCTACCTCAACTTCGACGTGAAGCAGGTCTGGATCGAGTCCGACGTGCTCCTCGGCGGCGCCAAGGTCTCGAAGGTCAAGGTCGACCCGCTCCTCTGGAGCGTGGGCCTCGGCTGGCGCTTCTAGGCCCTCGACCCCCGGGCGCGCGTCGCGCGCCCCGGGGCGGGCGTCATTCCTTTCGCGGGCTGAAGAGCAGCCAGCTCGTCACCAGCGTGATGAGGCTGTAGAGGAGCGAGCCCACGAGCGCGGCGACGAAGCCGCTCACGGTGAAGCCCTGGATGATCTCGGCCACGAGCCAGAAGAGCAGGGCGTTGATCACGAAGAGGAAGAGCCCGAGCGTGACGATGGTCACGGGCAGGGTCAGGAGCACGAGGATCGGCCGGATGACGGCGTTCACCAGCCCCAGGACGAGGGCCGCGACGAGCGCGGCGAAGAAGCTCGCGACCTGGACCCCGGGGTAGAGGTAGGCGACCAGCAGCAGGGCGGCGGCGTTCAGGATCCAGCGGGCGAGCAGTCGCAGCATCTCGGTCTCCTCAGGGTCGGTCCCAGGCGCGCAGGTTTTCCTCGGCGATCTGCGCGAGGGCTGTCATCCAGGCGGGGGTGTCGTTCGTGGTGGGAATGTAATGGAACTCCCCGCCCCCCGCCTTGCGGAAGCCGTCGCGGACTTCCTGCCCGATCTCCTCGAGCGTCTCGAGGCAATCGGCGGCGAAGCCGGGGCAGATCACGTCCACGCGCCGGGTCCCCGCGCGGCCGAGGGCCTCGAGGGTCTCGGCGGTATAGGGCTGGAGCCACTCGGCCCGCCCGAACCGCGACTGGAAGGTGAGGAGCGTGCGCTCGTCGTTCCAGCCGAGCTCGGTGGCGATGAGGCGCGCGCTGGCCCGGCACTGGGACTCGTAGGGATCGCCCGCGTCGGACACGGCCTTCGGGATGCCGTGGAAGCTCATCACGAGCTTGTCGGGCCGCCCGTGCTTCATCCAGTAGTCGTTCACGTTCTTCGCGATCGCCCGCGCGTAGGCGGGATGGTCGTGGAAGTCGTTCACGACGCGCACTTCCGGCGCGTCCTTTCGCCGTCGCAGCGCCCGGGCGAGCGCGTCGCGCACGCTCTCGGTCGTGCTCTCGGCGTATTGCGGGTAGAGGGGCAGCACGAGCACGCGGGGGCACGGCCGCTCGCCGAGCTCGGCGAGGCCGTCGGCGATGGAGGGCCGGCCGTAGCGCATGGCGCCCGCCACCGCGACCGGCGCCTTCAGCCGTTCGCCGAGATAGCCGCGAAGCAGCTGCACCTGGCGGCCGAGGTAGACGCGCAGCGGCGAGCCCTCCTTCATCCAGATGCTCGCGTACTTGTGCGCGGTCTTCGCCGGGCGAAACGGCAGGATGAGGAAATTGAGGATCGGCCACCAGACGAGGCGGGGGATCTGCACCACGCGCGGGTCCGAGAGGAACTCGCGCAGGTAGCGGCGCACGGCCGGGGCCGTGGGCGCCTCGGGCGTGCCGAGGTTCACGACCAGCACGCCGGCCCGCGCGACGCCCCTGCCGGTCGGTTCGGCCACGGCGGCTCAGTGCTGCGAAAGCGCGGAGGAGACGAGCTTCGCCGTCACGTCCACGATCGGGATCACGCGCTCGTAGGCCATGCGCGTGGGCCCGATGACCCCGACGGTGCCGACCACCTTCCCGTCCACCTCGTAGGGCGCGGTCACGATCGAGCATTCGTCGAGGGGCACGAGCTGGGACTCCCCGCCGATGAAGATCTTCACCCCGTCGGCGTGCTCGCTCAGTTCCAGCAGGTCGAGCAGCTGCGCCTTGCGGTCGAAGAGGTCGAAAAGGCGGCGCAGGCGCTCGCGGTCCGAGGAGAGGTCGTCGACCTCGAGGAGGTTCCTCTCCCCCGAGATCACCATCCCCTCGACCGGGGAGCGCAGGTCGCCCGCGCCCACCTCGATGGCCGCCTTCATCAGGGCCGAGATGTCGCGGTGCAGCTCGACGAGCTCGGTGCGCACCCGGCTCCTCAGCTGGTCGAACTCGATCCCGGCGTAGTGCTGGTTGATGTAGTTGCCGGCTTCCTGGAGGAGCGAGGCCGAGTAGCTGCGGTCGGTGACGAGCACGCGGTTGTGCACCTCGCCGTCGCTCGCGACCATGATCAGGAGGACGCGCTTCTCGGAAAGCCCGATGAACTCGACGTGGCGCAGCACCACGCCGCGCCGGCGCGGGGCGACCACGACGCCGGCGAAGTGCGTGAGGTCGGAGAGCAGGTGCGAGGCCGCCGCGACCACGCGCTGCGGGTCGCCGGGCAGGAGCTGCTCGGCGAGCTGCTGGCGCTCGACCTCCTCCAGCGGGCGCACCGTGAGCAGGGTGTCGACGAAGAAGCGGTAGCCCTTCGGCGTGGGCACGCGCCCCGCGGAAGTGTGGGGACTCGCGACGAAGCCCATCTCCTCGAGGTCGGCCATGACGTTGCGGATGGTCGCGGGCGAGAGCTCCAGGGCGGAGAACCGCGAGAGGGAGCGCGAGCCCACGGGCTGTCCCTCGGCGATGTAGCGCTCGACGAGGATCTTCAGCAGGCTCTGTGCGCGTTCGCTCAGCATTCTCGGGGGCGGGGGCATCGGGTGGGCGAGCCCTATTCTACAAACAATCATGCTCTAATTGCGGCCATGCCTTCCGCGTTCAAGACGGCGGCCGTCGTCGGCAAGGGCGATGCGGCGAGCCTGCCCGATGTCCTCGACCAGGTGGGCGCGGTGCTGCGCGCCCGCGGCCTCGCGATCCTCATGGACCCGGCGACGGCGGCGGCGGCGCGCGTGCCGCCCGACGCGGCGCTGCCCGTCGCCGAACTGCCCGGGCGGTGCGACATCGCGATCGCGGTGGGCGGCGACGGCACGATGCTCGGCTGCGCGCGGCTGATGGCGGGCCACGGCGTGCCGCTCGTGGGCGTGAACCTCGGGCGCCTGGGTTTCCTCACCGACATCCCGGCGCGCGAGGCCGCCGCGATGGTCGAGTCCATCCTCGCGGGGGAGTTCACCGCCGAGGACCGCACGCTCCTGTCGGCGAGCGTGCTGCGCGGCGGCGCGCAGCGCTTCGCGACCCACGCGATGAACGACGTCGTCGTGAGCCGCGGCGCCATGGGCAGCATGATCGAGTTCGCGGTCACCGTCGACGGCGAATTCATCTACAGCCTGCGCGCCGACGGCCTCATCGTCGCCACCCCGACGGGCTCGACCGCCTACGCCCTCTCGGCCGGCGGCCCGATCCTGCACCCGGCGCTGTCGGCCATCGCGCTCGTGCCGATCTCGCCGCACACGCTCTCCAACCGCCCGGTGGCCATCCGCGGCGAGTCGCGCGTCGAGGTGACGCTCGTGCGCGGCGCGGGCGCGCGGGTGAACTTCGACGTGCAGTCCCACCAGGACCTCGAGGTGGGCGACGTCGTGGCGCTCACCGCCTCCGAGCGCCCGGTGCGCCTGCTGCACCCGCGCGGCTACCGTTACTTCGGAATGCTGCGCCAGAAGCTCGGCTGGAACGAGCGCACGACCTGAAGGCGCCGAGCCGCTTCCCGCAGCCCATGCTCCGAGCCCTGTCGATTCGCGACTACGTGATCGTCGAGCGGCTCGACCTCGAGCTCGGTCCGGGCTTCACCGCGCTCACCGGCGAGACCGGGGCCGGAAAGTCGATCCTCGTGGAGGCGCTCTCCCTGGCGCTCGGCGCCCGGGCCGACGCGGGCGTGGTGCGCGCGGGCGCCGAGCGCGCCGAGATCAGCGCGGAGTTCGAGGCGGCCCCGGGCGGTCCCGCGCGGGCCTGGCTCGCCGCCAACGACCTCGAGGAGGGCGAGGGCGCGTGCCTCCTGCGGCGCACCGTGGACGCCTCGGGCCGGTCCCGGGCCTTCGTGAACGGGCGGCCCGCGACACTCGCCCAGCTGCGCGAGCTCGGCGAGACGCTGCTCGACATCCACGGCCAGCACGACCACCGCCTGCTCGCGAGCCGCGAGCACCAGCGCCGGCTCCTCGACGCGTTCGGGGGAAGCGAGGCGCTCGCCGAGCGCACCGCGCGATGCCACGCCGACTGGCGGCGGATCGCCGCCCAGCGAGCGGCGCGCGAGGGCGCGCAGGCGAGCTCGGCGCGCGAGCGCGAGTTCCTCGCCCACGAGATCCGCGAGCTCGAGGCGCTCGGCTTCGATCCGGCGCGCTTCGCCGAGGAGGAGGCCGAGCACCGCCGGCTCGCCCATGCCCGGGAGCTCCTCGATACCGTGAGCGCGTGCGCGGAGGACCTCGACGAGGCCGAGGGCTCGGTCGCCGCGCGCCTCGCCGAGGCCGCCGCGCGCCTCGCCGAGGCCGCCACCCTGGACCCGTCGCTCGAGGAGCCGCGCTCGGAGGCCGAGGGCGCACTCGTCCACGCGCGCGAGGCCGCGCAGGAGCTGCGCCGCTACCTGCAGCGTCTCGAGATGGACCCGGAGCGGCTCGCCGCGCTCGAGGGCCGCCTCAAGGCTGTGCACGACCTCGCGCGCAAGCTGCGGATCGCGCCCGACGCGATCCCCGATGCCCTCGCGGCGAGGCGCGAGCGCCTCGCCGAGCTGGGCGGCGAGGAGAGCCTCGAGGCGCTGCGCGCGCAGGAGGCGGCGGCACGCGAGGCCTGCCTCGAGGCCGCCCGGGCGCTCTCCGAGGCGCGGCGCGAGTCGGCGCGGCGCTTCGGCGCGGAAGTCACGCGCTCGATGCAGGCGCTCGCGATGGACGGCGGGCGCCTCGCGGTGGCGCTCGAGCCGCTGGCCGAGCCTTCGGCCGGGGGCCTCGAGTCCGTCGAGCTGCAGGTCGCGGCGCACAAGGGCCAGCCGCTCGCGCCCCTCGCCCGAGCGGCCTCCGGCGGCGAGCTCTCGCGCCTCGCGCTCGCGATCCAGGTGCTCCTTTCGGGCGGGGCCTCGGTACCCACGCTCATCTTCGACGAGGTGGACGCGGGCATCGGCGGCGGCGTGGCCGAGGTCGTCGGGCGGCTCCTGCAGTCGCTCTCGCGCCGGCACCAGGTGCTGTGCGTCACGCACCTCGCGCAGGTCGCCGCCTGTGCGCGCGCGCAGCTGCGGGTGACGAAGCACCCGGACGCGCGCGGCACCCGGGCGGGGGTCGAGGCGCTCGATCCCGAGGAGCGCGTCGAGGAGATCGCGCGCATGCTCGGCGGGCTCAGGATCACCGAGACCACGCGCCGCCACGCCGCGGAGATGTTGCAAAACGCGCGCGCCGCGAGTACACCGGCACGCAGGGAAAAGGGAAAGGCGGCCGCCGGCCCGTCGTGACCGGCGCCGGGGCCCTTCGGGGGAAACCATGGAGGCAGCGGGAGGGAAGGCGGCACTGGTGCTCGCGGGCGGCGGGGCCCGCGCCGCATACCAGGTCGGCGTCCTCCAGGCCATCAAGGAGATGCTGCCGGACCCGGCGGTCAACCCCTTCCCGATCATCTGCGGGACTTCCGCGGGGGCGGTGAACGCCGGGGCGCTCGCGGTCCACGCCGACGACTTCGGCCGCGCGGTCGACAACCTCCTCGAGGTCTGGCGCAATTTCGAGCCGCGCCACGTCTACCGCTCGGACTTCCCCGGCGTGGCCGCCAACAGCGGGCGCTGGATCATGAGCCTCTTCCTCGGCGCCGTGGCCCGCAACCGCGCGGTGTCGCTGCTCGACAACCGGCCGCTGCACGCGCTCCTCGAGCGCAAGCTCGATTTCGACCGGGTCGCTCCCAACATCCAGGCGGGGGCGCTCGACGCCCTGGCGATCACCTGCTCGGGCTACACCTCGGGGCAGAGCTGCAGCTTCTTCGAGGGGGCGGAGCACCTCGAGGGCTGGAAGCGCTCCCAGAGGATCGGGATCAAGACGCGGATCCGCCCCGACCACCTGATGGCCTCGGCCGCGATCCCGTTCCTCTTCCCGGCGCACAAGCTCAACCGCGAGTTCTTCGGCGACGGCTCGATGCGCCAGATCGCGCCGGTGAGCCCCGCGCTGCACCTGGGGGCGGACCGCATCGTCGTCGTCGGCACGGCGCGCATCCGCAACGACGCCCCCGAGCGCACGCGCGGCGACCTCTATCCCTCGCTCGCCCAGATCGCCGGCCACGTGATGAACTCGATCTTCCTCGACAGCCTCGCCGTGGACATCGAGCGCCTCGAGCGCATCAACCGCACGATCAGCGTGCTGCCCGAGGACAAGCTCCGGCAGATGGGCCTCACCCTGCACCACGTCGACGTGCTCGTGCTCACGCCCTCGGAGCCGCTCGAGGCGATCGCCGTGCGCCACGTCCAGAACCTGCCGCCGCCGATCCGCTTCCTGCTGCGCACGATCGGCGCGATGCGCCGCGGCGGCGCGAACCTCGCGAGCTACCTGCTCTTCGAGCAGGGCTACTGCCGCGAGCTGATCCAGCTCGGCTACCACGACACGCTCAAGCGCCGCGACGAGATCGACGCCTTCCTCGTCGGCACGATGTGCCCGGTTCCCGGCGCCTACGCGCGGACCGTGAAGTTCTTCTCGCCCTTCCACGACGCCGCGAACCCCAGGACCCCGGCCTGAGCATGTCCCGACCCGCCCCCCACTCGCGCGCCGACTACCGGGCGCTGCGCCCGATCACGACGCGCTGGATGGACAACGACGCCTACGGGCACGTGAACAACGTCGTCTACTACTCGTTCTTCGACACGGCGGTGAACACCTGGCTCATCGAGCGCGGCGCCCTCGACATCGAGTCGAGCCCGGTGATCGGGCTCGTGGTGGAGACGGGCTGCCAGTACTTCGCGCCGCTCACCTACCCCGAGACGGTCACCGCGGGGCTGCGCGTGGCGCGCCTCGGGCGCTCGAGCGTGCGCTACGAAGTCGGGCTCTTCGGCGAGGGGTCCGAGAGCGCCGCCGCCCAGGGCCACTTCGTCCACGTGTACGTCGACCGGGCCACGCGCCGGCCGGCGGCGCTTCCGGACGCGCTCGTGCACGCGCTCGAGCCGCTGCGCGTCCACGCCGCGGAGCGCGACCCGTGAGGAGCGCGGTTCATTGGTGGATCGCGGGGCTGTGCCTCGTCGCAGCCGCGGCGGCCGCCACGCCCGCCGCGGCGCGCTCGCCCGCCATCAAGCGCACGATCCTCCAGAGCACCGAGATCCCGGGCGAGAACCGGGTGATCGTGCTGGGCCTCGCGGAGATCCCGGCGGGACTCGCGGCCGGCCGGCACAGCCACCCCGGAGTCGAGACGGGCTACGTGATCGAGGGCTCGGCCTCGCTCGAGATCGACGGCGAGCCCGCGCGCGTGCTCGTGGCCGGCGACAGCTACCTCATCCCCGCGGGCCGGGTGCACGACGCGCGCGCGCTCGGAAACGCCACGGTCAGGGTGCTCGCGACCTACGTGGTGGAAAAGGGCAAGCCGCTCGCCTTGCCGGCGCCCTGAGGCCCGCTCAGGCGAGGACGATGCGCCCGGCGAAGCAGGCGGCGAGAAAGCGCGAGATCGCCTCCACCTCCTCGGCGCATACCGAGTGGGGCATCGGCCAGCTGTGCCACTCGACGCGGTAGCCACGCGATTCGAGCGCCGCGCGCGAGCGCTCGGCGAGCGCGATCGGGACGATGGGGTCCTGGGTGCCGTGCGCCATGAGGATCGGCGTGGCCCGGTTCGCGCTCGAGGCTTCGCGGTCGAGCGAGTCCTCGAGCGCGAGGTAGGTCGACAGCGCCACGATGCCCGCGAGCGCCTCGGCGTGGCGCAGCCCGGCCTGAAGCGCCACCGCCCCGCCCTGGGAGAAACCGGCGAGCACGATCTTCGCGGCGGGAATCCCGCGCTCGCGCTCGCGGGCGATGAGCGACTCGACCGCCGCCTGCGAGGCGCGGATGCCGTCCTCGTCCGGACGGCGCTCGATCTCGGCCATGGCGATGTCGTACCAGGCGCGCATGACGTAGCCGTTGTTGATCGTCACCGGGCGCATCGGCGCGTGCGGGAAGATGAAGCGCAGCGGCAGGCCCTCGGGCAGCTGCAGCTCGCGCACCAGCGGGACGAAATCCCAGCCGTCGGCGCCCAGGCCGTGCATCCAGATCACGGTGCCCCGGGGGTCCGCCCCGGTGGCGAGCTCGATGTGCTCCAGCGCTTCCACGGTCAGCTCCTCGGGGGGCGCAGCGCGGACTTGGGCCGGAAGGCCTTGACCACGGCTTCGCGCGTCTCGAGATAGGGGCCGCCGAGCAGGTCGATGCAGTAGGGCACCGCCGCGAAGATGCCCGCGACCAGGACCTCGCCCTCGGGCGACTTCAGGCCCTCGAGCGTCTCCCGGATCGACTTCGGCTGGCCGGGCAGGTTGAGGATCAGGGCCGCCTTGCGGACCACCGCCACCTGGCGCGAGAGGATCGCGGTGGGGACGAACTCCAGGCTGATGCGGCGCATCTGCTCGCCGAAGCCGGGCATCTCGCGATCGCCCACGGCGAGCGTCGCCTCGGGCGTCACGTCGCGCGGCGCGGGCCCGGTGCCGCCCGTGGTGACGACGAGGTGGCAGCCGCGCTCGTCGACGAGCTCGCGCAGCGTCGCCTCGATCACCGGCCGCTCGTCGGGGACGAGCCGGCGTTCGAAGCGGATCGGGTTCTCGAGGGCGGCGGCGAGCCATTGCTCGAGGGCCGGGATGCCCTCGTCCCGGTACACGCCCTGCGCGGCGCGGTCGCTCGTCGCGACGAGCCCGATCGTCACCGGGTCCGCGGAGGGGCTCAAGCGCCTTCCTCCCGGCCCGCGCGGACGACGGCTTCCACCGCCCGGAAGAGCTCGCGCCCGCGCCGGGGGGGCTTGCCGGAGTGGCGCTCGGCGAGCGCGGCCTCGGCGAGCGCGCGCAGGCGCGCGGCGTCGGCCGCGGGGAACTCGGCAGCGAAGCGCTGCGCGGCCGCGGGGTCGGCGAGCAGGTCGTCGCGCCAGCGCTCGGCGAGGTGCATCAGCGCCGTCCGGCGGTGCGAGGGGGCGCTTCTCGCCGCGAGCTCGGCGGCGATCGGCGCGGCGTCGATGTCGCGCATCAGGCGGCCGATGTACTGCAGCTGGCGGCGCACCGCCTCGTGCTTGCTGAAGCGCTTGCAGGCGAGCACCGCCTCGCGCAGCTTCTCGGGCATCTCGATTCTCGCGAGCGCCTCCGCCGAAAGCCCGGTGAGCGCCTTGCCGAGGTCCTGCAGGTCGTGGGCCTGCCGCTTGCGGCGCGTCTTGCTGATAAAATCGTCTTCGTCCATTCCCGCTTCTTCTTCCCCGCCCGAAGGCCGGGCCCGCCCTTCCGCCGCTGGAGTTTAGAGCTTTTTCGGCGCCCCGACGAACCGATTCCGCCTCCATGCCCGATACCGCCGCCCCCAGCGCATTGCCGCTTTCCCGCGACGCGCTCGTCCGGATCGCCGAGCGCACGCTCGCCGCCGCCACCGAGCGCGGGGCGAGCGCCGCCGAGGTCGAGGTCTCGGCCGCCGTCGGCCAGTCGGTGACCGTGCGCCGCGGCGAGGTCGAGACGGTCGAGTACAACCGAGACAAGGGCGCGGGCCTCACCGTGTACTTCGGCCACCGGCGTGGCCACGCGAGCACCTCGGACGTCTCCGACGAGGCGCTCCTGCGCACGGTGGAGGCCGCCTGCGCCATCGCCCGCCACACCGCCGCCGACGAGGCCGCGGGCCTGCCCGACGCCGCGGGCCTCTTCCGGGGGGAGGCCCCGGACCTGGGCCTTTGCCATCCCTGGAAGCTCAGCGTCGAGGAGGCGATCGAGCTCGCGCGACGGACCGAGGCCGCGGCCCTCGCCGTGGACCGGCGGATCACGAATTCCGAGGGCGCGACGGTGTCGGGCCACGACGCGGACTTCGTGCTCGCCAACACCCTCGGCTTCCTCGGCGGCTATCCCACCACGCGCGCGAGCATCTCCTGCGGCGTGGTCGCCGAGGACGGCGGCGGCATGCAGCGCGACCACTGGTACACGACGCACCGCGACCCCGCGGGGCTCGAGGACGCGGAATCGGTCGGCCGGCGCTCGGGGGAGCGCGCGGTGCGCCGCCTCGGCGCGCGCAAGCTCGCGACCACGGAGGCCCCGGTGCTCTTCGAGGCGAACGTCGCGGGAAGCCTGCTCGGGCATTTCGTGACCGCCGCGAGCGGCTCGAGCCTCTACCGGCGCTCCTCGTTCCTCCTCGACCGGCTGGGCGAGGCGGTGTTCTCCCCGGTGGTGGACCTGCTCGAGGACCCGCACCGGCCCGGCGAGCTCGCGAGCGGCTATTTCGACGCCGAGGGCGTGGCGACCGCGAAGCGGCGCGTGGTCGAGGCGGGCGTGCTCCGCGGCTGGTTCCTCTCGAGCTACTCGGCGCGCAAGCTCGGGCTCGCCACGACGGGCAACGCGGGCGGCAGCCACAACCTCCTGCTCGCGGCCGGCGAGCACGACTTCGACGGCCTCGTGAAGCTCATGGGGCGCGGGCTCGTCGTCACCGAGATGATGGGGCAGGGCGTCAACCCCGTGACCGGCGACTACTCGCGCGGCGCCTCGGGGTTCTGGGTCGAGGACGGCGAGATCCGCTTCCCCGTCGAGGAGGTCACGATCGCCGGCAACCTCCTCGACATGTACCGCGGCATCGTCGCCACGGGGCGCGACGTCCTCGTGCGCGGCGCGCGCCACTGCGGCTCGATCCTCGTCGGGCGCATGACCATCGCGGGCGACTGAGGGTCGATTCTGGTAGGCTTCGCGCGTTCCGGCCCCGGGACGCCGCGCGAGGCATGGGGCGCCGGGGCCCCATGAAAACCACCAGGAGACACGGAATGGAGCGCAGGAAGTTTCTGAAGAACGCCGGCGCGGGGCTCGCCGCGGGCGCGGCGATGATGCCCACGCTTTCGCGCGCGCAGGCCGCGGCGCTGCCCGAGGTGAAGTGGCGCTGCGCATCGAGCTTCCCGAAGAGCCTCGACACGATCTATGGTGCGGCCGAGACGATGGCGAGGCGAGTGGCGGCGGCCACGGGCGGGAAGTTCCAGATCCAGGTGTTCGCGGGCGGCGAGATCGTGCCGGGCCTGCAGGTCCTCGACGCCGTGCAGAACGGCACGGTGCCGTGCGGCCACACCGCTCCCTACTACTACTGGGGCAAGGACCCGGCCTTCGCGCTCGACACCGCGATCCCCTTCGGCCTCAACGCCCGGCAGATGAACGCCTGGCAGATCTTCGGCGGGGGCCTCGAGCTGCTGCGCGAGTTCTACAAGGGCTACGGCATCCACCAGATTCCCTGCGGAAACACCGGCGCGCAGATGGGCGGCTGGTACCGCAAGGAGATCAAGTCGGTCGCCGACCTGAAGGGCCTCAAGATGCGCATCGGCGGCTTCGCCGGCAAGGTGATGGAGAAGCTCGGGGTCGTGCCCCAGCAGCTCGCGGGCGGCGACATCTACCCCGCGCTCGAGAAGGGCACGATCGACGCGGCGGAGTGGGTCGGCCCCTACGACGACGAGAAGCTCGGCTTCAACAAGGTCGCGAAGTACTACTACTACCCCGGCTGGTGGGAGGGCGGGCCGCAGCTGTGCACGCTCGTGAACCTCAAGGAATGGGAGAAGCTGCCCCGGGAGTACCAGAACATCCTCGAGGCGGCGTGCTGGGAGTCCAACACCTGGATGGTCGCGAAGTACGACGCGCAGAACCCCGCGGCGCTCAGGAAGCTCGTGGCCGGCGGCACGCAGCTGCGCGGCTTCCCGCGCCCGGTCCTGGTCGCGGCGTACAAGGCCTCGCAGGAGGTCTACAAGGAGGCCATGGCGAAGAGCCCCGCCTTCGGGAAGATCTACGAGTCGATGAAGAGGTTCCAGGACGACCAGCTGCTCTGGTTCCGGGTGGCGGAGAAGGGCTTCGACGACTTCATGCACACGGTGGGCTCGATCAAGTAGTCCCGGCCCCGGAAGCGAAAAGGCCCGCGGCGCGGGCCTTTTCCTTTTCCGGCGCGCCGCGGCTCACCGGCCGCCGCGAAGCTGCCTCTCGATCTCCTCGGCGGCCTCCTCCTCCGGCGTGCGCGCTTTCGCCGCGCCCTTCACGGGCGCCTTCCCGCCCTTGAGCTCGCGTTCGATCGCCGCGGCCGGGTCCTCCGGCGCGGAATCCGGGGCCTTGCCGGGCGGCGTATCGGGCGCTCCGAGGTCCTTCATGAGGTCCCCGGGTTGCTCCGCGGGCTCCATCGTCGGGATCTCGATCTTCACCTTCGAGGGATCGACCGTGGACTCGCCCGCCTTGTACACGAGGACCATCTGCGGGAAGGCGATCACGATCCCGATCATGATCACCTGGATCGCCACGAAGGGCACCGCGCCCCAGTAGATCTGCCCCGTGGTCACCGGGGCGGTGAGCCTTCCGGTCACCTTGTCCAGGTACTCCTTGGCGGGGGCCACGCTTCGCAGGTAGAAGAGCGCGAAGCCGAAGGGCGGGTGCATGAACGAGGTCTGCATGTTCACGCCGAGCAGCACCCCGAACCAGATGAGGTCGATGCCGAGCTTCTCCGCCACGGGGCCGAGCAGCGGGACGACGATGAACGCGAGCTCGAAGAAATCGAGGAAGAAGGCGAGCACGAAGACGATGAGGTTCACGACGATGAGGAAGCCCGTCTGCCCGCCCGGCAGGTCGACGAGCAGTTCCTCGACCCACTTGTGGCCGTCGACGCCGTAGAAGGTGAGGCTGAAGACGCGCGCACCGATGAGGATGAAGAGCACGAAGGCCGAGAGCTTGGCCGTGGTGTCCATCGCCTGGCCCATGAGCCTGACCGAAAGCCGGCGGCGGCCGACCGCCATCGCGAGCGCGCCCGCCGCGCCCATGGCCCCGCCCTCGGTCGGCGTGGCCCAGCCGAGGAAGATGGTGCCCAGCACGAGGAAGATCAGGCCGAGGGGCGGGATCAGCACGAACACGACCTGCTCGGCGATGCGCGACAGGAGGTTCAGCTTGAGTGCCCGGTTGGCCAGCGCGGCGAGGAGCGCGAAGCCCGCGCCGGCGGCCGCGGCCATCACGAGCCGCTCGTCGAGCATCGCCTCGGCGTACCGGCGCGTGTACCAGAAGGCGTCGGACGCCCAGCCGACGGCGGCCGAGGCCGCGGCGAGCACGAGGAAGGAGGGCGTGCCGCTCGAGCCGTCGGGCTGCCTGAGCTTCCTCGCCGCGGGGGGCAGCGCCGGCGCCCACGCGGGCTTGAAGGCGGCGATTCCCGCCGTGTAGAGGGCGTACAGGCCCGTGAGGACCAGCCCGGGGATGAAGGAGCCCGCGTACATGTCGCCCACGGACTTGCCGAGCTGGTCGGCCATGATGATGAGCACGAGCGAAGGCGGGATGATCTGGGCGAGCGTGCCCGAGGCGGCGATCACGCCCGAGGCGAAGCGCCGGTCGTAGCCGTAGCGCAGCATGATCGGCAGGGAGATGAGGCCCATGGAGATCACCGAGGCGGCGACGACGCCGGTGGTCGCCGCGAGCAGCGCCCCCACGAAGATCACCGCGAAGGCGAGCCCGCCGCGCAGCGGCCCGAAGAGCTGCCCGACGGTGTCGAGCAGGTCCTCGGCCATGCCGCTTCGCTCGAGGATCAGCCCCATGAAGGTGAAGAAGGGCACGGCGAGCAGGGTGTCGTTCGACATGACGCCCCAGAGCCGCTCGGGGAGCGCCTGGAAGAGCGCGGCGTCGAGGAGCCCGAGCTCGATGCCCACCAGCCCGAAGAAGATGCCGTTGGCGGCGAGCGCGAACGCGACCGGATAGCCGAGCAGCAGGAAGACCACCAGCGCCGCGAACATGATCGGCGCGAGGTTGTGCGCGAGCAGCTCCATCAGGACTTGCCCTCGGCGATCCTGCGGATCTCCTCGGCGAGTTCGCGCTCGGCGCTGTGCCCGTGAAGCGCCTCGGCCGGGTCGGGGCCGGCGCCGCGCAGGAACGCGACGCGCTTCACGAGCTCGGACACGCCCTGCAGGGCGAGCAGCGCGAAGCCGATGGGCACCAGCAGCCGCGCGGGCCACAGGGCGAGCCCTCCGGCATTGGTCGAGATCTCCTCGTGCACCCAGGTGCGCACGAACACCGGCCAGGACAGGTAGATGAAGATGAACGCCATCGGCAGCAGGAAGAAGACGGTGCCGAGGATGTCGATCCAGGTCTGGACGCGCCGCGAGAAGCGTCCCGCGACGACGTCGATGCGCACGTGCTCGTTGCGCAGCAGCGTGTAGCCCGCGCACAGCAGGAACACCGCCGAGAAGAGGTACCACTGCGTCTCGAGGAAGGCGTTCGAGCTCACGTTGAACACCTTGCGCACGATCGCGTTGCCTGCGCTGACGAGCACGGCCACGAGCACGAGCCAGTAGACCGTGCGGCCGACGCGCTCGTTGAGCCGGTCGATGAGCCGTGCGATTCGCAGCAGGAAGGACACGGGAATCTCCTCCGGAAGGCGCGCTGCGGGCGATTATAAGGGCTCGCTTCGCGCCGGCCCGCCGGCCTTCCGGGATCGGCCGCGGGCGCGTGCTAAAATTCACGCGGTTTCAGACACTTCGAATGGTCCCCCGGGGAGGCGGGACCCCACCATGTTCGCCGATCCGCCCTCGCTCGCCGCCGCCGACCCCGCGCTCTGGGGCGCGATCCAGTCCGAGTTCCGCCGCCAGGAGGAAGGGATCGAGCTCATCGCCTCGGAGAATTACGCGAGCCCGGCGGTCCTCGCCGCGCAGGGCAGCGTCCTCACCAACAAGTACGCCGAGGGGTACCCGGCGAAGCGCTACTACGGCGGCTGCGAGTTCGTCGACGTCGCCGAATCGCTCGCGATCGAGCGGGTGAGGAAGCTCTTCGGCGCCGAGTACGCGAACGTGCAGCCCCATTCGGGCTCGCAGGCGAACCAGGCGGTGTACATGGCGATGCTGCAGCCGGGCGACACCATCCTCGGGATGTCGCTCGCCCACGGCGGGCACCTCACCCATGGCGCGGCGGTGAACCTCTCGGGCAAGCTCTACCGCTCCGTCGCCTACGGGCTCGACGGGCGCGAGGAGATCGACTACGGCCAGGTGCGCGCGCTCGCCGAGGAGTTCAACCCGCGCCTGATCGTGGCGGGCGCCTCGGCCTATGCGCTGCGGATCGACTGGCAGCGCTTCCGCGACATCGCCGACGAGATGGGGGCGCTGCTGATGGTGGACATGGCCCACTACGCGGGGCTCGTTGCCGCCGGAGCCTACCCGAGCCCCGTGGGCATCGCCGACTTCGTGACCAGCACGACGCACAAGACCCTGCGCGGCCCGCGCGGCGGCATCATCCTCGCGCGCGCCGAGCACGAGAAGGCGCTCAACTCCGCGATCTTCCCGGGGATCCAGGGCGGGCCCCTCATGCACGTGATCGCCGCGAAGGCGGTCTCCTTCCTCGAGGCGCAGCAGCCCGCCTTCGCCGCCTACCAGCGCCAGGTGCTCGCCAACGCCGCGGCGATGGCCGCCACCCTCGCCAAGCGCGGCCTGAGGATCGTCTCGGGGCGCACCGAGAGCCACGTCTTCCTCGTCGACCTGCGCGCCAAGCGCATCACCGGCAAGGACGCGGAGGCCGCGCTCGGGCGCGCGCACATCACCGTGAACAAGAACGCGATCCCCAACGACCCGGAGAAGCCCTTCGTCACCTCCGGCATCCGCATCGGCTCGCCGGCCATGACCACGCGCGGCTTCGGCACGGCCGAGGCCGAGCAGGTCGCGGAGCTGATCGCCGACGTCCTCGAGGCCCCGGCCGACGCGGCGGCGCTCGCGCGCGCCGGCGCCGCGGTGAAGGCGCTGTGCGCGCGCTTCCCCGTCTACGGTCCCGCGATGCGCGCGACCTACGGCATGGCCTGAGAGCGCGGGGAGACGCGAGCGTGAAGTGCCCCTTCTGCGGCGCCGAGGACACCCAGGTGATCGACTCGCGCGTGAGCGAGGAGGGCGACTCCATCCGCCGGCGCCGGCGCTGCCAGGTGTGCGCGAAGCGCTTCACGACCTACGAGACGGCGGAGCTGCGCATGCCGCAGATCGTCAAGACCAACGGCCAGCGCGAGGACTTCTCCTCGGCGAAGCTGCGCACCGGCTTCCAGCGGGCGCTGCACAAGCGGCCGGTGACCACGGAGCTCGTGGACGCCGCGATCCAGAGGATCGAGCAGAAGCTGCTCGCCCTCGGCGAGCGCGAGGTCGACTCGCGGCGCCTGGGCGAGATGGTGATGGAGGAGCTCCGCAAGCTCGACAAGGTCGCCTACATCCGCTTCGCCTCCGTCTACCGCAGCTTCCAGGACGTCGAGGACTTCCGCGACGCGATCCGCGAGGTCCGCGAGAAGTAGGCCGCGGAACGCGACCATGTTCGACGCCGTCGACCACGCGCACATGGCGAGGGCGCTCGCGCTCACGGCGCGCGGGCGCGACACCGCCACCCCGAACCCCAGCGTGGGCTGCGTCATCGCGCGCGGCGACCGCGTGATCGGCGAGGGCTGGCACGAGCGCGCGGGCGAGCCCCACGCGGAGGCGCGCGCGCTCGCCGCCTGCTCGGAGTCGCCCTCGGGCGCCACGGCCTACGTCACGCTCGAGCCCTGCAGCCACCACGGGCGCACGCCGCCTTGCGCCGACGCCCTCGTGGGCGCGCGCGTGGCGCGGGTGGTCGCGGCCCTCGAGGACCCGAACCCCCTGGTGAAGGGCCGGGGTGCGGCGCGGCTTCGCGAGGCGGGCGTGCGGGTCGACACGGGCCTCATGGCCGAGGCGGCGCGCGAGGCGCACCTGGGCTTCGTCGCGCGCATGAGCCGCGGCCGGCCCTGGATGCGGATCAAGTCCGCCGCCTCGCTCGACGGGCGCATCGCGCTCGCCAACGGCGAGAGCCGCTGGATCACGGGCGAGGCCGCCCGCCGCGACGTGCACCGCCTGCGCGCGCGCTCCTGCGCCATCCTCACGGGGATCGGCACGGTGCTGCGCGACGACCCCGAGCTCACGGTGCGCCACGTCCCCTGCAGCCGCCAGCCGCGGCGCGTGCTCGTCGACAGCCACCTCGACCTGCCCCCGGGGGCGAAGCTGCTGCGCTCCGGCGCGCCGCCGCTCGTGGCCACCGTGAGCGAGGACGCCGCGCGCCGGCGCCGGCTCGAGGACGCGGGCGCCGAGGTGGTCGTGGTGCCGCGCCAGGGCGAGAAGACCGACCTCGCGGCCGTCGCGCGGCTGCTCGCCGAACGCGGGTTCAACGAGGTGACGGTGGAGACCGGCGCCAAGCTCTCGGGCTCGCTCATCGCCGCGGGAGTGGTCGACGAGATCGTGCTCTACTTCGCGCCGCTCCTGCTGGGCGAGAGCGCGCAGGGCCTCTTCGCGCTGCCCGTCTTCACCAATCTCGCGCAGGGCCTGCGCCCGCGCATCGTCGACCTGCGCTCGGTGGGCGAGGAACTGCGCCTCACCGCCCGCCTGGAGGGATGAGATGTTCACCGGCATCGTGACCTCGGTCGGGCGCATCGTTCGCGCCGAGCCCGCGGGCGACGGCCTGAGGCTCGCGATCGAGGCCCCGGGCCTGGGCCTCGAGGACGTGGCGATCGGCGACTCGATCGCGATCCAGGGCGCGTGCCACACGGTGGTGGCCCGGGACGCGCGCGGCTTCGAGGTCGAGAGCTCGCGGGCGACCCTCGAGGTGACCGCGGGGCTCGAGGCGGGGCGCGAGGTGAACCTCGAGAAGTCGCTGCGGCTCTCGGACCGCCTCGGCGGGCACCTCGTCTCGGGCCACGTCGACGGCGTGGGCCGCGTGGCGGCCTTCGAGGACCTCGGGGGAAGCTGGCGGCTCGTGGTCGACGCACCGGCCGCGCTCGCGCGCTACATCGCGCGCAAGGGCTCGGTCGCGCTCGACGGGGTGAGCCTCACGGTGAACGCCGTGGAAGGCGCGCGCTTCGAGGTGAACATCATCCCGCACACGCGCGCGGCGACCACGATCCGCGGCCTCGCCGCGGGCTCGCGCGTCAACATCGAGGTCGATCTCGCGGCGCGCTACCTCGAGCGCCTGCAGTCGGCGCCCGGCTAGCTCAGGGCGCCTTCTTCGGGGGCGCCTTCGGGTCGAACATGTAGAGGATCGCGGCGCGCAACTCGGCGTCCGTCAGGTCCGCCCGGCCCCCGCGCGGCGGCATGCCGTCGTGGCCGCGGATGCCGGCGAGCACCAGCGTGTCCAGGCCCTTCGAGAGCCGCGGCGTCCAGGCCTTCTTGTCGCCGATCCTCGGCGCACCCTTCTTGCCCTCGCGGTGGCAGGCCGCGCAGCTCGCCTCGACGACGTCCTTCGCGGCGCGGCTCTTCTCCTCGGCGGGGGCGGGGACGGGCCAGAGGGCGGCGGCCGCGACGGCGGCGGCCGAGGCGGCGATCGCGGCCCTGCGGATCGCGGGGGAAGTCGGAAACGGTTTCGGAGTTCTCATGGTTCCTCCAGGTTCGCGGCGTCTTACCCGCCATGGAAGCCCTTTCGGGCCGCCGCGATGTTGACATAAGGCAAAGCCCGGCGGGAGAGGGCGCGCGCCGCGGGGCGGCGGGACGCAAAGTCGGGCAAAATGTCGCTTTCCCCATCCGGTCGAGCGCCGTGAAGATCAGCCCGATCCCCGAAATCATCGACGACATCCGCCGCGGGCGGATGGTCGTGCTCGTGGACGCCGAGGACCGCGAGAACGAGGGCGACCTCGTGCTCGCCGCGGACTTCGTCACGCCCGAGGCGATCAACTTCATGGCCACGCACGCGCGCGGCCTCATCTGCCTCACGCTCACCGAGGAGCGCTGCCGGCAGCTGAACCTCCCGCTCATGGTCTCCGACAACCGCTCGCCCCACGGCACGGCCTTCACCGTCTCGATCGAGGCCGCCGCGGGCGTGAGCACCGGCATCTCCGCGGCGGACCGCGCGCGCACGGTGCGCGCCGCGGTCGCGCGCCACGCGAAGCCCGGCGACATCGTCCAGCCCGGGCACATCTTCCCGGTGATGGCGCAAAACGGCGGCGTGCTCGTGCGCGCGGGGCACACGGAAGCGGGCTGCGACCTCGCCGAGGCCGCGGGCCTCACGCCCGCCGCGGTGATCTGCGAGGTGATGAAGCCCGACGGGGAGATGGCGCGCCTGCCCGACCTCGTGGAATTCGCCGAGCGCCACGGCCTGAGGCTCGGGACGATCGCGGACCTCATCCGCCACCGCAGCGAGACCGAGACCCTCGTCGAGCGCGTCTGCGACAAGCCGATCTCGACGCCCTACGGGCCCTTCCGGCTGGTGATCTACCACGACACGACGGCCGACGAGCTGCACTACGCCCTCGTGAAGGGCGAGCCCGAGCCCTCGCGCGCGGTGCTCGTGCGCGTGCACGAGCCCTTCATCTCCCTCGATCTCTTCGACTTCGACGCGGCGCGCCACGCCTATTCGGTCCAGGACGCGATGCGCATCGTCGCGCACCACAAGGAGGGCGTCATCGTGCTGCTGCGCCGGCGCGAGAACGCCTCGGAGACGCTCGAGCGCATCGCGGGTTCCGTCGTGGAGCGGCGCGTCGAGCGCGCCTGGGACCCGCGCCTGCACGGCATCGGCGCCCAGATCCTGCGCGACCTCGGCGTCGGGCGCATGCGTGTGCTCGCCCGGCCCAAGCGCATCCCGAGCATGTCGGGCTTCGGGCTCGAGGTGGTCGAGTACCTCTCCCCCGACGACAAGTCCGCGATGAAGGCCGTATGACGCAGCTCGCGCCGGAGCTCAAGGGCGAGGGGCTGAGGATCGCCATCGTCTGGAGCCGCTTCAACGAGGAGATCGTGCGCGCGCTGCTCACGGCCTGCGACCGCGAGCTGCACGAGCTGGGGGTCGACGCCGGGGACATCGACGTGGTGAGCGTGCCGGGCGCGCTCGAGATCCCGCTCGCGCTCCAGGCGCTCGCCCTCGAGCGCCGCGGCTTCGGGGTGCGCTACGACGCGCTCGTCGCCCTGGGGGCGGTGGTGCGCGGGGATACCTACCATTTCGAGGTGGTCTCCAACGAGAGCGCGCGCGGCATCCTCGACGTTCAGCTCGAGACCGGCGTGCCGGTGGCCAACGGCGTGCTCACGACCTCCACCGAGGAGCAGGCGCGCGCGCGCGCGGCGGTGAAGGGTGCCGAGGCCGCGCGCACCGCCGTCGAGATGGCCAACCTCCTGAGGGCCCTGGGCGCATGAGCTCGCCGCGGCGCCGCGCGCGCGAGCTCGCGCTGCAGGGCCTGTACCAGTGGCAGTTCACGGGCGGCACGCCCGCCGCGGTGCTGCGCGACCTCGCCGAGCTCGAGGGCTACGACGAGGCGGACCGGGCGTTCCTCAAGTCCGAGCTCTCCGGCGCGATGAAGCACGCCGAGGAGAACCGCGCCGCGCTCGAGCCCCTCGCGGACCGCAAGTGGGAGGAGGTGAGTCCGGTCGAGCGCGCGATCCTGCTGCTCGGCGCCTGGGAGCTGGGGCGCTGCCCGGAGATCCCCTACCGCGTGGCGATCAACGAGGCGATCGAGCTCGCCAAGCGCTTCGGCGGCACCGACGGACACAAGTACGTGAACGGCATCCTCGATCGCTTCGCCGCCCGGGCCCGGGCGGAGGAGATCGCCGCGGGAAGCGCCCCGGCCGGGAAGCCGCGCCCCGGCGGCGCCCGCCGCGCCACCCGGAAGACCCCCGCATGACCAAGCCCACCCCCGAGTTCGAGCTCATCGCGCGCCACTTCGCCCGCCCCGCCGCCAACGCCGTCCTCGGCGTGGGCGACGATTGCGCCCTCGTCGACGTCTCCAACGGCATGGACCTCGCGGTCTCGACCGACACGATGGTCTCGGGAACGCATTTCTTCCCGGACGTCGATCCCGAGTCGCTCGGCCACAAGGCGCTCGCCGTGAACCTCTCGGACATGGCCGCCATGGGCGCGATGCCCTACTGGGCGATGCTCGCGCTCACCATCCCCGAGGTGAACCACGACTGGCTGGGGAAGTTCGCCAAGGGCTTCTTCGACCTCGCGGAGGAGTACGAGGTCTCGCTCATCGGCGGCGACACCACGCGCGGGCCGCTCGCGCTCACGGTGACGATCATGGGCGAGGTGCCCGCGGGCGCGGCGCTGCGGCGCAGCGGGGCGAAGGCGGGCAACGACGTGTGGGTGTCGGGCCGGATCGGGGACGCGGCGCTCGCGGTCGCGCACCGCCACGGCTGGCTCGAGCTCGACCCGGCCGACCGGGACGAGGCGCTGATGCGCCTCTACGAGCCCACGCCGCGCGTGAACCTCGGCCAGGCGTTGCGCGGGCTCGCGACGAGCGCGGTCGACATCTCCGACGGCCTGCTCGCGGACCTCGGCCACATCTGCCAGCTCTCGGGGGTGGGCGCCACGGTCGAGCTCGCCGCGGTGCCCCTGTCGCCGATCGGCGCGAAGCACGTGGGCTCGAGGGCGGGGCTCGAGGCGATCGTGGCCGGCGGCGACGACTACGAGCTGTGCTTCACGGCGCCGGTCAACGCCCGCGAGAGCATCGACGACCTCACGGACATGCTCGGCATCCCCCTCGCGCGCATCGGCCAGGTGAAGAAGGGCCGGGGCGTGAGCCTTCTCGGCCCCGAGGGCAAGCCCGTCAAGATCGATGGCCGCGGATTCGACCACTTCTCGCCTTCCTGACGCGCGCTTCCTCGTGGCGCACCCCGCGCATTTCATCGCGCTGGGATTCGGCGCCGGCCTCGCGCCCCGCGCGCCCGGCACCGCCGGGACCTTCGCGGCCCTCGCCCTCTACTGGGCGCTCGCCGCCGTGATGCCGCCGCTTGCGGTCGCCTTCCTCGCGATCCCGCTCTTCTTCCTCGGGGTCTGGGCCTGCGGGATCACCGGGCGCCACCTCGGGACGGCCGACCCGGGCGCGATCGTCTGGGACGAGATCGTCGCCTTCCTGCCGCTGGCCGCGCTCGCATCCGCGAGCTTCGGGCTGCAACTGCTCGCGCTCGCGCTCTTCCGCCTCTTCGACGTCTGGAAGCCCTTCCCGATCCGCGAGATGGAGCGCCGCCTGAAGGGCGGGCTCGGCGTCATGGCCGACGACCTCGCCGCGGCCTGCTACGCCTACCTCGCCTTCATCGCCATCGTGGCGCTCGCCCACCGCGCGGGCGGCCTCGCGTGAAGGGCGACTGGCCCTATCCGTCGATCGTCGCCCACCGCGGCGGCGGGCGCCTCGCGCCGGAGAACACGCTCGCCGCGATCCGCGCCGGCCAGTCCCTGGGCTATCGCATGCACGAGTTCGACGTGAAGCTCTCGCGCGACGGGGTGGCGTTCCTGCTCCACGACACGACGCTCGAGCGCACGACCGACGGGCACGGCCCGGCGGCGGCGCGGACCTGGGAAGAGCTCGCCCGCCTCGACGCGGGAACATGGCACTCCGAGGCCTTCCGCGGGGAGCCGCCCCCCCGGTTCGAGGCGGCCGCGCAGCTGCTGATCGCCCGAGGGACGCTCGCCAACATCGAGATCAAGCCGAGCCCCGGGCGCGAGGCCGAGACCGGCGATCGCGTGGCGCGGCTCGCCGACGGGCTCTGGGCGCAGGCGAGCGTGCCGCCGCTGCTTTCGTCGTTCTCGTTCGAGGCGCTGATGGCCGCCAAGGCCGCGGTGCCGCGGCTTCCCCGCGGATTCATCACCTCGAAGCTCGCGCCCGACGATCGCGAGCGGCTCGCCGCCCTCGGGGCGGTGTCCCTGCACACGAACCACCGCCGGGTCGCTCGGCACGAGGTCGAGCGGCTGCGCGAGGAGGGCTACCGGGTCCTGCTCTACACCGTCGACGAGCCCGAGCGCGCCGAGGCCCTGTTCGGGTGGGGCGCGGACGGGATCTTCACGGACAATCTCGAGGTCTTCGCGGGGCGCTTCCCGGACCGGATCTGACGCGGGGAGGGCCGCCGGATTTTCCAAGGGCGTCAGTCCTTTCCGCGGGCTTCCTCAGGCCCCGTTTCAGGAACGCTTGCCAAGTGCCTGATTCACGGCCTAGTATGGCTTCAGCCGCCCAAGAACAAGAAGGTCAGGAGGGGCGGCAACCCGGGACCAGCAAGAACGGATCGGCTTCCGTGACCTGCATCGCCGTCTTCAACCAGAAGGGCGGGGTCGGCAAGACCATGACCGCGCTCAACTTGACCGCCGCGCTCGCCCGCGAGGGCTACGAGCCGCTCGCGATCGACCTCGATCCCCAGGCGCACCTGTCGGCGATCACGGGCGCGACGGCGCCCTCGGCCGAGGCGAGCGTCTACGCCTTCTACAAGGATGCGCGGGGGCTCGCCGACCTCGCGCGCCCCGTCCGCGAGGGCTGGGAGATCATTCCGGCCCACATCGAGCTCTCGAAGGTGGACACGCAGTTCGGCAAGGGTCCCAACGTGCTCAACCGCCTTCGGGCGGGGATCGCGCGCGAGAGCCTGAACGGGATCCGTCCCGTGGTGATCGACTGCTGCCCGCTGCTCGGGGTGCTTTCGCTGTCGGCGATCTTCGCGGCCGACCGCGTCCTCGTCCCGGTCTCCGCGGACTACCTCGCCGTGAACGGCGCCCTGCAGGTCGAGAAGACGTTGAACGCGCTGCAGCGGGTGCTCGGGCGGCGCGTCGAGCGCCGCTACGTGATCACGCGCTTCGACGGCCGGCGCAAGATGTCCTGGGACATCCTCGAGACCTTCAAGGCGCGCTTCGGCGCGGAGCTCTGCGAGGGCCGGATCTCGGAAGCCGTGGCGATCGCCGAGAGCCCCTACAACGCCCGGGACGTGTTCACCCATGCGCCCAACAGCCGCGGGGCGGCCGACTACCGGGCGCTCTTCGAGGAGCTCGAGCAGGCGGGCTTCTTCGGGGTGCGCGCCGGCGCGCGCGGGAGCTCGCCCCTCGACCTCCCGGCCTTCGCCGTCGGCTGAGGGCCCTCAGCCTTCCGCGGGCTTCTCCGGCTCCGGAGGGGCCGGTTCGGAAGCGATCAGGGAGATCACGCCCTCGAGGTCGGAAGCCTCCGCCGGCACGGGGTCGGCGAGCAGGCGCGACTCGAGCACGGTGCAATGGTGATAGACCTGCCGCAGCTTGCGCTCCGCCTCGGCGAGGTCCCGGCCCTGGATCACGAGGTTCTCGACGGTCGAGCCGCCGCGGGTCCGGATCCGGAACCCGTACTTGCGCATGTCCATGATCGAATGGGGCCGGTTCGCCCTGGGGTCTCCTGCCGGCCGCGCCTCCCTGTTGCACAGGTTAACCCAAGGCGGGCCCGCGGGAGGAGCTCGCGCAATCAATTGCGGATATACTTTCGATTGCCCATGCCAATCGGATCGCGATGACCCTCACCGAGCTGAAGTACGTCGTCGCCCTCGCGCAGGAGCGCCATTTCGGCCGCGCGGCGCGCCGGTGCTTCGTCACCCAGCCCACGCTCTCGCTCGCGCTCGCCAAGCTCGAGGACGAGCTGGGCCTCAAGCTCTTCGAGCGCAACAAGAGCGAGGTGCTCGTGACGCCGCGGGGCCAGGCGATCGTCGAGCAGGCGCGCCGCGTGCTCGACGAGGTGGGCAAGATCCCGAGCCTCGCCCGCGGGGCGCGCGACCAGCTCTCCGGGGTGCTGCGCCTGGGCGTAATCCCGACGATCGGCCCCTACCTGCTGCCCGAGCTCGTCCCGATCCTCCACAAGCGCGCGCCGCAGATGCCGCTCGCCATCGAGGAGAACCTCACGGGCCAGCTCGCGCCGATGCTGCGCGAGGGCGAGCTCGACGTCGTCGTCGTCGCGCTGCCCTTCGCCATCCCGGGCGTGAAGACCGAGGTCGTCTACGAGGAGCCCTTCAGCGTGGTCGTGCCCGGCTCGCACCCCTGGTGCTCGCGCAAGTCGGTGAAGCCCGGGGACCTCGGCGGCGAGAACCTGCTCGTGCTCCACAGCGGCCACTGCTTCCGCGACCAGGTGCTCGAGGCCTGCCCGGGCCAGCCGAACACGGCGCTGCCCGAGGGGCGCGCGGGCAGCTCCCTCGAGACGATCCGCAACATGGTCGCCTCGGGTCTCGGGGTCAGCGTGCTGCCCGCGAGCGCGCTCTCGCCGCGCTACGCCACGAAGCTGCTGAAGGCGGTGCCCTTCGCCGCGCCCGCGCCCTCGCGCAAGGTGGCGCTCGCCTGGCGCAGCGGCTTCGACCGTCCCGAGGCGGTCGCGGCGCTCGCCGCGGCGATCCGCTCGGTGAAGCTGCCCGCCCTCAAGATGGCGGCGCCGGCCTGAGCGCCTCGCCCCGGTCCCCGGGAGCGAACAGCAGCTCCAGGTAGGTCCGCAGGTGCCGCGCCTGGCGCGCGAGCAGCGTCTTGTCGCCGAGCGTCTTGGTCATGACGAAGGCGCCCTCGCTCAGCGAGTAGAAGAGGTCCGCGAGGCTTTCCATGTCCACCGCCTGGCGCGGCGGATGGACCGCGGCGACTTCCTCGAGCTTCGCGAGCATCACGCGCCGCCAGAGGAGGGTGGATTCGCGCAGCACCCCGATCGTGGCCGCGTCGAAGAGCTTGTTCTCGTAGATGTACGAGGCGAAGAGGCAGCCGGGGAAGGGCTCGTCCATCGCCTCGAACTGCTCCTCGTAGAGCGCGATCAGGATCAGCACCTGCTGCAGGGGGTCCGTGGCGAGCTTCTCGGCGCGCGCGAGCGTCTCCTCGAGATGCTCGCGGTCGAGGATCGCATAGCGGTCGACGAGGGCGCGGGCGAGATCGCCCTTGCTCGCGAAGTGGTGGAAGAAGGCGCCCTTCGTGATGCCCGCGCGGCCCGCGACCGCGTCCACGGTCGTCGCGCCGAATCCATGGTCGAGGATCAGGGCTTGGGCGGCGTCGAGGATCCGCTCGCGGGTCCGGGCCGGGTCCCGGGTCTTGGGTGCATCCAGTGGGGTATCCATAACGTACCGTCAGGTATGTCCTGTCTCCATGAGTTTCAAGACACTATACATCAACAGGCATAAAAGACCACTTGCAACATACCAACCGGTCGGTATAGTTCCGGCCTTTCAGCCGAGGAACCACCATGATCCACGACGCCCGCGGTCTCGCCATCGACCTTTCCGATCCCCAGGCCCTCGGATCCTACGAGCAGGCCCTCGCGGCCTTCCGCAGCTACCGGGGCGATCCGATCGCCCCCCTCGACGCGGCGCTCGCCATCGACCCGCGATCCGCGGCGGGGCATGTCGCCAAGGCCTTGATCCTGATGACCTTCTTCGAGCGGCGTTTCGCCGGGGACGCCTTGGCGGTCCTCGACGCGGCGAAGGAGGTCCTCGCCAAGGCTCCGGCGCGCGAGCGCGCGCTGGCCGCGGCGGCCCGCCGGCTCGCCGAAGGCGACTGGCACGGCGGCACCGACGCCCTCGACCGCGTGCTGGCCGACCATCCGCGGGACCTCCTCGCGCTCCAGGTCGCGCACCTCGTGGACTTCTGCCGCGGCGACGCCCTCAACCTGCGCAATCGCGTCTCGCGCGTCCTTCCGCACTGGCCCGCGTCGGTTCCGGGACGATCGTTCGTGCTCGGAATGCACGCCTTCGGGCTCGAGGAATGCAACCAGTATCCCGAGGCCGAGGCCGCGGGGCTCGCCGCGCTCGAGGCCGCCCCCGAGGACTGCTGGGCGGTGCACGCCGTGGTCCACGTCCTCGAGATGCAGGGCCGCATCGGCGAGGGCATCGACTTCCTCGTGTCGCGCGA
This sequence comes from Usitatibacteraceae bacterium, assembly GCA_044220635.1. Lineage (GTDB taxonomy): Bacteria > Pseudomonadota > Gammaproteobacteria > Burkholderiales > Usitatibacteraceae > JBGAQP01. The sequence continues at coordinate 72,902 of JBGAQP010000018.1, forward strand.
GGCCGACTGGGCCACGCCCGACAACGGCTTCGCCTTCCACAACTGGTGGCACCTCGCGCTGTTCCACATGGACGGCGGGAACTTCGCGCGCGCGCTCGAGCTCTACGACGCCGCGCTCGCCGGGGCCCACGGCATGGCGATGTCGCGGCTCGACGCGACCTCGCTCCTCTGGAGGCTCACGCTCGAGGGCGCGGAGGTGGGCGAGCGCTTCGAGAAGGTGGCCGATGCCTGGGAAGGCGAGCTCGAGCGCGAGGGCGGCTTCTACGCGTTCAACGATTTCCACGCGGCGCTCGCCTTCGCGGCCACCGGCCGCTCCGGGGCGATCGCGCGCCTTCGCCGCGCGCTCGAGGAGGCGGCAGGCGCGGGCATCGCGAACGGCGAGATGACGCGCGCGGTCGGCCGCGACGCCGCCGAGGCCGTGATCGCCTTCCGCGAGGGCCGCCACGCCGAGGCGGCGGAGAGGCTCGCCGCGGTGCGCGACGGCGCCTGGCGCTTCGGCGGCAGCCACGCCCAGCGCGACCTGCTCACGCTCACGCTCATCGAGGCCGCGCGCCGCGCCGGCCGCGAGCGGCTCGCCGCGCACTATGCCGCCGAGCGCATCGTCCACAAACCCCGCAGCCGCTGGGGCTGGCGCTTGCTCGAGCGCCTGCCGGATGCGAACCTGCGCCCTGCGACGGCTGCGGCGCAGCCGGCTGTGGCCTGATTTCCCCGCGAAAGGAACCTCGCCATGAAACCTGCCTCCGACAACGGGATCCGCCGGATCGTGCTCGCGCTCGCCGCCTGCGGCCTCATCGGCTCCGCCGTGCTGGTCGCCGACCGCGTGGTCGCGCAGCCCACGCCGGAAGCCTACGACCCCCTCCTCGCCGAGCCCGCGCGAGCCTGCGCGCCGGCCACCGGCCAACCCCCGGTGCTGAAGACCCTGATCCTCGCGCGGACCGAGACGGCGCCCTTCCAGCCCGTGCCCACCCGGGCCGCCGGCGGAGAGGTGCCCCTCTACAAGGACCTCGGCTCCCTCGGGCTCAAGGTGGGAACCCGCGTGCCCGACGCCCAGCGCTATTTCGACCAGGGCCTGCGGCTCGCCTTCGCCTTCAACCACGCCGAGGCGCAGCGCGCCTTCCAGGCCGCGCAGAAGCTCGATCCGTCGTGCGCGATGTGCTACTGGGGCGAGGCGTTCGTCCTCGGCCCCAACATCAATGCCCCGATGATGCCCGAGGCGCAGGCGCCGGCGATGGCCGCGCTCGCCAAGGCCCTCGAGCTCGCCCCCCGCGCGCCGGAGAAGGACCGCGCGCTGGTCGCGGCCCTCGCCAGGCGCTATTCCGCGGACCCGAAGGCCGGGCGCGCGGCGCTCGACGCCGCGTTCGCCGACGCGATGAAGGCGCTCGCGGCGCGCTACCCCGGCGACGACAACATCCAGGTGCTCTACGCCGAAAGCGTGATGGACACGCAGCCCTGGGACTACTGGGAGGCGGGCGGCACGAAGCCCAAGGCGCGCGCGGGCGAGATCCTCGCCGCGCTCGAGACCGTGCTCCAGCGCAATCCCGCCCACCCCGGCGCGATCCACTACTACATCCACGCCGTCGAGGCCTCCACGAAGCCCGAGCGCGCGCTCGCCCACGCCCGGCGGCTCGCGGACCTGATGCCCGGGGCGGGGCACATCGTGCACATGCCGGCGCACATTTACTACCGGCTCGGCATGTACCGGGAATCGCTCGAGGCCAACAAGAAGGCGATCGCGATCGACGAGCGCTATTTCGGCACCTCGCCCTCGGACCCGATGTACAAGCTGGCCTACTACCCGCACAACATCCACTTCGTGATGGTCTCGGCGCAGCAGGGCGGCGACGCGGCGACCGCTCTCGAGGCAGGCGCGAAGCTCGACCGCGCGATCGACGCCGGGGCCGCGAAGCAGGTCCCGCCCCTGCAGCCGATCAAGGCCGCGCCGTACACGACGCACGCGCAGTTCAGCGCGCCCGAGGCGATCCTGGCGCTGCCCGCGCCAGACGCGGGCCTCGCGCTCGTGCGGGCGATGTACCACTACGCCCGCGCGATCGCCTTCGCCGGGAAGAAGGACGCGGCCGCGGCGCGCAACGAGATCGCCGCGCTCGCGAAGCTCGAGCGCGAGGCGGACTTCAAGCCCTTCGCGGAGTGGGCGGTGCCCGGCAGGGAGATCGTGCAGACCGCGCGCCTGGTCGCCACCGGGCGGCTCGCGGACGCGATGGGCGACCTGGAGGCGGCGGCGAAGGCCTACGACGAGGCGATCTTCGTCGAGGACTCGCTCGCGTACATGGAGCCGGCGTACTGGTACTACCCAATCCGGCAATCGCTCGGCAGCGTGCGGATGCGCCAGGGACGCCTCGACGAGGCCGAGAAGGCGTTCCGCGATTCCCTCGGCCGCGTGCGCGCGAGCGGCTGGGCGCTCGCTGGGCTCGCCGAGGTCTATCGCAGGAAGGGCGACGCGAAGGCCGAGAAAGCGGCGCGCCAGGCATTGGCGAAGGCCTGGTTCGGCCCCGCGGGCGGCCCCGACCCGGCGAAGCTCTGATGCGGCGC
>JBGAQP010000019.1:0-24604 GCA_044220635.1 Usitatibacteraceae bacterium
GGCGGGCTACCGCGCGCTGGGCGGAGGCATCGACGTCGAGCGCGCGGGCACGCTCTCGTCGGAGAAATACCGGATCAGCGCGAGCCAGCCGCTGCCCGACGGCTCCGACCAGACCTGGCCGCCGTCGGTCGGCTGGCGCGCGGGCGTGTACGGCGCGCCGCTCCTCTTTGTCGTGCCGCCGCCGCCGGGACCCGTGTTCAAGGTGGGCGCGGTCTGCGCGCAGGGAACCGACGCGCGGATCGCTTCGTCATTCGACGCCACCTCGTCCAACTATGGGGTGTTTCGCGAATCAGCGAGCTGCCCCGCGGGCACGGGCGCGCTGGCGGGCGGTTCGCGCGTTCCCGGTCAATGGCTCGTGGGCCTGGAACCGGTGTTCGGTGACGACTCCGCGCTGGCGCTGTACCAGCGCAACCCCGGCAGCTATCCGGTCGGGCCGGGCTGGAGCACGGGCGCGATCCGGGACACGGGCGCCACCAACACGGGCACCGGATTCAATGCCTACGCCGTCTGCGCCGCAACGAACGACGCGGGAGCGGCGGCGCCGGCGGTGCCGGTCGTCGAGTTCTATCATGCCGGTCTGCACCATTACTTCATCAGCACGGATCCGGTCGAGATCGCGGCGCTCCAGTCCGGAGCCGTGATCAAGGGCTGGACGGCCACCGGCCTCTCGTGGAAAGCCCACGTCGACCAGCCGGCGGGGACGCAACCCGTCTGCCGCTTCTACATTCCTCCGGGGCTCGGCGATTCGCATTTCTTCTCGGCGTCCGCGTCGGAGTGCGCCGCCATCCTCGACGCCTCCACGAATCCGGCGCACCCCAGCCATGCGTGGTACGCGGGCTACGTGCACGAGTCGCCGAACGCGTTCTACGTCACGGCGCCCGCGCAGGGAGGAACGTGCGTCGGCGGTACGACCGCGGTGTACCGACTCTGGAACGGCCAGGCGAACGCCGCCGCGTGGGGAAGCAACCACCGCTACACGACGAGCCCCGCGATCGTGTCCCAGATGGTCGGCGAGGGGTACGTGAACGAAGGGGTCGTGATGTGTTCACCCGATTGAATGCCTGAGCCGTCGGGCGCCGAGCGCGATTCGTCGACGACTCGCGCGCGGCCAGTGGTGGCGGAGTACGTGCCGCTACGACCCGTCGACCCCCCGGCCGGCCCCCGAGGCTAGCCGCCGATCTGCCGCGCCTCGAGCTCGGCGACCTTCCGCTCGAGCGCCTCCAGCTTCTCGCGCGTGCGCGCGAGCACCTTCGCCTGCACGTCGAACTCGGCACGCGGCACGACGTCGAGCTTCGCGAGGCCGCCTTGCAGGAGAGCCTTCACGTTCTTCTCGATGTCCTTCGCGGGAGAGGCCTCGATCGCGCGCCCGATGCGCCGCGCCAGGTCGTCCAGGGTCGCGCTGCTGATCATCTCGTGCTCCTCGCGGACGATGCGCTCGTGTCGATGCGAGCGAGTCTAGCAAACGCGACGGCGGCGAAGCCCCGGACGGCGCGCACGGTCCTGACGAGAGTGGCCGGCGCGCGAGCCGCGCCGGGGTGGTGCGAAGGAACCCCCTCCGCGCACCCGATTGGTGCGCCGAATCGGATTCTCCAAACGATGCGACGGCGAATATCGCATTAACCTATTGTTCCATAAGTATTTGCTGCAGTGGCACACGAAGTGCTGAAGAGTCCCCGGAAGTCTCACCTTCATCCACCTTTCGAGGATTCCCATGACGTGCACCGCTCCGTTCCGCCTCGCCCTCGCCAGCGTCGCGCTCGCATCGTCCGCAGCCTTCGCCCAGACCCCCGCCGCGCCGGCCACGCCGGATCACACCGTCACCGCGAACGTGTCGCTCGGCAGCGAGTACCGCTACCGCGGCATCGCGCAGACCAACGCCAAGCCGGCGGTGCAGGGCGGCTTCGACTATGCGCACGCGAGCGGCCTGTACGCGGGCACCTGGGCCTCGAACGTGAGCTGGCTCTCCGACGCCGGCGGCGGCGTCAGCAACAGCCTCGAGTGGGACTTCTACGGCGGCTACAAGGCCAACTTCCCGAACAGCGACTTCTTCTACGACCTCGGCACGATCTACTACTACTACCCCGGCTCGAGGAACCCGGGCGTCGTGAGCGCCGACACGTGGGAGCTCTACGCCGCGCTCGGCTGGAAGTGGGTGAGCGTCAAGCTCTCGTACAGCCTCGACGACTACTTCGGCCTGCGCCCGACCGGGCAGAAGACCGACGGCACCTACTACGTCGACCTGTCGGCGACCTACCCGATCGGCGAGACCGGCTTCGCGCTGCTCGGCCACTACGGCTACCTCGACGTGCGCCACGACGCGAGCGGCGACGCGAAGACCTCGTACTCGGACTGGAGGCTCGGCGGGTCGTACACGGTGCCCGAGGGCGTCGTGAAGGGCCTCGAGATCGGCGCCTACTACAGCGGCAACAACGCGAAGTCCGGTCCCTACACCGACCTCACCGGCTACGACACCTCGAAGGACCGTGGCGTCGTCTACGTCAAGAAGACGTTCTGACGCGTCCCCCCATCCGATTGGAGCAGCGATGAAGCTCGTCACCGCCATCATCAAGCCGTTCAAGCTCGACGAGGTCCGCGAGGCCCTCTCGGCGATCGGCGTCCAGGGAATCACCGTCACCGAGGTCAAGGGATTCGGCCGCCAGAAGGGGCACACGGAGCTCTACCGCGGCGCCGAGTACGTCGTCGACTTCCTGCCCAAGGTCAAGATCGAAGCCGCCATCCGCGACGAGCTCCTCGAGCGCGTCATCGAGGCGATCGAGAAGGCCGCCAACACCGGGAAGATCGGCGACGGGAAGATCTTCGTCTTCGACCTGCTCGAGGTCGTGCGCATTCGCACCGGCGAAACCGGCGCGGAAGCGCTGTAAGGGAGCCATCATGAAAAAGCTACTCGCACTGATCGCGCTCGTCGGCGCGGTCGCGTTCGCGGCCCCCGCGACGCTCGCGCAGGACAAGGCGCCCGCAGCCGCGGCGACCCCCGCGGCCACGGCTCCCGCCGACGCGCCAGCCGCCGCCCCGGCGGCAGCCCCTTCGGCGACCCCCGCCGCCACCGCCGCTCCCGCTCCGACGCCCAACAAGGGCGACGTCGCGTGGATGCTGACGTCGACGCTGCTCGTCATCATGATGAGCATCCCGGCGCTGGCGCTCTTCTACGGCGGCATGGTCCGGTCGAAGAACATCCTGTCGGTGCTGATGCAGGTGTTCGTCGTGTTCTCGATGATCACGGTGCTGTGGTGCGTGTACGGCTACAGCCTCGCGTTCACCGAAGGCAGCGCTTACATCGGCGGCTTCGACCGGCTGTTCCTGAACGGCACGTTCGACGCGGCGAAGGGCGAGTTCGCGATGGCCGCGACGTTCTCGAAGAACACGCCGATCCCCGAGCTCGTGTTCGTGGCGTTCCAGGCCACGTTCGCGGCGATCACCGTGTGCCTGATCGTCGGCGCGTTCGCCGAGCGCATCAGGTTCCCGGCGCTGCTGCTGTTCGCGATCCTCTGGTTCACGTTCGCCTACACGCCGATCGCGCACATGGTGTGGTTCTGGATGGGCCCGGACGCCTACACGGATCCGAAGCTCGTCGACGGGCTCAACGCCAAGGCGGGCTACATCTGGCAGATGGGCGCGCTCGACTTCGCGGGCGGCACCGTGGTGCACATCAACGCCGGCATCGCGGGCCTGGTGGGCGCCTACGTGGTGGGCAAGCGCATCGGCTGGGGCCGGGAAGCGATGACGCCGCACAACCTGACCATGACCATGATCGGGGCCTCGCTCCTGTGGTTCGGCTGGTTCGGCTTCAACGCCGGCAGCGCGCTCGAGGCGGGCAACTTCGCCGTCCTCGCCTTCCTCAACACCTTCCTCGCCACGGCCTGCGCGGTGATCTCGTGGATGCTCTTCGAGTGGATCTTCAAGGGCAAGCCCTCGATGCTGGGCGCGGCCTCGGGCGCCGTCGCGGGCCTGGTGGCGATCACGCCCGCGGCGGGCAACGTGGGCATCCCCGGCGCCTTCGTGATCGGCACGGTCGCGGGCGTGGTCTGCCTGTGGGGCGTCTCGGGCCTGAAGAAGATGCTGAAGGTGGACGACTCCCTCGACGTCTTCGGCGTGCACGCCATCGGCGGCATCCTGGGCGCGCTGCTCACGGGGGTGTTCGCCGCGCCCGACCTCGGCGGCCCCGGCTACGTGGCCGACTGGGTCACGGCGGCGATGGTGAAGCCCGCGGACTACTCGATCCTGTCCCAGGTCATCGTCCAGGCGAAGGCCGTGGGGATCACGATCCTGTGGTCCGGCGTGGTCGCCTTCATCGCCCTCAAGATCGCGGACCTCGTCCTCGGCATGCGCGTGCCGGAAGAGGAGGAGCGCGAGGGCCTCGACATCACCGCCCACGGCGAGTCGGCGTACAACTGAGCGCGGCCCCCCCTCGGGGGGGCTTCGCCGCAACTTTCCACCGGGAAAGGGCTCAAAGCAGTCGCTGCACGAACTCGGAATCTCCCAGGAGGCCTTGAAGCGGGCAAGCGATTGCCCGCTTTTTTTTGGCCGGCGACGATGCGCGAGGCGCTGCACCGGACCGCGCGCCGGCGGTGGGCGGCGACTGGACCCTCGGGCTCGATCGCTCGCCCGCCGGCGCCGTCCGGCAGCTTGTCGTCCGGTCGATCGCCGTCCCCGATGCGGCGACAAAGGGGTGCGACCCCTTTGTTGCCTTCGAATGTTATACTTTTCAAATGGTTACGAACGGCACCTCCGAAATTGCGTAAACGCATCGGCGAAATCCTCGTCGAGCGCGGCAAGCTCGACTCCGCGAACCTCGACCGGGCGCTGAAGCTCCAGGCCGGGGAGGCGCACGAGAAGATCGGCGTGATCCTGCTGCGCCTGGGGATGGTGTCGGGCCGCGACCTCGCCGACGCGCTCGCCGACCAGCTCGACCTGCCGGTCGCCACGGCCGCGGATTTCCCCGAGCTGCCGCTCGCCGAGGAGCGCATCTCGGCGAAGTTCCTGAGGGACGCCCAGGCGGTGCCGCTGCGCGAAGACGACGAGGAGCTCGCCCTCGCGATCGCCGACCCGACGGATTCGTACGTCCTCTCCGCGGTGCAGATGGCCTCGGGCAAGCGCGTGCGCCCCTACATCGCCGCGCCCAACGAGATCGAGGGCGCCCTCGAGCGGCTCTACGGCGGCGGGAAGTCGTCCATGGGCCAGATCGTGGACAACATCCAGTCGCGCGACGAGGAGCAGGACTGGGGCGACGTCGAGCACCTGAAGGACCTCGCCTCCGAAGCGCCCGTCATCCGGCTCGTGAACCTGCTGCTCACCAAGGCGCTGGAATCGCGGGCCTCCGACATCCACATCGAGCCCTTCGAGAACCGCCTGGTGGTGCGCTACCGCATCGACGGCGTGCTCCACGAGGTCGAGAGCCCGCCGCGGCGCCTGTCGGCCGCGGTGATCTCGCGCGTGAAGATCATGGCCTCGCTCGACATCGCCGAGCGGCGCCTGCCCCAGGACGGGCGCATCAAGCTCCGGGTGCAGGGCAAGGAGATCGACCTGCGCGTGTCCACGGTGCCGACGATGTACGGCGAGAGCGTGGTGATGCGCATCCTCGACAAGGGCGGCGTGGCGCTCGATTTCGCCGCGCTCGGATTCGAGGGTGCGGCCCTCGACAAGTTCCTCGGCGTGCTCGACCTCCCCCACGGGATCCTGCTCGTCACCGGCCCCACGGGCAGCGGCAAGACGACCACGCTCTACGCCGCCCTCGACCGCCTGAACAAGGCCGACGTGAAGATCGTGACCGTCGAGGACCCGGTGGAATACCAGATGCCGGGCATCAACCAGATCCAGGTGAAGCCGCAGATCGACCTCACCTTCGCCAACGCCCTGCGCTCGATCGTGCGCCAGGACCCGGACATCATCATGGTGGGCGAGATCCGCGACCTGGAGACGGTGAGGATCGCCATGCAGTCGGCGCTCACCGGCCACATGGTGCTGTCCACCGTGCACACGAACGACGCGCCCTCCACGGTGAGCCGGCTGCTCGACATGGGGGCGGAGGACTACCTGCTCACCTCCACGGTGAACGGCATCCTCGCCCAGCGGCTCGTGCGCACCCTGTGCCGGCACTGCCGCGAGCCCCACGCCGCGCTTCCCGAGGTGGTCGAGCAGATGGGGCTCCGGCGCTTCGCGCCCCCGGGAGAGGTCACGCTCTACCGCCCCGTGGGCTGCCCCGAGTGCGCGGGCACGGGCTACCTCGGGCGCGTGTGCATCGTCGAGATGCTGGTGATGACCGACGCGATCCGCTCGCTCATCATGCGCCACGCCACCGCCGGGGAGCTGCGCGCCGCGGCGATCGCGGGGGGCATGGAGACGATGTTCGAGAACGGGCTCAGGAAGGCGCTCGGCGGCATCACCACGATCGAAGAGGTCCTGCGCGTCACGCGCGAGGACTAGGCCGCGTCCCGTGCCGTTCTTCCAGTACAAGGCGGTGAATCCCGCGGGCGAGGTCCAGGAAGGCGTGCTCGAGGCCTCCAGCGACGCGGCCGCCGTCGCCCGCCTGCAGGACATGGGCTTCATCCCGATCCGCGCCGAGGAGGCGGGCGCGGCGCGCGCCGCCGCCGCCCCGGGCGGGGCGCGCCGATCGCTCTTCGAGCGCCGCGCGGTTTCCGCGGGCGACATCGGCGTGCTCACCCGCGAGCTCGCGACACTGCTCAAGGCGGGGCTGCCGCTCGACCGCTCGGTGGAGATCCTCATCAACCTCGCGGCGAGCCCGCGCGTGTCCGAGCTCCTCGGCCGGATCCGCAACGAGGTGCGCGGCGGGGCCTCGCTCTCGCGCGCGCTCGAGGAGCAGAAGGGCGTTTTCTCGCGCTTCTACGTGAACATGATCCGCGCGGGCGAGGCGGGCGGGAGCCTGCCCGACGTGCTCGTGCGCCTCTCGGAGTTCATGGAGCGCGCGAAGGCGCTGCGCGCGACGGTCACCTCCGCGCTCGTCTATCCCGCGATCCTCTTCGCCGTGGCGCTCGCCTCCGTCGTGATCCTGCTGGTCGGCGTCGTGCCCAAGTTCCAGCCGATCTTCGAGCAGTCGGGCAAGGCGCTGCCCTTCGTGACCGAGATGGTGCTCTTCGCCGCGCGCGCGCTTCGCGACTACTGGTGGGCGATCACGCTCGGCCTCGCCGCGCTCGTCTGGCTCCTCGCGCGCCGCCTCGAGGACCCCGAGGCGCGCTTCGCGCTCGACCGCCGGGTGCTCGCGCTTCCGCTCGTGGGCGACCTCGTGGCCAAGGTCGAGATGGCGCGCTTCGCGCGCACGCTCGGCACGCTGCTCGGCAACGGCGTGGCGCTCGTCACCGCGCTCGCGATCGTGCGCGAGACCATGGGCAACGGCTGGCTCGCCGAGGCGGTCGGCAATGTCGCCCGCGAGCTGAAGGAGGGCCGCGGGCTCGGGCGGCCGATGATGGAGACCGGGCGCTTCCCGATGCTCGCCGTGCACATGATCCTCGTGGGCGAGGAGACCGGGCGCCTCGACGAGATGCTCATCCGCGTGGCCGACACCTACGACACCGAGGTCGAGCAGGCGATCAGGAAGCTGCTCGCCTTCCTCGAGCCGGTGATGATCCTGGTGATGGCCCTCGTGATCGGCGCGATCATCCTGTCGATGCTCGCCGCCATGCTCACCCTCTACGACGTGCCCTTCTGAAATCCGACGGAGTCCGACAACGCCATGAGACGCCCCCCTTCCCCCCGCGAGCGCGGCTTCACGCTGATCGAGCTCGTGATCGTGCTGATCATCCTCGGCACCATCATGGGCTTCCTCGCCCCCCGGATCTTCGGCAACCTCGAGCGCGCCAACCAGGGCCGCGCCAAGGCGCAGATCGAGCAGCTCTCCGGGCAGCTCGAGATCCTCAAGCTCGAGGCCGGCCGCTACCCGAGCACGCAGGAGGGGCTGCGATCGCTCGTCGAGAAGCCCTCGGGCATGGACAAGTGGAACGGCCCGTACCTCAAGGACGCGGCGCTGCTGAAGGACCCCTGGGGCAACGACTTCAAGTACGCCGCCCCCGGCCAGTCGAAGCCCTTCGACATCGTCTCCCTCGGCGCCGACGGCAAGGAAGGCGGCGAGGCCGAGAACAAGGACATCGCCAACTAGAAAAATGGGGACAGTCCCCATTTTCGGGCTGTAACAATGACGCGCGCACAGCGGGGATTCACGCTGCTCGAGCTGGTCGTCGTGATGGCGATCGCCGCGGCCGCCTTCGGGATCGTGCTCGCCTTCGCCTCGAAGGGCGCTTCCAGCGCGGACCTCAAGGCCGCCGCGCGCGCGATCGCCTCGGGGCTGCGCCAGGCGCAGTCGACGGCCATGGCCACGCGGCGCGACGCGCTGCTCACCCTCGACGTCGAGTCGCGCGAGTTCGTGCTGACGGGCGAAGCGCGCACGCACCGGCTGCCCGAGGGCATCGCCCTCAAGCTCTTCACCGCGCAGAGCGAGGCCGAGAGCGAGCGCAAGGGCTCGATCCGCTTCCATCCCGACGGCAGCTCCACGGGCGGGCGCGTGACGGTCGCCGCGGGCGAGCGCCGGCTCGGCGTCGACGTGGACTGGCTCACCGGGCGCGTGGCGATCGGGGACGCGCCGTGAGGGCGCGCGCGCAGGGCGGCTTCACGCTGCTCGAGGTCGTGGTCGCCTTCGTCGTGCTCTCGCTCGCGCTCACCACGATCTTCCAGATCTTCTCGGCCGGTCTCGCGCGCGCGGGCGAGCTCGACGGCTACACGCGCGCGCTCGCCGTGGCCGAGTCGAAGCTCGCCTCCACGGGAGTCGAGTCCCCGCTGCAGGAAGGCGAGAGCTCGGGCGAGACGCCCGATCGGGCCTTTCGCTGGCGGGTCTCGGTGCTGCGCGACCCCGAGACGGAACCGGCCGCCCAGACGCGCTCGATCCCGCTTTCCCTCTACCGCGTGGAGGTGCGCGTGGGCTGGCGCGCCGGCGACGGGCGCGAGCGCGAGGTGCGCCTTTCCACGCTCCAGCTCGGGGCGCGCACGTGAGGCGCCCGGCCGCGGGCTTCACGCTCCTCGAGCTCGTGATCGCGATCACGCTGCTCGCCGCGATGATGGGCCTGCTCTACTCGGGCGTGGCGTTCGCGCTGCGAAGCTGGGACGCCTCCGCGGCGAAGGGCCACGGGGCGGCCGACGACCGGCTCGCCGAGAATTTCCTGCGCCGCGAGCTCTCCGCCGTCTTCCCGATGCGCTGGAAGGACCCGCTGGAGACCAAGATCGCCTTCGCGGGCGAGAAGGACCGGCTTCGCTTCGTCTCGCACCGGCCCGCGGGCCCGACCGCCTCGGGGCTCTCCCTCGTCGGGCTCGCCGTCGAGCGCTCGGAGACGGGCGAGGGCAAGGCCCTCGTCATGCGCCGCGCCGCGCCCGACGACGAGGCGAAGGATTTCAAGCCGCTCGACGAGGGCCTGCGCACCGAGCTCTTCACCGGGGTCGAGAGCGTCGAGTTCGGCTATTTCGGCGCCGAGAGCGACGTCGCGGACCCGAAATGGTCCGACGCCTGGGCCTACCCCGCGCGCATGCCGAGCCTCGTGCGCGCCCGCGTGAAGCTCTCCGACGGCACCGCCCTGCCCGAGCTGGTGACGGTGGTGCGGCTCTCGGAGGAGGCGGGGTGCTTCGAGAACAGCTTCCAGCGGCTGTGCCGCCCGAGGCGGCCGTGAGGCGCGCCGAGCGCGGCGTGGCCCTCGTCCTCGTCCTCTGGGCGCTGGCGCTGCTGCTCGTGGTCACGGCGAGCTTCGTCTTCGAGTCGCGCACCGACACGCTCGTCGTGCGCAACTCCGTTTCCATGGCGCGCGCAGAGGCCGCGGCGGACGCCGCCGTGCGCCGCGCCGTCTTCGAGGTGCTGCAGCCCTCGACGGACCCGAACGCCTGGAAGGCCGACGGCCTCGAGCGCGACTGGGCCTTCGAGGACGCGCGGCTGCGGGTCGGCGTGCGCGACGAGTCTGCTAAGATCGACATCAACACCGCGGCGGACGCGCTCCTCAAGGGGCTCTTCGCGTCGGCGGGCCTTGCGGACGAGGAGGCCACGCGTCTCGTCGAGGCGGTCCTCGACTGGCGCGACGCGGATTCGCTGCGGCGCGCCAACGGCGCCGAGGAAGCCGATTACCGTGCTGCCGGCCTCGCCTACCGGCCCGCGAACGCACCCTTCCAGGCCATCGAGGAACTCCAGCTCGTGCTCGGCATGCGCCCCGATCTCTTCCGCCGCCTCGCGCCCGTGATCACCGTGTTCTCCCGCCAGACGGGGCTCAGCACGGCGACCGCCTCGCGCGAGGCGCTCGCCGCGATTCCCGGGATCGCGCCCGAGGCGATCGACACCTTCCTCGCGCGGCGCGCCGAAGCGCTCGCCGCGGGCCAGAGCGCGCCGGCCTTCCCCGAGGCGGGCGCCTACGCTTCGCCCGCCAACGTGCAGGTGCTCGCGATCCGCGCCGAGGCCGAGCTCGAGGACGGCGCGCGCTTCGTGCGCGAGGCCGTGGCGATCCCGCGCGCGGCCCCGAAGCGGCCGATCACCTATCTCGCATGGCGCGAGGGCACCTTCCCCGCCGAGGTCCCCGCGGCGCAAACACCCGGCGAGGCCGCCCCCCGATGAACGCCGCGACCGGCTCCCTGCAGCGCGCGAGCCCCGTGCCGGCCTGGCGGCAGAAGCTCGGCGCATTCTGGCGCTGGTGGAGCGGCGAGCTCCTGCCGCTGCTGCCGGGGCCGTTCGCGCGGATGCAGGCCTCCCGCGGCGCGCTGGTCGCGCTCGACGCCGGGGAGCTGGCAATGCTCGAGGTGCGCGGCGCGGCGGTCGTGGAGACGGCCCGCACGCCCCTGCGCTCGCTCGACCCCGAGGGCCGGCGCCTCGCCCTGCGCGATCTCGTTTCGCGCAGCCCCGAGGCGGGCGAGGCGGTGAGCCTGGTCCTCGGCCACGAGGAGGCGCTGCGGCGCACGATCCGCCTGCCGCTCGCCACGGAGGAGAACCTCGCGCAGGTCCTCGCCTTCGAGATGGACCGCCTCACGCCCTTCAAGGCGGGCGAGGTGTATTTCGACTACCGCGTCACGGGCCGCGATCCCGCGGCGGGCAAGCTCGAGCTCGAGCTCGCCCTCGCGCGCCGCGAGGGCGTCGACGAGCGCCTCGCGAAGCTTCGCGAGATGGGCGCTGCGGTGCAGGGCATCGTGCTGCGCGACGAGCTCGCGCGCACCGGCGTCCAGCCCCTCGACCTGCTGCCCCGCGACCAGCGCGGCCCCCGCGCCGGGCGCGGCGACCGCCTCCTGCACCTGGGGCTCGCGTCGGCAGTGGCCGTGCTGCTCGCCGTCGCGCTCGTCCTGCCCGCGCTGCAGAAGCGCGCCCGCGTGGTCGAGCTCCTGCCCGTCGTCGCGAAGGCGAAGCAGGAAGCCGAGGCGACGGACCGCCTCGCGCGCGAGCTCGAGCGGCTCGTGGGCGACCACAACTTCCTTCTCGGGCGCCGCCACGCGCAGCCCACCGCCGGCGCGGTGATCGAGGATCTCTCGCGGCTGTTGCCCGACGACACCTGGGTCCAGCAGTTCGACCTTCGCACCCAGGGCAAGGTCCGCGAGGTGCAGATCGCCGGGGAGACCTCGTCGTCCTCGAAGCTGATCGAGGTGCTCGAAGCCTCGCAGATCCTGCGCAACGCCGCCCCGCGCGGCGCGGTCACCCGCGGCTCCCAGCCCGGGACCGAGCGTTTCCTGATCGCCGCCGAGGTGCCCCCGCGGCCGCTGCCCGAGGCGCAGCCCGTCGCCGCGATGCCCGTGCCGCTGGGCCCGCCCGTCTCCGCACCGCCCGCGGCGCCGAAGCCCGCTTCCGAGGCGAAGCCCGTCCCGGAGGGGAAACCGGGGTCCGCGGAAGCGAAGAGCGCTCCGGCCGAGGCCAAGGCCGCGCCCGCGGAAACCAAGCCCGCCGGAGCCGCACCGAAATGATCCTCGCGTTGAACGCCCTGTCCCCCGAGAAGAGCCGGCGCCTCGCCGTGGGCCTGCTGGTGCTCGCCCTCGCGATCCTCGTGGCGGCCGTCGCGATCCCCGTCTGGCTCGTGAACAGCCGCTACGACGCCGCCCTGACGGACCTCACGGACAAGCTCGCCCGTTACCAGCGCATCGCCGCCGCGCGCCCCGAGGTGGCCAAGAGCCTCGAGGCCGTGCGCGCGAAGGACGCGAAGCGCTTCTTCCTGCGCAGCGGCGCCTCGGCGCTCACGGCCGCGGAGGCGCAGGAGGCGGTGCGCCGGGTGATCGAGGGCAACGGCGGCCGCCTCATCACGATGCAGGCGCCCACGGCGAAGGAGGAGGGCCGCTACCGGCAGGTGACGGCCAACGTGCAGCTCACCGCCAACGTCCTCGCGCTGCGGCGCATCCTGAACGCCATCGAGACCAACCAGCCGATGCTCTTCGTCGACAACGTCATGGTCCGCTCGCAGGTTCCCTCGAACTTCCGCGCCGGGCCGGGCCAGGAGCCCGAGATGTTCATCCAGTTCGACGTGTACGGCTTCTCGCAGGCCGGGACCTGATGGGCCCGATCCCCCGCCGCCACGCCCTCACGCTCGCCCTCGGCGCGATCGGCGTCGTGCTCGTCGGGGTGATCGTCTCGGAGCTCGCCTGGGGGCCGGCTTCAGGCGCGGGCGATTCGCCCCGCGGCGCTTCCGCGGCGCTCGCCGAGGCGAAGCTCCTGCCGCCGATCGCGAGCGTCCCGCCCGAGCAGGCCTATCCGGAAACCGGCACGCGCCCGCTCTTCGTCCCCGGGCGCCGCCCCGCGCCCGCGGGAACGCCCGCCGGCTCCGCCGCCAAGGGGCAATACGTGCTGCACGGCGTGACGATCGTCGACGGGCTCGCGATCGCCTTCCTGAAGGACAAGAACTCCGGCAAGACGCTGCGCGTCGAGAAGGGCAAGGAAGTGAACGGCGTGCGCGTGACGAACGTCGAGCCGGAGAAGGTGACGCTCGGCGAGGGCGACGACGCGGAAGTGCTCGCCCTCGTCGTCCAGAAGGGCGCCGGGGTCCCGCCCGCGGCCGCGCCGCCCTCGGGCCCCTTCGCGAGCCCGCCGGCCCCGGCGGCGCCGATACCGGGCGTGCCACCGGTGACCGCCGCGCCGCCGGCCGCCTCCCCGGCGCCGCGCCCGGCCGTGACGCCCGCCACGGCCGCGGCCACCACCCAGGCCCCCGCGACTTCCGCCGAGGAGCTCCTCGCCCGAGCGCGGGCGCGGCGCGCGCAGCGCTTCCAGGAAATGAACCAGCCGCCGGCGGCGCAGTCCCAAAATGTGCAAAAATAGCGTTCTTCGCGGCAACTCGCGGAAAATCCAGAACAAATCGCCCATGTTCCGCACGCAGGCCGCCCGCGCGCACCCCCGTTTCCCCGCCGCCGCCCGATGGGCCGCGAGCGTGGCCGTGGCGCTCCTCGCCGGCTGCGCGGGCCTGCCGAAATTCACCGACGAGGCGCCGAAGGCCGAGGCTGCGGCCCCTTCCGTCCCGGCGATCCCGCCGGGCGACTACGCTCCTCGCCCCCCGGCCGCGGGGACGGTCGCAGCGGGGGGCGATGCCCCCCGCACCTACCCCGGAACCGGTACCTTCGTGAATCCGAAGGCGGCTCCCCCCGAGGCCAAGGGGGGCGTCGAGGAGGCGAGCCTCAACTTCGAGGGGCTCGACGTGCGCGAGGCCGCCAAGGTGATCCTCGGCGACTACCTCAAGGAGTCTTACACGGTGCATCCCGGCGTCGCGGGCACCGTCACCTTCCGCACCGTCCGCCCGATCCCGCGCGCAGCGCTGCTTCCCACTCTCGAGATGCTCCTTCGGCAGAACAACGCCGCAGTGGTCCGCGAGGACGGCGTCTACAAGATCGTGCCGATCACCGCGGTGCGCGGCTCCGTCTCGCCCCAGCTCGGCGGCGCGCAGAAGCCGATCCCGCAGGGCTATTCCGTCGTCGTCGTGCCGGTGCGCTACGTGGGCGCGAAGGAGATGGCGCGCCTGCTCGAGCCCTTCGCCGCCGACAACACCGTGCGCGTGGACGAGGTGCGCAACCTCGTGATGATCGCGGGCAACCAGAAGGAGATGCGCCACCTCCTCGACGCGATCGAGCTCTTCGACGTGGACTGGCTCTCGGGCTTCTCCGTGGGGCTCTTCCCGATCAAGTCCGCCGACGTGAAAGCGCTCGTCGCCGACCTCGACAAGGTGTTCGGCCCCACGGGGCAGGGCCCGCTCGCGGGGATCGTCCGCGTGATCCCCATCGAGAGGCTCAACGCACTGCTCGTGGTGACCACGCAGCCGAAGTACCTCGACATGGCCAAGACCTGGGTGGAGCGCCTCGACCAGCTGAGCGGCACCTCGGGGGGCACGCGCTTCTTCGTCTATGCCGTGAGGAACGGCAAGGCCGAGAACCTCGCGCAGCTCATCGGCGAGCTCTTCTCCTCGCGCGGCGCCGGGGCGGCGCGCGCGCCCACGGTGGCGCCGGGCCTGCGCCCCACCGAGATCCGCACGCAGGGCTACGGCATGACCGCCTCGACGACGGCGGCCGCGCCCGCGCCGGCCGCGCCGGCTGCGGCGACCTCCTTCCAGATCCCGGGCGCGGGCTCGACCTCGGGCGAGGTGCGCGTCATCGCCGACAAGGACACGAATTCGCTCCTCATCCTCGCCACGCCGGGCGACTACGAGATCATCGAGAACGCGCTGAAGAAGCTCGACGTCGTGCGCCGCCAGGTGCTCGTCGAGGTGTTCCTCGCCGAGGTGAAGCTCACCGACGACCTCAAGTTCGGCATCGAGTGGTTCATCAAGGCGCGCAACAACACCTCGGGCTCTCTCAACCTCGGCGGGCTTCCGCCCACGCCCGCGGACATCACCAAGGTCCCGCCGTTCTCCGGCCTGCAGCTCATCAACTTCGCCGGCGGAGAGGTGCGCGCGGTGCTCAACGCCCTGGGCGAGGACGGCAAGACCCAAGTGCTCGCCTCTCCCCAGATCATGGTGCTCGACAACGAGAAGGCCGAGATCAAGGTGGGCGACCGCATCTCCGTGCAGACGCAGAGCCAGACGGTGACGGGGACGACCGGCGGGCTCATCAACTCGTTCCAGTACCTCGAGACGGGAATCCTGCTGTCGGTGACGCCGCGCATCAACTCCGGCGGGCTCGTCACGCTCGACGTGAACCAGGAAGTGAGCCAGGCGGACCCCGCGTCCATCACGACGCAGAACCCGAACCCCAATGTCGCCACCCGCAATGCGAAGACGAGCGTGGTCGTGGGCTCGGGCGAGTCGATCGTCCTCGCGGGGCTGATCCGCGAGAGCAACGGCCGCTCGACCGCGGGCGTGCCGCTGCTGTCCAAGATCCCGGTCCTGGGGGCCGCCTTCGGCACCCAGACCATCAGCCGCGAGCGCACCGAGCTCGTCCTGATCATCACTCCGCGGATCGTGAGCGACTCGAACCAGGCCCGGGAGGCGACCGAGGAGTTGCGCAAGAAATTGCCCGCGCTCCACCAATTCCTGCCGAAACGGGAACTTACGGAGCCTTCTCCGGTTCAGCCCGCAACCCGTTGATTGTCTGGGTTAAATTTTTTCCTGGGATCTGAAAATCTCGAATAGTGTTGCTTCAGCGCAACACTGTTGTAAATTTTGAGCGTTTTTGTTTGACGCGGGTAGGGGTTTTCCATAACCTTCGGGAGCAGCTAGTGGGAATTTCAGCAGTGGAGAAGTGGGGCCGCGTGTCTGCGGCGATGGGCGTGGCGGTGGTTTCGGCGGTTCTCGCGGCGGGTTGCGCGGGGGTCCTTCCGGAGCCGGATCCCGCGCCGGTCGTCGCCGAAAGGGCCCAGGCGAGATGGACGGCGCTGATCGACGGGGACCTCAAGAAAGCCTACGGCTTCGTGAGCCCCACGAGTCGCCAGACGTACACCTGGGAGGTCTACCGCGGAGCCGTCCGTCCGGGATTCTGGAAGACGGCCAAGGTGGACAAGGTCGCGTGCCCGGCAAAGGACCTCTGCGAAGTGGACTTGACCATCGAGTACGCCCAGCGGGGAACGGTGATTCGGACTCCTTTGAGGGAGTCCTGGACTAGACAGGACGGGGAATGGTGGTACGTCCTGAAAACGCTGTAGAAGTCCGCAGAAACCGGGGAGGAGGGCGCTATTCGGGGTCCAAAGGGATTCGTTTGTAAAATCGAAGTGCCTGGGATAAAATCCCGCCGTTGTAACCTCTAAAAGTGATCACTTTTTACCTTTTCACAAAGGAGTAACTCACAACATGAATACCTTCAAAAGAAAAGCTCTGATGTCCGCCGTGCTCGCCGGTCTCGGCGTCGCGGGGACGGCAGAAGCGGTCTACCAGAACCCGAACGGTCTGGGTCAGGCCCTGATCTATCCGTACTACACGGTCCAGGCCACCAGCGGCAACGCCTTCAACACCTACGTCTCGGTCGTCAACACGACGGACCGCGCGATGGTCGTGAAGGTCCGCTTCCGCGAAGGCCGGAACTCCCGTGAGGTGCTGGACTTCAACCTCTACCTGTCGCCGAACGACGTGTTCACGGGCGCCGTGATCCCGGCCTCCGCCGACGCCGCCGCTCCCGGCCGCTTCGTCACCGCGGACGTCTCCTGCACGAACCCGGCGATTCCCGCCACGGGCGTGGACTTCCGTAACTTCGAATACGTCGGCGCGGCTGCCGACGGCGCCGGCACCGGCCTCGACCGTACCCGCGAGGGCTACGTCGAGATGATCGAGATGGCCGTCCTGAACGCGCCGGATTCCACGCGCGTCACGCACGTCAACGGCGTCCCGCCGAACTGCGCCGCGGTCCAGGGCCAGATCGTCACGTTCGCCACCGCGTTCAGCTCGCCGGTCGGCGGCCTGGCCGGCACGGGCACGCTGATCAACGTGAACAGCGGCCTCGACATGACCTACAACGCGGTCGCGATCGCCGACCTGACGGCGGCCCCGATCTACGCGAACATCGGCACGGACGTCCCGAACCTGGGCGACGCCGACCCGGTCTCCGTCGTGGTTTCGCGCAACGCCACGGGCACCGACACCAACGCCTACACCTCCGGCTGGCTGGACGTGGTCACCACGCCGCTCACCGTGACGGACGGCGCGCAGGCCGTGTCCGCGACGATGATGCACTCGTCGGTCATCAACGAGTACGTGCTGGACTCCGGCTCCCTGTCGAACTCCGACTGGGTGATGACGATGCCCACCAAGCGCTACTTCGTGAACCTCGCGACGGCCGTCCAGCCGTTCACCGAGAAGTTCACGGCGACCGGCGCCTGCGAGGAAATCGGCTTCACGTTCTTCAACCGCGAAGAGCAGGGCGCGTCGGCCACCTCGGTCGACTTCTCGCCGCTGCCCCCCGGTGCGGCGCCCAACACGCTGTGCTGGGAGTCGACGGTCCTGTCGCTGCGCAACGGCGCGGCGCACATGCCCGCCACGACGAACTCGGGCGTTCTGGGCTCGGTGAACAACACCAACGTCCAGGTCAACACCGCGTACCAGAACGGCTGGGGACGCCTCACCTTCACCGACACGAACGCGTCGGGTATCGGCATGGTGAGCGATCCGGCGACCTCGATCACCTTCACGGTGTTCCCGGCGCCGGCGATCGTCGGTGGCGCGCAGACCTACCGCGGCCTGCCGGTCGTGGGCTTCATGGTCCGCACGTTCAACAACAGCACGCTGACCTGCGGCACGGCCTCGTGCCAGGGCAACTACGGCGGCCTGTTCGGACACAGCTACGAACAGAACATCCTGCCGTAACGGCGTGAGGGTCCGGATGCGAAGTTTCCGGACCCCCACCCAGCAGCAGCATCCCCAGGCGGGCTTCGGCCCGCCTGTTTTTTTTCCGCGCCGGCCGGCCCGCCCGACCGGCGCTTTGCCTTTCCCGACGGGCGAGATTGCAGTTGTAATCAAGTGCCCGGGTATCGCGTGCTAGAATTCACCTCAAATTGCGCGGCTAACCGCCGGATTTCGGCGAGAGAGGGGCGAAGACCCCGGCAGTCCGCGCTTGGGAGGGTGAGCCGCAGCCTGGCCGACTCGCCAATGAAAGGATGAAAATGAGCTTCTTCTCGATCTTCGCCGGGGTCCCGCGCGCCGCGCGCTGGATGGCCGGATCCCTCGCCGCCATCGCCATTGCCGCGGCGAGCATCCCCGTCCAGGCCGCGCAGGCCACCCTCAACGGCGTCGCGACGAACACCTGCACGTACACCGCGGTCTCCGTGGACGCGAACGGCAACCTCACGGTGACCTGCAACAACGCCCCCGCGAACGGCCAGATCGCCTTCTCGCAGACCACCTACTCGGCGGACATCAACAACGCCTCCTTCCAGGTGCAGGTGAACCGCAACAGCGGCACCGCCGGCGCCGTGGGCGCCACGGTGAGCGTGAACGGCGGCTGCTCCATCGGCGGCGGCGCCTCGACCACGGTCGCCTTCGCCGACGGCTCCGCCGCGGCGCAGGCCGTGACGGTGGCCACGCCCGCCACCCCGACCGCCTGCGTGCTCTCGCTCAGCGCGGCCACGGGCGGCGCGACGCTCGGCGCCAATGCGACGATCAACGTGATCGACCCGACGGCTCCCGGCGCCTTCCAGTTCGAGGCGGCTTCCAGCTCCGCCAACATCAACGTGACGAACCACATCGTGCGGATCGTGCGCACGGGCGGCTCGAACGGCACCTACGACGTCCTCTGGGGCTTCACCGTCGCGGGTCTTACCGGCGTCGCTGCGGCGCCGAACCCGGTGCGCTTCAACTCCGGCGAGACCGCCAAGGACATCACGATCACCTCGGGCACCACGGCGGGCACATTCGGCATGACGCTCGTCGGTGCCAACAACGTGAACCCGGCGCTGCAGAACGGGCCGTACCCGGTCGCGCCGACGGTCGTCAATGCCTCGGTCGGGACGATCACCGCGCACACGGTGACGGTCGCCGCGTCGTCGAGCTGCCCGACCCCGGGCGCGAACGTCACGGCGGTCAACACGCCCTCGCCGAACACGGGCACGCCGATCTTCGGCCAGTCGACCGGCAAGATCGTCTCGATCCCGATGCCGTTGAACGCGAACAACACCTATCGCCTGCGCGTCTTCAACACGTCGCAGACGGACGCGAGCCTGACCACGACCTTCGCCCTCGCGAAGTGCCCGGGCGACGTACAGGACAGCTGGGCGACCTCGGGGCTCGCTCCTTGCAAGAAGCAAGGCGGGTACACGGGCAACTCCATGGACCTGCGCGCCGACCAGCCGCTTCCGGTGGGCGGCATCACGTTCTGGGGCGGGAAGTGCGGTTGGCTGACGGCGGATCGCGCGAGCCAGTGGTACTTCAATATCCGGGTGGACAACTGCAACTCGGGCAACTGCCAGTTCATGTACCAGATCGACGCGAACGGCGCCGGATACTGACGCAGACGCGAATCCACCTCCTGCCCGCATGCCTCCGGCATGCGGGCATTTTCCTTTCTTGACGCCATGAAAACTTCCCGACTGCTCGCCCTGCTCCTCCTCGCCGCGGCCCCCGCACTCGCCGCCGACGACGACAAGATCCCGCTGCCGCCCGACGCCGTGATCCTCACCAACGGCGAGGACAGCGTCACCACGCGCGACTTCGAGGCCGTGCTCTCGCGCGTGCCCGAGCACCTGCGCTTCGAGACGCGCGCGAGCCTCGAGCGCGTGGCGGGCATGGTGGACGAGGTCTACCAGAACCGCGTGATGGCCCGCGAGGCGGTCGTGAAGGGCCTGGACAAGGACCCGGTCGTGCAGCAGCGCCTCAAACAGGTCCAGGAGGCCTACCTCGCCTCGCTCGCCATGCGCGAGGTCGAGAAGGCCGCCAACACCGCGAGCTACGAGAAGCGCGCCCGCGAGATCTACGACGCGGACCGCGCGAAGTTCCAGGAGCCCGAGGCGGTGCGCGTGATCGTCGCGACCCTCGAGTTCGAGTGCCGCTCGCCCGAGGAGACGCGTTCCATGGCGGTCGACATCGCCGAGCGCGGCCGCAAGGGCGAGGACATCCGCGCGCTCACCGACGCTTTCCGCCTTTCGCGCGATCCGGGCCGCCGGCGGGTGGAGACCGTGGCCACCCGCGCGCAGCTCGAGCCCGAGATCGCCGCGCTCGCCTTCGACCAGCTCAAGCCCGGCGAGGTCGGCGGCCCCGTGGAGGTGCGCGGCGGCTACGCCATCGTGAAGCTCGTCGAGAAGCGCCCCGCGCGCACGATTCCCTTCGACGCCGTGCGCCTGAAGCTCGCGGAGGACGAGCGCATCAAGGCCGTGAAGGCCGCGAGCGACACGAAGATCCGCGAGATCCAGCACGACCCGCGCCTCAAGCTCGACCGCGCGAACCTCCTCGCGCTGCAGGCGAAGGTGGACACGGAGGCGCTCAAGCGCCAGCAGGAGGAGATCCTGCGCAAGTCCCGGGGCCGCTGAGCCCGGCCGGTCGCGGGCCATGGCCTCGGCGTCTCCCCCCTCGCGGATCCGCGAGCTGCTCGCGCAGGCCTCGCGCGCCATCGACGCGGGCGCCTACCCGCAGGCCGAGGCCGCCTGCCGCGAGGTCCTGAACCTCGACCCGAAGCACCCCGACGCCTGGTACCTCCTCGCGGGGATCGCGCTCACGATCCCCAAGTACCCCCAGGCCGAGGAGCTCGCCCGCAAGGCGACGGCGCTCAACC
Source organism: Usitatibacteraceae bacterium (assembly GCA_044220635.1). Classification (GTDB taxonomy): domain Bacteria; phylum Pseudomonadota; class Gammaproteobacteria; order Burkholderiales; family Usitatibacteraceae; genus JBGAQP01. The sequence goes on from JBGAQP010000019.1 coordinate 20,629, forward strand.
CGCTCCACCCGGGCGCCTGGCACAGCCTCGGCATGGCGCTGAAGGGCCAGGGCCGGCTCGAGGAAGCCGTGACCTGCTTCCGCCGCTCGGCGCAGTTCGCGCCGAAGGTCTCCGCGGGCTGGAACAGCCTCGGGGCGACGCTGAACGACCTCGGTCGCAAGGACGAGGCGGTCGAAGCCCTGCGCAAGGCAATCGGGATCGACCCCCGGAATGCCGCGGCGCACCACAACCTCGCCGTGAGCCTCGCGGAGCGCGGCGACCTGGCGGGCGCGATCCGCCACTACGAGCAGGCGACCGCGATCAATCCGCGGCTCGCGAAGTCCCACAGCAACCTCGGCAGCCTCTACGTGCAGGTCGGGCGGCGCGAGGACGCCGAGGCGCGCTTTCGCGCCGCGCTCGCGATCGACCCGAAGCTCCCCGAGGCGAACAACAACCTCGGCATCCTCCTGCAGGAGCAGGCGCGCATCCCCGAGGCCTTCGCGTGCTTCGAGGCCGCGATCGCCGCCCGCCCCGGCTTCGCGCCCCCGCACAACAACGCCGCGCTCGCCGCGAAGCAGGTCGGCGACATCGCGCGCGCGCGCGCGGGCTTCACCCGCGCGATCGAGCTCGATCCCGCCTTCCAGGACCCCTGGTGGAACCTCGCCAACCTCGAGCGCGACGAGGGGAACTACGCGGCCGCCCGCGAGCGCATCGAGGAGGCCGTGCGCCGCTTCCCGGCGACCCCGATGGCCTCGCATTCGCTCGGCGTGCTCGACCTCCTCGAGGGGCGCCTCGCCGAGGGCTGGCGGGGCCTCACCTGGCGCGAGGTGCTCACCAAGTACGAGATGCACCATCCGCCGCGCCCGCCCGTGGGCTTCTGCCCGCCGCGCCCCGACGCCCCTGTGGAGGTCGTCGACCTGGTGGCGGAGCAGGGCCTGGGCGACGTCGTCTTCTACTCGCGCTGGGCCCCGCGGCTGCGCGAGATCGCGCGGCGCGTCGTCTTCCACACCGAGCCGCGGCTGAAGGCGATCCTCGGGCGCACCGGGGCCTTCGACGAGCTCGCCGGGAAGGACGCCTGGCAGCACCGCGAAGGGGCCTTCGAGGTTCGCGTCGCGGACCTGCCGTGGATCACGGGCCCGGAGCGCGAGCCGCCCCCGCCCCAGGCGCTCACGGCCCTTCCGGAGCGCGTGGAGGCCCTCAGGGCGCGCCTGGCCGAGGCGGGGCCCCCACCCTACGTCGGGCTCACATGGCGGGCGGGAATCAAGACCTTGCGCGGCTACGACAAGCTCTTCAAGGAAGTCCCGCTCGAGGCGCTCTTCCGCGCCGCCGGCGGGCGCAAGGCGACCTTCGTCTCCCTGCAACGCGAGCCGGCCGCCGGGGACCTCGCCCTCGCCCGCGAGCGCCTCGGCGTGGCGGACTTCGGCTGGATCAACGACGACCTCGAGGACGCCCTCGCGCTCCTCGCCCTCCTCGAGGAATACATCGGGGTCTCGAATACCAACATGCACCTGCGCGCGGGCCTGGGGCTGCCCACGCGCGTGCTCGTCCCCTGCCCGCCGGAGTGGCGCTACGGGAAGGCGGGTGAAAGGTCCGTCTTCTTCCCGCAGGCCACGCTCTACCGCCAGGACTTCGCCGCCGGCTGGCTCCCGGCGCTCGAGCGCCTGGCCTATGATCTGAATCCGCGCCCCTGAGAAAAACCACCCCGGAGCTCCCATGATCCGCGTCTTCATCGGCTACGACCCGCGCGAGGCCGCCGCCTACAGCGTCCTCGCCCACTCGATCAACGCCCGGGCGAGCGCCCCCGTCGCGATCGCGCCGCTCATGCTCTCGCAGCTGAAGGGCCTCTACCGCCGCGAGAGGAACCCGCTGCAGTCGACCGACTTCTCGTTCTCGCGGTTCCTCACGCCGCACCTGTGCGACTACCAGGGCTGGGCGATCTTCATGGACTGCGACATGCTGGTGCTCGACGACATCGCCAGGCTCTGGGCGCTGAGGGACGAGCGCTACGCCGTGCAGGTCGTCAAGCACGAGCACGTGCCCGCCGAGGAGACCAAGTTCCTCGGCGCCGTGCAGACGAAGTACGCGAAGAAGAACTGGACCTCGGTGATGCTCATGAACTGCGCGCGCTGCAAGGCGCTCACCCCCGACTACGTGAACGCCGCCACGGGCCTGGAGCTGCACCAGTTCAAGTGGCTTTCGTCGGATGCGGAGATCGGCGAGATCCCCCACGCCTGGAATCACCTCGTGGGCTACGACGCGCCCAAGCCGGGCGCGAGCCTCGTGCACTACACCATCGGCGGGCCGTACTTCGACGAGTACCGCCAGTGCGAGTACGCGCGCGAGTGGTTCGCCGAGCGCGACGCGATGCTCGCGGTTTCGCAGCGCGCCAAGGCCGCCGCGGGCGCCTGAGCGGTTCGCGAGCGCGCGCGAACGAGCCGATGACCGAGCTCCCGGCCGAGGCCCGCGGCGCGCCGCGCTGGAACTGGCTGCTCTATTCCTTCGCGCGGCGCGAGGTCCTCAACCGCTACGCGGGCAGCGTCTCCGGCCTCGCCTGGACGCTCCTGCACCCCCTCGCGCAGCTCGCGATCTTCGCCTTCATCTTCAGCCAGGTCTTCCGCGTGGGCGTGCCCGCCGGCTACCCCGGCGTGGGCTACCTCACCTTCGTCGCGGTGGCACTCTGGCCCTGGATCATGTTCTCCGAAAGCCTCACCCGCGCCATGGGCTCGGTCGCCGCGAACGCGGGGCTCATCCGCAAGGTCGCCTTCCCCCATCGCCTGCTTCCCTACGCCGCGGTCCTCGCGTGCACCGCGGTGCACCTCGCGGGTTTCCTCGCCGTGCTGGTGGTGCTGAAACTCATCGGCGAGCCGCTGCGGCTCTCGGGGCTCCCAGTGGCGCTGCTGCTCCTCGTCCCCTACCTGCTGCTCGCCACGGGCATCGGCGCGGCGCTCGCGGCGCTGCAGACGCTCGTGCGCGACGTCGAGCACGGCCTGCAGGTGGTGATGACGATCCTCTTCTACGCCTCGCCGATCCTCTATCCCGCGAGCCTCGTGCCCGAGGCCTTCCGCGGCTGGCTCGCCCTGAACCCGCTCGCCTGGTTCTCGGAGCGGCTGCGCGAGGTGCTGCTCCAGGGCGGGGGATTCGTCGCGGGCGACGCCGTGGCGGCGGCGGGCTGCGTGGCCGCCTTCCTCGCGGGGCTGTGGTTCTTCAACCGCGTCTCGCCCCACTTCGAGGACTTCCTGTGATGGCGCCGGACTGGCGCGCGGCCGCGGTCGCCTTCCGCGCGAAGGCGCGCCGGGACCCCGCCGATTTCGACGCCGCGCAGAAGGCGATCTCCGCGGTGGCGGCGGCAGTCGAGCGGGGCGAGGCGCCGCTCGCCCCCGAGGCGCCCGCGCCCGCGCCGGGCACCGCGGCCGTGTCCATCGCCTGCTGCAGCCACCGCCCCGAGCGCCTCGAGGCGATGCGGCGCCATTTTGCGCAGGCGCTCGGCCCGCGCCCCCACGAGTTCGTCGCCGTCACCGATGCCCGCTCGCTCGCCGAGGGCTACAACCGCGCGCTCGAGCGCTGCCGGCACGGGATCGTCGTCTTCACCCACGACGACGTCGAGCTCGTCTCGCCGGCGCCCTTCGAGGCGCTCGACCGGGCGCTCGCGGGCCACGACATCGTGGGGCTCGCGGGCAGCCGCCTCGTGAACGGCCCCGCGGTGATGTGGGCGGGGCACCCGCACCTGCACGGCTGGGTCGCCTACCCCGCGCCCCCGGGCGAGGCGGGATTCAAGGCCACGGCCTACAGCCTCGAGTCCGGGGTCCTCGGCGGGATGCAGTCGCTCGACGGGCTGCTGATCGCCGCGCGGCGCGAGGCGGCGCGGCGAATCGGCTTCGACGCGGCGACCTTCGACGGCTTCCATTTCTACGACCTCGATTTCTGCTTTCGTGCCAAGCGCACCGGCCACGCCGTGGCCGTCGACACCGACATCCTCGTGCGTCACGCCTCGCGCGGC
>JBGAQP010000019.1:24614-74815 GCA_044220635.1 Usitatibacteraceae bacterium
CGCTCCACGCCGGGCTCTCCGGGGGGATGCAGGGCCTGGACGGCTGCTTCATCGCCGCGCGGACGGCGGCGGCACGCGCGGTGGGTTTCGATGCAGCCACATTCGACGGCTTCCATTTCTACGACCTCGACTTCTGCTGGCGGGCGCACCTCGCGGGGTTGCGCCTCGCGGTGACCACCGAAGTCGTCGCGATCCACGCGAGCCTGGGCCGCTTCGACGAGCGCTGGCAGCGCGCGGCCGGGCGCTTCCGCGAGAAGTACCCGGCGCTCGCCGCGCCCAAGGGCGCGCACCACCACTACGCGGCGCGGCTCTCCTCGCGCGGGAAGCTCCTGCGCTTCTACCGCGAGCTCGCGGCGCTGGGGGCGGCCTCGTGAGCGCGCCCCCGACCCTCGTGCGCCTCGAAGGCGTCACCAAGGACTACCCGAAGCTCACGACCGGGGGCGATCGGCTGCGCACGCTCGCCGCCCTGGTCCTTCGAAGCCGCGAGGTGCCGCACTTCCGCGCGCTCGACCACGTGGACCTCGAGCTCAGGCGCGGCGAGTCCCTCGGCATTGTCGGGGAGAACGGGGCGGGGAAGTCGACGCTCCTCAAGATCATCGCGGGCGTCGTGCGGCCCACCGCGGGCACGGTCGCCGTGGACGGGCGCGTGGGGGCGCTCCTCGAGCTCGGCAGCGGCTTCCATCCCGACTACACGGGGCGCGAGAACATCTTCCTCGCCGCGGCGCTGATGGGGCTCACGCGGCGCGAGACCGCGCAGAAGGTCGAGGCGATCGTCGCCTTCGCCGACATCGGCGCGCACATCGACGAGCCGATCAAGCACTATTCCTCGGGGATGGTCGTCCGCCTGGGTTTCGCGGTGGCCACCGCGCTCTCGCCGGACCTGCTGATCACCGACGAGGTGCTCGCGGTCGGCGACGAGTCGTTCCAGAAGAAGTGCATCCAGTGGCTCGAGCGCTACCTCGGCGACGGGGGCACGCTGCTGCTGTGCTCCCACAGCATGTTCCACATCCAGACGCTGTGCGCGAAGGCGGTGTGGATCCACCACGGCAGGGCGCGCCTGCACGGCGAGAGCTTCGAGGTCACGCGCGAGTACCTCACCTACCACGAGGAGAAGACGCGCGCGGAGCGCACCTCGCCGCGCGCGGGCGACGGCCCCGTGCCGCGCATCCTCGCGGCCTGGACCGAGCGCGCCGACGGCGCGGGCGCGGCCGTCTTCCGGCGCGGCGAGCCCCTCGTCTTCCAGGGCCTCGCGCACGGCCCCGACGACCGCCCGCCCGTGCTGCTCTTCGGCATCGTGCGCGCCGACGGCACCCCCGTTTACGGCTCGCACTCGAACGAGGGCGACTACGTGCCCGCGCGGATCGAGCCGCGGCGCTTCGCCTTCGCCGTGCGCTTCGACGCGCTCCAGCTCCTGCCCGGCAAGTACCGGCTGCGCGCCCACGCGCTCGACCCCGAGGGCCTGCGCCTCTTCGACACCGTCGAGGTCGATTTCGTCGTCACCGGCGAGACGCGCGACTACGGCCTCGTGGGCCTGCCCCACGAGTGGCTCCCGGGGCGCGGGAGGCCGCCGGCATGAGCGCGCCCGATCCCGCCGCGACGCTGCGCTCGGCGGCGGAGAGCTTCCGCGCCGGTCGCCTCGAGGAGGCCGAGGCCACCTTGCGCGCTCTCCTCGACCGCGATCCCGGCAACGCGGGCGCGGACTTCCAGCTCGGCGTGATCGCGCTCGCCCGCGGTCGCCCGGAAGAGGCGGAGCCGCCGCTTCGCCGCGCCGCCGAGGGATCGGGCAACGCCGCGGCGAGCCTCGCCCTCGCCGACGCCCTCGAGCGGCTCGGGCGCCTCGCGGAGGCCGAGGCGAGGCTGCGCGAGACGGTGGCGCGCGACGCCGGGCTCGTCGAGGGCTGGTCGCGGCTCGCGGGGCTGCTCGAGGCGCGCGGCGCCCACGACGAGGCGCTCTGGGCGCTCGCCGCGGCCACGCGCCTCGCCCCGCGGGATGCGCGGCTCTGGAACAACGTGGCCGCCGTGCAGCTCGCCGCGAACCGCCTCGCGCAGGCGAAGGACGCGGCGCGCCGCGCGCTCGCCATCGCCCCCGCGCACGCGCTCGCCACGCTCAACCTCGCGCGCGTGCTCGGCGCGGAGGGCGACGACGCGGCGGCGGAGGAAATGCTGCGCGTCCTGCTCGCGCGCGAGCCCGCGTTCTCCGAGGCCCGGCACTGGCTCGCGGTGGCGCTCGCCCGGCGCGGGCGCTGGACCGAGGCGCTGGGCGCCTATCGCCAGGCGGCGGCTCAGCGCCCGGCCTGGGCGGAGCCCCGGATCGGCGAGGGCAATGCGCTGCTCAAGCTCGCGCGCCGGCGCGAGGCCGTGGCGGCCTTCGGTCAGGCCGCGGCCCTCGACCCCGCCCGCGCCGCGGCCATCGGGAGCCAGCAGCTCTTCGCGATGCAGTACGGCGACGAGTTCAGCGCCGAGGAGCGCTTCGCGGCCCATCGCGCCTGGGCGGCGCGCCACGCGGCCGCGGCCGCGCGCGGCGAGCCGCCCCCGTTCCCCTCGGGACGCAGGATCCGCATCGGCTACGTGTCGCCGCGCTTCCAGCTCTCCTCGATGGCCTTCGCGCTGCTGCCGGTGCTCGCGCGCCACGACCGCGACCGCTTCGAGATCTTCTGCTACGCCGAGCGCGAGGCCGCCGACGAGGTGGGCGAGGAGTTCCGGCGGCTCGCGGAGCACTGGCGGGAGACCCAGGCGCTCGGCGACGAGGCGATGGCCTCCGCGATCCGTTCCGACGGCATCGACCTGCTCGTGGACCTCGCGGGCCACACGCCGGGCAACCGCCTGCCGGTCTTCGCCCGCCGCCCCGCGACGGCGGCGCTGAGCTGGCTCGACTATTTCGACACCACCGGGGTCGAGGCGATCGACGCGATCGTCGGCGACGACGTGACGCTCGCCGCGCCCCTCGCGCAGCGCTTCGTCGAGACGCCGGTCTCCGTGGGGCCGATCCGCTATCCCTATGCCGCGCCCGCCTACGCGCCGGCGGTGGCGCCGCCGCCCGCGCTCGCGGGCGAGCGGGCGACCTTCGCCTCGTTCGCGCGCCTCGCCAAGATCACCGAGGCCGCCCTCGACGCCTGGGCCGGGGTGCTCGCGCGCGTGGATGGAAGCCGCCTCGTCCTCAAGAACGATTCCCTCGGCGACCCCGCGCTCGCGCCCGCGCTGCGCGAGGCCTTCTCGCGCCGCGGGATCGACCCCGCGCGCGTCGAGCTGCGTCCCGGGGGCGGCCACGAGCGCATGCTCTCGGAGCTCTCCGGCGTCGACATCGTGCTCGACACCTTCCCTTACAACGGCGGCATCACGACGCTCGAGGCGCTGTGGATGGGGCGCCCCGTGGTCACGCTCGTGGGCGAATCCCTCATCGGCCGGCAGGGCGCTGCGATCCTCGCCGCGGCGGGGCTCGCCGAGCTCGTGGCGGGCGATGCCGCGGGCTACGTCGAGCGCGCGGTGGCGCTCGCGCGCGATCCCGCGCGCCTCGCCGCGCTTTCCGCGGGCCTTCGCGGGCGCGTGGCCGCTTCCGCCCTCGGCGATGTCGAGGGGTTCACCCGGCGGCTCGAGGCCGTCTACCTGCGCGTGCTCGCCGCCCGCTCGCGAACGAGTCCATGATCGACACCCGACTGCAGTCCGCCCGCGACCTGCACCGCGCGGGAAAGCTCGCCGAGGCGATCGGCGCCTACGGGGAGATCCTCGCCGCCGACGCGGCGCGCTTCGACGTCTGGCACCTGAAGGCCATCGCCGAGCACCAGAAGGGCGACCTCGAGGCGAGCGAGGCGAGCATCGCGCGCGCGCTCGAGCGAGGAGGCGGCCAGGCGCCGATCTGGCTGCTCGCGGGGCGCATCCGCGCCGACCGCGGCGACCTCGCGGGAGCGGAGGCGGCCTTCGCCCGCGCCACCGCGATCAAGCCCGACTGGGGCCCGCCCTGGGCGAGCCTCGGCGAGGCGCGCATGGACCTCGGCCGCTACGCCGCCGCGATGGAGGCCTTCCAGGAGGCCACGCGCCTCGGGGGGGACAACCCGGCCCTGTGGAACAACCTCGGCCTCGCGCTGCTCGCGCTCGAGCGCCCCGCGGACGCCGAGCGCGCGTTCAACCACGCGCTGACGATGAACCCGGCCCACGCGAACGCGAACTTCAACCTCGCGAGGGTCCTGCTCATGCGCTCGGACATGGCGCTCGCGCTCACCCATGCGCAGCACGCCGTGCGCTCGGACCCCGCGCACGTGGACGCGCACCTGCTCGTCGCCGACCTGCACCGCAAGCGCCGCGACCCCGCGGCCACGCAGCGCGCGCTCGAGGCCGCGATCGAGGCGGTGCCCGGAAGCGCCAAGGCCTGGACGAGCTACTGCGAGTTCATGTGGGAGACGGGCCACCCCGACGAGGCGAAGGCGGAGTACGCGAAGACCGCGCAGCGCTTCCCCGGCAATCTCAAGGCGGCCTTCGGCGCGAACCTGCTGCTCGCGCCCGTCTACCGCGACCTCGAGCACCTCGAGGCGATGCGCGCGGGCTATGCCGAGGGGCTCGAGCGGCTGCACGAGCAGGCGGGGCGGTTCCGCTACCGCAATGCCGCGGAGGCCCTCGCCGAGGCGCGCTGGACGAACTTCTACCTCGCCTACCAGGGCGGCGAGGACCGCGAGCTGCAGGTGCGGTTCGGGCAGTTCGTGCGCAAGGTGCTCGAGCCCGCGGCGCCGGAGCTGCTCGCCCCGCGACGGCGCCGCGATCGCGGCGCCCGCATCCGCGTGGGATTCCTCAGCCACCACTTCTACAACTGCACGGCGGGGCGCTATTTCTCCTCCTGGGTGACTCGGCTCGACCGCCGCCGCTTCGAGACCATCGCCTACTACACCAACGAGTGGGTCGCCGACGACACGCGCGCCCTCGCCGCCGCCTGCGACCGCTTCCGCCACCTGCCCGGGCGCCCCCTCGAGGCGATCGCGCGCCACGTCATCGCCGACGACCTCGACGTGCTGGTCTATCCCGAGCTCGGCATGCACCCCGACACCTTCACGCTCGCCTCGCTGCGGCTCGCGCCGGTCCAGTGCGCCGGCTGGGGGCACCCGAACACGACGGGGCTGCCCGAGATCGACTGGTACCTCTCGCCCGCCGCGATGGAGCCCGAGGACGCCGGGCGCCTCTACAGCGAGAAGCTCGCGCTCCTGCCGGGGCTCGGCACGCGCTACGCCACGCCCTCGGGGGTGGCGCAGGGCTCGCGCGCGGACTTCGGCCTGCCCGAGGACCGCAACCTCTACCTCGTGCCGCAGTCGCTCTTCAAGATCCACCCCGACAACGACGCGCTGCTCGCCGACGTGCTCGCCCGCGACCCGAAGGGCCTGCTCGTGCTCTACGCCGCGCCCCACGAGCCGGTGACCATGGCCCTGGGCGCGCGCCTCGCCCTCGCCCTGGGCGTGCGCGGGATGCTCCTCGAGGACCGCGCGATCTTCCTGCGCTACATGACCCACGGCGAGTACCTGCGCGTGAACCGCCTCTGCGACGTGATGCTCGACACGCGGCATTGGTCGGGGGGCAACACCTCGCTCGACGCGCTCGCGATGGGCCTGCCGGTGGTGACGCTGCCGGGCACGCTCATGCGCGGGCGCCAGAGCCTCGCGATGCTCGGGATCGTGGGCGCCCCGGACCTCGTCGCGAGCGACGCCGGGGACTACGCCGAGAAGGCCGTGCGCCTCGCCACCGACCGCGACGCGCGCGAAGACGCCTCGCGGCGCATCCTCGCGGGCCTGCCCGCGCTCTTCGAGCGCGACGAGCCGATCCGCGCGCTCGAAGCCTTCCTCGAAAAAGCCGCCATCCCTTAAATGGGGACAGTCCCCATTTAAGCGTTGTAATCCAAGTTACAGCGAAAAAATGGGGACAGTCCCCATTTAGGGGTTGTAACAGGCGCGGGCGGATTCGAGGACCGCCGAGGACCAGGCGCGCGCGTCTGCGGGATCGGGCGCGGCCATCGGCAGGATGCGCGACTGCGTGGGCGACCAGCAGGCGATGGTCTCGGGCCAGCGCGCGGCGGCGGGCTGCGCGAGCTTCTCGAGGAGACCGGCGTCGGCACGCGCGGGAGCGATCTCGGCGAGGCGCGTGGCGAGTCCCCGGGAAAGCTGCCGGTGGCGCAACCCGATCTCCCCCGGCAGTGTCGGCAGCACGCGGTGCAGGAGCGGGCGCGGCTGGAGCGGCGCGAGCGCGATGCCGCCCTGGGCGTTGCGCACGGCGACGACCGCGCCGAGGTGGTCGGGCACGACGAGCAGCGTGAGGCCGGGATGCGCCTGCGCCCAGGCGGGCAGCGCTGCGACGAGCCGGCGGTTCGATTCCTGCGCCGCGAGGGCGCGCGCGACGGCGTCGTGCAGCAGCGCGGTGCCCGCGAGGACGGCCGCGATCGCGAAGGCCGCGCCCGCGCGCGCGGCGAGCGGCGTGCGCTCCCCGTGGGGCCGGGCGAGAGCGACCGCGAGCGCGACCGCGAGCCAGGCCGCGGGCGCATAGAACAGCCGCCCGCCTTCCCCGGAGGCGGGCAGCGGGCCGAGGTTGGCGAAGGTCGCCGCGACCATCCCGGCGCCGCCCGCGGCGAGCGCGAGGGCGAGACGCAGCCGCAACCCGCGGGCGGCGGCGAGCGCGAAGACCGCGGCGAGCGCGAGGGCGATGGGCCAGGCCGTCGCGAGCGCTTCCGGAGAGCCCGCCGTGAAGCCGCTCCACCAGGCGGGCATCGAACCGAGCGCGGCGAGCGCGCGCGAGACGGCGTCGGCCTCGGTTCCCGTGGCCGCGTAGACCTGCCAGGCGCTGCCGAGCACCAGAGCGCGGAACGCGAGGTACGCCGGGATCAGGGCGAGCATCGCGGCGAGCGCAACGACGCGCGCGCCCCGCCGCGGCGCGGGCCAGGCCCAGGCGAGGAGCACGATCTGCAGGGGGACGACCGCGGCGGACTCCTTGAAGCCGAGCGCGAGCACGCACAGGAGCACGGCCGCGGCCGCATCGGCGCGCGCCTCGCCCCGCGTCCATCGCTCGGCCGCGAGCAGCGCGCACAGGAGGAGCCAGCCGTCGGCGCGCGCCGAGACCCAGTACACGCCCTCGGCCACGGCGGGCGCGAGCCCGAAGGCGAGCGCGGCGAGGAGCGCGGCGCGCCGGCCCTCGCAGCCCGCGCGCTCCGCGAGCCGGAACGCGAGCGCGGCGACGAGCGCCACGTTGGCGAGGTGCACCGCGAAGTTCACCGCGAACCAGCCGGCGTACGCCGCGCCGGCGAGAGCGTGGTTCGCGGTGAAGCTCGCGATCGTGAGCGGGCGGTAGAAGGCGCCCTCGGAAGGCACGACGGCGGCGAAGAGCGCGGCGCTGCGCGCCCAGCTCTCGCCGTCCGCGGCCCAGGTCCACGCGCGATGCAGGTTCGGCACGTCGTCGCCGAGCCAGAATCCGCCGAAGCCCGCCGCGTGCATCGCGCCGGCGGCGGCGAGCGCGAGGAGCGGCACGAGCAGGCCCGGGCGGCGTCCCTCGACCTGCCAGGCGGCGACGAAGACGCCGCGCGAGCGGCGTTCGGCGGACGCGGCGAGAAGCCGGCGGTTGGCGAGGAAGGAAAGCGGCGTGACGACGGCGAGGGCGGCCGCGAGCGCCAGGCGCGGCCCCCAGCCGAGCTCGCGCATGAGCAGGTGGATGAGGCCCGCGTTCAGCGCGTACTGCGCGAGGTAGAAGGCCGCGTAGGGCGCGAAGGCCTCGCGGCGCAGCGGCGCGCGGAAGACGAAGGCCGCGTTGCCCGCGAAGGCGAGGGCGATGCCGAGCGCGAAGACGATCGCGTAGGCGAGCTGCGGGTGCATCGCGAACACCAGCAGGCAGTACAGGCCGTAGGTGAGGGCGGTGTTGAGGAGCCCGAAGGCGAGGAAGCGCGCGCCCTCGCCGGCGAGCGCGCCCGGGGCCCGGGCGGGGACCTCCGGCGGCATCAGCGCCGCTTCACGAGCGCCAGGAACTCGTCGTAGTCGCGCACGTAGTCGGCGGCGTCGTAGGGGTGGGAGGCGAGGACGAGCTGGACGGCGTCGCGCGAGAAGCGGTACTGCGTGGCCCAGACGAGCGGGGGCAGGTGCAGGCCGAGGCCCGGCGAGTCGAGGCGGTGCTGCTCGCGGGTGCGGCCGTCGTCGACGACCACCTCGAAGGAGCCGTGCACGCACACGAGCATCTGGTGGCATTCGCGGTGCGCGTGCTCGCCGCGCACTTCCGCGCTCGGCACGTCGTGGACGAGGAAGAGCCGGCGCGGGACGAACGGGAGGTCGCGCTCGAACTCCGCGACGTTGAGCGCCCCGCGCATGTCCTCGAAGCGCGGCAGCCGCACGAGCCGCACGCCCGCGATCCCCGGGGCGGCGGCGGGCGCGGGCTTCGCGCCGGGGGTGGCGGCGCCCGGGCCGGCCTCGGCGCCCACGTAGCCGACGATGCGCGCGGGATTGCCGACCACGATCGCGAAGCGCGGCACGTCGCGCACGACCACGGCGCCCGCGCCGACCATCGCGCCGCGGCCGATGGTGATCCCCGGCAGCACCGTCGCGTTCGCGCCGATCGAGGCGCCGCGCTCGACCACGGTGCGCAGGAATTCGGGCGGCTTGCGGCGGCTGCGCGGGAAGCGGTCGTTGGTGAAGGTGGCGTTGGGGCCGACGAACACGTCGTCCTCGAGGCGCACGCCGTCCCAGAGCTGCACGCCGTTCTTGAGCGTGACGCGGTCGCCGACCACGACGTCGTTCTCGACGAAGACGCCCTCGCAGACGTTGCACTCGCGCCCGAGGCGCGCGCCGGGAAGCACGTGCGCGAACGCCCACACGCGAGAGCCCTCGCCGACGGACTTCGACTCGCACAGCCCCTGCGGATGGACAAAGAATGTCATCGGCTGCCTCCGGCCCCGAAACGGTCCTCGCGCATCACGACCGCGAGCGGCCGCGCCTTGGTGTTCTCGTACGCGCGCCAGACGTAGGACCCGAGGATGCCGAGCGCGAAGAGGTTGAGGCTCGCGAAGAAGAGGATGGTCACCACGGTCGCCGCGTAGCCCGGGACCTCGATCGCGCCGGTCATCCGGCTCGCCACGACCGCGATGCCGAGCGCCGCGCTCACCGCGAGCCCCGCGACGCCCAGCGCCACGAACAGCTTGATCGGCAGGTCCGAGAACGAGAACACGCTGTCGAGCAGGTAGCGCACCTTGCGCCCGAGCGTCCACGCGCTCTCGCCGGCGCGGCGCGGCTGCCGGTCGTAGGCGATCGCCTTGCGCCGGAATCCCAGCCAGAGGAGCTGGCCCACGAGCGAGCTGTGCGACTCGGTGAAGCCGAGCAGGCGGTCGCGGAAGGCGGCGTTGCAGCCGAAGACGTCGACGCCGCCCGGCGGGACCTCGCGGCTCACGAGCCGCCGGTAGAGGCCCCAGAAGGCGTCCGAGGCCTGGCGTCCCACGAAGGGGTCGGCGCGCGAGGCGCGCGTGCCGAGCACCACGTCGGCTTCGTCGGCGCGAAGCGCCGCGAAGAACTGCTCCTGCAGCGACTGCGGCTCCTGCAGGTCCGCCGCCATGACCGCGAACCAGCGCCCCGAGGCGGCGCGCAGGCCCTCGCGGATCGCGGCGAAGGAACCGAAGTTGCGCGACAGCAGCAGCAGGCGCGAGGGAAAGCCCGCGCGGGGCAGCGCCTCGAAGAGCAGCGCGTGGGAACGGTCGGGGCTGCCGTCGACGACGCACACGGCCTCGATCCCCCCGGGCACCGCGGCGTGGAGCGCCTCGAGCCGCGCGAGGAGCTCGCCGACGTTCGCCTCGTTCCCGTAGACGGGAACGACGAGCGAGCACTCAGGGCCGGAAGCCGTTGCAGGCATCGACGACACGGTCGACCTCCTCGTCGCGAAGCGAGGCGTGGAGCGGGATCGTGAGCACCTCGCGGGCGAGGCGCTCGGTCACGGGCAGCGCCGGGGCGCGCGCGCCGGCGAAGGCGCTCTGCTGGTGATCGGGGATCGGATAGTGCACCTCGCTCCCCACCCCGGACTTCGCGAGGTGCTCGCGCAGCCGGTCGCGCGCGCCCGAGCGCACGACGAAGAGGTGCACGACGTCGTCCTCGCCGCCGCGCGCGGGGACGGCGATGTGGGGGTTGCGGATGCGCGCGGCGTACGCCGCGGCGATGGCGCGCCGGCGCGCGTTGGCGGCGTCGAGCCGGCCGAGCTTCACCTCGAGCACCGCGGCCTGCAACTCGTCGAGGCGGGTGTTGCGCCCGAAGGGCTCGACGACGCGGTACTTCTCCTCCCAGCCGTACTGGCGCGCTCGGCGCATCCGCGCGGCGAGCGCGGCGTCGTTCGTGGCGAGCGCGCCGCCGTCGCCGAGCGCCCCGAGGTTCTTGGTGGGATAGAAGCTGAAGCAGCCCGCGTCCCCGATCGTGCCCGCGAGCGCGCCGTTGCGGCGCGCGCCGTGGGCCTGGGCGCAGTCCTCGATCACCGCCACGCCCGCGGCGCGCGCGGCGGCCACGGCCGCCTCGACCGGCGCCATGCGCCCGTAGAGGTGCGTCACCACGAGCGCGCGGGGACGGGCCTCCAGGGCCGGGGCGAGGACGGAGGCGTCGAGCAGCCCGTGCTCGGGATCGACGTCGACGAAGCGCGGCACGGCGCCCCGGGCGCGGATCGCCGCGCTCGCGTAGCCGCCGGCGTTCGCCACCGTGAGCACGGCATCGCCCGGGCCCACGCCCACGCAGCCCAGGGCGATCTCGAGGGCGTCGGTGCCGTTGGCCACGCCGAGGACCTGGGCGGCGCCGAGGTAGGCGGCGAAGCGCTCCTCGAAGCGGCGCACGCGCTCGCCGAGGATGTACCACCCGGAGTCGACGACGCCCTCGAGGGCCCGGAGGAGCTCGGGCCGGAGCGCGGCGCTCTCGCGCCGCAGGTCGTTCAGGTCGATCATCGCCGGGATTCTGCGCGAATTCGATTCCGCCGTCACTCGCGCCGGCGCGGGGCGAAGCGCCCCTACGCAAGCTTCCAGCCGTGGGTCGAGAAGAAGCGCCAGGCCGAGCGCAGGAACCAGCCGACGTGGCGCGGCCCCTTGCCAGCGGCCTCGCCCCCGTGGTGCACGATGCGCGCCCCGGGCAGGTAGGCGATCGCCGCCTCGCGTGCGACGCGCACGCTCAGGTCGAAATCCTCGAAATACATGAAGTAGCGCTCGTCGAACCCGCCCAGGCGCCGGAAGAGCGCGGTGCGAAGCAGCATGAAGCAGCCGCTCGCCATCGGCACGCCCGCGAGGAAGCGCTCGCCGATCGCATCGCGCATCTCGTAGTCGTCGAGCGCGCGCTTGAACCTCCGGCGCAGGAATGCCGGGGCGAAGCCGCGCAGGAAGAGCACCCAGGCCGAGGGATAGCGCTTGCACAGGTACTGGCGCTCGCCATCCTCGCCGAAGACCGCGGGCGCGAGCAGGCCGACATCCGGGTGCCCGGCCATCGCCGCGAGGGCGGCGTCGAGGGCCCCGCGGTCGACCTCGACGTCCGGGTTCATCACGAGGTGGAAGTCGGAATCGAGGCGCGGCAGGACGAGGTTGTTCGCGCGGCCGTAGCCGAGGTTGCCGTGGCCGGCGAGGAGTTCGCTTCGGCCCGCCTCCGGGGGCCATTCCGAAAGGACGCGGCGGATCTCTCCGAGCGCTCCCGGGGGGCCGTTGTCAACCAGGTACAGGACGCAATCGGCGAGGCGAGCCGAGGAGCGCGCCGCGGAGACCGCGTCGGCGAGCGTGGCGAGCGCGAGGCCGAGGCGTGCGGGATCGGGAAGGTAGGTGACGACCGTCACCGAGAGGCGCACGGGCATGGCCGCCAGCCTACGGCATTCCGGCCTTCGCCGGAACGCCGCGCCCCGCGGACGGGCTCAGAACGGCTGGCGCGTGATCGCCTTGACGCCCGAGACCCCGTTCACCGTGTACGCGAAGCTCCCGTTGTTGGCGTCGAAGAACGTGAGCGTGGCGCTGCCGACGGTGTTCACCTTCACCTGCGAGGCGATGAACCCGGTCGTGAAGGGCGGGCCCGAGGTGAGGTACAGGGTGCCCGTGAAGGTGGTCGAGTTGGTCCAGGTGCCGCCGGGCATCACGATCCACTGCGGCCGGCCGCCGGCGGCGTAGGTGTACCAGACGCCGAAGATCTGGCCCGAGGCGTGCTGCGTGAGGTTGAGGCCCCAGCCCGACTCCGCGGCGTTCCACCAGAGGTCCGTGTAATCCAGAGTCGGGGTGTTGCCGCCGAGGTATCCGGCGAGAGTCTGGTAGACCTGGTCGAAGCGCGAGTAGTTGTCCGTGCCCTGGGGATTGGTGCACAGCGCGGTGCCGCCCCACAGGCCGCCGCGGAACAGGTAATCCGCGCCGTCGTAGGTGAACACGCCCGAGCCGCTGCTGCCGCCCTCGGTGGTGCCCGACTGCCACAGGACCTCGATGAAGCCGTTCGCGGTCGAGCCCGTGAAGGCGGTGGAGAAGCGCTGCATCGTGCCCTGCGAGACCTTCTTCAGGTCGCCCTGCGGGTGGTGGATGCCGATCACGTTGGAGCCCGCCTGCATCGGGTTGGGGTCCCAGCCCGCGAGGTAGGAGCCCGCCGGCGGGCCCTCGTTCAGCCGCAGGAAGAGCACGTCGCGCGGCTGGCTGTTGTAGAGGAAGGTGGCGCCGCCCGTGAACTGCGTGAAGGGCGGGGCCGCGAGGCTGCCGCAGGAGACCGCCTCGAAGAACCAGTAGGTGTTGAGCGTGCTCGCCACCGTCTGCATCTGGGCGGCGGTCTTGTACGGGGGGCTCTCGTTCTCGAAGCAGTGGTTGGCGCCGTAGAACCAGGGAACCTGGTTCGTGGGGTTCGCGTCGTTGAGCATCGTGCCCGTGCACAGGCTCGTGAAGCCCCCGTCGGTGAAGAGCATCTTCGCGACCGAGTTGCGCACGTTCAGGAAGGCCTGCGAGGGGCTCACGATGCACTTGATGTCGACGTTGCAGGAGCCCGAGTCGCCGATGTCCGCGGTGCGCTTGGCGAATCCGCTCGCCGGCGAGGCGAAGAGGTGCGAGACGCGCGCGATGCGCACGGCGGCGAGCGCGGGATCGACGCCGGCCGGCGCGAAGACCTCGACGGTCTGCTCCGCGCCCTCGGTGGCGGGGGACCACCAGGCGAGCGTCCGGTCCCGGATATCGCCCACGCGCACGGGGCCGAGGAGGCGGCCGGGCTCGCCCGAGCCGAAGAACACCAGCTCGACGTCCGCGGGAACGCCGAGGAGATCGATCGCGAGGCGCATCGCCGCCGCGTCGGGCGAGGCGATGGCGAGGCGCGCCGCGTGGCCGCCCTCGACGGCGGACCACTCGGGCGCGAGCGCGGGCCCGGCGAGCGCGCGGTCCACGCCGATGGCGAGGCGCTTGCCGGGGGCGCGGCGGTTCGCCTCGCGCACGCTCTCGAGTTCCGCCTCGGCGACGGGAGCGAGCTGCAGGCGCGGGCCCGTGGCCTTGGCGACGAGGCGAAGGCGCGCGGCCGGCGCGGCCTTGGGGGTCGCCGCGGGCTCGCCCGGGACGAGGGGAAGCTCCGCCGCGAAGGCGCTGGCGGCGAGGGCGGCGAGGACCGCGACGAGGCGGGCGAGGAATCGGATCATTT
This sequence comes from Usitatibacteraceae bacterium, assembly GCA_044220635.1. Lineage (GTDB taxonomy): Bacteria > Pseudomonadota > Gammaproteobacteria > Burkholderiales > Usitatibacteraceae > JBGAQP01. The sequence goes on from JBGAQP010000019.1 coordinate 38,204, forward strand.
CCGTGGGGACACCGGGTTATGCTACGTTTCGGGCCGGACTTGCGGATGCCGGTGCCTATTCTACGCGGCAGACCCCTGCTCCCGGCCCGAGTTCCCCTTTTTTTCACCAACGTCCCGCCTGCGCAGCGCGTTGACCTCCCCGATGAGGATCCTCGTCGTCAAGCGCGACAAGATCGGAGACCTGCTGCTCGCCACGCCGATGCTGCGCGTGCTGCGAACGGCCCTTCCCGGCTCGCGCATCGAGGTGCTCGCGAGCGACTACGGCGCCTGGGTGCTCGCGGGCAACCGCGACGTGGACCGCGTGTGGGCCTACCGGCGCGCGCGCACCTCCGCCGGGGTGTCGCTCGCCGGCGCGCTCTCGCAGGCGGCGCTGTGGCTGCGGCTCCGCGCGGCAAACTTCGACGTCGCGATCGCGGCCAACGGCGAGGACTCCCCGCGAGCCACGCGCCGCGCGCTCCTCGCCGGCGCGAAGCGCACCATCGCCTACGCCGCCTCGCCCCGGCGCGGCCTCACGGACGCGCTGCCGCCGCCCGCCGCGGGCCACGAGCGCGACCGGCTGATCGCGCTGCTCGCCCCGTTGGGCATCGCCGCGCCCGCGGAAGCGCCCCTGCCCGTGTACGAGCCGCCCGCCGCCTGGCTCGACGGCGCGCGCGAATGGCTCGCGCAGCGCTCGCTCGCGCCCGGCGGCTACCTCGTGCTCGGGCTCGGCGCCCGCCGTCCGAAGAAGCAGCCCACGCGCGACCAGGTGGTCGCGTGGACGACGGCGCTCAAGGCGCGCCACGGGCTCGACACCGTGTTCATGTGGACGCCGGGCCGGGGCGACAACCCGGACTATCCCGGCGACGATGACGTTGCCGCGCCCGTGCTCGACGCGCGCCTCGCCCACCTGCACCCGTTCCGCGGGCCGATCGCGCCCGCGGTGGCGCTGGTCTGGCTCGCGCGCACGTCGCTTTTCCCCGACAGCGGGCTCATGCACGTCGCCGCGGCGAGCCCCGGCGGCGTCCTTGGCCTGTACGCCGAGACCGCCGTCTCCCCGCACCCCTCGCAATGGGGCCCCCTCGGGCCCCGCGCGGATTACCTCGATGCCCCGAAGAGCGTCTCGGAGCTCGCCGACGAGCTCGTCCTCGCGCGCCTCGAGCGGCTCCTCGGCCCGGCGGCTTAAATGGGGACAGTCCCCATTTAAGCCTTGTAATCCTTGTTACAACGAAAAAATGGGGACTGTCCCCATTTAACGGTAGGCGGGGTCGTTGTACATCTTGAACTGGCGGTAGATCTTGAAGCGCGCGCGGCCCGAGGCGCAGTCGGCGAGCAGCTCGTCGAGGCAGCGGGCGAGGTCGCCGCGCTGCTCCTCGAGGCGCACGAGCTTCGCGCGGCAGGCGTCCGCATGGCCGGGCGCGGCGTCGCGGCGCTCGGTCTGCGCGCGCATCGCGCGGATCTTCAGCGCGAGGATCGAGAGGCGGTCGGCCATCATCCCCGGGGTCTCGGAATGCAGCCGCGCGTCCTCGCGGATCGCGGTGCCGAGCGCGGCGAGCACGATCTCGTCGAGGCGCTCGACGGCGTCGTTGCGGCTCTGGTTGAAGCCGTCGATGGCGCGCTTGTTCGCCGCGATCTCGGCGTCGGCCACGTCGCGGCGGCGCGCGAGGTCCTCCTCGTCCCAGAGCAGCGCGTTGAAGCGGTGGTTGCGCTCCGCCCAGTGCCAGGCGCCCGCGGCGTGGCGCTCGGCGCCCGCGCGCGGCCAGCCCGGGCTGGCGAGGCACTCGTCGTGGAATCGCACGAGCCGGGCGGCGTCGAAGCCGGCGGCCGCGCTCATCGCAGCTCCGGGACCAGCTCGCCGATCGCGGCGCGGACCGCCTCGAGCGTGATCGCCTGCATGCATCGGGGCTCGGCGCACTCGCGCGTCGAGCGGGCGCAGCGCCGCACCCACTCGACGCGGCGCTTGAAGAGCGTGCGCTGGTCGCGGCAGGCGAAGGGGTCCACGGACACCGCGCGCCACGGCGAGTCGCGCCAGAAGCGCCCCGCGCCCGCGACCACGGCCGAACCCGGCCCGAAGAGCGTCACCGTGGGAACGCCCACGATGCGCCCGAGGTGCGCGACGCCGGTGTCGGGCGTCACGAGCAGCCGCGCCCCGGCGAGCAGGTGCCAGAGCTGCGCGAGGTCGAGCCGGCCGGCGAAGGAGGTCCGCTTCGCCTGCGGGTCCACGCGCGCGACCGTGGCGGCGTCGGCCGCCGCGCCCGTCCACACCACCGCGAGGCCGCGGTGCTCGAGCTCCTCGGCGAGCGCGCGCCAGCGCTCCTCGGGCCAGAGCTTGAGCGGCGTGCTCGCGCCGAGCTGGATCGCGCAATAGGGCGCCTTCGGCCGCTCGAAGGGCGCGAAGGGCGGCGCGGGCCATTGCGCCGTCGTGTACGGCGGCGGATCCCCGCCCGGAACGAGCCCGGAGGCGAGCTCGCCCCACATGCCCGGCGTGGCGGGGTAGTCGTGAAGCTCGTCGATGAGCAGGTTCTTGTACGCGGGCCGGTCGCCGCCGAAGCCCACGACCCAGCGCGCCCCGGCGCCGCGCGCGAACCAGCCGTAGCGGTTGTCGCCGGGCACGATCGCGAGCCCGTAGCCGCCGTCCTTGCGGAACGCGCGGAAGGTGGCCGCCTCCCGCGGGTCGTAGCGCAGCGCCTCCACGCCCCAGGGACGCGTCGCGTAGAGGGGCTGCGTGGCGGCCGAGGTCGCGATGACGATCTCGCAGCGCGGATACGCGTGGCGCAGCTTCGCGAAGAGCGGCGAGAGCAGCAGCGTGTCGCCGATCATCTGCGGGTGGTGTGCCACGAGCACCCGTTTCGGCTCCCCCTCCGGGCGGGCGCGCCCGGGCGTGGTGCCGAGCGCCGCGAGGACGATGCGCGAGCGGGTGAGGAAGCGGCCCGAGGCGCTCACTTCTCGACCCTGAGCTCCCAGCGGATCGTGCTCGCGCGGAACACGAAGCACCAGCTCTTCTCCCAGCCCTCGGGGGAGATCGCGAAGAGCAGCCGCCCCACGAGCCCCAGGGGCCCGCCGCCGAAGGATAGGTCGCGCTTCTCGATCCTCACGCCCCCGCCCATGTAGTGCCGGACCGAGTCCTTCCCGAAGTGGTCGAGCGAGAAGACCGAGAGGTGGTGCACGTGCGTGGGGTCGCGCCACGACGAGGCCGAGGTGAAGTGCGGCGTGATGACCGTGATCCTCGCGCCGGGCTTCGCGGCGCGCACCAGCTCCCTCACGAGCGCCGGGATGTCGGGCACGTGCTCGATGAAGTTGTCGAGCAGGAACTCGTCCACGGTCCCGTCGCCGAAGGGCAGGGGCTTGGTGAGGTCGCACAGGAGGTCCGCGGCCTCGCACGGGTGGAGGTCCGCGCCGAGCCAGCCCTCGCGCCGCTTGTTGCCGCAGCCGAGGTTCACGCGCACGGGGCGGGTGGCGTCGTCCATCGCGCCATTCTAGGAGGTTCGCGCCGCGGCCGCGCGCGCGAAGAGGGCGATCATGCGCTCGACCATGGGCTCCTCGCCGAAACGCGCGCGGGCGGCGGCGAGCGCGCGCTCGCCCAGGGCGCGGCGCCGCGGCTCGTCGGCGAGGAGGGCGGCGATCGCCTCGCGCAGGGCCCCGGCGTCCTGCGCCGGGACGATCACGCCGGTTTCGCCGTCGGTGACGATCTCCGCGATGCTGCCCACGTCCGTGGTCACCACGGGAAGCGCGCAGGCCATCGCCTGCATCAGCGCCTGGGGCACGCCCTCGTTCGCCGTGGAGGGCAGGCAGAAGAGGTCGAAGGCGCGCATCCAGGGCGCGGGGTTCGGCTGGTTGCCCGCGAAGCGCACGCGCCCGGCGATGCCGAGCTCGCCCGCGAGCGTCCCGAGCGCCTCGCGCTGCGGGCCGTCGCCGACCACCACCAGCCGCACGTCCTCGCGCCCGAGCGCGGCGATCGCCTGCATCAGGAAGCGGTGGCCCTTCCAGCTGCGAAGCGTCGCCACGATCCCCACCGTGGGGGCGTCCTCGAGGCCGATGCGCTCGCGCGCCTCGCCCCGGTCGCCGGGGCGGAATCGGGCGAGGTCGATGCCGGTGGGGATCGAGACCACTTTCGCGGGGTCCGCCCCCGTCTCCTCGATCACCTGCAGGCGCAGCCTCTCGCCCGTCGTGGCGATGGCCGCGGCCGCCCGCGCGTAGAGCCAGCGCGTCGTGAAGTTGCGCGGCGCGGGCGCGGAGATGTGGCGCGTGCGCACGATGGGCGGTGCCCCGGCGAGCGTGGCGCAGGCGATCGCCGCGAGCCAGCTGTCGGTGGAGCTGTGGGTGTTCACGACGTCGAAGGCGCGCGCGGCGAGGAGCCGGCGCATCGCGAGCAATCCTGCGAGGCCCTTGCGCGCGATCGGCAGCGCGATGGCCTGCACGCCGTAGCCGGCCGCCTCCCGGAAGATGCGCGACTCGCCGGGGGCGGCGATCGCGACCTCGTGGCCCCTGCGGGCGACGCCGCGCGCCTCGCTCAGCACCCGGATCTCCTGGCCGCCCCAGCCGAGGGAGGATTCGGTGTGCAGGATCCTCATGTCGCCGCGAACTGGAGCCGGTGCAGCCCCGCGTAGAGCCCGTTCGCGGCGAGGAGCTCGCGGTGGGTGCCCGACTCCGCGATGCGCCCCTGCGAGAGCACCACGATCCGGTCGGCCTTCTCCACGGTCGAGAGGCGGTGCGCGATGACGATCGTCGTGCGGCCCTTCATCAGTTCCTCGAGCGCGGCCTGCACCGCGCGCTCGCTCTCGGTGTCGAGCGCCGAGGTCGCCTCGTCGAGGAGCAGGATCGGCGCGTCCTTGAGGATCGCGCGGGCGATGGCGATGCGCTGGCGCTGGCCGCCCGAGAGCTTCGCGCCGTTCTCGCCGATTTCGGTGGCGAGGCCCCGGGGAAGGGCGCGGATGAACTCCATCGCGTGGGCGGCCTCGGCGGCGCGCACGATGTCCGCTTCCGAAGTGCCTTCCGCGCGCCCGTAGGCGACGTTCGCCGCCACCGTGTCGTTGAAGAGCACGACGCTTTGCGACACGAGCGCGATCTGGCGCCGCAGGCTCTCGAGGGTGAGCGACTCCAGGTCGTGGCCGTCGAGGGTGATGCGCCCGGCCGTCGGGCGGTAGAAGCGCGGCAGGAGGTGGATGAGGCTCGACTTGCCGCCGCCCGAGGGCCCGACCAGCGCGACGGTCTCGCCGGGGCGCACCTCGAGCGTCACGCCGTCGAGCGCGGGTTGCGTGCCGCTGCGGTAGGTGAGCGACACCTCCTCGAAGCGGATCGCGCCGTGCGCGCGGGCGAGCGCCACCGTGCCGCGGTCCTCCTCGGGCTTCTCGTCGATCACGCCGAAGACGCTCTCGCAGGCGGCGAGCCCGCGCTGCAGGTGCTCGTTCACGCTCGTCAGGCGCTTGAGCGGCTGCAGCAGCATCCCGGTCGCGGCGATGAACTCCACGAAGCCGCCCACGTCGGTCGAGCCCGCGAAGGCCTGCTGGGCGGCGAAGTAGATGATCGCCGCGACCGCGCACGCGACGATGAGCTGCGTGACGGGGACGGTGCCCGCGGCGGCGGTCGCGTGCTTCATCGCGTAGCGGCGGATCGCCTGGCTCGCGCGCTCGAAGCGGCCGGCCTCGTAGGCCTGGCCCCCGAAGACGCGCACCACGCGCTGGTTGGCGATCGACTCGTCGAGGACCTCGGCGATGCCGCCGATCGCGTTCTGGCTCTCGCGGCTCATCGCCCGCAGCCGCCGGCTGAAGAGGCGCACGACGAGCGCGACCGGCGGGATCACGAGGAAGGCGATGAGGGTGAGGCGCCAGTTCGAGTGGAGCAGGATCGCGAGGAGGGCCGCGATCGTCACGGTGTCGCGCACGAGCACCGTGAGCACGCTCGTGGAGGCCGCGGCGATGTTGGTCACGTCGTTGGTGAACTTGGTCACCAGGTGCGCGCTCGCCACGTCGTCGAAGTAGGACGGGGGCAGCCGCAGGAGGTTGGCGAACATCGCCCGGCGCAGGTCGAGGATCACCTTGTTCGAGGCCCACTGGTTCATGTAGCCCGAGGTGAAGCTCGCGAGCCCGCTCACCACGAAGATCGCGACCACGCCGAGCGGCAGCAGGATCGCGAGCTCGCGGTTGCGGTTCACGAAGAGCTCGTTCACGAGCGGCCCGGTGAGCTTCACGAGCGCCGCGTCCGCGAGCCCGCCGACGATCATGGCCGCCACGCCCGTGAAGAGCGCGGCCCGGTAGGGCCAGACGTGCTTCAGCAGGCGCAGGTAGAGCGCGCGGCTCGTCGGTCGGTTCTCGGTCATCGGAAGAACGGGGACAGTCCCCGATTATCTCAGGAGGCGGCGGTAGAGGGCGAGGTAGTCGGCGGCCATGGCGGCGGGGGTGAGGGGGGCGACGGCGTCGCGCGCGGCCTCGCCCAGGCGCCGCGCGGTGGCCGGATCGAGGCGCTCGAAGGCCTCGGCGAAGCCGGCGACGTCGAGGGCGTCGCGCACGAACCCGCTCTCGCCCTCGCGGACCACCTCGGCCGCGCCGCACTTGGGCGTGGTCACCACGGGCAGGCCGCAGGCCATGGCCTCGAGCACCGCGTTGGGAAACGGGTCGTAGAGGGTGGGCAGCGCGAAGGCGTCCGCCGCCGCGTAGTAGGGCCGCACGTCGGAGACCGCGCCCACGAAGCGCACGCGCGCCCCGAGGCCGAGCGCGTTCGCCTCGCCCGCGTAGCGGGCCGAGCGCTTGTCCTTGCCCACGACGATCGCCCGGCATCCGCCGCGCGAGCGCGCGAGCGCCGCGAGGAAGGTGCCCACGCCCTTCCTCTCGAAGCCCGAGCCCACGAAGAGCACCACGGGCGCATCGCCTTGCAGCGCGAGCTGCTGGCGCACGGCCTCGCGCATCTCGGCGCGCAGCCCCGGATGGAAAGCGGCGCCGTCCACGGCGTTGCGGATCAACACGAGCTTCGCCGCGTCCGTGCCGAAATGCCGCCCGATCTCCCCGCGCACCATCTCGGAATTGCAGATCACGGCCTTCAGGCGCGGGCTCGTGAAGAGCGCGCGCTCGGCCGCGAGCAGGTAGCGGTGGTGCGGGTCGAGGCGCGTGGCGAGGCGCTTCAGGGGCGATTGCACGCGCGCGCGCTGGGCGAGCCACTCCGCGTGCACGCCGTCGCCCGCGCGGTACACGTCGCAGCAGGCGATGCGCTCGTGGGACTGCACGAGCTCGAAGCGGCGACGCGCGAGCTCGGCGCACGCCGCGCGGGCGAAGGACCAGTCGCGCCAGAGGCTGCCGACGTGGAAGGGGTCGACCACGATCGCCGAGCCGTCGCCGTCGGGCCAGCTGCGGGTGACGATGGTGAGCGAGGCCCCCTGGGCCTTCAGGGCCGTCACGGCGTTCTGCACGAAGCGCTCGGCGCCGCCGAAGGGGTCGTAGCGGCCGCGCACCAGCGCGATCCGCGGGCCGCGGCCCGGCGGCGTGACCGGGGCCGTCGCGCTCACGGGCGCGCCAGCAGCTCGTTCACGGCGGCGAGCACGCGGTCGACCGGGAGCGTGGTGAGGCACTCGCTCACCTTGCCGCCGCCGCAGCCGTCGTTGCCGCAGGGCCGGCAGGGGTGGTCGCTCGCGACGACGCGCGCGGGCACCATCCACGGCCCCCACTCGAGCTCGCCGCTCGGCCCGAAGAGCGCGACCACGGGCGTGCCCATGGCCGCGGCGATGTGCATCGGGGCGGAATCGACGCCGACGAACAGGCGCGCGCGCGCCGAAAGCGCTCCCATCTCGCGAAGCGTGAGCTGCCCCGAGAGATCGGCGACCGCCACCCCCGCCTCCTCGAGGATGCGCCCGACGATCGCCTTCTCGCGCGCGTTGGGCGCCGCGGTGATCGCCACGCGGTGGCCGTCGCGCGCGAGGGCGCGCAGGAATTCGGCGTTCCTCGCCTCGGTCCAGGCCTTGAAGAGCCAGCGCGAGGTGGGATGGAACTGGATGAAGCCGCGCGGGGCGAGGCCGTTGGCCGCGAGCAGGCCGTCCACGCGCCCCTCGGCTTCGGGCCCCGGCACCATCACGAGCCGCTTCTCCGCCTCCTCGGGATACACGCCGAGGCGCCGGAGCGCGTCGAGGTTCGCCTCGACCGTGTGACGCGGCCGCGCCCTGGGCAACGGGAAGCGGTGGGAGAAGGCCCAGTCCCACCAGCGGCTCGCGCGCGCGGGCGCCACGGACCAGCGCGGGGCGAGCGAGCGCGCGAGCCAGGCGCCGCGCCAGTGGTCCGTGAGGTGCACGAGGAGCTGGTACCTGCGCCCGCGCAGCTCGCGCAGGAGCGCCGCCTCGCGCTGGAACTGCACCGCGAGGCCCTTCCTCTTCCACTCGCGGTCGACGGTGTGGATGCGCGCGATCGCGGGGTGGCCCTCGAGCAGGTCGCGCGTGTCGGCGTAGACGAGGGCGTCGAGCTCGGCGTGGGGCGCGCGGTTGGCGAGCACCTGGAAGACGGGGGAGCTCAGCAGCACGTCGCCGTGGTGGCGCAGCTTCACCACGAGGGCGCGCTGGACGGAGGCGAGGTTGATCGCGTCGGGGACCATGGGGCAAGGGGGACTTTACAGGGCGGCGAGGCGCGCCGTCGAGGGAACCGCCGGGGCCGGCGGCTATAATCCACTCCCAGCGCGCAATCCGCCGATGAACGCCCCGACGCAAGATCCGAACGCTCGCTTCCAGGAGGGCCTGAGGCTTCGCGGCGCCGGCCGCCTCGAGGAGGCGCTCGCGATCTTCCATCCCCTCGCCGAGGCCTGGCCGGAGGTGGCCGGGGCGCGCCAGGCGCGCGGCCTCACGCTGTGCAACCTGGGCCGCTTCGAGGAGGGGCTCGCGGACCTGCGCGCGGCCGTCGCCCTCGAGCCGCGCAATCCCGACCTGCACGCGAGCCTGGGCATGGTCCTCTTCGTGCTCGACCGGCTCGAGGAGGCGAGGGGCGCCCTCGACCGCGCGCTCACGCTCCAGCCCGCGCACGCCGATGCGCTCAACAACCTCTCGCTCGTGCTCAAGGCCGCGGGCGATTTCGGCGGCGCCGAGCGCGCCGCGCTGAAGGCGCTCGCATCGCGCGGCGATTTCCCGCAGGCGCGCGTGAACCTCGCCTACGCGCTGCTTTCGCAGGGCAAGTTCGCCGAGGCCTGGGAGCCCTTCTGCGCGCGGCCCCACGCGCGGGTGAACTTCCGCGATCCCGGGATGTTCGTGGCGGTGGCCCACGACGAGCGCCTGCCCGCGGCGGGGGCGCCGCTCGTGCTGCACGGCGAGCAGGGGCTGGGCGACGCGCTCTTCTACCTGCGCTTCGCGCCGCAGCTCCGGCGCCGCGGCCACCGCCTCGCGTTCTGGGGCGACGCGCGCCTGCACCCGATCCTCGCGCGCACCGGGATCTTCGAGCACCTCATGGCGGCCGAGTCGCAGCCCGCGCCGGGCCTCGCCGTGGTGTGGGCCGGGGACCTGCCGCGGCTGCTCCACGCGACGGACCCCGCGGCCTTCCCGCCGGCGCTCGCGATCGCCGCCGAGCCGGCGCGCCGCGAGGCGATGCGCAGCCGCCTCCTCGCCTGCGGCGCCGCGCCCTGGATCGGCCTCACCTGGCGCGCGGGATTGCCGCGCACGGGCAAGGTCGTGCTCGCGAAGGCGCTCGCGCCCGAGGCGCTCGGCGCCGCGCTCCGGGGCGCCGCGGGCACGCTGGTCTCGCTCCAGCGCCGCCCCGCGCCGGGCGAGCGCGAGGCCCTGGCCGCCGCCGCCGGCGCCGAGGTCCACGATTTCTCCGCGGCGAACGAGGACCTCGAGGAAGCGCTCGCGCTCCTCGACCTGCTCGACGACTACGTCGCGGTGAGCAACACCAACGTCCACCTGCGCGCGGGGCTGGACAAGGGCGCGCGCATCCTCGTGCCCTGGCCTCCCGAATGGCGCTGGCTCGTCGAGGCGCGGCGATCGCCCTGGTTCCCCGCGATGACCGTGCATCGGCAATCGGCCCGCGGCGACTGGGACGACGCGCTCGCCGGGCTTCGCCGGGAGCTGGACGCCGCGCGTGGCTGAGCCCCTTCCCACGCCGGCCGCGCTCGCCCGCGCCGGGGCCCTCATCGCCGCGAACCGCCTCTCGGAGGCGCGCTCGCTCGTCGACGCGACGCGGCACGCGGACCCGGAGGCGAGCGCGGGCCTCTACCTCGACGGCGTGCTGCGGCTGCGCGAGGGCCGCGCGGCGGACGCGGCGGCGCTGCTTTCCCGGGCCGTCGCGCGCCCGGATGCGAACCCGGCCTGGAACCTCGCCTACGGGCAGGCGCTCGACGCCGCCGGCCGGCTCGACGAGGCCGCGGGCGTCTTCGAGGCCGCGGCCTCGCGCACCCCGAACCTCCCCGAGCCCTGGTACTGCCTCGGCGTGGCGCGCGCCCGCCAGGCGCGATGGCCCGAGGCCGAGTCGGCCTTCGCGCGCGCGGCCGAGGCCGACCCCGGGCGCATCGAGTCGCAGCACCAGCTCGCCGTCGCCCTGCGCGAGCAGGGCGAGCTCGTGCGCGCGGTCGAGGTGCTGCGCCGGATGCTCGCCGCCCGCCCGGGGTACCTCGCCGGCGCGAAGGAGCTCGGCACGCTCCTCGCGCGCCTCGGCCGTCTCGAGGACGCGATCGCGGTCCTCGCGAGCGCGCGTGAGCGCGCGCCCGGCGACGCGGAGATCCTGAACAACCTCGGCTTCGCGCTGCTCGCCACGGGGCGCTTCGCCGAGGCCGCGCCCGTGCTCGACGCGGCCCTCGCGGCCGCGCCGGGGCTCGCCGCCGCCCACGCCAACCGCGGCGTCGTGCACCACGCGCTGGGCGAGACCGGCGCGGCCATCGCCGCCTACGAGCGCGCGCTCGCCATCGATCCCGCGCACGGCGAGGCGCGGGTGAACCTCGCGCTCGCCTGCCTGCGCGGCGGCGATGCCGGGCGCGCCCGCGAGGAAGCGGCCCGCGCCGAGGCCACGCCGCGCGCGAGCGCCGAAGCCACGAAGAACCTGGGGCAGCTGCGCCGCGAGCTGGGCGAGCCGCAGGCCGCGGCGGCGCTCTACGACGAGGCGCTCGCGATCGACGCCCGCTACGATCCGGCGCGCTTCTGCCGCGCGACGCTGCACCTCGCGTGCGGGCGCTGGCGCGAAGGCTGGGCGGACTACCGCGCCCGGCCCACGCGGGCCACGCACCCGCTCGTGCGCAGCCACGGTGCGGCGCGCTTCGCCGACGAGCCGCTCTCCGCGAGCCTCGCGGGGCGCCGCTTCCTCCTCGTCGACGAGCAGGGGCTGGGCGACGTGCTCTTCTTCCTGCGCTTCGCGCCTTCGCTCGCCGCGCGCGGCGCCGAGCTCGCGTTCCACGGCGACGGGCGCCTGCTTCCCGTCGTCGCGCGCACGGGGCTCTTCTCGACGCTCGCGGCGCGCGAGGAGCCCCCCGACGAGTCGCGCGAGTGGATCCTCGTTCCCGACCTGCCGCGACTGCTCGCCGGGCAGGCGCCGCCGCCGCCGCTTCCCCTCGTCGCCGATCCCGGCCGGGTGGCGGCGATGCGCGCGCGCCTCGAGGCCGCGGGGCCGCGCCCCTGGGTGGGCCTCACCTGGCGCTCGGGCATCCGGCCGCCGGGCGAGTGGATCACGACCTTCTACAAGGAGGCGCCCCTTCCCGCCCTGCTCGCGGCGCTGCGCGAGCGGCCGTTCACGGCGGTGTCGCTGCAGCGCGAGCCCGGGGCCGGGGAGACCGAGGCCGTGGGCCGGGGGCTCGGCCGCGACGTGCTCGACCTCTCCGGGGCCAACGCGGACCTCGAGGACGCGCTCGCCGTGCTCGCCCTGCTCGACGCCTACGTCGGCGTGAGCAACACCAACACGCACCTGCGCGCGGGGCTCGGGCTCGCCTGCGACGTGCTCGTCCCGCATCCGCCCGAGTGGCGCTGGATGGAGGCGGGCGAGTCCTCGCCGTGGTTCCCGGGATGCCGCGTGTACCGCGAGGTGCCGGGCGCCGGATGGGCGAAGGCGCTCGCCGCGCTCGGGCGCGACCTGGGGGCCGCGTGGTGACGGGCCGGGCCGCGGCGCTCGCCCTGCGCGAGAAGGCCGACGAGCACGCCGCGCGCGGGCGCGCCGCCGAGGCCGTCGAGGCCTACCAGGGCGCGCTCTCCGGGGGCGTGGCCGATGCCGCGCTCTACTCGAACCTGGGCGTCATGCTCATCCAGCTCGAGCGCAACGCCGAGGCGCTCGAGGTTCTCGAGCGCGCGGCGGCGCTCGCGCCGGGACACCCCGTGGTGATCGGCAACCGGGGGCTCGCGCGCCACGCCCTCGGGCGCATCGAGGAGGCGATCGCCGACTACCGGGCGGCGCTCCTGATCGAGCCGCGCTACGCCGACGCCCACACGAACCTCGCGCTCGCGCTGTGGCGTCAGGGCGAGGCGGCGGCGGCCCGGGCGAGCGCGGCGAACGCGGAGGCGTGCCTGGGCATCGGCGCGGAGGCGCTCAAGAACCTGGGCCAGCTCGCGCGCGAGATGGGCGACCTCGACCGCGGCGAGGCGCTCCTGCGCCGCGCCCTCGTCATCGATCCGGGGCACATCGCCTCGCACTACGCGCTCGCGGCCGCGCTCCTCGGGCGCGGCGAGTGGCGCGAGGGATGGCGCGAGTACGCCTGGCGGGCCGAGCGCCTGCGGCGCGGCTACGCGCGCGCCGACGACGGCCTGCCGCGGCCCCTGCCCGCGGACCTGGGCGGCCGCCTCGTGTGCCTGCACGGCGAGCAGGGGCCCGGGGACACGCTCTTCTTCCTGCGCTACGCGTCCGTGCTGAAGGGGCGCGGCGCCCGGCTCGCGTTCCGGGGCGAGGCGCGCCTGCTCGCCATGGTCCGGCGCACGGCGTTGTTCGAGGACGTGGCCGAGAGCCGGGAGGAGCCCGAGGACGCGCTCGACATCCACGTCGCGGACCTGCCCTACCTGCTCGACGACGCCTCCAGCCCTTCGCGCCCGCCGCCGCTTCGGCTCCTGCCCCAGGCCCTGCACCTCGAGGCCGCCGAGGAGCGCCTCGCGGCCTTCGGGCTGCCGCCCTACATCGGCGTCACCTGGCGCGCGGGCAAGCGCCCCGCGGGCGAATGGAAGAACCGCTACTTCAAGCGCATCGATCCCGCCCGGCTGGGGGCGGCGCTCGCCGACGTCCCGGGAACGATCGTCGTGCTGCAGCGCGCGCCCCAGCCCGGCGAGACCGAGGCCTTCACGAAGGCGCTCGGCCGCCCGGCGGCGGACGCCTCCGACGCGAACGCCGACCTCGAGGTGATCCTGGGGCTGCTCGCCCAGCTCCACGCCTATGCGGGGGTCAGCAACACGAACATGCACCTCGCGGCCGGGATCGGATTGCGCGCGCAGGTGCTGGTGCCCCATCCGCCGGAGTGGCGATGGATGGACGCCGGGGAGGCCTCGCCGTGGTTTCCGGGCTTCCGGGTCTTCCGCGAGGACCCGCGCTCCGGCTGGGGCCCGGCCCTCGCCGGGCTTCGGCGCGCGCTGGCTAGCCGCGCGGCCGGATGAGCTTGCAGGGGTTGCCGCCCCACACGGCGCGAGCGCCGATGCGCCCGGAGACGACGGAGCCCGCGGCGACGACCGCGCCCGACTCGATGTGGGTGCCGTCGAGGATCACGCAGTTCGCGCCGATCCACACGTCGTCCTCGATCACCACGCCGCCCTTCGAGGGCATGAAGCCTTGCTTGCGCATGACGACGTCGACGCGGTCGATGGCGTGGTTGGCGGGCACGATCGAGCAGCCCGGGGCGATGAGCACGTAGTCGCCCATGCGGATCCCGGAGCCCGAGTAGAGCGTGCAGTGCGGGTTGATGTAGCAGTGCTCGCCCATCACGATGTCGCCCGTGCCGCCCACGGCGCGGATCACGACGAAGTCGTAGATCCGGGTGTGGGCGCCGATCACGATGCGCGTGCCCCGCTCCGAGGGATGGATGCGGGCGTCCGGGCTCACCCAGGCCGTGGGGTGGATCGAGAGCGCCGGTGCGTCGGTCATCGGGCGGCGAAGGGGCGGGTTTGGTAAAATTCGGGACAGTCGCGCGGCGCCGGCGGCCGCCTTCCCGACGATTCTAAGACAGAACGGGGCCCGAGCCGGGCCCCGAGCCCGCAGACCCCGAAAGCCAGCCTTGCGATTCAACCTCGCCTACTTCGGTCCCGAGAGCCTCTTCCACCTGCGCCGCGACTTCCTGCTCGCGGTGAAATACGGCCTGGAGAGCCTCGGCCACGACGTGATCCTCTCGGGGCTCGCGCTCGACACCTCGCGCATGAACCTCATCGTCGGCGGCTACTTCCTGCCCCCGGCGGAGCTGAAGAAGATCGACCAGTCGGGGCTCGAGTTCGCCCACGTGAACACCGAGGTCATCGCCGGGGACCTGCTCAACTTCAATCCCCAGAAGACCGACTTCAAGGGCGCGTACCTGCCGAGCATGATGGCGGGCCGGTTCGTCTGGGACGTGATCCTCGACAACCTCGCGGAGTACCGGCGCTACGGGGCGAACGCGCATTTCCTGCGCTGGGGCTGGCACCCGAAGCTCGAGGACATCGAGCACCGGAGGGAGAAGGACCTCGACTTCTACCTCTTCGGCCTCATGAGCCCGCGGCGCAAGGCGATCGTGCAGGAGCTCTTCGCGGCGAAGCTCACGGGCATCGCCGACCACTCCTGCCCGTACTTCCTGAGGAACGACCGGATCGCGCGCGCCCGCGTGAACCTGAACGTGGTGCAGGACGAGAAGTACACGCACGTGAACTCCTTCCGCATCTGCTACCTCGCCAACAACCGTTGCGCGATCGTCTCGGAGTCCGAGAACGACCCCGCGGGCTACCTCGAGGGCGCGCGCATCGCCCGGCGCGAGGAGCTCGCCGAGGTCGTGCGCGAGCTCTGCGCGGGCGAGCGGTGGAAGGCCCTGGGCGAGGCGGTCTACGAGAAGTTCCGCGCCGTTCCCATGACCCGCTGCATGGAGGAGCTGCTCGAGGCGAGCTTCGGCTCGCAGCCCCAGCCCGCGAAGGAGAGCGCATGAAGCCCGCCGAGATGGAAGCCGTGGTCCTGTGCGGGGGGCTCGGCACGCGATTGCGCGAGGAGACCGAGTTCAAGCCCAAGCCCATGGTCGAGATCGGCGGCCGTCCCATCCTCTGGCACATCCTGCGCCGCTACCACAAGTTCGGCGTGCGCCGCTTCATCCTGTGCCTGGGCTACAAGGGCGAGGCGATCCGCGACTACTTCCTCAACTACCGCCTGCGCCAGGGCGACGTCACGGTGAACCTGCGCTCCCACGAGGTCACGATGCACGGCACGGACTCGGCCGAGGACTGGGAGGTCGTGCTCGCCGACACCGGCGACGAGACGATGACGGGCGGCAGGATCAAGCGCGCGCTGCGGCACGTGCGCGGGGCGCAGTTCTTCGCCACCTATGGCGACGGCGTCGCGGACATCGACATCGCCGCGCTCCTCGCGGCCCACGAGAAGGGCGGCCGGCTCGCCACCGTGACCGCGGTGCACCCTTCGTCGCGCTACGGCGAGATCGACATCGCGCACGGCGCGGTGCGCACCTTCGCCGAGAAGCCCCAGGTGGCCGAGGGCTGGATCAACGGCGGCTTCTTCGTGTTCGCGAAGCAGGCCTTCGCGGGCGTGCCCGACGATCCCGGCGTGGTGCTCGAGACCGACGTGCTGCCGCCGCTCGCGGCGAAGGGCGAGCTCTCCGCCTACCACCACGCGGGCTTCTGGCAGTGCATGGACACCTACCGCGAGATGCTCGCCCTGAACCAGCTCTGGGCGCGCGGCGACGCGCCCTGGCTTCGCTGAGCGCGCGATGAGCGCGCTCCCTCGGCCCGACTGGTGGCGGGGCCGGCGCGTGCTGGTCACCGGCCACACGGGCTTCGTCGGCGGCTGGCTCTCGGCCTGGCTCGCGCAGATGGGGGCGAAGGTCTCGGGCTTCGCGCTCGCCCCGCCCACCGAGCCCAGCTTCTTCGCGCGGGCGCAGCTCGCCGGGCGGCTCGCGGCGAGCACGACCGGGGACGTGAACGACCTCGCCGCCGTGAAGCGCGCGGTGGCCGGAGCCGACCCCGAGGTCGTCTTCCACCTCGCCGCGCAGCCCATCGTCCGCGAGGCCTTCCGCGATCCCGTGGGCACCTTCGCGACCAACGTCATGGGCACGGTGAACGTGCTCGAGGCCTGCCGGACGCACGCCGGCGTCGGCCGCCTCGTCCTCTACACGACGGACAAGGTCTATCGCAACGACCAGTCGGGACGCGCGTTCACGGAGTCCGACCGCCTGGGCGGCAACGAGCCCTACAGCGCGAGCAAGGCGGGCGCCGAGTGGGCGATCGCCGCGTGGTGGGAGAGCTATGTCCGGCGCGCCCGCGCGCACCCCGCGGTGGCCGCGGTGCGCGCGGGCAACATCGTCGGCGGCGGCGACTGGGGGCGCGACCGGCTCCTGCCCGACGCGATCCGGGCGTTCTCGCAACGGCGCGAGCTCGTCATCCGCAGCCCCGGCTCGACCCGCCCGTGGCAGCACGTGATCGATTGCCTGCGCGGCACCCTCGCGCTCGCCGAGCGCCTCGACGACGCCGACCGGGGCGCCGAGGCGCTCGCGTGGAACCTCGGCCCGGCGGCGGGCGAGGTGCACGCGGTCTCCGAGGTCGCCTCGCTCGCGGCGAAGGCCTGGGGCGAGGGCGCGGCGTGGCGCCACGAGGCCGACGCGACGATTCCCGAGTCGAGGGCGCTGGTGCTTTCGAGCGAGCGCGCCGCCCGGGAGCTCGGCTGGCGCGCGGCCTGGGGGCTCGAGCGCGCCGTGGGCGAGAGCGTGGCCTGGTACCGCGCGGCCCGCGACGGGGGCGACCTGCTCGCCCTCTGCGCGCGGCAGATCGAGGCGAACCTCGCCGACGCGGCGAAGGCGAACGCATGAGGATCGCGCCGCGGCGCCTCGCCGGCACCTTCGAGATCGCCCTCGAACCCCGAGGCGACGAGCGCGGCTACTTCATGCGCTGGTACGACCGCGAGGCCTTCGCCCGCGCGGGGCTACCCGTCGACTGGCGGCAGGGCAACGAATCGGCCTCGCGCGCGAACGTCGTGCGCGGGCTGCACTTCCAGCGCCCGCCGCACTCGGAGACGAAGCTCGTGCGCGCGATCGCCGGCGCCGTCTTCGACGTGTTCGTGGACCTGCGCCGCGGCTCGGCCACCTTCGGCGAGTGGGACGCGGTGGAGCTCTCGGGCGAGAAGCACAACGCCGTGCTCATCCCGAAGGGCTTCGCCCACGGCTTCTGCGCACTCACCGACGGGGCGGTCGTGAGCTACCTCGTCGACAGCGCGTACGCGCCCGCTTCCGAGGGCGGGCTCGCCTGGGACGATCCCGGGCTCGCGATCCCCTGGCCGCTCACGGGCGCGGCCGTCGTCTCGGCGAAGGACCGCGCCTGGCCGCGGCTCGCCGCCCTCGAGCCCCTCTGAGCATGCGCGTCGCCCTCGCCGGATCCACGGGGCTGATCGGCCACGCCGTCGCCGCCGCGCTCGCGGCCGCGGGTCACGCGATCGTGCCGGTCGGGCGCGGCGAGGGCCAGGCCGTGCACTTCGACCTCGCGGCCGACCGGCGGCTCGCGGGGGGCGCGCTCGCGGGCTGCGAGGCGCTGGTGCACGCCGCGGGGGTGACCGACGAGGATTTCCGCGACCGCGAGCGCGCCTTCGCCAAGGCCTTCGCGGGCACCGAGGCGCTCGCCCTCGCGGCGCGCGAGGCGGGCGTGGGCCGCTTGGTCTACGTGTCCTCCGCCCACGTCTACGGGCCGCTCGAAGGCCGCCTCGACGAGGGCTCGGCGCCCAACCCGCTCTCCGACTACGCGATCGCGCACTTCGCCGCCGAGCAGATCCTGCGCCGGGCCGCGCTCGCCTCGGGCGCGGCCGCGCTCTTCCTGCGGCCCTGCGCGGTGTTCGGCGCTCCGCCCTCGCTCGCGCGCTTCGCGCGCTGGTCGCTCATTCCCTTCGACTTCCCCCGCCAGGCGCTCGCCGGGCGGATCGTCCTCAAGTCCCCGGGGCTGCAGCGGCGCAACTTCGTCGCGGCCGATGCGCTCGCCGCGCTCGTGGCGCGCTGGCTCGCCGGGCCCGCGAAGGGCGTCGAGGTGGCCAACGCCCCCGGACCCGACGAGATGGCGGTGTATGATTTCGCCCGGTTGTGCGCGGGCATCGCGCGGGAGGAGGGCGGGCGCGAGTGCGCCATCGAGCGCCCCGAGCCCGCGGGCGCGGCCCCCGCCCCCCTCGAATACCGGTCCCGGTCGGGCCCCGCGCCCGCCGGCACCTCCCTCGAAGACCACGTGCGCGGCCTCGTCCGCGCGCTCGCGAAGAAGGCCCCCCCGTGACGCCCAAGCCGGCCCCGCCCCTGCCCAAGCACCACCTGCCGCTCGACCAGGAAATCGCCATGAAGTACGTGACCTGGCTGGTCGAGAAGCGCATCGCCGATTCCCCGGACACGCGGCTGGAGTTCTGCGCGGCCTCGGGCTTCCACCCGAAGCTGCTCTACAACAACCCGCACCTCGCCGCGATCGAGAAGATCTTCCGCGACCAGTCCTCGATCGAGCGCCTGGGCGACATGACGCTGCGCGAGTGGCTGATGTACCACTACTACTACCTGCACCAGGGCTACCGCTACGGGGCGGGGCGCCTGCAGCAGCGCTGGCTCGGCCACGACATCATCAAGACGCCGATGGACTGCTGGGTCTACCAGGAGATCATCCACGAGACGAAGCCCGACTACGTGATCGAGCTCGGCGTCATGTTCGGGGGCGCGACGCACTTCTACGCGAGCATCCTGGACCTCGTGGGGCACGGCGAGGTGATCGGCATCGACATCTCGCTCGCCAAGGCGAGGCCGGCGCAGAGCCGGCGCATCCGCTACCTCGAGGGCGGCAGCGCCTCGCCCGAGATCGTCGAGCAGGTCCGCTCGATCGTCGCGGGCAAGCGCGTGCTCGTGATCGCCGACTCCGACCACGAGAAGAACCACGTGCTCGCCGAGATCCGCGCCTACGCGCCGATGGTGCACGTGGGCGGCTACTTCATCGTCGAGGACTCCCTCAACGACGTGATGGGCTACCACCCGGTGCCCAACGAGGGGCCCAAGGCCGCCGCCGAGGCCTTCCTCGCCGAGTGCGACGATTACGTCGTCGACCGCCGCTGGGGCGAGCGCTACCTGATGACGCTCAACCCGAACGGCTTCCTCCTGCGGGTGAAATGACATGCGCCAGGTGATCTCCGCCCCCCAGTCCCTCGACGTCTCCGCGCTCGCCGCGCGCCTCGCGGGCGGCCGGCCCGTGCTCGGCGACCCTTCCCGCGCGCTTTGCGAGCGCTACGGCTACCAGACGCTCTACGAGATCCCCGTGCCGCTGCAGAAGCGCCTGCGCCGCGAGCTGATCGTCGCGCACGCCGCCACGCTCGCCGCGCAGCCCGATGCCGTCTGCGACCACAGCGTCTTCGCCTGGCTCGCCGACTGGATGCGCTGGCTGTGGGGCGAGACCCCCACGGAGGAATGGGAGGCCGTGCTGGTCGAGGCCTGGCCCGCGGTCGAGCGCTCCGAGGCGATCGTGCACGTGGCCGAGGGCCCGCGCGCGGCCTACGACCCCTACCGCTGGCTCGACGCGAGGAACGCCCGCCAGGTGGAGCGCCTCATGCGCCAGCTCTACCGGGACTTCGGCGTGGAATCGCGCGTTCGGGAAGCGAAGGCCTGACATGACCCAGCCGCTCGACCTCATCAAGCTCGAGGTGCGCTTTCCGCTCGCCGACGGGCGCACGCTCGTGCAGGGCCCGCTCAGCTACAACCAGGACGGGCTCGCCACCCAGCACAACGCCGACTTCCTGCGCGAGGCGCGCTTCCTCGAGGCGTACCGCGCCGGCATGGAGAACGGGCGGCCCGGCACCCAGGTCGAGTGGCGCGTGCACGTGGCGCTGTGGTGCGCGACGCAGGCGATCGGCCTGGAGGGCGACTTCGTCGAGTGCGGGGTGCACACGGGCATCCTCTCGGGCGCCGTGATGACCTGGCTCGACTTCGCGAAGCACGCGCCGCGCCGGTTCTTCCTCTTCGACACCTGGGCCGGCATTCCCGCGGAGCAGGTGAGCGCCGAGGAGCGGCGCCTCGGCGTGCTCGACATGAACCGCAAGTACCAGGACGGGGACCGGCTGCACGCCGACGTCGTGAAGAAGTTCTCGCGCTGGCCCAACGCGGTCGTCGTGCGCGGGCGCGTGCCCGAGACGCTCGAGGCGATGAAGGCGAGCGCGCGCGTCGCCTACGCTTCCATCGACATGAACGTCGCCGCGGCGGAGATGGCGGCGGCCGACTTCCTCTGGCCGCGCCTCGCGCCCGGCGCCCCCATGCTGCTCGACGACTACGGCTGGGCCGCCCACGTGAACCAGAAGAAGGCCTGGGACGAGTGGGCGGCGCGCACCGGCGTGATGATCCTCAGCCTGCCCACGGGGCAGGGCCTGATCCTGAAGCCCCGCTGACCCTCTCCCCGGTCCTCTGCCGAGGCCGAGGGGCAACGGGAATCCCCTCCCCCGGGAGGGGGCAGGGGCGGGTCAGAACGCCTCGAACTTGAAGTTGAGGAAGACCGAGCGCCGCGGCGCGTCGTAGCCCACCGCGCTCTCGTAGCGCTTGTCGGTGAGGTTCGCCGCCGTGAGCTCGACCGACCAGCGCTTGTCGATCGCGTAGCGCACGCGGGCGTCGACGAGCGTGTAGCCCGGCAGCCGGCTTTCGGGCGCCTCGGTCGTCGAGTCGTAGCGGTCCCCGCTCGCGAAGACGGTGAGGCCCGCGCTCCACGCGCCCCAGTCGCGGCCCACCTGCAGCGTGCCGAAGCGCTCCGCGCGCCCCGGAAGGCGCTTGCCCGTGTCCTCGTCCTCGGGGCGCTGCGCGGTGAGGGAGCCGCGCCATTTCGCGCCCAGCCAGGCGGCCTCGGCCGTCGCCTCCACGCCGCGGATGCGCGCGCGCCTCACGTTCATCACCGTCGGGAAGACGTAGGTGATCAGGTTCTCGACGCGGTTGTCGAAGCCGGTGAGGCGCCAGGCGATCGCGCGGCCCTTCTCGGCCGCGGCGGAGACCTCCCAGGACTCGCTCTGCTCGGGCTCGAGCAGGGGGTTGGGCTGGTAGAAGTCCGAGGAGGGCCCGTACAGGTCGTAGAACGACGGCGCCCGGAAGCCCTTGCCCCAGGTGACCGAGAGCATCGCGACCGAGGGCCAGGCGAACCCGTAGCTCACGCTCCCGGTGTTGCGCGCCCCGAACTGGTCGTCGTCGTCGCGGCGCGCGCTCGCCTCGAGCCGCTGGCCCGCCCAGGTCTCGTTGATCGCCGCCCACACCGAGTTCGTGTCGCGATCGGTCACCGCGAAGGGCGTGGCCTCGTCGCTGCGCACGTTCTGGCGCAGCGCCTCGAGCCCGGCGACGACGGTGCCCGTGCCGGTGGAGAACTCGTTGATCCACGAGGCCTGGTCCTGGCGGGTCTCGAGGCGGCTCGGGAAGCTGCCCGTGATCTCGAGCTCGTCGCGTCCCTGCCCGAGCGCCAGCCGGCTCGTCCACCAGCCCGTGAACGCCGAGGACGAGCTGAAGCGCAGGCCCGAGATCGTCTGCTCGCTCAGGTCGTCGGCGCCCCCGCAGCCGTCGAAGCGGGTCTTGCCGCGCGTGGCGAAGGCCTCGAGGGCGAGCGTCTCGCCCTGCCAGAGGCGCTGCGTGGCGCGCAGGTTCGCGAACGCGTTCTCGTGGGGGTCGCCGTCCGGGTCGTGGCAGAAGCCGGCGCGGGGATTGGTGGCGCTCGGCGCGTCGACCTTGCGCGCGCCCGCGGAGAGCGCGAACGAGCGATCGGCCTCGGCCGCGACGATCCCGGCGGAGGCGCGCGCGTCGTTGTCCTCGCCGTAGCCCGCGGAGGCGAAGAAATGCGGCACCTTCTTGCCGCGCGTGAAGATCTGCACCACGCCCCCGATCGCGTCCGACCCGTAGAGGCTCGACAACGGCCCCTTCACCACCTCGATGCGCTCGATCATCTCGAGGGGGATGTTCTCGATCGAGGTCGTGCCGATCGTGGCCGAGCCCGCGCGCAGGCCGTCGATGAGCACGAGGGACTGGGCGGTGCCCGCGCCGCGGATGAAGAGCCCCTGGGGCTGGCCGGGGCCGCCGGTGCCCCGGAACTCGATGCCGGCGTGGCGCTGGAGCACCTCGGCGAGCGAGAGGCTGCCGGCGTCCTCGAGCTCCTCGCGGGTGATGACGGTGGCGTCGCGGATCGTCCCGGGCCCCGGCTGCAGGCTGCGGGTGGCGGTGACGAGGACCGATTCCTGGGTCTTGGGCATCGCGGGGGCGAACGGGGCCTGGGCGTGGGCGGCCAGGCAGGCGAGGCCGGCGAGCCCCGCGAGAGACGGCGATTTCATGGGAAGTCCTTGCGATCTCGCAGCGAGCGTCCCCGCAAGCTGCGGCTGTCAGCGATCCGGGACCCGAAATGCGGCCCCCCCTGCGACCGAGCCGGTCTCCGGGCTCGCGGGCTTCGGGGCCGCCGCCTTCCCGCGCCCGAAGGGGCGCAGTGGCGTCGCTGGCGGTCCATGCTCGCTTACCGTTGCGGGGGCAGCGCCGGACTTCCACCGGCTTCCCGTGCACCCGATCGCTGGCGCCATGATACGCGAGTCGCGCGCACGGGTCGCGCAAACTGATGGGAAAACACTTTCAAAAGAGTGGCTTACGCATTGACTCGGCAAGGCTTTTCCAATATCGTGGCGCGATGGATGCGGAACTCAGCGCCCTCGAGGAGCGACTCGCGCAGGTCGTGCAGCGGCTCGAAGCCCTGCGCGAGGACAATCGCGACCTGCGCCAGCAGCTCGCGGCGCGCACCGACGAGAACGCCCGCCTTGCCGAGAAGCTCGCGGCCGCGAAGGCGCGCATCGAGGCACTGATCAAGCAGATCCCGGAGACGGAGTCTTGAGCGCGGAAGCGAAGCCCCGGGAAAAGGGCGCGCTCACGATCAACCTCCTCGGCCGCGAGTTCCGCGTGGCCTGCCCCGAAGGCGAGGAGAAGCAGCTGCTCGCGGCGGTGGACTACCTCAACCGGCGCATGAAGGAGCTGCGCGACACCGGCAAGGTCGTGGGCAACGAGCGCATCGCGATGATGGCCGCGCTCAACCTCTCCCACGAGCTGCTCGCCCGCAAGCCCGCCGAGGCGGGTTTTGACGACCACGCGATCCGGCGTAGAATCGTCGCCATGCGGGAGACCCTCGATTCGGCGCTCGCCGCCGATCAGGAGAAGCTCTTCTAGCGGCACGAGCTGGCGCCGCGACCGGGATCTCTCCCGGGTGTCCTGCGGTGTTCGTCCAGGCTTACATCCTTTGAACCGATAATCGTGAGCCATGGACGCTCGCCCGATGAGCGCTATTGTGCGCGTCCCACGTCGGACGTACCTGCGGCGCTCGGTGAGCGACCGACTTGAACCCGTGGGTTCGAGAGTGCGGCCTGGACGAACACCGCAGGGCATCATGGAAAATGGGGACAGTCCCTATTTAATGGCTGTAACAATTGCCCGTGCGTCGATTGTTACAGCCATTAAATAGGGACTGTCCCCATTTTCCATGACCTCCTACTGGCTGATGAAGTCCGAGCCCGACGAGTTCTCGATCGACGACCTCGCCGCGGCCCCGAACCGGACCGCGCCGTGGTTCGGCGTGCGCAACTACCAGGCGCGCAACTACATGCGCGACGCGATGCGCCCGGGCGACGGCGTGCTCTTCTACCATTCGAGCTGCGAGGTGCCGGGCGTGGCGGGGCTCGCCGAGGTCGCGGGCGCGCCGCACCCCGACGCCTCCCAGTTCGACCGCAAGAGCCCCTACTTCGACCCCAAGGCGACGCGCGCGAACCCGCGCTGGGTGCTGGTCGACGTGAGGCTCGTGCGCAAGACGCGACTCCTGCCGCTCGAGGAGATGCGCGCCGACCCCGAGCTCGCCGGCATGGTCGTGCTCAAGCGCGGCAACCGCCTGTCGATCACCCCGGTCACGCCCGTCGAGTGGCGCCGCGTGCTGCAGCGCCTCGATTCCGGGCGCTGATCCCGTGCCGCTCGGCGAGCTCGGCCTCTACCTCGGCATCGGCGCGGTCGTCGGCTTCTTCGCGGGGCTGCTCGGCATCGGCGGCGGGATCATCATCGTCTCCTCGCTCGCGCTCAGCTTCGCCGCCCAGGGCTATCCGCCGCAGCACCTGATGCACCTCGCCATCGGCACCTCGCTCGCGGCGATCGCGGCGGGGATCGTCGCGAGCTTCCGCACCCACCACCGGCACGGGGCCGTCGACTGGAAGGTGGTCAGGACCATGACGCCCTGGATGCTCGCGGGCGTGGCCGGGGGCGTGGCCTTCGCGCGGCTCGCGCCCAACGCCTTCCTGAAGTACTTCTTCCTCGCCTTCATGGCCGCCCTCACCGCGCAGATGGCCTTCAACCTGCGTCCGAAGCCCTCGCGCGAGCTGCCCGGCCCCGCGGGCCTGGGGGCGATGGCGGTGTTCATCGGCGCGGTGTCGAGCCTCTTCGGCGGGGGTGCGGCGGCCCTGGGCGTGCCCTTCCTCACCTGGTGCAACGTGGGCATCCACCGCGCGATCGGCACCTGCTCGGCGCTCGGCTTCCCGATCGCGATCGCGGGCGCCGTGGGCTATGCGATCGCGGGTTGGGACGTGCCGGGGCTGCCCGCGTGGAGCCTGGGCTTCGTCTACCTGCCCGCCTGCATCGGCATCTCGCACACGAGCGTGCTCGCCGCGCCCCGCGGCGCGCGGCTCGCGCACCGGCTGAAGGGGGCGACGCTCAGGCGCATCTTCGCGCTGCTGCTCTTCGCGATGGGCGTCAAGGTGGCCATCTCCGTCTAGCGGTAGAATCGCCGCGCGATGAAGATCCTGATCCTCGGCGCCGGCCAGGTGGGCTCGAGCGTGGCCGAGAGCCTCGTCTCGGAGAAGAACGACATCACGGTCGTGGACACGGACGCGGACCGGCTGCGCGACCTCCAGGGGCGTTTCGACCTGCGCACCGTCCGCGGCAGCGCGGCGCTGCCCGAGATCCTCGCCGAGGCGGGCGCGGCCGACTCCGACATGCTCTTCGCGGTCACGGCGAGCGACGAGACCAACCTCGTCGCCTGCAAGGTCGCGCAGCGCGTCTTCAACATCCCGACGCGCATCGCGCGCATCCGCTCCGCCGACTTCCAGAACCACCCGGAGCTGCTGGGCGAGGACTGCTTCGCGGTCGACCACGCGATCTGCCCCGAGCAGATCGTCACCGAGTACATCGAGCGGCTGATCGAGTTCCCGGAGGCCTTCCAGGTGCTCGAGTTCGCCGAGGGCAAGCTGAGCCTCGTCGCGGTGCGGGCGCGCGAAGGCGGGCCGCTCGTGCGACACCCGCTCGAGGATCTCGAGATGCGCCTGCCGGAGGTCGACGTCAAGATCGCGGCGATCTGGCGCGACGATCGCCCGCTCGACCTCGACCCCCACACCGTGGTGCAGCCCGGCGACGAGGTGTTCTTCCTCGCCGCGAGCCGCGACATCCGCCAGGTGATGGCCGAGATGCGCCAGATGGACAAGCCCGTGCGGCGCGTGATGGTCGCCGGCGGGGGCAACATCGGCCTGCGGCTCGCGCGCTCGCTGGAGGAGCGCCTCAACGTGAAGGTGATCGAGAGCTCCAAGCGGCGCTGCGAGTTCCTCGCGGGGCAGCTGCATTCGGCGCTGGTGCTCAACGCCGACGTCACCAACGAGGACCTGCTCGCCGACGAGCACGTCGACGAGACCGACCTCTTCATCTCGGTCACCAACGACGACGAGGCGAACATCATGTCGGCGCTGCTCGCCAAGCGCATGGGGGCGCGGCGCGTGATCGCGCTGGTCAACCGCCGCGCCTACGGCGACCTCATGCAGGGTGGCCAGGTGGACATCGCGATTTCCCCGGCGCTCGCCACGCTCGGCAGCCTCCTCGAGCACATCCGGCGCGGGGACGTGGTGGCGGTCCACAGCGTGCGCCGGGGGCGCGCCGAGGCCCTCGAGATCATCGCCCACGGCGACAAGGGCTCCTCGCGCGTGGTCGGGCGGCGCATCCGCGACATCGAGCTGCCGCGAGGGGCCTCGATCGTCGCGCTGATCCGCGCGGGCGAGCCGATCGTCGCGGAGCGCGACGACCATGTGATCGAACCCGACGATCACGTGGTGGTCTTCCTCACCAGCAAGCGCATGATCGCGAAGATCGAGAAGCTCTTCGCGGTGGGCTTCTCCTTCCTGTGAGCACGCCGTGAGCCGCCCCGCCGGGCGCCGGCGCCGCCCCGAGGCCCTCCCGGCCTTCGCCTTCCGGCCGGCGCTCGCGCACACCAGCCGGATCGTGCCGGTCATCCACGTCCTCGCCGTGGTGCTGCTGCTCTTCTCGTTCTCGATGCTCGTGCCGCTCGCCTTCTCGCTGGCGCTCGGCGACGGCGCCGACGGCGCCTACCACCGTTCGTTCCTCGCCACCTTCGTCACGGGGCTCGCCGTCTTCCTCGCCACGCGCAGCCGCCAGCGCCGCGAGCTCGAGGCGCGCGAGGGCTTCCTCCTGGTCGCCCTCGTCTGGACCGTCGTGCCCGCCTTCGCGACCATTCCGCTGCTCCTGCAGCTGCCGGGCCTGAGCTTCACGGACGCCTACTTCGAGTGCGTCTCGGGGCTCACGACCTCGGGGGCGACGGTGCTCTCGGGGCTCGGCGCGCTGCCCCCGTCGATCAACGTCTGGCGCACGCTTCTCGTCTGGATGGGGGGCATGGGCATCATCGTGCTCGCGGTCGCGGTGATGCCGCTGCTCGGCGTGGGCGGCAGCCAGCTCTTCAAGGCCGAGACCCCGGGCTGCATGAAGGACACCAAGCTCACGCCGCGCATCGGCGACACCGCCAAGGGGCTGTGGCTCGCCTACGTGCTCCTCTCGGCGGCGTGCCTGCTCGCCTACCGCTGGGCGGGGATGGGCTGGGTGGATGCCGTCGTCCACGCCTTCTCGACCATGGGCCTGGGGGGTTTCTCCTCGCACGACGAGAGCTTCGGGTGGTTCGCCTCGCCCGCGATCGAGGGCGTGGCGATCCTCTTCATGCTGCTCGCGAGCCTCAACTTCGCCACGCACTTCCTCGCGTTGCGCCGGCGCTCGCTTCGCGCCTACGCGGCGGACCCCGAAGTGATCCGCGTGTTCTTCTGGATGCTCGCCTCGTGCCTGCTGGTGGGCGGCTTCCTCTGGTGGCGCGGGGTCTACGACGAGCCGCTCGTAGCCTTGCGCCACGCCGCCTTCAACGTGGTGTCCATCGCCTCGACCACCGGGTTCGCCTCGACCGACTTCGCGCAGTGGCCGGTGTTCGCGCCCATCTGGATGATCTTCCTGTCGTGCTTCGCGACGAGCTCGGGCTCCACGGGCGGCGGGATCAAGATGATCCGCGCCTCCCTCCTCTTCAAGCAGTCGATCCGCGAGATGACGCGCATCATCCATCCCCACGCCATCGCGCCCGTGAAGTTCGGCGGGCAGGTGATCGAGAACAACGTCATCTTCGCGGTGCTCGCCTTCATGCTCATGTACGGCGGCACGGTGATCGCGATGACGATGCTGCTCACGGCGAGCGGGCTGGACGTGGTCAGCGCGATCACGGCGGTGCTCGCGTGCATCAACAACATGGGGCCGGGGCTGGGGCAGGTGGGACCGTCGACGACCTACGCCGTGCTGAGCGACTTCCAGACCTGGCTGTGCACGGCGACGATGCTCCTGGGCCGCCTCGAGCTCTTCACCCTGCTGGTCCTCTTCACCCCGGCCTTCTGGCGCAAGTAGGAGGGCCGGGGGCGGACCCCGCCCGCGGATCCGTTTGCCCGTCAGCGGCCCTGCCAGCGCAGCATCAGCGTGCGGAAGAGCTCGACCGACTGCTCGATCCGGGTGAGCGAGCACCACTCGTCGGTCTGGTGCGCGAGCCGGGGTTCGCCGGGGCCGAGGACCACGGCCGGGGGGCCCCCGAAGCCCCGCTTGAGGTCGGCGCCGTCCGTGGAGAAGGTGATGGTGCGCGGCCGCGGGCGCTCGCCGAGGAAGGGCGCGCAGGCCTCGAACACCTCCTGCACCCACGCGTCGGCGGGCTCCGTGTAGAGCGAGGGCGTGTCGACGAACTTGCGCACGCTCGCCCCGCGGGGCGCGAGCAGGGTCTCGAGCGAGCGGCACAGGTGCACGTGGTCGATGCCCGGGACCGTGCGCGTGTCCACGGTGATGCGCGCCCGGTCGGGCACGGAATTCGTGTTGAGTCCGCCCTGGATCGTGCCGACGTTCAGCGTGGGCTCGCCCATGACCGGGTGCGAGTCCACCGGGAAGCGGAAGCCCTCGAGGTCGCCGATGACGCGCGCCATCTTGAGGATCGCGTTCTCGCCCACCTCGGGCATGGAACCGTGCGCCGTGACCCCCTGCGTCTCGATCTCGAACCAGGCGAGCCCCTTGTGGCCCACGTACGGGTAGTTCGCGGTGGGCTCGGCGACGACGATCGCTCCGGCCCGGCCGAGGAGGCGGTGGTCGGCGAGGAAGCGCGCGCCCTCGCAGCCCACCTCCTCGCCGGCGGTGATCACGAGCACCGCGCCCGGGCCGCGGGAGAGGCCGGGGGCGAGCGCCACCGCGGCCGAGACGAAGGCCGCGATGCCGCTCTTCATGTCGGTCGAGCCCCGGCCGTAGATCCGGTCGCCGTCGGTCTCGCCCGCGAAGGCGTCCCGCTTCCAGGGTGCCGCGCCCAGCGGCACCGTGTCGATGTGCCCCGTGAAGCAGATTGGCGCTCGCGCCGCGTCGCCACCGATCGTCGCGACGAGGCTGGTGCGCCCCTCGGCGAACTCGTGGTAGGCGGTGGCGAAGCCGGCCGCCTCGAGGATCGCGCCCAGGTGCCGCGCGCAGGCGCGCTCCATCCCGGGCGGGTTGATGGTGTTGAAGGCGAGGAGCTCGCGCGTGAGGGCGCGCGCGTCCGGCGCCATGCCCTCACTCCTTGCCGCGGGCGCGGCGGCGCCGGCGCCGCGCCCCGTAGTTGAGCGCCTCGACGGTGATCGAGAAGAAGAGCGCGAAGTAGAGGTAGCCCTTCGGGATGTGCAGGTGCAGCCCGTCGGCGATCAGGAACACGCCGATCATGAGGAGGAACGAGAGCGCGAGCATCTTCACCGTCGGGTGCTCGTGGATGAAGTGCGCGAGCGGCGTCGAGGCGACGAGCATGATGATCACGGCGATCACCACGGCGACCACCATCACCCAGAGCTGGTCGGCCATGCCGACCGCGGTGATCACCGAGTCGAGCGAGAAGATGATGTCGATGATCGCGATCTGCGTGACCACGGCGAGGAACCCCGCCCCGGTGGCCCCGGGCCCCTTGTCCTCCTCCTCGCCCTCGACCTCGTTGTGGATCTCCCGCGTCGCCTTCACGAGCAGGAAGAGGCCCCCGCCGACGAGGATCACGTCGCGCCACGACAGCGCGAAGCCGTAGACGGTCATGAAGGGCTCCGTGAGCCCCACGATCCAGGCGAGCGTCGCGAGCAGCAGCAGCCGCGTGATGAGGGCGAGCGCGAGGCCGACCTTGCGCGCCGCCGCGCGCTTCGACTCTTCGACGCGGTCGGCGAGGATCGCGATGAAGACGAGGTTGTCGATCCCCAGCACGATCTCGAGGGCCGTGAGGGTGACGAGGCTCAGCCAGATCTGCGGGTCGGTGACCCAGGCGAAGGTGAAGAATTCCATGGCGTGCGCGCGGGTGGAGGAGCCGTCATTCTCTCACGGCTCCGCGCCGCCCCGGACGAGGACCCGGGCCGCCTCGCGGCGGCGCTGCGCTAGCCCTCGAGGAGCCCGCGCCCGACGAGGGCCGCGCGGGCCTCGTCGGCGCCGCGCACGCGCTCGGCCTCGAGGCCGCAGGCGCGCGCGCCCTCGACGTTCAGGGCGTTGTCGTCGAGGAAGAGCGCCTCGCGCGCGGCCACGCCCGCTTCGGCGAGGGCGTGCTCGTAGAACGCCCGGTCGGGCTTCACGAGGCCCACCTGGTGCGAGGCCACCACGTGGTGGACCCTCTCGGTGATCCCGAGGCCGGCGATGACCGTCCAGTGGTACTCGCTCGTGTTGGTGAGCAGTCCCGTGCGGTAGCGCGAGGACACCTCGTCGAGCAGGGCGTGGGCGCCCGCGAAGGGCTCGCGGATCCAGCCGCGGAAGCCCGCGAGGAACTCCTCGGGCCCCACGCCCAGGCCGAATTCCTCGACCGCGGCGCGCGCGAACTCCTCGGCCCCGATGCGGCCGGTCTCGTGGCGGCGGACGGCCGGGGAATGCAGCCAGATGCGCCACATCGCCTCGAGGTCCACGCGGCCGCCGAGCATGCGCATGAAGTGCTCCTCGCCCCCCAGCTCGACGAGCACGCCGCCGAGGTCGAAGAAGACCGCCCGGATGCCGCGCCCGCTCACGCCGCGAGGCGCCGCAGCGCCTCCTGGTACTTCTCGGAGGTCCGGGCCGCGACCTCGGGCGGAACCGGCGGCGCCGGGGGCTTTCTCGCGAAGCCGATCGAGTCGAGCCAGTTGCGGATGTACTGCTTGTCGAAGCTCTCCGGGCTCTCGCCGACCTTGTAGCTCGCGAGCGGCCAGAAGCGCGAGGAATCGGGCGTGAGGACCTCGTCGATGAGGTGCAGCCTTCCGGCGGCGTCCGTGCCGAACTCGAACTTGGTGTCGGCGATGATGATGCCGCGCGTCAGGGCGTACTCCGCCGCCGCCGCGTACAGGCGCAGGGAGACCTCGCGCACCTCCTTCGCGCGCGCCTCGCCGACGATCCCGGCCATGCGCTCGAACGTGATGTTCTCGTCGTGCATCCCCGCCTCGGCCTTGGTGGCCGGGGTGAAGATCGGCTGCGGCAGCTTCGAGGCGCGCTGCAGCCCCGGCGGGAGCGGGATGCCGCAGACACTCTGCGACTGGCAGTATTCCTTCCAGCCCGAGCCCTCGAGGTAGCCGCGCACGACCGCCTCGACGGGCAGGGGCTTGAGGCGCTTGACCACGATCGAGCGCCCGCGCACCTGGTCGCGCTCGCCCGGGGCCACCACGCTCTCCGGGTCGATGCCGGTGAGGTGGTTGGGGACGATGCCGGCGAGCTTCGCGAACCAGAAGTTGGCCACCTCGGTGAGCACGCGCCCCTTCTCGGGGATCGGCGTGGGCATCACCACGTCGTAGGCGGAGAGCCGGTCGCTCGCGACGAGCAGCATCTTGTCCTCGCCCACGGCGTAGATGTCGCGCACCTTGCCGCGCGCGATGAGCGGCAGGGACTTCAGGCTCGACTCGAGGAGGTCCATCGGGGTCCTAGACGACGACGGCCCTCAGCTCGCCCTTCGCGTAGCGCGCGGCCATCTTGTCGAGCGCGATGGGGGAGAGCTTCGAGCCCTGCCCCGCGCAGCCGAACTGCTGGTAGCGCTGCAGGCAGATCTCCTTGGCGGCCGCCCTCGCGGGCTTGAGGTAGTCGCGCGGGTCGAAGGCGCTGCGGTTCGCGTTCAGGAACCTGCGCACCGCGGCGGTCATCGCGAGGCGGATGTCGGTGTCGATGTTCACCTTGCGCACGCCGTGCTTGATGCCCTCCTGGATCTCCTCCACGGGCACCCCGTAGGTCTCCTTCATCTCGCCGCCGTTGTCGCGGATGATCTTCAGCAGCTCCTGCGGGACCGAGGACGACCCGTGCATGACCAGGTGCGTGTTCGGGATGCGGGCGTGGATCGCCTTGATGCGGTCGATGGCGAGGATGTCCCCCGTGGGCTTGCGGGTGAACTTGTAGGCGCCGTGGGAGGTGCCGATCGCGATGGCGAGCGCGTCCACGCCGGTCTTCTTCACGAAGTCCGCGGCCTGCTCGGGGTCCGTGAGGAGCATCTCGCGCGTCATCGTGGCGTCGGTGCCGTGGCCGTCCTCCTTGTCGCCCTTCATGGTCTCGAGCGAGCCCAGGCAGCCGAGCTCGCCTTCCACGGACACGCCCAGGCGGTGCGCCATGTCGACCACCTGCTTGGTCACCTGGACGTTGTAGTCGTAGGAGGCGATGGTCTTGCCGTCGGCCTGCAGCGACCCGTCCATCATGACGCTCGAGAAGCCGAGCCGGATCGCGCCCTCGCACACGGCGGGCGACTGCCCGTGGTCCTGGTGCATCGCCACGGGCGTCTTCGGGAAGCTCGCCACCGCGGCCTCGATCAGGTACTTGAGGAAGGTCTCCCCCGCGTACTTCCGGGCGCCGGCCGAGGCCTGCATGATCACGGGGCTGTCGGTCTCCGAGGCCGCCTCCATGATGGCCTGGACCTGCTCGAGGTTGTTCACGTTGAAGGCGGGAAGGCCGTAACCGTTCTCGGCCGCGTGGTCCAGCAGTTGCCGCATCGATACGAGTGCCATGGTGTCCTCCGAGTGTCGCCCGGCGCGAGCCCGTAGCGGCCCCGCCGGATGGATCCATCTTACCGCCGCGCGCGGGCGGCGGCCCTACGAACGGCGGTGCTCGCCGACCTTGACGAGCTTCATCGTGTTGGTGCCGCCGGCCTTGCCGATCGGCTCGCCGATGGTGATCACGATGAGGTCGCCGTCCTTGACCACGCCGCTGCGCACCAGCACCGCCTCGGCTTCCTCGAGCAGCTCCTCGCGGTCGTGGCCGACGTACTTCACCATGAGCGGGAAGACGCCGCGGAAGAGCGAGCAGCGGTAGCGCGTCGCCGTCTGCGAGGTGAGCGCGTAGATCGGCACGTTGCAGCTCAGGCGCGACATCCACAGCGCCGTGGAGCCCGACTCCGTGAGCGAGGCGATCGCCTTCACCTTGAGGTGGAAGGCGGTGAAGAGCGCGGCCATCGCCACCGACTGGTCGACGCGGGTGAACACGCGGTCGAGGAAGTCGCGGTCGAGTGTCACGGGGTGCGACTTCTCGGCCTCGATGCAGATGCGGCTCATCGCCTCGATCGTCTCCACCGGGTACTGCCCGGAGGCCGACTCCGCCGAGAGCATGACCGCATCCGTCCCGTCGAGCACCGCGTTGGCGACGTCCGAGACCTCCGCGCGCGTGGGCACGGGGCTCGCGACCATCGACTCCATCATCTGGGTGGCGGTGATCGTGAGCTTGTTCCTCTCGCGCGCGAGCCGGATCATGCGCTTCTGCAGCGCGGGCACCGAGGCGTCGCCCACCTCCACCGCGAGGTCGCCCCTCGCGACCATGATGCCGTCGCAGGCGCGCAGGATGTCGTCGAGGGCGGGGATCGCCTCGGCGCGCTCGATCTTCGCGATCAGGAAGGCCGTGCCGCCCGCCTCGCGCTGGAGCTCAGCGGCCATGGCCATGTCCGCGCCGCTCTTGGGGAAGGACACGGCGAGGTAATCGGCCTTCAGGCGCGCCGCGGTGCGGATGTCCTCGATGTCCTTGGGCGTGAGGGCGGGCGCCGTGAGGCCCCCGCCCTGGCGGTTGATGCCCTT
Organism: Usitatibacteraceae bacterium; assembly: GCA_044220635.1. Taxonomy (GTDB): domain Bacteria; phylum Pseudomonadota; class Gammaproteobacteria; order Burkholderiales; family Usitatibacteraceae; genus JBGAQP01. The sequence continues at coordinate 71,569 of JBGAQP010000019.1, forward strand.
GTTGTTCGTGAGCGTCCCCCCGTGGCGGGTCACGGTGTGGATCTCGGTGCCGCGCACCGCCTTCACGTCGAGGACGATCTTGCCGTCGTCGAGCAGCAGCACGTCGGAGGCCTTCACGTCGCGCGGCAGGTCCTCGTAGTCGAGGCCCGCGCGGCCGGCGTCGCCCAGCTCGCAGGCGGCGTCGAGGACGAACGGGTCGCCGGGCTTGAGGACGACGCGCCCGTCGCGGAACTTCCCCACGCGGATCTTCGGCCCCTGGAGGTCGGCCATGATGCCCACGGTGCGCCCCAGCCGGCTGCAGGTCTCGCGCACGAGCGCGGCGCGCGCCTCGTGGTCGGCGGCCGTGCCGTGCGAGAAGTTGAGGCGCACGACGTCGACGCCGGCACGCAGCATCCGCTCGAGCACCTCGGGGGAGCTCGAGGCGGGGCCGAGCGTGGCGACGATCTTCGTGCTGCGCATCAGGCCGCTCCCCGGCTCTCCAGCACCTCCACCGCGGGGAGCTTGCGGCCCTCGAGGAACTCGAGGAAGGCGCCGCCGCCGGTGGAGATGTAGCCGATCCGGTCGGTGACGCCGTACTTGGCGATGGCGGCGAGCGTGTCGCCCCCGCCCGCGATCGAGAACGCCGGCGAGGCGGCGATCGCCTCGGCGACCGCCTTCGTGCCCCCGCCGAAGGCGTCGAACTCGAAGACGCCCACGGGGCCGTTCCAGACGATGGTCCCGGCGGCCTTGAGGATCGCGGCGTAGGCCGCGGCGGTCCTCGGGCCGATGTCGAGGATGAGGTCGTCGTCGGCGACGGCGTCCGCGGCCACGGTGCGCGCCGGGGTGTCGGCCGCGAAGCTCTTGCCGCAGACCGCGTCCTCGGGCACGGGCACGCCCGCGCCCCGCGCGGCCATCATCGCCATGATCTCCTTCGCCTCGCCGACGAGGTCGGGCTCGCACAGCGACTTGCCCACCTTCAGGCCCGCGGCGAGCATCACCGTGTTGGCGATGCCCCCGCCGACGATGAGCTGGTCGACCTTCGCGGCGAGGCTCCTGAGGATCGTGAGCTTGGTCGAGACCTTCGAGCCCGCGACGATCGCCACGAGCGGCCGCTTCGGGTTCGCGAGCGCGCGCCCCAGCGCCTCGAGCTCGGCGGCGAGCAGCGGCCCCGCGCAGGCGACCTTCGCGAACTTCGCGATCCCGTGGGTCGTCGCCTCCGCGCGGTGCGCGGTGCCGAAGGCGTCGTTGGCGTAGACGTCGCACAGCGCCGCCATCTTCCGGGCGAGATCGTCGGCGTTCTTCTTCTCGCCGGCGTTGAAGCGGCAGTTCTCGAGGAGCACGACTTCCCCGGGCTTCACGGCCACGCCGCCCACCCAGTCGCGCACGAGCGGCACCTCGCGCCCGAGGAGCTCGCCCAGGCGCCGGGCGACGGGGGCGAGCGAGTCGGCCTCGGAGAACTCGCCTTCCTTCGGCCGGCCGAGGTGGGAAGTGACCATCACCGCCGCGCCCCGGCCGAGCGCGAAGCGGATGCCCTCGAGCGAGGCGCGGATGCGCGTGTCGTCGGTGATCGCCCCGGCGTCGTCCTGGGGGACGTTCAGGTCCGCGCGGATGAAGACGCGCTGGCCGGCGAGGTCGAGGTCGGTGAGCTTGAGGACTTTCATGGCGCTCGCGCGTAGGGGCGGCGGCGCCCGGCGCGGGCGCCGCCGGGGGTGGAAGGGCTACTTCGCGGCCATCAGGGCCACGGTGGTGTCGAGCATGCGGTTCGAGAAGCCCCACTCGTTGTCGTACCAGCTCGAGACCTTCACGAGCCGGCCCGAGACCTTGGTGAGCGTCGCGTCGAAGGTCGACGAGGCCGGGTCGTGGTTGAAGTCCACCGACACGAGCGGCGCCTTGTTGTAGTTGAGGATGCCCTTCAGGGGGCCGGATTCCGAGGCCTCCTTCATGATCGCGTTCACCTCGTCGACCGTGGTGTCGCGCGCGGCGATGAACGACAGGTCCACGAGCGAGACGTTGATCGTCGGCACGCGCACCGCGAAGCCGTCGAGCTTGCCGTTCAACTCCGGGAGCACGAGGCCCACGGCGGCCGCGGCCCCCGTCTTCGTGGGGATCATCGACATCGTCGCCGAGCGCGCCCGGCGCAGGTCCTCGTGGAAGACGTCGGTGAGGACCTGGTCGTTCGTGTAGGCGTGGATCGTGGTCATCAGGCCGTTCACCACGCCGATCCTCTCGTGCAGGGGCTTCACCATGGGCGCGAGGCAGTTGGTCGTGCACGAGGCGTTCGAGATCACCGTGTGCGCGGCCTTGAGCGTCTGGTGGTTCACGCCGTAGACCACCGTCGCGTCGACGTCCTTGCCGCCGGGCGCGGAGATGATCACCTTCTTCGCGCCCCCCTTGAGGTGCGCCGAGGCCTTCTCCTTGGTGGTGAAGAAGCCGGTGCACTCGTGCACCACGTCCACGCCGAGGCTCGCCCAGGGCAGCTGGGCGGGATCGCGCTGCGCGAACACCTTGATGCGGTCGCCGTTCACGACCATGGCGTCGCCGTCGACCTTGACCTCGCCGGGGAACTTGCCGTGCGCCGTGTCGTAGCGCGTGAGGTGCGCGTTGGTCTCGGGCGGGCCCAGGTCGTTGATCGCGACGATCTGGATGTCGTGCTTCCTGCCGCCCTCGTAGTGGGAACGCAGGATGTTGCGGCCGATGCGGCCGTAGCCGTTGATGGCGACCTTGATGGGCATGTCGGGGGACTCCGGAGGGCGGGTTACGCGGGGAAAGGGATCATTTTAGCCGACGAGGGCGGTGAGGTCGTGCCACGCGTAGGCGACCTCGGCGAAGGGGTGGCCCGCGAGGCTCTCGGTCTTCTCGGCGACGACCTCGCCGCCGAGGGTTTCGTAAAAGAGGCGCGCGCGGTTCGCCTTGAGCACCCACAGGTAGAAGCCGAAGAGCCCGTGGCGCACGAAGTGCCGGGCGGCCTCGCCGAGGAGCGCGCGGCCGGCGCCGCGGCGCTGCTGCGGCTGGAGGACGTAGAGGGCGTAGATCTCGGCTTCCAGCCCCTCGATCGGGGAACGGGCGCCGCCGCAGTGCGCGAAGCCCACGATCCCCGCGCCCGGGCGCTCGGCCACGTAGGCGGCGGCGACCGCGGCCGGCATCGCGATGCTCAAGAAGATCGAGGCGACGCCTGACTTGTACGACCACCTGGAGCGCATGGGACAAAGGCTCGAAGATGGACTTGCCGCGATCCTGCGGGAGCCACCGCTGGCCGAGCGCATCGCAG
>JBGAQP010000001.1:0-210352 GCA_044220635.1 Usitatibacteraceae bacterium
CCTCTTCACCGCCGATCCCGACGTGACCGCCGAGGTGGCGAGCGTCTTCAACCTGCTCACCAGCCTCTCCTCGCGCGAGCGCTGGAACCAGCTCCTGGTCGCGCCCTTCACGCTGCGCACGGGGCTCCTCGAGCGCATCGCGCGCGAGACCGAGCACGCGCGCGCGGGCCGGCCGGCGTAGAGCTCGGCCGCCCCCAGGTTCAGGCGGGCCTGGATGGTCTCGACGTGGGCTTCCCCGAGGGCCTCGCGCATCTTCGCGAGCATGGCCTCGGCGAGATCGCGCGCCTCCTCGTTGCGCCCGAGCCCGAGGTAGAAGCCCACGAGCCGGTTCTGCAGCCGCAGCGTCTCGGGGTGCGCCGGCCCGAGCGCGGCGAGGAAATTCGGGATCGCCTCTTCCGCGAGCCTCATCGCGCGAACCGCGTCGCCCCCGTGGAAGGTCGCGAGCGCCACGTTGCTCCAGGTGCCGAGGGTGTCGGGGTGGCGCACGCCGAGCTTCTCGAGGCGGATGCGCAGGACCTTCTCCAGCACCGGGAGCGCCTCCTCCGCGCGGTCGTCGCGAAGCAATGCGACCCCGAGGTTGTTCGCGGCCCGAAGCGTCTCCGCGTCGGCGGGACCGCGAGCGCGCTCGAGCATCGGGACGATTTCGCGCTGGATCGCGATCGCCTCGCCGTGGCGCCCGGCGAGCCGCAGGCTCGCCGCCATCGCGTTGCGCGTGACGAGGGTATCGGGGTGTTCCGCTCCCAGGAGCTGCCTGCGGCCTTCCCAGGCCGCGCGCGAGCGCTCGAGCGCCTCGGTCCCGCGTCCCAGGTACCAGAGCGCCTGGGCCTCGGCGGTGCGCGCCGCGAGCGCGTCGATGTGGAGCTCGCCCACCCGGGCGGCGAGCGCATCGGCCGCCGGGCGCGCGTGCGCGAGCGCTTCGGCGTAACGCCCCGCCGCGCGCGAGCGATTCGAGAGTCGCGTTCCGCAGGAGAGGAACAGTGCCGCCTCCTCGCCCGCGGTCTCGCGGATCGCGGCGCACGCGGCCTCGGTGTCGCGCGAGGCCTCGGCGATCCGCCCTTCGAGCGCGGCGGCTTCCGCGGCGGCGAGCCGCACCGTCGCCGCGCCGAGCGAGCGCGCGCGACCGGCCAGCGCGTCATCGGGCCCGAGGGCCTGCGCCGGGCCCCTCGAGCGGCCCGTCGCGACGCAGCGATCCGCGCGCAGGCCGACCGTGACGCGATCTCCCTCCCCGAGCGCGACTTCCCCCTCGAGCGGCGCTCGATCGCCGTCCGGCGCGCGCAGCTTCCACTGGCGTTTCCCCGCGGCCTCGATCGGCCATGCCGTCGCGCCGAGCGCGAGCCACGTTGTCTCCGCGCCCGGAACGAGCGCGACCGGGGTGCGCTCGCCGAGCCACGCGGGACAGAGCGCGGGGTTCTCCCGGGACCACTCGAGCTCGGCCCGCCATGCCGCGAAACCCGCATCCGCGCGCACGGAGATGGCGGCGGCCATGCAGGCCGCCAGGAGCGCGAGGGACCGAACGCAGCGCATGTCGGGAATGCTACCTGTTCCCTCCCCCCCGCTGATGCTATAAGGCAGCTTGGCGCCACGAAGAAGACCAGGGAGGCCGCCATGAACCCGTTCCGTCCGCGGGCCCGCTCCGGGTCCCTCGCCGCCGCCATCGGCACCGTCCTCGCCTGCGTCGCGCTCGCCGCCGTGCCGGGCCTCGCCCGGGCCGAGGTGAAGATCCTCATCGGCGTGACCGACACGAAGCACGCCGGGGTGCTCGAAACCCTGCGCAAGAAGCTCGCCGTGCGCTCGGACCGGGCCCTGCCCACGATCGGCGCGCGCCTCTGGACTTCTTCACTGGGCGAGGCCGAGGCGCAGAGGATCCTGCGCGAGGCCACGGAAACGCCGGCGCAGGCCGGGAAGGCGCCGGGCGAGGAACAGCCCAAGGTCGCGTGGGAGATCGTCTCCGGCGACTACCGCGAGTTCATCCAGCCGGTGAACCCGAAGCTCGTCCTGCCGCAGGCCGTGCAGGCGAACCTCAAGGGAATCGAGGCGCGCGGCTACGCGAAGCGCATCGCCATCGTGAAGATCCGCTCGGACGCGTTCGCGGCCGCGTACCTCTCCCGCGGCTTCGACCGGGAGAACGGGATCCTGACGGCCGGCTCCACGGTCTGGAATCTGTTCCCGAACGAGAGCCGGGAAAGGCCCGGGGTGAAGATCGTCGCGACCCGCGTGGGCCGCAGCGTCCACGATGCCGAAGGCCGCCGTTTCGCGTGGGTGGGCGAGGTGAACTTCCCGGCGAAGAAGCCCTTCCCGGCGCGCTACCAGCGCGGCTTCATCGCCGCGTCCTACGCCGACGGCAACCTCCATGCGCGCATTGAGCGCCACGGCGCGATCTACCAGCTGATCCCCCTGGGGCAGTCGTATCACGCCGCCGTCGAGGTCCGGCCGCGCGACGTCCCCGAGGACCAGTACGACAAGGTGGGCGCGGGAGACGCGGGCGGCGAGCAGCTCGACAAGTTCCGGGGCGGCGAGTGTTCCGTCGACCTCTGGGACAAGGTGGGCGCGGGAGACGCGGGCGGCGAGCAGCTCGACAAGCTCGTGGTCGGCGACGCGGGCGGCGAGCAGCTCGACAAGATCGGCGCGGGCGACGCGGGCGGCGAGCAGCTCGACCGCATCGTCGGCGGGGACGCGGGCGGCGAGCAGCTCGACCGCCTCGGATTCTGTCCCGGCGCCTGCGTGCCCGTGGCGACCGTTCGCGGCGAGGCTTGCGACGAGGGACCGAAGCCCTGCGGGGAGATCCGGGTCGGGGTCGCCTTCACGCGCGAAGGCCTGGGCGAGCTTCCCGCGACGGCGCCCGGCGCCGCGGACGCGGACGCCGAACGCTTCGCGCGCTACCTCCTCGACGTCACGGCGGCGTCGTTCGCGCGCTCGGGGATCCACACGCGCCTGCGGCTCGCGGGCGTGAAGGTGTTCGATGGACTGGAGCGCGGCGACCGCAACGCCTCGGCGCTGCGCGCCGCGATCGACACGCCGGCGCCCGGATCGCGCCACGCGGAGGTCCGGAAGTGGCGCGATGCGGTCGGCGCCGACGTCGTGATGCTGCTTTCGGCGGCGGACCGCGCGCCCGACGGTTCGCTCGTCGGGGGCGTGAGCCCGGCCCTCGCGAACACGCTGAAGCCGGAGCACGCGTACTCGGTCGTCGTCGCTCGCTACGCCGACGCGCAACTGAGCTTCCAGCACGAGCTCGGCCACCTGCTCGGCGCCGGGCACGACAAGGACGCGGGGACGGCGCGCCTTTTCGCGAGCGGCCAGGGCAAGCGCCACCAGTGCAAGTGGCGCTCGACCATGGCCTACGGCGACGACCGGAATTGCCGCGAAGGCGTGCCGCGCTACGCGATGTGGACCTCGTGCAACCTGTACTTCGGCGACGAGCCGGTCGGCGGGCCCTTGCAGAACAATGCCCGCGTCATCAACAGGACCTCCAGCCGGGTCGGCGGCTTCCGCCCCTAGGGCCTCGCGGCGCCCGCCTCGAGCATGCGGGCCGCCGCGCGCGGCATTCCCTTGTCGCGCAGCCACGCGGCGTAGAGGAGCTTCTCCGAGCGGGCGCTGCCCGGCTCGGGCACGGGCGGCGCACCCGGGGATTCCGACACGACGAACTCGGTCCAGTCGACGGGCTTCGCGCCCTCGGAGACCGGCGCGATTCCCCACACGTATTTCGTCCCGGCCTTCAGCGCAATTTCCGCCGGCAGCTCGAGCAGGCCGTCGAACGCCTCGGCGCGGTGGACGAGCTCGCCCGAGTCGGTCGCGAGCTCGAACTGCCAGCCCCCGGGCCCGCCGCTCCAGCGGAAGCGACGCGAGGCCTGCGCCTCGACGAACCCCTCGGGCGACTCGACGCGGGCCGAATCCGATCCGCGCATCACGAGGCTTCCCTGCGCGAGCGCCTTCGTGTCCACCTTGAGCCCCCGGTAGGCGTCGTCGAGCTTTCGCGGCGCCGGGAGCTTGCCCTTCGCCGCGCGCAGTCCCTTGGCGGTCACCTGGATCTCGGCGGGACCCTCGACCTCGTAGAGCGCGGCCTCGGCCGCCACGAAGAGCGTGGCGCGCGATTTCGCCTTCACGACGAGCTTCTCGCCGGGGGCGACCTTGTCGAGCGTGCGCACCGCCTTGAAGGCCTTGCCGGAGCTGCGGTGGGCCGTGCCCGCGAGCTCGGTCACCAGTGCTTCCTGGGCGGGCGCGAGCGAAGGGACGAGGACGAGGGCCGCGGCAGCGAGCCACCGGGCGGAGATTCCGAACGACGCGCGGGAAGTCGTCATATTCGCTCCCTGAAAAACAAAGCTCCCCCCGGCTGGGGGACCGGGAGGAGTGAATGCGGGCGCCATGCTCTTGGCCTCACGTCGCCCTGCCGGTCCGCGGGAGAGGAGGGAACCCGCAAACCTGAGTGCAATCCTGCGCCCGCCCGGATCGCAAGGCATCGAGATAGTGCACAACGCGAATGCGGAATATCCGACAACTCAGCCCCTCCATCCCCAGGCTTCGACCGGCTCCCGGCCCTCGATGGCGATCGTCCCCAAGGGCTCGAGGGGAGCCCCGGCGAGGTGCGCCTTCGCCTCCCCCGAAACGACCGCCCGCAGCCCGAGGCGCTTGGCCTGGTCCTGCAGCCGGGCGGCGACGTTCGCGGCGTCCCCGACCGCCGTGTAGTTGAAGCGCTCGCGCGAGCCCACGTGTCCCACGACGGCTTCGCCGAAAGCCATCCCGGCGCCCATCGCGAAGGGCGCGCGGCCCTCCCTCGCGAGCTCGCCGTTCAGCCGGTCGAGGCCGCGGAACATGTCCTGCACCGCGGACCATGCGGCGCCGCAGGGGTCCGCGAGCGGCTTGGGCGCGCCGAACACCGCCATGATCCCGTCGCCGCGGATGTTGTCGAGCATGCCCTCGTGGCGGTGGACCGCGCTCACGATCGCCTCGTGGAAGCGGTTGAGCAGCGCCATCGCCTCCTCGGGCGAGGTCGCCGCGGTCATCGCCGTCGACCCCCTCAGGTCCGCGAAGACGAACGCGAGCGCCCGGCGCTCCCCGACCCGGCCCGCCGCGATCTCGCCGCGCAGGATCCCCCCGAGCACCGCGGGGCTCACGTAGCCCGCGAAGCCGGCGCGCAGCTTCAGGCGCGTGCGCCGCTCCTGCCAGGCCTCGTACGCGGTGCGCGAGGCCCAGGCGAGGGCGAGCGTGAAGAGCGCCGGGGAGATCGCGACCCAGGTTCCCGAGCGCAGGGCGGCGAGCGACATCGCCATCAATGCGACGGCGGCGAGGATGCCGGTGAGGAGTGCGAGGCGCCAGTCGCGCATCAGGGCGAGCAGGGCCGCGACCGAGACGAGCAGCACGACGACCGGGCGGCCCGCCTCCTCGGGGGGAGTTCCATGCAACGCCGTGCGCAGCGCCTGCGCGTGCACGACCACGCCGGGCGAGTCGCGCCCGCCGGCCTCCCAGCCGGCGAGGTTCACCGGCACCGCGATGCGATCGCTGAAGCGCTGGGTCTCGCCCAGCAGCACGATCCGGTCGCGGAAGAGCCTGCCGAGGAACGCCTCGTCGTCGCTCTCGAGCACCTGCTGCAATGGCACGTAGCGGAAGGGCTCGCCGAGGGCGAAGTCGATGAGGCCGTCGGCGCAGCGCTTCGACAGCGCGCGGCACAGGCGGCCCGCGAGGGTGGGGAAGCTGCCGTCCTCGATGGGAACCGCGAGCGAGAAACGGCGCACGGTGCCGTCGCCGTCGCGGCCGAACATCCCGATCGAGAGGCGGTCGGGACCGAGGACCGCGAGGAAAGGCGTGTGGATGGGCTTGGCCGCGCGCGTTCGCGAATCGATCGTGAGCACCGCGGCGACCGGGCCGTTGGCGCGGGCGGCCACGAGCCCCTCGAGGAGCGCGCGGTCGAGGCCCGGGCGGATCGCGTCGAACGAGCGCTCGGGCAGCGCCACGTCGAGGCCGATGGCGCGCGGCTTCGCGGCCGCGATCTTGCCGAGCGCGGCCCCCAGGGGCTGGTGCCACATCCCCAGGGGATCGGGGATCGCCCGGAAGGTGGCGTCGTCCACGCCCACGATGAGGATGTCGTCGGGAGCCGGGCGCAGGGCGACCTTGCGCAAGAACGCGAATCCCGAGTCGAGCAGGCCCTCGTCGAGGCGCTCGGCGAGCGGGGTCCAGGCGAAGGCGAGCCCTGCGATGGCGAGCGCGGCGACCGCGAAGGCGCCGGTCGCCGTGGGCCTGCCGCCCTGGGGTTCTTCCATGGGGTCTCGATCGGTCGGGAGTGGCGCCGTATCTTAACGCGCCACCCCGCGGGTGCTAGACTCGCGCTGGCCTCACTCGAAAGCGCGCCGAGAAGAAAATGACCGGGGATACTCCCAGCGCCGCCCAGCTCGCCGTCATCCAGGACGTTTTCGTCCGGGAGCTCGCCTCCCTCGGGCGCGTGCGCTCCTACCCGAAGAACACGGTCTTCATCACGGAAGGCGACTCGAGCGACTCGGTGTTCGTCGTCCTCTCGGGGAAGGTGAAGGTCTTCGTCTCCGACACCGAGGGCCACGAGATGATCCTCGACAACTACGGGGCGGGAGACTACGTGGGCGAGATGGCGCTCGACGGAAAGCCCCGGTCGGCCTCGGTGATGACGCTCGAGCCCACGACCTTCTCCGTGGTGCAGCGCGCGCCGCTGCGCGAAGCGATCCGCAAGAACCCGGACTTCGCCCTCGAGATGATCTCCAAGGTCATCGACCGCGCGCGCCTCGCCACGGACAACGTGAAGCACCTCGCGCTCCTCGACGTCTACGGGCGCGTCGCGCGGCTGCTGCTCAACATGGCCGTCGAGACCGACGGCAAGCTGATGATCCCCGACAAGATCACCCAGCAGGAGATCGCCGAGCGCGTGGGCGCCTCGCGCGACATGGTGAGCCGCATCTTCCGCGACCTCACGGTGGGCGGCTACATCACCGTCGAGAACCGCATGATCACCATCAACAAGAAACCGCCCGCCCGCTGGTGATCCCTGCGGAATCCTCCGCAGCCCTCTTCCGCATTCCTCCCTCGTCCGGCCCGTCCCGCCCCGCCTAAGGTGGTGGCGTCTCGCGGGCCCGTTCACGGGCCAGGAGGTGTCCCATGCTCGACGAGCTGAGAGGCCATATGCCGGAACCCACGGAAGAGGAACGCGACTGGATGTCGAGGGACGCCGTCGGCACCGTCGCCCGTGCGCTCGTGATGGCGGGCGTGGCGCTGATGATCGGCGTGAGCGCCGCCTACATCTTCGAGCAGGTGACGGCGCCCGGGACTGTCGCCGCAGCGCCCTCCAGGTAACTCGTAACCCGTCGCAACTTCGGCCGATCGGGAACGGCGTTCGACCGGACGACGGGTCGCCGGTCAACGCCGGCGGGCAGGGTTGGCGTCGCGTTCGCTCAGCGGGGCTTGCGCGGGCGCTGCCAGCCGGGCTTCGTGAGCTGCTTCTTCTCGGTAAGCGTGAGGCCGCCGGGGGGAACGTCCTTCGTGATGGTCGCGCCCGCGCCGATGGTCGCGCCCTTGCCGACCGTCACGGGGGCGACGAGCTGCACGTCGGAGCCGATGTGCACGTCGTCCTCGATCACGGTCCGGTGCTTCGCCGCCCCGTCGTAGTTGCAGGTGATGGTGCCCGCGCCGATGTTGACGTCGCGGCCCACGGTGGCGTCGCCGACATAGGCGAGGTGGTTGGCCTTGCTGCCGCGCCCCATCGTGCTCGCCTTGACCTCGACGAAATTGCCCACGTGCACCTCGTCCTCGAGGCGCGTGCCCGGCCGGATGCGGGCATAGGGGCCGATGCGCGCGTTGGCGCCCACGCTCGCCTCCTCGATGAGCGAGAAGGGGCGGATCACGGTGCCCGGCCCGACGGTCGCATCGCGCAGGATGCAGTTCGCCCCGATGCGCACGCCGTCGCCAAGCTCGACGTGGCCCTCGAAGATGCAGTTCACGTCGATCGCCACGTCGCGCCCGCAGGCGAGCTCGCCGCGCACGTCGATGCGCGCGGGGTCCGCAAGGGTGACGCCGGATTCGAGGAGCTTGTCGGCCTGGTCCATCTGGTAGCGGCGCTCGAGCGCGGCGAGCTCCGCCTTGCTGTTCACGCCGAGGCACTCGCGGGCCGCGCCCGGGTGGCGCACCTGGACCGCCGTGCCATCGGCGACGGCGGCCGCCACGATGTCGGTCAGATAATACTCGCCCTGCGCGTTGTCGTTGCCGAGACGCGCAAGCCAGGTCGAGAGCCGCTTGCAAGGGGCGGCAAGGATGCCCGTATTGACTTCGCGCAACGCACGCTCGGCGGCGTCGGCGTCCTTTTCCTCGACGATGCGAAGGACCCGGCCGTTGCCGTCGCGCACGATCCGCCCGTATCCCGTCGGGGGGTCGAGTTGCTGGGTAAGGAGGGCCAACGCCCCTTCCGAAGCCGCCTCCACGAGCGCCCGAAGCGTCGGCGCGGCAATGAGCGGCACATCCCCGTAGAGGACCAGGACGATGCCCTCCGCCCCCATGTGAGGAAGCGCTTGCATCACCGCATGGCCGGTGCCGAGGGGCTTGTCCTGGATCGCCCACAGGAGGTCGTCACCGGGAAGGACTTCCCGCAGCCGTTCGCTTCCCGGGGCGACCACGACGCAAAGTCGCTGCGGACCCAGGCTTCTCGCCGTGGCGACCACGTGCGCGAGCAGGGGACGGCCGGCCAGGCAATGAAGGACCTTGGGCTGGTCCGAACGCATGCGCTTGCCCTGCCCGGCCGCGAGGATGACGACCTGCAGCGGGCCGGGCTCAGGCACCGGGGGCCCCAAAACAAAAAGGGCAGGGAGTGACCCCTGCCCGACTGTGTTGCGCCTCTAAATCAAGGAGTTTCGTGATCCCCCCTGCACCTTCCGGCCCGCCCCGTCACCCGGGGGAAGAGCCGTTTCTGCTCTGTAGCTGTAACCTCTATGGTCGCAACTATACCACATCCTGGAACGCTAGCGCTTCTGGCGGAGCTTGCGGATCGCGGAAAGCTGGGCCGCGGCCTCGGCGAGTTCCGCCTGGGCCTTGGCGATCTCGATCGCTCCGGTCCGGTTCTGGATCGCCTCCTCGGCCAGCCGCTTGGCCTCCATGGCCTTCGCCTCGTCGAGGTCGTGGGCCCGGATCGAGGTGTCCGCGAGGACGGTCACCATGTCGGGCTGGACCTCCATCATGCCTCCGGAGACGTAGATCACCTCCTCGTCGGCCTGCTCCGGGAGCTTGATGCGCACGGCCCCCGGCTTGATGCGCGTGAGCAGCGGCGTGTGGTCGGGAAGGATGCCGAGCTCGCCCGCCTCGCCCGGCGCGATGATCATCTCCGCCTCGCCCGAGAAGATCGCCTTCTCGGAGCTGACGATGTCGACGTGGAACTTCTTGGCCATGGATGTCCTTGCCGTGCTTCCCGGTTGAGGGCCGCGCTGCCTACTGGAGCGACTTCGCCTTCTCGAACGCTTCCTCGATCGGGCCGACCATGTAGAAGGCCTGCTCGGGAAGCTGGTCGCACTCGCCGTTGGCGATCATGTTGAAGCCCTTGATCGTGTCCTTGAGCGTCACGTACTTGCCCGGCGATCCGGTGAACACCTCGGCGACGTGGAAGGGCTGCGAAAGGAAGCGCTGGATCTTGCGCGCGCGCGCCACCGCGAGCTTGTCGTCGGGGGAGAGCTCGTCCATGCCCAGGATCGCGATGATGTCGCGCAGCTCCTTGTAGCGCTGGAGCACCGCCTGCACCGCGCGGGTCGTCGTGTAGTGCTCCTCGCCGACGACGTTCGGGTCGACCTGGCGCGAGGTGGAATCGAGCGGGTCCACCGAGGGGTAGATGCCGAGGGCCGCGATGTCGCGCGAAAGCACGACGGTGGCGTCCAGGTGGCCGAAGGTCGTCGCGGGCGACGGGTCGGTGAGGTCGTCCGCGGGCACGTACACGGCCTGGATCGAGGTGATCGAGCCCGTCTTGGTCGAGGTGATGCGCTCCTGCAGGCGCCCCATTTCCTCGGCGAGGGTGGGCTGGTAGCCCACGGCGGAGGGCATCCGGCCAAGCAGCGCCGACACTTCCGTCCCGGCGAGCGTGAAGCGGTAGATGTTGTCGATGAACAGCAGGATGTCGCGGCCCTCGTCGCGGAAGCTCTCGGCCATGGTGAGGCCCGTGAGCGCCACCCGCAGGCGGTTGCCGGGAGGCTCGTTCATCTGGCCGAAGACCATCGCCACCTTGGACTTCGAGAGGTCCTCCTGCACGATGACCTTCGCCTCCGACATCTCGTGGTAGAAGTCGTTGCCCTCGCGGGTGCGCTCGCCCACCCCCGCGAACACCGACAGGCCCGAGTGCTGGGTCGCGATGTTGTTGATGAGCTCGAGCATGGTCACGGTCTTGCCCACGCCGGCGCCGCCGAAGAGGCCGATCTTGCCGCCCTTGGCGAACGGGCAGATGAGGTCGATCACCTTGATGCCGGTCTCGAGCAGCTCGACCGAGGGCGAGAGCTGGTCGAACCGGGGCGCGGCGGCGTGGATGGAGCGCTGCTCCTTCGCCTTCACGGGACCACGCTCGTCGATCGGCCGGCCGAGCACGTCCATCACGCGCCCCAGCGTCGCGGGGCCGACGGGCACCGAGATCGGGGCGCCCGTGCCCTTCACCTTCATGCCGCGGCGCAGGCCGTCGGAAGAACCCATCGCGATGGTGCGCACGATCCCGTCGCCGAGCTGCTGCTCGACCTCGAAGGTGAGCCCCTTCTCCGCGAAGGAGTTCGCCTCCTCGACGAGCGTGAGCGCGTCGTAGACCTTGGGCATCTGGTCGCGCGGGAACTGGATGTCGATCACCGCGCCGATGCACTGGACGATGCGGCCTTCCGTGACTTGGGTCGTGCTCATGGTCGTTTCCTGGATGTGGAGGTCTGGATTCTCGTGGTCCGGGCCCGGGCGCCGTGCCGCCGCCGCGCCGCCCGCGCGGCCCTACACGGCCGCCGCCCCGCCGACGATCTCCGAGAGCTCCTTGGTGATCGCCGCCTGCCGGGACTTGTTGTAGATGAGCGTGAGCTCGTCGATCACGCTGTTCGCGTTGTCGCTCGCCGCCTTCATGGCCACCATGCGCGCCGACTGCTCGGAGGCGATGTTCTCGGCGATCGACTGGTAGATGATGTGCTCGAGGTAGCGGCGCAGCAGCTGGTCGAGCGCGACCTTGGCCTCGGGCTCGTAGATGTAGTCCCAGGAGCCGCGGCGCGCCCGCTCGTCCTCCTTGAGGCGGTCGGAGGGCAGCGGGAGGAGCTGCTCGATCACCGGCTCCTGCTTCATCGTGTTGATGAAGCGGTTGTAGATGATGAAGACGCGGCTGATCCTGCCTTCCGCGTAGGCATCCCCGAGCACCTTCATGGGGCCGACGAGGCGGTCCATGTGCGGCATGTCTCCCAGGGCTGTCACGTGCGAGACGATGTTCGCGCCCACGCGCTGCAGGAACCCGAAACCCTTGTTGCCGACGGCGGTGAACATCACCTTGCGGCCCTGGGCGTCGAGCTCCCTGTACTTGTTGAGCACCAGGCGCAGGACGTTGGTGTTGAGTCCCCCGCACAGGCCCTTGTCGGTGGTGATGAGGATGGCCCCCACGTCCTTCGCCTCGGGGCGATCCTCGAGGAACGGGTGCCGGTACTCGCTGTTCGCGTGCGCGAGGTGGGCGGCGATGTTGCGCACCTTGTCGCCGTAGGGGCGCGCCTGGCGCATGCGCTCCTGGGCCTTGCGCATCTTGGAGGCCGCGACCATCTCCATGGCCTTGGTGATCTTGCGCGTGCTCTGCACGCTCTTGATCTTGTTCCGGATCTCTTTGGAGCCCGCCATCGTCTGTCCCTATGATCCCGATGCTGCCCTACGGTTTCTCACTGCCCGCCCGTGTTGAGCGGCGCGGAGCGTCCGCCCGAACACGTTTCCCGCTTTCCGCCTCCTAGTAGGAGGCGTTCTTCTTGAAGTCCTTGACGGCTTCGTGCAGCTTCGCCTCGTCTTCCTTCGTGAGGTCCTTGGTCGACTCGATCCGGTCCATGAGCTCGCCGTACTTGCTCTTCATGTACTCGCGCATCGCGCGCTCGGCGGCCAGCGCCTGCTTCACGTCGATGTCGTCGTAGTAGCCGTTGTTCACCGCGAAGAGGGTGAGGGCCATTTCCCACACCTGGAGCGGCTGGTACTGGGGCTGCTTCATGAGCTCGGTGACCATGCGGCCGCGGTCGAGCTGCTTGCGGGTGGCCTCGTCGAGGTCGGAGGCGAACTGCGAGAAGGCCGCGAGCTCGCGGTACTGCGCGAGCGCGAGGCGCACACCGCCGCCCAGCTTCTTGATCACCTTCGTCTGGGCCGAGCCCCCGACCCGCGACACCGAGATGCCCGCGTTGATGGCCGGGCGCACGCCCGCGTTGAAGAGATCCGTCTCGAGGAAGATCTGGCCGTCCGTGATCGAAATCACGTTGGTCGGCACGAACGCCGAGACGTCGCCCGCCTGGGTCTCGATCACCGGGAGCGCCGTGAGCGAGCCCGTCTTGCCCTTGACCTGGCCGTTCGTGAACTTCTCGACGTACTCCTCGTTCACGCGCGCGGCGCGCTCGAGCAGGCGCGAGTGCAGGTAGAAGACGTCCCCGGGATACGCCTCGCGGCCCGGCGGGCGGCGAAGCAGAAGCGAGATCTGGCGGTAGGCCCAGGCCTGCTTCGTGAGGTCGTCGTAGATGATCAGGGCGTCCTGGCCGCGGTCGCGGAAGTACTCGCCCATGGTGCAGCCCGAGTACGGGGCGATGTACTGCATCGCCGCGGGGTCCGAGGCCGTGGCCGCGACGACGATGGTGTAGGCCATCGCGCCGTGCTCCTCGAGCTTGCGCACCACGTTCGAGATCGTGGAGGCCTTCTGGCCGACCGCGACGTAGATGCAGATGAGGTCCTTGCCCTTCTGGTTGATGATCGTGTCCACCGCGACCGCGGTCTTGCCGGTCTGGCGGTCGCCGATGATCAGCTCGCGCTGGCCGCGGCCGATCGGCACCATGGAGTCGATCGACTTCAGGCCCGTCTGCACGGGCTGCGACACGCTCTTCCTCCAGATCACGCCCGGGGCGACCTTCTCGATGGGCTCGGTGGCCTTGGCGGTCACCGGCCCCTTGCCGTCGATCGGCTGGCCGAGGGAGTTGACCACGCGGCCGATGAGCTCCGTGCCCACCGGCACCTCGAGGATGCGCCCGGTGCATTTCACGGTGTCGCCCTCGGAGATGTGCTCGTAGGTGCCCAGCACCACGGCGCCGACGAAGTCGCGCTCCAGGTTGAGCGCCATGCCGAAGGTGTTGCCGGGGAATTCCAGCATCTCGCCCTGCATCACGTCCGTGAGCCCGTGCACGCGGCAGATGCCGTCGGTCACGGAGATCACCGTGCCCTCGGTGCGCTTCTCGGCGGCCACCTGGAGGTTGGCGATCTTGGATTTGATCAGTTCGCTGATTTCGGAGGGGTTGATCTGCATGGCTGGATCCTTGGGGCCTGGCTGCGGGGCCTAGCGCGCGAGCGCCGCGGCCATCTGGGCCAGGGCGTCGCGCACGGAGGCGTGGATGACTTGGTCGCCGACCTGCACGCGGGCACCGCCCAGCAGCTCGGGATCGATTTCGAGTTCGGCTTCGACCTTCTTGCCGTACTGGCGCTCGAGCGCCTGGACGAGCTCCGCCTTCTGGGACTCGTCGAGGGGCCGGGCGCTCGTGATGCGCGCGTGGATCACGTTCTCGCGGGCGCGCTTGAGCTCCTCGAACTGGGCGGCGATCGAGGGCAGCAGCTCCGCGCGGTGGTTGTCGACGAGCATGGAGACGAGGTTCTTCACCGGCTCGCCGAGCCGCTCGCCCGCGACCGAAAAGAAGAGCTCCCTCTTCTGCTGCGCGCTCACCTTCGGGTTGCCGAGGGCCGAGCGCATCTGGGGGTCAGCGGCGATGGCGGCGACGAGCGCGAGCATCTGCGCGAAGGCACCGAGCTCGTTCGCCTCGACGGCGGTCTTGAACGCGGCTTCCGCGTAGGGGCGTGCGACGGTGACGATCTCGGCCATGGCTCAGAGCTGCGCCTTCAGCTGGCCGAGCATTTCCGCGTGCGCGCGGGCGTCGACCTCGCGCTTGAGGATCTTCTCCGCGCCGGAGATCGCGAGCGCCGTGACCTGCTCGCGCAGCTGCGACTTCGCGGCCTGCACTTCCTGCTCGATCTGGGCCTTGGCCGCGGCGAGCTGCCGGTCGCCCTCGGTCTTGGCGGCGACCTTGGCCTCCTCGATCTTCTGCTGGGCCTGCTTCTCGGCCTGGGAGACGATCTCGTGGGCGCGTTCGCGCGCCTCCTTGAGGAGCTTGTCGGTCTCGGTCTTCGCCTCGGTGAGGGAGGCGCGACCGCGCTCGGCTTCCGCGAGGCCGTCGGCGATCTGCTTCTGGCGCGCCTCGATCGCCCGGAGCAGGGGCGGCCAGACGAACTTCACCGTGAACCAGATGAAGATGCCGAATGTCAGGGCCTGGCCGATGAGGGTCAGGTTGATGTTCATGTCTCAGCCCTTTCGGGGTTGCTTCGCAGCAGCGCTACGCGGGGATGACGCCGAGCAGCGGGTTGCCGAACGCGAAGAGCATCGCGAGGCCCACGCCGATGATGAACGAGGCGTCGATGAGGCCGAGGAGCAGGAACACCTTCACCTGGAGCTGCGGCATGAGCTCGGGCTGGCGCGCGGCGCCCTCGAGGAAGCGGCTGGCCATGATGCCCACGCCGATGCAGGCGCCGGCCGCGCCGAGGCCGATCATGAGACCGATGCCGATCCCGGTGTAGGCCTGAATCATTGCCAGGAGCTGGAGCTTTTCCATCTTCTTTCCTTTCGTTGCGGGAAGTTCGGGAAGGGGAGGCGAAATGGGAGGGCTGCGGGCACCCGCGCGGTCAGTGGCCCTCGTGCGACATCTGGATGTAGACGATGGTCAGCATCATGAAGATGTAGGCCTGCAGGACCACGATCAGGATGTGGAAGATCGCCCAGCCGGCGCCGAGGATCGCGGAAAGCAGCATCCACCCGGCGCCCACGGAGGCGAGCAGGCCGAGGAGCATGAAGATGATCTCGCCCGCGTACATGTTCCCGTAGAGCCGCAGCGAGTGCGACAGGGGCTTGGACACGTACTCGATCATGTTGAAGACGAAGTTGAGCGGCCACAGGACGACGTTCGTGCCGAAGGGCGCGCAGAAGAGCTCGTGAAGCCAGCCGCCGAGCCCCTTCACCTTGATCGCGTAGAAGATCATCAGCCCGAAGACCGAGAGCGAGAGCGCGAAGGTGGTGTTCACGTCGGCGGTGGGCACGCCGCGCCAGTTGTGCAGGTGCAGCACGTGCTCGTAGATCCACGCCATGATGTCGATGGGCAGGAAGTCCATCGCGTTCATCAGGAGCACCCACACGAACACGGTGAGGGCGAGCGGCGCCATGAAACGCGTGTCGCCGTGGAAGATGCTCTTCACCTGGCCGTGCACGAAGTCGATCGCGAGCTCGATGAAGGCCTGCGTCTTCGAGGGCACCCCCGAGGTCGCCTTCCGCGCGATCCACCAGAAGAACCCGATGCCCACGAGCCCGAGGATCACCCCGGTCACCAGGGTGTCGACATGCAGCGTCCAGAAGCCGCCTTCGCCCACCGACTTCGTGAGGAAGGTGAGGTGGTGGTTGATGTAGGAAGTCGGGGTGAGTTCCTGTCCGGCGGCCATCTCGGTTCTTTCCGATCACGCGTCCCCGGAATCCCGGGGCATTTCATTTTCCTCGGCTTCCGGCACCAGGAAGGCCGCGGCGAACACCACCACCGTGGTCACGAAGGCCGCGAAGAAGCCCGCGTGCACGATGTCCCTGTACTGCGTCAGCACCAGCCAGAGGCCGAGGACGATCAGGACGACCTTCACGGCCTCCGCCCTGACCATCGTCCGGAGCGCATCCCCGGCCGTCCGCACCTTGCGCCGCGACACCATCAGCCCGAATCCCCATCCGGCCACGAGGTTGACGATCCCCCCGAGGGCGGCCGACACGGCGCCGTTCGGTCCCCAGACGATTCCGGCGGCGAAGGCGAGTGTCGCGGTGACGATGAGCTGCCAGCGCAGGACGGTACGGATGGGCCTGTTCCGGACGGTGAGGACCATGGCAGGGCCCGCGGTGCAAACCTTTGAATTATAGCCGCCGGGGCCGAAACGCGTCAAAAATTCTTGCGGTGCAGCATGGGTGTTTCGGCCCCCGGTCCGGTGCTCAGCCGCCCTTCAGGCGCGCGACGATTCCCTGGAGCTGGTCGAGGCTCGAATAGTCGATCGCGATCGTCCCGCGCCCCCCGGGGCGCGGCTTCAGGCTGACGGTCGCGCCGAGCGACTCGGAGAGCTCCTCCTGCAGGCGCCGGCTGTCGGCGTCGAGCCGCGCCTTCGCCGGCCGGCCCCCCCGCGGCGCTTGCGCGGCGTGCTGGACCAGGCGCTCCGCCTCGCGGACCGAAAGGCCCCGCGCGGCGATGTGCTCCGCGGCTTCGACCTGCCGCGCCTTGGAAAGCGCGAGCAGGGCGCGGGCGTGCCCCATCTCGATTTTTCCGTCCTGCAGCATCTCGCGCACGGGGGCGCTCAGCTCGAGCAGGCGCAGGAGGTTCGTGACCGCGGCGCGCGAGCGCCCCACGGCGCGGGCGGCCTCCTCGTGGGTGAGCTTGAACTCGGCGATCAGGCGCTGCAGGCCGTTCGCCTCCTCGATCGGGTTGAGGTCCTCGCGCTGGATGTTCTCGATGAGGCCGATGCCGAGCGCCGCCTCGTCGGGGACTTCGCGGATCACGGCGGGCACGCGCTCGAGCCCGGCGAGCATCGCCGCACGCCAGCGCCGCTCGCCCGCGAGGATCTCGTAGCGCGCGTCGTCGACAGCGCGCACGACGATCGGCTGGATCACCCCCCGGGCCCGGATCGAGTCGGCGAGCTCGGCGAGCGAGGCCTCGTCCATGCGCGTGCGCGGCTGGTACTTGCCGGGCTTGAGCGCGCCGACCGGCAGTTGCGCGAGCTCCTCCTCGCCGCGGGGGCGCTGGGCGCCGCCAAGCAGCGCGTCGAGTCCGCGCCCGAGTCCCTTGTGCTTGATCATGGTCCTTCGTTCCTGGGTGGTCAGGCGGCCTCGGCCACTTCGAAGCCGTTGCGCGCGAGCAGCTCGCGCGCGAACGCGAGGTGGGCGAGCGCCCCTTTCGAGGCGGGGTCGTGGAGCAGCACGGGCTTTCCGAAGGACGGCGCCTCGGCGATGCGGATGTTGCGCGGGATGACGGTGTCGAAGACCTTGTCGCCGTAGTGGCGCTTGAGCTCGTCGGAGACCTGGACGGTGAGGGTGCTCCTCGGGTCGTACATCGTGCGCACGAGGGCCTCGATCTCGATCTTCGGGTTCAGGTTCTGCTTCACCTTGCGAAGCGTCCCCACGAGGTCCGAGAGCCCCTCGAGGGCGTAGTACTCGCACTGCATCGGGATGATCACGGCGTCGGCCGCGGTGAAGCCGTTGACCGTGAGCATGTTGAGCGCGGGCGGGCAGTCGATCACCACGAACTCGTATTCCTTCGCAAGCCCCGCCAGGGCCTCCCGGAGCCGGAACTCGCGCCGCTCGAGCGCAATCAGCTCGACCTCCGCGCCCGCGAGGTCGCGGTTCGAGGGCATGACGTCGAAGCCGCCCTCGCAGCGGCGCAGCGCCGCGGCGGCCGGGTATTCGCCGAGGAGCACGCCGTAGACCGTCTTCTCGCACGCGGTCTTGTCGACCCCGCTTCCGGTCGTGGCGTTGCCCTGCGGATCGAGGTCGACGAGCAGCACCTTGCGGCCGTAGTGCGCGAGGCTCGCGGCGAGGTTGACGGCGATCGAGGTCTTGCCCACGCCGCCCTTCTGGTTCGCGATGACGAAGATGCGGGCCATTCAGGCGGCCTTGAGCAGCACGAGGTGGCGCTTGGCGGCGAGGCTCGGCACCGCGAGCTCGACGACATTCTCCACGCGGTGGGTCGCGGGCAGGCGCGCGATCTCCTCGAACGGGTGCACGCCCTTCATGGCGAGCAGGCGCCCTCCGGGCGCGACCAAGTGCCGCGCCTGCTCGACGAACTCCGCCAGGTCGGCGAAGGCGCGGGAGACGACGACGTCGAAGGTCCGCCCCGGCTGCCAGTGCTCGACGCGGGCGCATTCCACGCGGACGTTCGCGAGGCCGAGCTCCGCCTTGGCCTGCGTGAGGAACGCCGCCTTCTTGTGGCTCGCGTCGAGGAGCGTCACGGCGAGGTCCGGACGCGCGATCGCGAGCGGAATCCCGGGAAGGCCACCGCCGCTGCCGACGTCGAGCAGCGTCTTCGCCGACGCGATGTGCGGCAGGACCGAAAGACTGTCCAGCACGTGGAGCACGACCATCTGCCCGGGCTCGCGCACGGCGGTGAGGTTGTGCACCTTGTTCCATTTCGCGAGCAGGGCGAGGTATTCGGCCTGGCGCTTGGCCGCGCCGCCGGGCAGTTCAAGGCCCATGGCGGCGAGGCCCTCGGCGATCGGCGCTTCGAGATTCATGCGCTCCTTTCGGCGTCGGCATCGGCGATGGCGCGGGAGGCGAGCGCGCGACGCTTCAAGTGCACGAGCAGCAGCGAGATCGCCGCCGGGGTGACGCCCTGGATGCGGGAAGCCTGGCCGATGGTCTCCGGCCGGTGCTGGGAGAGTTTCTGCTGGACCTCCTTGGACAGCCCGCGAACCGTCGCGTAGTCCATGTCCCGTGGCAGCCGGAGGCCCTCCTGCGCGAGCTGGCGGGAAACCTCGTCCTTCTGCCGTTCGATGTAGCCGGCGTACTTGGCCGCGATCTCCACTTGTTCGGCAACGGTTTCGTCTGCCACTCCAGCGCCAGCATTGGGAAGCGTCAATAGTGAGCGATAACTGACATTCGGGCGTCGCAGGAGGTCGAACAGGCTGTACTCACGCTCGAGTGCCTGCCCGACGACCCTCAGCTGGTCGGATTCGGGGATCTTCCCCGGCTGCACCCAGGTCGAGCGCAGGCGCCCGGTCTCGCGCTCGATCGCCTCGCGCTTCTCCGAAAAGGCGCGCCAACGCTCGTCGTCCACGAGGCCGAGCTTCCGCCCCGCCTCCGTGAGGCGCAGGTCCGCGTTGTCCTCCCGAAGCTGGAGCCGGTACTCGGCCCGGCTGGTAAACATGCGGTAGGGCTCCGAGACGCCCCGGGTGACCAGGTCATCGACCAGGACGCCGAGGTAGGCCTCGTCGCGCCGAGGGCACCAGCCGGCTTCATCCCTCGCGGAGAGCGCAGCGTTGATGCCCGCAAGAAGCCCTTGCGCGGCCGCCTCCTCGTAGCCGGTCGTGCCGTTGATCTGCCCCGCGAAGAAGAGACCTCCGATCGCCTTGGTCTCCAGCGTCGACTTGAGGCCCCGGGGATCGAAGTAGTCGTATTCGATCGCGTAGCCGGGCCTCAGGATATGGGTGTTCTCCAGCCCCGGGATCGAGCGAACGAGTTCCCACTGCACGTCGAATGGCAGGCTCGTCGAGATGCCGTTCGGGTAGACCTCGGTGGTCCCGAGGCCCTCGGGCTCGAGGAAGATCTGGTGGCTCGACTTGCCGGCGAATCGGTGGATCTTGTCCTCGATGGACGGGCAGTAGCGCGGCCCGACGCCCTCGATCACCCCGGTGAACATCGGCGAGCGGTCGAGGCCCCCGCGGATGATCTCGTGGGTGCGCTCGGTCGTGTGGGTGATCCAGCAACTGAGCTGCCGCGGGTGCATCGCCCGCGAACCCATGAACGAGAACGCCGGCTCCGGATGGTCGCCCGGCTGCTCGGCGAGCCTGCCGTAGTCGATGCTGCGCCCGTCGAGGCGCGGCGGCGTCCCCGTCTTCAGGCGTCCGGCCGGAAGCGCGAGCTCGCGCAGGCGGGCCGCCAGCGACAGGGAAGGGGGATCGCCCGCGCGCCCGGCCTGGTAGTTCGTGAGCCCGACATGGATGAGCCCCCCGAGGAAGGTCCCCGCGGTGAGAACCACCGATCGCGCCCGGAATCGCAGCCCGATGGCCGTCACTGCGCCCGCCACCCGGTCGCCTTCGACCATCAAGTCGTCCACCGCCTGCTGGAAGAGCCAGAGGTTCGGCTGGCCCTCGAGGCGGCGCCGGATCGCGGCCCGGTAGAGCACCCGGTCGGCCTGGGCGCGGGTCGCGCGCACCGCAGGGCCCTTGCTCGCGTTCAGGGTGCGGAACTGGATGCCGGCCTCGTCCGTGGCGATCGCCATGGCCCCACCCAAGGCATCGACCTCCTTCACGAGGTGGCCCTTGCCGATGCCCCCGATCGAGGGGTTGCAGGACATCTGCCCGAGGGTCTCGAGGGAATGGGTGAGCAGGAGCGTGCGCGCTCCCGAGCGCGCCGAGGCGAGCGCCGCCTCGGTGCCGGCGTGCCCGCCGCCCACCACGATCACATCGAATTGCGAGGGAAAGTCCACGACTCGCGCCCGGGGGAGGGGCCCCAGGGCCCCGAAAAACCAAGACGCGAATTCTACGGGAAAGGCGGGGCCGAACCTAGCTGCGTTCCACGTGGAACTGCGGTGTCCGCGCTCGCGGGCCCCCGTCCAGGCCATCGCGACCACGATGTCCCGACCCGGAGATGCGCGGCGACTTCCGTCTCGACAGGCCAGTGGCCTCCCCATGAGGCTGCCCGGAGTGCGGCCTCAGGTTCCACGTGGAACATCCGCAACCCGCTCACTTGCCGATGCAGAAGCGGCTGAAGATCTCGCCCAGAAGGTCGTCGGCGGTTACTTCGCCGGTGATGCGGCCCAGAGCCGTTTGCGCGAGACGCAAATCTTCTGCAAATAATTCAAATACTTGTGAATTCACCGCCGCGCTCTCCAGGTGGCGGCCCGCCTCCCGCAAAGCCTCTAGGTGCCGCTCACGCGCCATGAAGAGGCCCTCGCCGTGGGGTTGCCAGCCCGCAACGGCCAGCAGCCAGGCGCGAAGGGCATCCACGCCCTCGCCCGTTCGGGCGGAGAGGCGAATGAGCGTTTCGCCGCCGACGGAGGCGGCGGCCTGCCCACCCTCGACGAGGTCGATCTTGTTCACGACCCGCGCCACGGGCATTCCCGCGGGAAGCCGCTCGAGCAGCGCCACTTCCTCGGAGTCCGTGGCCGAACCCGCCTCCGTGATGAAAAGCGCGGCCCCGGCCTTCCCCACGGCCTCCCAGGTCCGCGCGATCCCGATGCGCTCGACCTCGTCGGCGGACTCGCGCAGCCCCGCGGTGTCGATCAGGTGGATCGGAACACCCTCGAGGCTCAGCGTCGCGCGCACGTAATCGCGCGTCGTCCCGGGGATGGCGGTCACGATTGCGAGCTCCTCGCCCGCGAGCCGGTTGAGCAGGCTCGACTTGCCGACGTTGGGCCGCCCGATGAGGACCACGGTGAGCCCCTCGCGGAGCACCGCCCCCTGCTTCGCCTCCGCGAGCAGCTCCCGCAGGGCCGGGCCGAGCGCACCGAGGCGCGCACCCTGCACCTTGCGGTCCTCGGGGTCGATCTCCTCCTCGGGAAAATCGATGCAGGCTTCCACGTGCAGGCGCAACTCGACGAGGCCGTCGACCAGGTGACGAATGCGCCGCGAGAATTCCCCCGCGAGCGACCGGGCCGCACTTCGGGCCGCCTCGGCGCTCGAGGCGTCGATGAGGTCCGCCACGCTTTCGGCCTGGGCGAGGTCAAGGCGTTCGTTGAGGAACGCGCGCCGCGTGAATTCCCCCGGCTCGGCCACGCGCGCGCCCAGCGCCACGCAGCGGCGCAGGAGCTCGTGCATCACGACGGGCCCGCCATGGCCCTGCAGCTCGAGGACGTCCTCGCCGGTATACGAGTGGGGAGCGGGGAAGAACAGGGCGATGCCCCGGTCGATCATCGACCCGTCGCCCGCGCGAAAATCGCCTAGCGTCGCATGGCGCGCGGCTGGGACCTCGCCGAGGACGCCCGCGGCGACCTGCCTCGCCCCGGGGCCCGAGACGCGCACGACGCCAATGCCGCCGCGCCCGGGGGGCGTGGCGACCGCGGCGATGGTCGCCGCCCTCAGCGCCTGCTCTTCGCCTGCGCCTCGGCCGCGAGCGTGCGGTTGATGTGCCACTGCTGCACGATCGAGATGAGGTTCTGGACCACCCAGTAGAGCACCAGGCCGGACGGGAAGAAGAGGAAGAACACGCTGAACATGATCGGCATGATCAGCATGATGCGGGCCTGCACGGGGTCCGCCGGCTGCGGGTTGAGCTTCGTCTGCACGAACATCGATACCGCGTAGATCACCGGCAGCACGTAGAAGGGGTCCGGCGCCGAGAGGTCCTGGATCCAGCCGAGCCAGGGCGCGTGGCGCAGCTCGATCGAGGCGAGCAGCACCCAGTAGAGGGCGATGAACACCGGGATCTGCACCAGGATCGGCAGGCAGCCGCCGAGCGGGTTGATCTTCTCGGTGCGATACAGCTCCATCATCGCCTGGTTCATCTTCTGCTTGTCGTCGCCGTAGAGCTGCTTGAGCTTCTCCATCTTCGGCGCGAGCACCTTCATCTGCGCCATGGAGCGGCCCGCCTTGGCGTTGAGCGGGTAGAAGACCGCCTTGATGAGGACGGTGAGCAGGATGATCGCCCAGCCCCAGTTGCCCACGCCCGCGTGGATCGTCTTGAGGATCCAGAAGAGCGGCGCGGCGATGATGTAGAGCCAGCCGTAGTCGACCACGAGGTTGAGCCCCGGAGCGATCTTCTCGAGCTTGTCGGTCTCCTGCGGCCCGATGTAGAGCGGCATGGCCACCGTCGCGGAGGCGCCTGGCGCGAGCGCCGCCACCGGCACGATCACGCCGGCCGTGTAGAGATTCTCCCCGACCTTGTTGGTGAAGTACTCGCGCTCGGTCCCCGGGGCCGGGATCCACGCGGACACGAAATAGTGCTGGATGATCCCGATCCAGCCGTCCTTCGCCTTCTTGGCGTGCGACTGCTTGCCCTTCGCGATGTCCGAGAAGTCCACCTTCACGAACTTCGCCTCGTCGGTGTACACCACGGGTCCGGTGAAGGTCGCCACGCCGGCGAAGGAACTGGTCTGCGCGGCCTCCTGGCTCGGAGGCTCGCCGTCGCGAAGGAACTGGAAGTAGGCGAATGGGGCGAGCGGCTTTTCCGTCGTGTTCTTCAGCTCGTAGCTCACCTGGATCTCGTAGCTGCCCCTCTTGAAGCGGAAGCGCTTGACGACTTCGGTGCCCGCGGGCTCTCGCGCGGTGAGCTTCACCTCGAGGGTGTCGGCACCCGCCCCGAGGGCATAACTCGCCGCTTCCGCCGTGTACGCCGCCTTGTGCGAGGGCATCCCCTCGCCGAGCAGCCCCGTCTGCGTCGCGAAGACATGCTTCGGATCCGGTCCCATCAGCATGAGGGGCTTGGTGCGGTCGAGCGCGGAAAACACCTTGAACAGCGTCACGCGGCGGATGTCCCCGCCCGCAGTGTTCAGCTCGACCTCGAACATGTCGGTCTTCACCACGACCGCCTCGCCGCCCGCGGCCACCGCTGCGCCGGGCGCCACGGGTGGCGCTGCGGTCGCCGCCGTCGGCGCTGGCGCACCGGCCGCGGGCGCGGCCGGGGCCGTGGCGGGCGTGGGCGTCGGCGCGCCCGCGGGAATCGCGGAGGTGGCCGGTGCGACCACGGGCGCCTTGGGCGCACTGTGCTTCTGCCAGGCGTCCCAGAGGAGCATGGCCGAGAAGGTGAATACGACGAAGGCGATCAGGCGTTGGGTGTCCATCGGCGGTCGGGAGAGGCTTTGCGCGGAAGTCAGGGCACCGGGTCGAAGCCGCCCGCGTTCCAGGGATGGCAGCGCGCCACGCGTCGCATCGCGAGCCAGAGACCCCGCGGCGCCCCGTGGCGCTCGATCGCCTCGATCGCGTAGGCCGAGCAGGTCGGCGTGAAACGGCAATGCCGGCCCCACCAGGGACTCAACAGGTACTGGTAGGCCCGGATGATCGCGACCAGGATCGTTCGCATGGTTCAGCGCCCGGTACGGGCATTCGCCTGGTCGAGAAGGCCCAGCAGTTCCTCGGCCAACGCCTTCGCCGCGAGCGGCTCGAAACGCCCCCGCAGCGCCACGACCAGGTCGAGCCCGCCGGCCTTCACCGGATGGCGCCGGAAGAGCTCGCGAACCAGCCGTTTCACGCGATTGCGGAGGACCGAAGAGGCAACATTGCGGCGCGCGAGGGCGACGCCGATCCGCGAGATGCCGGGAGTGCCGCTCGCCACGTGCAGCACCGCGGCCGCGCCCCGTAGCTTCCCGGGGCTGCGCAGCACGGGCCCGAAGGAACCCTGCGCCGCGAAGCGATGGCGCCGGGAAAGGCCCTCCTTCCGGGCGCCCCGCTGCATCGGGACGTCAGACCGCGACGCGCTTGCGGCCCTTGGCGCGGCGGGCGTTGATCACCGCGCGACCGCTGGCCGTCTTCATCCGCACGCGGAAACCGTGGGTCTTCTTGCGGTGGGCAGTTGACGGCTGGAAAGTGCGTTTCATGGAAAACCTCTGCGTGCGGCTCGAAGCCTTGGGCGAAAAGCGTGAAATTATAGCGGAACCGGCCGCCGGGCGCCATTGCGCCCATCGATTCAAGGGCTTTCCGCGCCTGTGGATAACCCGTTGCGATCCGCGTAGAATTTCGCATCTTCCCCGCCGCTTTCCGAACCCCTTTTCCAGCCCGCAACGCGCCCATGGATTCGCTTTGGCCATCGCTCGCCGCGGAGCTCAAGAAGGACCTTCCGGCCCAGCAGTTCGACACCTGGATCAAGCCGCTCAGGGCCGAGCGCCACGGCGACCAGCTGCTGCTCCTCGCCCCGAACCATCATGTCCTGCGCTGGGTGCGCTCGAACCTGCTTTCACGCATCGAGTCGCGCATCGAGCGCCTTCCGGGCACCCCCGTGAGCGTCAACCTCGTCCTCGATGAAAAGCCCTCCGAGGCCGAGATCGTGGTGCCCGAGGCCGTCCCGGTCCCCCCCACCGACCGCGGGCCGCGCGACGAGCACCGGCTGAACCCGTCGTTCACCTTCGCGAATTTCGTCAACGGCAAGGCGAACCAGATCGCGCGTGCGGCCGCCATCCAGGTCGCCGAGAATCCCGGCACCGCCTACAACCCGCTCTTCATCTACGGGGGGACGGGCCTGGGCAAGACCCACCTGCTGCAGGCGATCGGCACCGAGGTCCTCAAGCGCAACCCCAAGGCCAAGGTGCGCTACATCCACGCCGAGCAGTTCGTCGCCGACGTGGTCCGCGCCTACCAGCACAAGAGCTTCGACTCCCTGAAGCGCTACTACCGCTCGCTCGACCTCTTCCTCATCGACGACGTGCAGTTCTTCGTCGGCAAGTCGCGCTCCCAGGAGGAGTTCTTCTACACGTTCAACGCGCTCTTCGAGGCGCACAAGCAGGTGTGCATCACGAGCGACTGCTTTCCGAAGGAGATGACCGGGATCGAGGAGCGCCTCATCTCGCGATTCGGCTGGGGCCTGACCGTCGCCGTCGAGCCCCCGGAGCTCGAGATGCGCGTGGCGATCCTGCTGAAGAAGGCGGAGAACGACGGCGTTCGCGTCGACGAGAACGTCGCCTTCTTCATCGCCAAGCACATCCGCTCCAACGTGCGCGAACTCGAGGGGGCGCTCAAGCGCGTGCTCGCCTACGCGCGCTTCAACAACACGGCCGTCACCGTGGCCAACGCCCGCGAGGCCCTGAAGGACCTGCTCGCCGTCATCAATCGCCAGGTGTCGATCGAGAACATCCAGAAGACGGTCGCCGACTACTACAAGATCAAGGTGTCGGAGATGTACTCGAAGAAGCGCTTCCGCTCCGTGGCCCGTCCCCGCCAGGTCGCGATGGCGCTCGCCAAGGAACTCACCCAGCAGAGCCTGCCCGAGATCGGCGAGGCCTTCGGCGGCCGCGACCATACCACGGTGCTCCACGCGTGCCGCAAGACCCAGGAGTTGCGCGAAAGCGACCAGGAATTCGCGCGCAACTACGCCCAGCTCCAGCAGATCCTCCTGGGATGAGCATGTATGGGGGCCGTAAAACCTGTGGGCAGAATCCGGGGCTCCCGGAACGACCCGGGTTGTCCACAGCTTGCCGCGCCGGGACAGACAAACGATCCCCAGCGCGGAGCCCTGTCAACGTCCTGATCGGCAGGAGCATTTCCGGATTGTCCCGCTCCGGGCCTTCTCCTGTTAGCCATTAACAAGCTTTGAATACCTAAAACCATGTTGAAGATAAAAGCCACCAACGAAAAGCTTCTCGGGCCGCTTCAGCAGGTCACGGGCATCGTGGAGCGGCGCCACACGCTGCCGATCCTCTCCAACGTGCTCATCACCGCAGGGGGCGGAAGCGTGGACTTCCTGGCGACCGACCTCGAAGTCCAGATCACGGCGCGCGCGTCGCTCGACGGAGGCGCGGAGGGCTCCGTCACCGTCGGGGCCCGCAAGCTCTTCGACATCCTGCGCTCGCTCCCGGAGGACGCGGAGGTCTCCCTGGAAGCGAAGGAGAACCGCATGGTCGTCCGTGCGGGCAAGAGCCGCTTCAATCTCCAGACGCTCGCGGCGGCCGACTTCCCGAAGATGGTCGAGGCGAAGGAGTCTGCGCGAACGCTCACGCTGCCTCAGAAAGCGCTCAAGCAGGCCCTGGGGCTCGTCCAGTTCGCCATGGCCGTCCAGGACATCCGTTACTACCTGAACGGCGTTCTCTTCTCGGTCGACAAGGGGATGCTGCGCGTGGTGGCCACCGACGGCCACCGGTTGTCCTTCGCGAGCCAGGCCCTCGAGGGCGACCACGGCAGCGTCGAGGCCATCCTGCCGCGCAAGACGGTGATCGAGCTGATCAAGCTGCTCTCCGACGGCGACGACCCGATCGCGATCGCGATCGGGTCCAACCAGGTGCGCTTCGCCTTCGGCGGGATCGAGATCGTCTCGAAGATCGTCGAGGGCAAGTTCCCCGACTACCAGAAGGTGATCCCGACCACGCACAAGAACCAGGTGACAATCGAGCGGACGACGCTCGCACAATCGCTCAACCGCGCGGCAATCCTCTCCAACGAGAAGATCCGCGGCGTGCGGCTCGTGTTCACCAAGAACGCGCTCTCGATCATCTGCACGAACAACGAGCAGGAGGAGGCCGAGGAAGGCCTCGCCATCGACTACGACGGCGATCCGCTCGACATCGGCTTCAACATCTCGTACCTCCTCGACGTCCTCAATCACATCGATGCCGAGAAGGTCTCCGTCACCATGGGCGACTCGAACTCGAGCGCCCTCGTCCAGATACCCGGCCGCGACGACTTCAAGTACGTCGTGATGCCGATGCGCATCTGAGGCGTCCCGCGCGCGGGATGCTGCGAACCGAAGGCAACGCAACAGGAACTCAATGGCGATCCAGGAAGACCACCCGGGCAACGGGCGAAGCGAACACGACTACGACTCCACCAGCATCAAGATCCTGAAGGGCCTCGAGGCGGTCCGCAAGCGCCCGGGGATGTACATCGGCGACACCTCCGACGGCACGGGCCTGCACCACATGGTCTTCGAGGTGGTGGACAACGCCATCGACGAGGCCCTCGCGGGACACTGCGACGACATCAAGGTCGTCATCCATACCGACAGCTCGATTTCCGTCGTCGACAACGGCCGCGGCATCCCCACCGACATCAAGGAGGACGACGAACTCAAGCGCTCCGCCGCCGAGATCGTGATGACGGAACTGCACGCGGGCGGCAAGTTCGACCAGAACTCCTACAAGGTTTCGGGCGGGCTGCACGGAGTCGGCGTCTCGGTCGTGAACGCGCTTTCCGAGTGGCTCAAGCTGCGGATCTGGCGCGACGGCCGGACGCATTACATGGAATTCCGCCACGGCGAGGCCGTCGACCCGCTCAAGGTGATCGGCACCACGGACCGCCGCGGCACCGAGGTGCATTTCCTCGCCTCAAAGGAGACCTTCAGCAACATCGAATTCCACTACGAGATCCTCGCCAAGCGCCTGCGCGAGCTCTCGTTCCTGAACAACGGGGTCAAGATCGAGCTCATCGACCAGCGCACCGGAAAGAGCGAGAACTTCGCCCATTCGGGCGGCGTGAAGGGCTTCGTCGAGTACATGAACCGCGCGAAGACGGTCCTGCACAACACGATCTTCCACTCGATCGGGGAAAAGGACGGCATGACCGTCGAGGTGGCGATGCAGTGGAACGACTCGTACGCCGAGTCCGTCCAGTGCTTCACCAACAACATTCCGCAGCGCGACGGCGGCACGCACCTCACCGGCCTTCGCACGGCGATGACGCGCACGATCAACAACTACATCGAGAAGGAGGAGATCGCCAAGAAGGCGAAGGTCGAGACCACCGGCGACGACATGCGCGAGGGCCTCACCTGCGTCCTGTCGGTCAAGGTGCCCGAGCCGAAGTTCTCCTCCCAGACGAAGGACAAGCTGGTGTCCTCCGAGGTCGGTCCCGTGGTGCAGGAGATCGTCGGGCAGAAGCTCGCCGAGTATCTCCTCGAGAAGCCCACCGATGCGAAGATCATCTGCACGAAGATCGTCGAGGCCGCGCGCGCGCGCGAGGCGGCGCGCAAGGCCCGGGAGCTCACGCGGCGCAAGGGCGTGCTCGATGGCATCGGCTTGCCGGGCAAGCTCGCCGACTGCCAGGAGCGCGACCCCGCCCAATGCGAGCTCTACCTGGTGGAGGGCGACTCCGCCGGCGGCTCCGCAAAGCAGGGCCGCGACCGCAAGTTCCAGGCGATCCTTCCGCTCAAGGGCAAGATCCTCAACGTGGAGCGTGCGCGCTTCGACAAGATGCTCTCTTCGCAGGAGGTGGGCACGCTCATCACGGCGCTGGGAACGGGCATCGGCAAGGACGAGTTCAATGTCGAGAAGCTGCGCTACCACCGCATCATCATCATGACGGACGCGGACGTCGACGGTGCGCACATCCGCACGCTGCTGCTCACGTTCTTCTACCGGCAGATGCCCGCGCTCGTCGAGAACGGGCACATCTACATCGCGCAGCCCCCGCTCTACAAGGTGAAGAGCGGCAAGGAGGAGCGTTACCTGAAGGACGAGCACGAGCTCAAGCAGTACCAGTTGCGGCGGGCGCTGAACGGCGCCGCGCTGCAGCCGGGCGAGGGTGGCGCGCCGCTCGCCGGCGAGGCGCTGGAGAACATCGCCTCGGAGTACATCACGACGGAAGCGGTGATCGAGCGCCTGGCCGCCGCCATGGACGCAGGGGTCCTGCGCGCGTTGCTCGAGATCCCCCGGATCGTCCTCGATTCCAAGGACGGCGCCACGCAGGCCTCGAAGGCGCTCTACGCGGTGCTCGCCCCGAACGCCCCCAAGGCGCACATCGAGCGCGACCCGACCTCCGACGGCTGGAGGCTGCGCCTCGAGAAGATGGTCCACGGCAACAAGGTGGAGACCGTGATCGATCCGGCGTTCGTCGACGGCGGCGATTACGCGCAGATCGTGAAGATGGGGCAGATGCTCGCGGGACTCATCCGCGAGGGGGCGGCAGTGCGTCGCGGGGAAGCCTCCCGGGGCGTGCGCGGCTTCAAGGAAGCGCTCGACTGGCTCTTCACCGAGGCCCGCGGGGGCATGTCGATCCAGCGCTACAAGGGGCTGGGCGAGATGAACCCGACGCAGCTCTGGGAAACCACCATGGACCCCGGAAAGCGCATCCTCCTGAAGGTCCAGATCGAGGACGCGATCAGCGCCGACGAGATCTTCTCGACCCTCATGGGCGACGAGGTCGAGCCGCGCCGGCAGTTCATCGAGACCAACGCCCTCGGGGTGACGAACCTCGACATCTGAGCGCGGCGGGCCAGGCGCCGCGCGCCGCTAGGCGGCTTTCTTCAGGCGGGAACGGCTCCCCGCCTTGCCCTTCTTCGCCTTCGCCGCGAGCAGCTCGAGGGCTTCCTCGAGCGTGATGGTGCCGATCGCGTCCTTGTCGGGAAGGGTGGCATTCACCTTCCCGTGCTTCACGTAGGGACCGTACTTGCCCGCGTAGAGCGAAACGCTCTGGCCGTCCACCGGGTGCTTGCCGAGGACCTTGAGGGCTCCGCGCCCGCCCGCCGCCTTGGGCTCCTTCAGCAGCGCGACGGCGCGATCGAGCGCGATGTCGAAGACGTTCTCGTCCTTGGGCACGGACTTGAAGTGGCCGTCGTGGCTCACGTAGGGGCCGTAGCGGCCGATGGCCGCGTGGACCTTCTTGCCGGTCTCGGGATGGGCGCCCAGGTCGCGCGGCAGCGCGAGGAGCTTGAGCGCGATCTCGAGGTTCACGGCGTCGGGAGCGATGTTCTTCGGGATCGAGACGCGTTTGGGCTTCTTTTCGCCTTCCATCTCCCCGAGCTGCAGGTAGGGCCCGAACGGCCCGTGCAGGAGCTGGATGAGCTTGTGCGTCTTCGGGTCGGTGCCGATCTCGCGTTTGGCCGGGGCCTCGGCGCCGTCGCCCGCCCCGTCGAGGTTGCGGGTGTAGTCGCACTCCGGGTAGCCCGCGCAGCCGATGAAGCGCCCGCGCCGTCCGAGGCGGATCGCGAGCTTGTGCTTGCCGCACTTCGGGCAGGTCTCGTCGAGCTGCTCCTGCGTCACGTCCTTTCGGGAGACCGATTCCTTCTCCCCGACCTGGGCGGAGAAGTCCTTCCAGAACTTCTCGAGGACCGGCACCCAGTCCTCCTTGCCGTTCGAGATGTCGTCGAGCTCGTCCTCGAGCTTCGCGGTGAACTCGTAGTCCACCCAGTGCGCGAAGTGCTCGGTGAGGAACTTGTTGACGACGCGGCCGACATCCGTGGGGACGAAGCGCTTCTTGTCCAGGATCACGTATTCGCGCGCCTGGAGCGTGGAGATGATGGAGGCGTAGGTCGAGGGACGCCCGATGCCGTACTGCTCGAGCGCCTTGACGAGGCTCGCCTCGGAGAAGCGCGGCGGCGGCTGCGTGAAGTGCTGCTCGCCGTAGAGCTTGTCGATCGCGACGGACTCGCCTTTCTCGAAGGCGGGCAGGCGGCGGTCCTCCTCCTCGACGGCGTCGTCGTCGTCCTCGTGGTAGAGGGCGAAGAAGCCGGGGAAGACCATCGTCTGGCCCGTGGCGCGGAACACGTTGCCCGCGCCGCCCACGGTGAAGTCGACGGCCACGGTGTCCAGCTTCGCCGGGGTCATCTGCGAGGCGAGCGCGCGCTTCCAGATCATCTCGTAGAGCTTGCGCTGCTCGTCGGAGAGGAAGGGCGCGACCGACTCGGGAGTGCGCGCGATCGAGGTGGGCCGGATCGCCTCGTGGGCTTCCTGGGCGTTCTTGGCGCTGCTCTTGTACTGGACGGCATGGGCCGGCAGGTAGTCGGAACCGAAGTTCCTCGTGATGTAGCCGCGCATGTCGGCGAGCGCCTCCTTGGAGAGGGTCACGGAGTCGGTGCGCATGTAGGTGATGAGGCCCGTGACCGCCTTGCCGAGGGAGACGCCCTCGTACAGGCTCTGGGCGACCTTCATGGCGCGGTCCGTGGAAAAGCCGAGCTTGCGCACTGCCTCCTGCTGCAGGGTCGAGGTCGTGAAGGGCGGCGACGGCGAGCGCAGCTTCCTCTTCTTCTCGATTTCCTTGACCTTCGCCGTCCCCTTGCCCTGGGACGAGAGGAAGGCGACGAGTTCGTCGTGCGCGGCGGCCGAGCCGACGGCGAACTGGTCGAGCTTCTCGCCCTTGAAGTGCGTGAGCTTCGCGGTGAACGGCGCCTTCGCCTTGTGCGCGTCGAAGTGGATGGACCAGTACTCGCGCGTCTTGAAGTTCTCGATCTCGATCTCGCGCTCGACGATCAGCCGGAGCGCCGGGCTCTGCACGCGACCCGCGGAGAGCCCGCGGCGGATCTTCTTCCACAGCAGCGGCGAAAGGTTGAAGCCGACGAGATAATCGAGGGCGCGCCGCGCCTGCTGCGCGTTGACGAGCTCCATCGAGATCTGGCGCGGGTTGGCGACGGCCTCCTTCACCGCGCCCTCGGTGATCTCGTAGAAGACGACGCGCTTCACCTTCTTGGCCGTCACCGCCTTCTTCGCCTTCAGGATCTCGGAGAGGTGCCAGGCGATCGCCTCGCCCTCGCGGTCCGGGTCGGTCGCGAGGAGCACGATGTCGGCGTCCTTCACGGCTTTCGCGATCGCGTCCACGTGACGGGCGTTGCGCTCGATGATCTCGTACTTCATGCGGAATCCGTCGTCGGGGTCGACGGCGCCCGACTTGGGCACGAGATCGCGCACGTGGCCGTAGGAGGCGAGGATCTCGTAGTCCTTGCCGAGGTATTTCTTGAGGGTCTTCGCCTTCGAGGGCGACTCGACGATGAGCAGGTGCGATGTCATGGCGTTGGCATGGTATCCGTTTTCATTCTATAACGCGGCCCGAGCCGGGGCGGCCGTCCACGGGACATCACGGCTCGGGCGCGAGCCTCTGGAAGCGGCCTCCGGGAAGCGAGGCGACGCGCCCCTCGACCTCGAGCTCGGCGAGGCGTGCCGCGACGGCCGGGGCCGCGCGGCCGGTGAGTTGCGCGAGCGCGTCGATCGAAACGGGCGCGTGGCCCATCGCCTCGAGCAGAGGATCCTCGCCGCCGGCCGGGCCGGTGGGCGCTCGCGGGCGCGGGGCGGCGAGGCCGAGCTCCTCGAGCACGTCGGCCGCGTTCTCGACGAGCTTCGCGCCCTGCTTGATGAGGGCGTGGCAGCCTTTCGAGACGGGCGAATGGATCGAGCCCGGGATCGCGAAGACATCGCGCCCCTGCTCGAGCGCGAGCCGCGCGGTGACGAGCGAACCGCTCGCGAGGGCGGCCTCGACGACGAGGACGCCACGCGAGAGCCCGCTGATGATGCGGTTGCGTCGCGGGAAGTGCGACGCGGCCGGAGGCGAGCCGAGGGGAAATTCCGAGACGAGGGTGCCGCGGGCGGCGAGGTCGTGGGCGAGGTCGCGGTTGCGGGCCGGGTACACGCGGTCGGCGCCGGTGCCGAGGATCGCGACGCTCGATCCGCGTCCGGCGAGTCCGCCGCGGTGGGCAGCCGCGTCGATGCCGAGCGCGAGACCGCTCACGATGGCGAGTCCCGCGGTGGAGAGCTCGCGGGCGAAGGCCTCCGCGTCGCGAGAGCCCTGCGCGGTCGCGTTGCGGCTGCCCACGATGGCGAACGCCGGCGCGTTCAACAGGTCGATCCGGCCGGCGACGTAGAGGACGGTGGGCGGATCGTGGGTGTCGAGGAGCGCCTTCGGGTAGGCCGCGTCTCCGAGCGCGACGAGGTGATGCCCGGGGGCCTCGAGCCAGGCGAGCGCGCAGAGCAGCGCGGCTTCGTCGGCGCCCCGGGCGAGGGTCGCGGCCAGCGCGGGCCCGGCGATCGGCTCGACGCTCGCAGGCGAAGCGCAGAGGACCGCGCCCGGCGACCCGAAGGCGCCGAGGAGCCTGCGGGTGACGTCTCCGGACAGTCCCGGGACGAGCGACAGGCGCAGCCAGTCTTGGGCATCGTCGCGGGATGCGGGATCGAGGGACACGGGAACTCCGGGACGCAAGGCGGGCAGGGAGGATGCCCGATAAACGCCGGACGGTCACGCCGGGCTGACGGCGCCCCGGAACGAAAATGGGGGCCGCGGCCCCCATTCCCGGAACGCGGGGAAGTCGCTCAGGGCGTCTGGACGACGTCGCCGACGTAGATCGGGCGCGAAGCCTTCATCACCATGGCGTAGGACATCTTCTCGAACACGCGGAAGACGAAGACCAGACCGTTGCGCTCGTCGGGGAGCGTGATCTCCGGCGCTCCCGAAAGGACTGCGCCGCCCTTGTCGTCGCCGGATGTGCGCGCGGCCGTGACCGCCGGATTCTCGGGGACGACGGGAATGGGCGTGCCGAACGACAGGCCCTTGATGCCGAAGAAGTCCGTCGAGACGCCCTCGGGGCCGAGGGTGCGGCCCTTGTGGTAGCTCGCGAGCACGTGCCCGACCTCGACGCCGTCGCGCGAGCCGCGGTTGATCGTGATGATCTGGTACTGGCCGAGTTCCGACACGCCGCCATCGACCGACATGATTGAACCCTTGATCGGCTTGTCCGGGGCCCGGGGCACGTAGCTGGAATAGCTCGTCTCGCGGGCGGGCATCAGCTTGTCGCCGCGATTGATCTCCTGGCGCGCCTTCGTGATCTCGAGGGTCGTCGGGTTGCCGAAGCGGCGCACCCGGGCATCGCCCAGGTAGTGGGCCTCGTATCCCAGGATCTCGCCCGTATCGGGATCGGTGAGCGCGCTGCCCGGCCGGAAGACTTGCCAGTTCACGCCGGAGGAGGCGCCGATGCGATCGGCGTACGCCAGGTTGCCCGCGCCGACGACCACGCGGCTTTCCTCCGTGGCGACGATGGAGGGCGAACCCTCGAGGCCGGCAACCTCGACCACGACCGGTTGGGAGAGGAACGGGCCGATCGCACTGCCCGGGATCGTGGGAATGGCCGTGCTCAGGGTTTCGGTGCGGATGCGGGGCTGCAGCCGGACCACGTTGCCCGCCGCGACGTCCGCGCCGCCACCGAAGCCACCGGCGCCCCCCGGGACGAGCGAAAGCTCGGGATAGGCCCCGGAACGGTCGAGTTTGATGATGTCCCCGGGGTAGATCCAGTGCGGATCCTTGATCTGGTCGCGGTTCATTTGCCAGATCAGGGGCCACTTCCAGGGCTCCTTGAGGAACTTGCCCGCGATGCCCCAGAGGGTGTCGCCCTTGACGACCGTGTATTCCGAGGGCGCGTCACCCTGCAGATCGGTCATTTTCGCCTTCGATTCGGGGCTTTGCTGGGCGATCGCCCCACCCGGAACCAAACT
The DNA here is from genome assembly GCA_044220635.1 of Usitatibacteraceae bacterium. GTDB lineage: Bacteria > Pseudomonadota > Gammaproteobacteria > Burkholderiales > Usitatibacteraceae > JBGAQP01. Next base: position 34,755 of record JBGAQP010000001.1, read on the forward strand.
GGCCAAGGCGACGACTAAAGCTATAATTGTCTTTCGCATGGCGGTTCTCACTTGTGGATGTGGACCACGGGACCCATGTTGGGAAAAGGGTTACGCGCCCTTTTTCATGTAGTTCGCTAGATTCTGCACATAATTTGTTCAATTAGCAAGCTTTTATGGCCATTCTCGAGATCCTGCAATACCCCGATCCGCGCCTTCACGTCCCCGCCCAGCGTGTGGAGAAGATCGACGAAGCGACGCGCAGGCTGGTCGACGACATGGCCGCGACGATGTATGCCGCCCCGGGTGTCGGGCTCGCTGCCACCCAGGTGAACGTCCACAAGCAGATCATCGTGATCGACGTGAGCGAGGATCGCAGCGACCTGCGCGTGTTCATCAACCCCGAGATCACGCGGCGCGAGGGCATGGCCCTCAACCAGGAGGGTTGCCTCTCGGTTCCGGGCATCTACGACAACGTGGAACGCGCCGAGAGCGTCACGGTGACCGCGCTCGACCGCAGCGGCGCGCGGTTCACGCTCAATGCCTCGGGCCTGCTCGCCACCTGCATCCAGCACGAAGTCGACCATCTCCAGGGCAAGGTCTTCGTGGAGCATCTCTCGGAGCTCAAGCAGAACCGCATCCGCGCGAAGCTGAAGAAGCGCCAGCGCAAGGCCGCCTGAGCGAGCGCGCCTTCTTGCGCGTCGCGTTCGCCGGCACCCCCCCCTTCGCGGCCCGGGCCCTCGAGGCGCTCTCGGGCGCCGGCCACACGATCGTCCTCGTCCTCTCGCAGCCCGACCGGCCCTCGGGCCGCGGGCTCAAGCTCGCCGAGAGCGCCGTTTCGCGGGCCGCCCGGGAGCGAGGGTTCGAGCTGTTCAAGCCTCACAGCCTGAGGGCCGCCGAGGAGCAGGCCCGGATCCGCGAGGCGCGGCCCGAGGTCCTCGTGGCGGCGGCCTACGGCCTCATCCTGCCCCAGGCGGTGCTCGACATCCCGCCCCGCGGCTGCCTGAACATCCATGCCTCCCTTCTGCCGCGATGGCGCGGCGCGGCGCCCGTCCAGCGCGCGATCCTCGCGGGGGACGCGGAGACCGGCATCGGCATCATGCGCATGGAAGCGGGCCTCGACACGGGGCCCGTGCTCCTCGAGAAGCGCCTGGCGATCGGGCCGCGCGAAACCGCCGGGACCCTCACCGACCGCCTTGCGGAGCTCGGCGCCCGGGCGATCGTGGAGGCCCTCGCGGACCTCGACCGGCTCTCCCCGAGGGTCCAGGACGAGGCGGCGGCCTGCTATGCGCCCAAGATCGCGAAATCCGAGGCCCGGATCGACTGGCGGCGGTCCCCGGTCGAGATCGATCGCCAGGTGCGCGCGTTCAATCCCGCGCCCGGAGCCGAGACGATGCTGGCGGGCGCCAGCCTGAAGGTCTGGGAGGCCTTTCCCGTCGAAGGAAGTGGCTCTCCGGGCAGCGTCATCGGAGCGCGCGATGGCTGCCCCGTGGTGGCTTGTGGCGAGGGCGCGCTCGCGCTCGCTGTAGTCCAGCGTGCCGGTGCCCGGCGACTTCCCGCCGCCGAATTCGTCCGCGGCTGGCCCCTTCCGGAGGGCGCGACCCTGGGCGGCGGCGAGCCCCCGCCGGCGGCTTGAATTTCCCGCCGCAGGGGGCATCTAACCGGCTGCCGCAATGGCGCGGCGAATCTCTTGACGAAAAGACGATGCTCGGCAACTGGCTGAAGACTTCCCTCCTGATGGCGGCGATTCTCGCCCTGTTCGGCGCCGTGGGCGCCGTGCTCGGCGGGGCGCAGGGCATGATCATCGCCCTGGCGCTCGGCGGCGCCATGAACTTCTGGGCCTACTGGTTCTCGGACCGCATGGTCCTGCGCCTTCACAACGCGCGCGAGGTCGACGCGGCGAGCGCGCCGCGCCTGCACGGCGTCGTCCGCGAGCTGAGCGCTCGCGCGGGACTTCCGATGCCGCGCGTCTACCTCATCGACGAAGACCAACCCAATGCGTTCGCGACCGGCCGCAATCCCGAGAACGCGGCGGTCGCGGCGACCACGGGCCTGCTGCGGGTGCTCACCGAGCGGGAGCTGCGAGGCGTCATGGCGCACGAGCTCGCGCACGTGAAGCACCGCGAGATCCTGATCTCCACGATCGCCGCGACCGCGGCCGGCGCGATCGCCTCGCTCGCCCAGTTCGGCATGTTCTTCGGCGGCCGCGACGAGGAAGGCCGGCCGGCCAATCCCCTCGTCGGGCTCCTCGTGATGCTCGTCGCGCCCTTCGCGGCGATGCTCATCCAGTTCGCGATTTCCCGGGCCCGCGAGTTCGAAGCCGACCGCGCCGGCGCGGAGCTGAGCGGCGACCCCCAGGCGCTGGCTTCCGCGCTGGAGAAGATCCACCGCTACGCGAGCGGCATTGCGCTGCCGAGCGCCGAGGCGCACCCGGAAACCGCGCAGATGATGATCATGAACCCGCTTTCGGGCGGCGGGCTCGCGGGGCTGTTCAGCACGCACCCCGATACCGGCGAGCGAATCGCCCGACTGCATGCCATGGCGCGCGGGTTGCTCGCCACGTGAGGACGCGCCGGCCGCGGGGCTTCGCGCGCCCCGCTCGCCGTGCCACGGGAGGAGCGCGAAGCGATGCTGGAAATCCAGCTGTGCGCGGCCGAAGTGTTCGGAGCCGCGATCTCGGGGCGCAACCTCGGCACCGCGTTCGACGAGGGTTTCCGGCGGCATGCGGGACTCAAGCCCTCGGAACGCGCCGCCGTGCGCGAGATCTGCTACGAGGGCTTGCGCGCCTACGGGCTGCTGCGTGAGCAGCTCGGGCGGCTGCTGGTCACGCCGATCCGCCATCCGGCCCTGAGCCACCTGCTGCTCGTGGCGCTCGCGCAGCTGCAGTTCTCGCGCGCCAAACCCTACGCGATCGTCGACCATGCGGTGCGCGCGGCCGAACGCCTCGGGCAGCCTGCCGCGCGTGGCCTCGTCAATGCGGTCCTGCGCAACTTCCTGCGCCGCCGGACGGAACTCACCGCCGCCGTGTTCGGCACCCCCGAGGCGACCCTGGGATTCCCGGCATGGTGGGTCGAGAAGGTCCGCGAGCAGCACCCGGGGCACTGGGAAGCGATGCTCTCGGCGATGAACCGGCATCCGCCGCTCACGCTGCGCGTGAACCGGCGGCGGGGCACGGTCGAGACGTACCTCGGGCGGCTCGCCGCCGAGGGGATCGCCGGCGAACGCCTCGGAGAGTCCGCGGTGTGCATCCCGCCCCGCACGGTCCGGGAGATCCCGGGATTCATCGAAGGCCTGGTGTCCGTGCAGGACGCAGGCGCCCAGCTCGCCGCCCCCCTGCTCGACGTGCGCGACGGCGACCGCGTGCTCGATGCCTGCGCCGCCCCGGGCGGCAAGACCACGCACATCCTGGAGATCGCGGACGCGCGGGTTCTCGCCCTCGACAACGACGCGGAGCGCCTCGGCCGGGTGGAGGAGAACCTCGAGCGCCTGGGCCTGAAGGCACGGGTGGTCGCGGGCGATGTCCGGGAGCCGGAAAGCTGGTGGGACGGGAAGTCCTTCGACCGGATCCTCCTCGATGCCCCCTGCAGTGCCTCGGGGGTTGCGCGGCGCCATCCCGACATCCGCTGGAACCGGCGCCCGGGAGACCTGCCGAAGTTCGCGGAACAGCAGGCCGGGATGCTCGCCAAAGCGTGGCAAGTCCTTGAGAAAGGTGGTAAATTGCTCTACGTCACCTGCTCGGTTTTCCGGGAGGAGAACGAGGCCGTGGTGGAGGCCTTCGTAGGCCGGCAGGGCGACGCCGTTTTGCTTCCCATCACCGGAGCAGGCATCGACAACGGCTACACGAGACCCGATGAGCATCGCGACGGTTTTTTCTTCGCTCTCCTGGGCAGGTCCTAGGGGATCGTGGGCGGCCCGCCTCCGGGCCGTCCTGCTCGCGCTCGCCTTCGCCGCGGCTTCCGCCGCGCAGGCCGAAGGCATCGTCGTCAATTCGGCGCGCCTCGTGCCCGACGACGACGGCTGGTCGCTCGAAGCGGAGTTCGACATCCAGTTCAGCCCGCGCCTCGAGGAGGCGGTGAATCGCGGCGTGCCGCTCGTCTTCGTGGTCGAGTTCGAACTCTCGAAGCCCCGCTGGTACTGGTTCGACGAGAAGCCCGTGAAGCTCTCGCAGTCCTACCGGATCAGCTACACGCCGCTGCTGCGCCAGTACCGGCTCTCGGTGGGAAGCGTCTACCAGAACTTCACGCGCCTCGAGGAGGTCAAGCGCGTGCTCTCGCGCATCCGCGGCTGGCACGTCGCCGGCCGGGGCGCTCTCGCGAAGGACATTCCGCACCAGGCGAGCCTGCGAATGCGTCTGGACACCGCCCAGCTGCCCAAGCCCTTCCAGCTGAACGCCGTCGCCTCGCGCGAATGGACGCTCACCTCGGATTGGCACAGCTGGACGATCAGTCCATGAAACCCCTGATCTTCCTGTGCGTGGTGACCGGCGCCGGGCTGGTCTACCTGATGTCCGAGGCTTCGTCGAACACCGCGCTCTTCGCGCAGCACTATCCCCTGCTCCTCGGCCTCGGCGGCGGGCTCTCGCTGGGCCTCATGGGGCTCATCGCCTACCAGCTCGTGGTGCTGCGCCGCAAGCTGAAGGAGCGGGTGTTCGGCTCGAAGCTCACGCTGCGGCTCATGGTCGTGTTCGCGCTGATGGCGCTCATCCCGGGCGGGCTCGTGTACGCGATCTCGTTCCAGTTCCTGCAGCGCTCGATCGAGTCCTGGTTCGACGTGCGGGTGGACAAGGCGCTCGAGGGCGGCATCAACCTCGCGAGAAGCGCGCTGGAGAATTCCCTCAAGGAGCTCGCGCAGAAGGCCGACACCATGGCCCTCGCCCTCGCCTCGGCGCAGGCCGTGGAGGCCGCCACGCTCAACCGGCTGCGCGAGCAGCACTCCATCGAGGAGGCCACGCTCCTCACCCCCCGCGGCAAGGTCCTCGCGCAGTCGGGCTCCGAGCCGGTGGCGCTCCTGCCCGACCTGCCCGGCGCGAACGTGCTGCGCCAGGTGCGCGCCCAGCAGCCGGTGCGCTCGATCGAGGCAATCCCCGAGCGCGGCCTCTACCTGCGCGTGATCGTGCCCGTGAACGTGCTCACGATCGCCGACGACATCCGCATTCTCCAGGTCCTGCAGCGCGTGCCCACGGCCATCGCGCAGGACGCCGAGATCGTCTCCCAGGGCAACCGCGACTACCAGGAGCTGGTGCTCGCGCGAGTGGGCCTCAAGCGCATCTTCGGCCTCACGCTCACCCTCGCGATGCTGCTCACGCTCTTCTCGGCGCTGGCGCTCGCGTTCGTGCTCTCCGAGCGCCTGTCGGCGCCGCTGTCCGCGCTCGCCGAGGCGACCCGCGCGATCGCCAAGGGCGACTACTCGAAGCTCAACCCCGTGAAGAGCCGCGACGAGTTCGGGGTGCTCACGCAGTCGTTCAACACGATGACGCGCCAGATCGCGGACGCGACCGAGGCGATGGAGCGCAACCAGCTGCAGCTCGAGAACGCGAAGACCTACCTCGAGAGCATCCTGTCGAACCTCACCTCGGGCGTGCTCACCTTCGACGAGCGCCTTTACGTGAAGACCGTGAACGACGCCGCCACCGGGATCTTCGCGGTCCCGCAGGGCGCCTTCCACGGGCTGAAGCTTCCCGAGTGGCCGCGGCACGTGCCGGCGATCGCGCCCTTCGCGGAAGTCGTGCTGCGCCATTTCGCCTCCGCCGGCACGCGCCAGTGGGAGGAGCAGATGGAGTACCGCCGCGCGGACGGCCAGCGCACGCTCCTGCTGCGCGGTACGCGGCTGGGAACGCGCGGCGACAACGGCTACGTGGTGGTCTTCGACGACATCACGCACCTCATCCAGGCGCAGCGCGACGCCGCCTGGGGGGAGGTCGCGCGCCGCCTCGCGCACGAGATCAAGAACCCGCTCACTCCGATCCAGCTTTCCGCCGAGCGGCTGCAGCAGAAACTCCAGGACAAGCTGCCCGCCACCGAGGCCGACATCCTGCGCCGCGCGACCGGCACCATCGTCACCCACGTGGGCGCGCTCAAGGGCATGGTGGAGGACTTCAGCCGCTACGCGCACGCCTCGCGCATGAACGCCGTGCCCGTGGCGCTCAACGAGCTCGTGCGCGAAGTGCTCGTGCTCTACGAATCGATGGGCGTGGCGATCGAGCCGCGCCTCGCCGAGAACCTGCCGCCGGTCTATGCCGACCCCGGGATGCTGCGCCAGGTGCTGCACAACCTCTTCCAGAACGCGATCGACGCGCTCACCGGCGTGGACAATCCGCGCATCCTCGTGGCCACCAGCCACGCCACGGGCGGGGTCCTGCTCACCGTGCGCGACAACGGCACGGGGATCGCCGAGGCGGTCATGGGGCGCATCTTCGAGCCCTACGTCACGACCAAGCCCAAGGGGACGGGACTGGGACTCGCGATCGTCAAGAAGATCGTCGACGAGCACCACGGGCGCATCCTCGTGGAGAACGTGCGGCCCCACGGCGCCAACGTGAGCATCGTCCTCCCGCCCAAGGCCGCGTAGCCGCCCGACCCGCTGCCGCATGTCTGCGAACCAGATTCTCGTCGTCGACGACGAAGTCGGCATCCGCGAACTTCTCTTCGAGATCCTGCGCGATGAGGGCTACGGCGTGCGCCTGGCCGAGAACGCGCACACCGCGCGCGCCGCCCGCAAGGAGATGCGACCCGACCTGGTCCTGCTCGACATCTGGATGCCCGACACCGACGGGATCACGCTGCTCAAGGAGTGGGCCGGATCGGGGCTGCTCACGATGCCCGTGGTGATGATGTCGGGCCACGGCACGATCGACACCGCCGTCGAAGCCACACGGATCGGCGCGTTCGACTTCCTCGAGAAGCCCATCAGCCTGCCGAAGCTCCTCGCCACCGTCGGCAAGGCGCTCGCGGGCGGGCGGGCGCTGCCCAAGACGGGGCTCGCGCTCGTCAACCTCGGCAAGGCGCGCGTGATCCAGGAGTTGCGCCAGCGCCTCGAGCAGGTAAGCCGGCTGCACACGCCGGTGCTGCTCGTCGGCGCTCCCGGCTGCGGATTCGAGCTCTGCGCGCGCTACCTGCACCTCGCCAACACGCCCTGGGTCGCCCCGGAGAGCACCGATTGGCTCGCCGAGAACCCGTTCGAGCCCCTCAACGAGGCGCGCGAGGGCATGCTCTTCCTCCAGGAGATCTCGGGCCTCTCGAAGGCCGAGCAGAAGGGCCTCGTGCAGCTCATCGGCAAGCTCGAGAAGTTCAACGTGAGGCTCGTTTGCTCGGCCACGGGGCCGCTGCCGGAGATGGTGGAGGACGGGCGCTTCGACGCGGTGCTCTACCACCAGCTCTCGGGCCTCACGATCCGCGTGCCCGCGCTCGTCGACCACGCCGAGGACATTCCCGACATCGCCGCCACGTTCCTCACGCAGCTCGTGGACGCGAACGAGGTGCCGCTGCGCACGCTGACCGTCGGCGCGCTCAACGCCATGCGCAACCTCGCGTGGCCCGGCAATCTCCCGGTGCTCCAGAACGTCGTCAAGACCCTCGCGCTCACCGCGCTTTCCAACGAGGTCACGGGCGACGACGTGGCGCGGGTGGCTCGCGAGTTCGATCTCGCGCCCCGGGAGCAGGCGACGACGGAGGTGGGCGTATCCCTCGACCTGCCGCTGCGCGATGCGCGCGAGCAGTTCGAGAAGCAGTATTTCCTGCACCACATCCGGCGCGAGGAAGGCAACATGTCGCGCGTGGCCGACCGCGTCGGCCTCGAGCGCACGCACCTCTACCGCAAGCTGAAGCAGCTCGGAATCCGCCCCTCGGGCAAGGGTGGCGAGGACGCTTCCGGCGACTGAGCCCGCGCCTAGCGCGCCTCGATGCGCCCGAGGCGCACCGCAGTGAGGCCGGTCTTGATGTTGTTGGGCACCGGCATGATCAGAACGCAGTTGTCGTAGGGCGCGGTCACCGGCCGGCCTCCGTCCCAGGCGATCACGTCGCCTCGCCGGGGCACCACGTCCAGCCCGGCGAAGGGGCGCGCGAAACGGAAATCCGGAGTGCTCGCGACGACGGCCTCGGTCACGCGGATCAGCCGCTGGGTCGGCGGCGGGGCGGCGTCGATGTGGCGCGCCGCCTCCGCCTCCTCGACCATCTCCAGGGTGCGCAGGAACCGCCACAGGGCCTGCCACGCGACGCGCTCGGCGCCGCGCTCCCAGTGCTGCCCGCATTCGACGAGCAAGGCGTTCTTCGGGCTCGCGGGATCGCCGAAGCCCCCGTAGTCGCGCATGCGCGTGCCGTTGGCGTGCCCCGTGTCGCTCACGACGTGCTCGGGGATGCCGACGCGGAAGGCGAAGCGGATGCCCTTCTCCAGCGGGCCGCAGATCATCACCGGCGGGCTGGGCTCGAGCATCGAGTGCAGGTCGAGCAGGTAATCGGCCGCTTCGACGAACGGACGCAGGACCCGCGCGCGGGCGAGCTCCACGCTCTGGCGCCTTCCATCGAGCGTCTCGGGATTCCACACCCGGTTGAAGTCCTCGTCGATGAATCGCGTGGCATAGGGCTGGCGCGGGTCGAAGCGCGCGAACGCCTCGACGTTGGCGAAGGCGAGCGTGAGCACGCCGCGCGCCGGCCGCGGGCCCATGCGCAGGAGCCGGTCGACGGCGATCGCCCCGCAGATCTCGTTGCCGTGCGTGAGCGCCATCACGAGCGCGTGGGGGCCGGGCCGCCCGCTGTCGAAGCGGTGGACGAATTCCGCCCCGGTGTTCGAGCGCCTGTGCGCGGAGATGTCGGGGGCCTGCAGTTCGACGGCGATGGTCGCCATGGAGTCCTCAGTGCTTGTGCCGCGGGCCATGGCCCGGCTTGTGTTCGTCCCCGTGCCCGTGATCGTGTCCGTGCCCGTGATCGTGACCATGTCCGTGATCGTGCCCGTGATCGTGACCATGCCCGTGATCATGACCGTGCCCGCAGGCGTGGGAGCCGCGTTCGGCCGCGTACTCGGCCACGGTCCCGAGCAGGCGCTCGAGGTGCCTGCGGAGCTCGGCGAAGCCGGCGCTCTTCTCGCGGGTGCGCTCGTCCATGTAGAGGCGGCGGTTCACCTCGACCTGGAGGCTGTGGCGGCCCGCCGCCGGATCGGAGAACGCGCGCACGAGCTCGACCCCCTTGTAGGGATCGTTGATCCGCACGTCGTAGCCCAGGCCGCGAAGCTCCGCGGCCACGAGCGCGGTGAATTCGGGTTCGCAGGTCGTGCCGTCGCGGTCGCCGAGGACGAAGTCGGCGCGCGCCCTGCCGGGGCCCTCCTCGGAGATCTGGCTGCTTACCGCGGGCATCGAGTGGCAGTTCAGGTGCCAGACCGCGCCGAAGTGCGCGTAGGCGGCGTCGAGCGCGTCCTTCACCGCCTTCTGGTAGGGCTGGTGGAAGTGCGTGATGCGGCGCATGACCTCCGCCACGCTCAGCTTGCGGGCGTAGATGGGCGCGCCCGAGTCGAGCACGCGCCAGATGAGGCCGATGCCGAGCTCGGTCTTGCGGCTCGCGACCGCGGGCCCGGGCCAGGGGGCGTCGAGGAGCGAAGCGTCGATGTCGAGCAGCGACCGGTTGGGGTCGATGTAGGCGCGGGGGAAGCGCGCGGCGATCAGCGTGGCGCCCAGCGCGGGGCCCGAGCCGAAGAGCTCGTCGACGTGGCTGTCCTCGGCGACGCGCAGCGCCTCGTACGCGACGGCGAAGCCGAAGTCCTCGGGATACTCGGTTCCACTGTGCGGCGAATCGAGCACCAGCGGCACGACGCGGCCCGGGGGCTCGTGGCGGTGGAAGGCGGCGTGGGTCTTCATGGGCTCGCGGTTTCGTTCAGATGGCAGGCCGACAGATGTCCCGGGGCGATCTGCCGCAGGGCGGGGACCTCGGTGCGGCAGCGCTCGAAGGCCTTCGGGCAGCGCGGATGGAAATGGCAGCCCGGCGGCGGGTCGAGCGGCGAGGGAATCTCGCCGCGGATGGCCGCGAAGCGCCGCCGCCGCGTTTCGACCCGCGGCACCTCGGCGATCAGCGCCTCGGTGTAGGGATGGTTGGGACGCTCGAAGATCTCGCCCGCGCCGGCGGCCTCGACGACGCGACCGAGGTACATCACCACGACGCGGTCCGAGACGTGGCGGATCACGCCCAGGTCGTGGCTGATGAAGAGGTAGGTGAGCCCGAGCTCCTCGCGCAGGCGGATGAAGAGGTTGAGGACCTGCGCCTGGATCGAGACGTCGAGGGCCGCCACCGCCTCGTCGCACACGAGGAACCGCGGATTCACGGCGAGCGCGCGGGCGATCCCGATGCGGCTGCGCTGCCCGCCCGAGAACTGGTGCGGGAATCTCCGCAGGAGCGAGGCGTCCATGCCCACCTTGCGCAGGACCTCGGCCACGTAGTCGTCGCGCGCGGAGCGATCGACGAGCCCGTGCACGACCGGCGCCTCGCCGACGATGTCGACGATCCGCAGCCTCGGATTGAGCGAGGCGTAAGGGTCCTGGAAGATCATCTGGACCGCGAGGCGTTCGGCGCGCTCGCCCGAGCGGTCGAACTCGGCGTAGGGACGTCCTTTCCAGCGCCGCTCCCCCTCGGTCGGCTCGAGAATGCGCGAGACGATGCGCCCGAGCGTGGACTTGCCGCAGCCCGATTCCCCCACCAATCCCACCACCTCCCCCTCGCGCACCGCGAGGTCGACGCGGTCGAGCGCGTGCACCGTCTGCTCGGAAAGGCCCGCGCCCAGGCGCCGGGCGATGCGCCCGGCGAGGTCCAGCGGCTTCGTGAAGCGCTTCGAAACGCCCGAAAGTTCGAGGAGCGGTGCGGCGGCGGCGCTCATGCGACGGGATGCAGGCAACGCAGGGTGCGCCCGGCCGCAGGCGCGCTGGCGGCAGGCGCGAGGCGGCAATCGTCGGCCGCGGCGGGACAGCGCTCGCGGAAGGCGCAGGCCTCCCCGAGGGCGAGAAGCGAGGGCGTCATGCCCGGGATCTGGGCGAGCGGGCGGCCGCGGACGTTGCGGCTCGGAACGGACTCGAGCAGCCCGCGTGTGTAGGGATGCATCGGGCGGTCGAGCACCTCGTCCACGGTGCCCGACTCCACGATCCGCCCCGCGTACATCACGCAGACGCGGTCGGCGAGCCCCGCGATCACCGACAGGTCGTGGGTGATCCAGATGAGCCCCGTCCCGCTCTCGCGGCACAGCTTCTGCATCTCGAAGAGGATCTGGCCCTGGATGGTGACGTCGAGCGCCGTGGTGGGCTCGTCGGCAATCACGACGTCGGGCTTGTTGAGCAGCGCGATGGCGATCGCCACGCGCTGGCGCATCCCGCCGGAGAACTGGTGCGGATAGGCGCGCAGCCGCTCGTCGGGCGAGGCGATGCCGACGCGCACCAGGCATTCGCGGCTGCGCGCGAGCGCGGTCTCGCGCGAGACCGCGTGGTGCGCGAGCACGGCCTCCACCATCTGCGTGTCGATCCGCAGGACCGGGTTGAGGGTCATCATCGGATCCTGGAAGATCATCGCCACGCGGTTGCCGCGCAGCCGGCGCCAGGCGGCGGCCTCGAGCGAGGTGAGCTCCATGTCGCCCAGCCGGATCGAGCCGGAGACGATCCGGCCCGGCGGATCCACCAGCCCGAGGATCGAGTAGCCCGTCATCGACTTGCCCGAGCCGGACTCGCCGACGATGCCGAGGATCTCCCCGCGCCCGACCCGGAAGCTCACGTCGTCGACGGCCTTCACCACGCCCGCCTTGGTGAAGAAGTGCATGCGCAGGCCCTCGACCTCCAGCACGGGGGCGGCGCTCATCGCTTGAGCCTCGGGTTCAGGATGTCGCGGAGCTGGTCGGCCACGAGGTTGATCGCCATGATGGTCACGAGCAGCGCCACGCCCGGGTAGAAGCTGATCCAGTACTTCCCGGAGAGCAGGTACTGGAAGCCGTTCGAGATGAGCAGGCCCAGCGAAGGCTCGGTGATGGGCAGGCCGAGCCCGAGGAACGACAGCGTCGCTTCGAGCGCGATCGCGTGCGCGACCTGCACGGTGGCCACCACGATGAGGGGCGGCAGGCAGTTGGGCAGGAGGTGCCGGAAGACGATCCGCGACTGCGAAAGCGCCAGCACCTTCGCCGCCTCGATGTATTCCTTCTGGCGCTCGACGAGCGCCGAGGAGCGCACCGTGCGCGCGTAGTACGCCCATTGCACGGTCACGAGCGCGACGATGATCTTGTCCACGCCCTGGCCGAGAACGGCGAGCAGGATCAGCGCGATGAGGATCGCGGGAAACGAGAGCTGGATGTCGGCCACGCGCATGATCACGGTGTCGACCCATCCTCCGAAGTACGCAGCGGCGAGCCCGAGCGTGAGGCCGATCGCCACCGCGAACACCGTGCTCGCCACGCCCACGCCGAGCGAGATGCGCAGCCCGTAGAAGATCCCCGAGAGCATGTCCCGGCCCTGGTCGTCGGTGCCGAGCCAGTAGGTATGGCCGGAGGCGGACTTCTCCCCGGGCTCGAGCTTGGAATCCATGACGTCGAGCTGCGCGAGGTCGTAGGGATTCTGGGGCGAGATCATCGGCGCTGCGATCGCCACCGCGATCACCGTGAGCAGCATCGCCAGCCCGGCGAGCGCGAGCCGGCTCTCCGCGAACTCCGCCGCGAGGCGCCGCCAGGGCGAGTCGACGGGCGCGAGCCCGGGCGCCGGCGCGGCGGCGACGGGCTTGGACGCGGTCGGGCTGGAGTCGACCATGGTTCAGTGGGCCGCCGCCGCGCCCAGGCGCACGCGCGGGTCGAGCAGGGAGTACAGGACGTCGACCACGAAGTTGATGACGATGAAGAGGGTGACGATCACGAGGAGGTAGGCGACGATCACCGGGCGGTCGAGCTGGTTGATCGAGTCGATGAGGAGCTTGCCGGTGCCGGGCCAGGCGAAGATCGATTCGGTGACGATGGCGAAGGCGATCACGCTGCCGAGCTCGAGGCCGATCACCGTCACGATCGGGATCAGGATGTTCTTCAGCACGTGCACGCCGATGACTCGCCCCTCGGACAGGCCCTTCGCGCGGGCGAACTTCACGTAGTCCTGCAGGAGCGCCTCGCGCGTGCCCGCGCGCGTGAGCCGCACGAGGAGCGAGAGCTTGAAGAGCGCGAGATTGAAGGCGGGCATCGCCAGGTGGGCGAGGCCGTCCCAGGTGAGGAAGCTCACGGGCACCCCGAGCAGCATCACCGTCTCGCCCCGGCCGTTGGAGGGCAGCCAGCCGAAGTGCACCGAGAAGACCATGATCAGCACGAGGCCCACCCAGAACGTCGGCAGGCTGAAGCCCACGATCGAGCCCGCCATGATCGCCCGGCCGGCGAACGAATGGGGCCTGAGCCCCGCGACGAGCCCGAGCGGGATGCCGATCGAGATCGCCATCACCATGGCGACGAACGCGAGCTCGATCGTCGCGGGAAGCTTGTCGAGGATCAGCTGGATCGCGGGCACGTTGAAGACGAAGGACTTGCCGAGGTCGCCCCGGGCGGCCTGGGCGAGGAAGTTCCAGTACTGCTCGAGGATCGGCTGGTCGAGGCCGAGGGCGGCCGTCGCGCGCAGCCGCTCCACCTCGTCCGCTTGCGGGTTGACCAGCAGCTCGATCGGGTTGCCGATGGCGTAGACCCCGAGGAAGACGATGAACGACATCAGCACCAGCACGGCGAGGCTCTGGCCGAGGCGGCGGATGGCGTAGGCGAGCATGGGTCGGGGGAGGGACGAGGCGCGAACGCCGCGAGCCCCGCCGCGAGCGGGGCTCGCGACGGCAAAGCCCTACTTCACGGGCTTGAGGCCGGTGGCCAGGGTGTACTGATCGGTGCGGGGCGTGTACCGGAAGCCCTTCGCCGTGGCCCAGGTGCTCACCTCGTAGTGGATGGGAATGAGCGCGGTGTCGCCCATCGCCATCTCGGCGGCCTGCTGGATGAGCGCCTCGCGCTTCCTGTCGTCCATGGTGACGAGCGCCTGCGAGAGCACCTTGTCGAACTCCGGGTTCGAGTAGCGGCCGCGGTTGGTGACCCCCATGCCCTTGTCGCGGTCGTAGGTCGCCAGCAGCGAGCGCAGGCTCGAGCCCTGCTCGCCCGACTCCGTCCCCCAGCCGAGGAGCATGTAGCCGAACTCGAGCTTGGTGGCGCGGGTGAAGTACACGGCCGAGGGCATCGTCTCGACCTTGGCGTCGATGCCGATGCGCGAATAGAACTGCGCGATCGCCTGGGCGATCTTGTCGTCGTTGATGTAGCGGTTGTTCGGGCCGTGGATCGTCATCGCGAAGCCGGCCGGGTAGCCCGACTCGGCAAGCAGCTTCTTCGCGCCCTCGGGATCGAACTTGGCGGGTTTGAGCTTCTTGCTCGTGCCGTAGAAGAAGTCGGGCAGCAGCTGCGCCGCCGGCACCGCCTTCTTCTCCATCAGGCGCTCGGCGATCGCATCCCGGTTGATCGCCATCGACAGGGCCTTGCGAACGCGTGCGTCGCGGAACGGGTTCTTGTCGAGGGGCTTGCCGTCCTTGGCCGTGACGAACGGGGGCGACTTCTCGGTGCTCTGGTTGAGGTGCACGTAGATCACGCGATTGGACACTTTGTCCGAGAGGCTGTACTTCGGGTCCTTGCCGAGCTTGGCGATGTCGGCGGTGGGCACGGTCTCGATCATCTGGACGTCGCCCGACAGGAGTGCGGCGACGCGCGCGGCGGAATTGGTCAGGATCTTGAAGGTGACCTTGTCCCAGGGCTCCTCGCCGCCCCAGTAGCCGTAGTTGGCCGCGAGCACGACGCGCTGGTTGGGGATGTACTCGGCGAACTTGTAGGGCCCCGTGCCGATGGCGGCCTTCCCGGAGTTGTAGTCCGCCGTGGCCGCCTTCTCGCCGTGCAGCTTCGAGACGATCAGCACGCTCGCGAGGTCGCTCGGCAGGAGCACGTGCGCCACCGCCGTCCTGAAGACGATCGTGTGCGGATCGACCACCTTCACGTCGACGATGGGCTTGGTGAACGTGGCGAAGGACGACGGGCTGTTGGGCACGTTGGGCACGCGCTTCAGCGTGAAGACGACGTCCTCGGCGGTGAAGGGCGACCCGTCGTGGAAGCGCACGTTCTTGCGCAGCTTGAACTCCCAGGTGAGGTCGTCCACCGCCTTCCAGGAGGTCGCGAGACCCGGCACCAGCTTCTGGTTCGCGTCGCGCTTGATGAGCGGCTCGAAGATGTGCAGCAGCATCGAGTTGTTCGGCGACAGGTTGTGGTAGTGCGGGTCGATCGAGGTGATCGCCGCCTGGAGCCCGATCGAAACCTCGCGCTCCTTGGCGGCTGCGGCGAACGGCAGGGTGAGCGCGACAATCGCCCCCAGGGCGAGTCGAAGCATGCGCAGCATGGAAATCCTCCTTGTGGACTCGGGCGCGGGCCCGGCCCGCGGCCCGTCGTGGTGGCGCATCCCGGGCGATAATACCGTGAATCCCCAGCCCCCGCGCCACGCCCCATGGACCTCCGGGAAAGGCTCGAAGCGATGCTCGCTTCGGGCAAGGACAACGCCCTCCTGCGCTTCAGCCTGGGTGCCGAATGCCTCAAGTCGGGCGAGGCGCCGCGGGCCGTGGAACACCTGCGTGCGGCCCTCGAGCGGGATCCGGCCTACTCGGCGGCCTGGAAGCTGCTCGGCAAGGCTCTCGCCGAGAGCGGGGCCGCCGACGAGGCCCGCGAGGCGTGGGAGCGGGGCATCGCCGCGGCCGAGGCGAAAGGCGACAAGCAGGCCGCCCGGGAGATGGGGGTGTTCCTGAAGCGCCTCGGCAAGGCGGCGGGGCCACCGGCTGCCGGAGGCGGCTAGGCGGTCGCCAGCACCCGCGCGAGCGCCGCGTCCGGGACGTCTCGCTCGATCGCGGCGCGTCCTAGGGCATCGAGCACGATGAAGGTGATGCGCCCGGCCTGGTTCTTCTTGTCGCGGCCCATCAATTCGAGCCAGCGCGCCGCGGCGATTTCCGGGGCCCCGGTGGGCAGGCCCAGCGCGGCGAGCAGGCGCTCGAGGCGGGCCGCCTCGGCGGCCGGAAGGCGCCCGAGCTCCACCGACAGGCGCGCCGCGAGGACCATGCCCGCCGCGACGGCTTCCCCGTGGAGCCAGCTTCCGTAACCCATCGCGGACTCGATCGCGTGGCCGAAGGTGTGGCCGAAATTGAGCAGCGCGCGCACGCCCGTCTCGAGCTCGTCCCGGGCGACGACTTCGGCCTTGATCTCGCAGGAGCGCCGGATGGCGACGGCGAGGGCCTCGGGATCGCGCGCGACCAGCCGCCCGGCGTTCGCCTCCATCCACGCGAAGAACGCCGCGTCGCGGATGGCGCCGTGCTTGGCGAGCTCCGCGAGCCCCGCCGCGAGTTCGCGCGGCGCCAGGGTGGCGAGAGTGGCCGTGTCGGCGATGACGGCGCGCGGCTGGTGGAAGGCCCCGATCATGTTCTTGCCGAGGGGGTGGTTGATCGCGGTCTTTCCGCCGACCGAGGAATCGACCTGCGCGAGGAGCGTCGTGGGCACCTGGATGAAGGCCACGCCGCGCTGGTAGGTCGCGGCGGCGAACCCGGCCACGTCGCCGATCACCCCGCCGCCCAGGGCCACGATGACGGTGCGGCGGTCGGCGCTCGCCTCGAGCAGCGCGCCGTGGATCCGATCGAGGCTCTTCCAGTCCTTGTGGGCCTCCCCGTCGGGCAGCACGATCCGCAGCGTCGCGGATCCTGCGCGGGCGAGGGTTGCCTCGAGGCGTCCGGCGTAGAGCGGGGCCACGACCTCGTTGGTGACCACGGCGCAGCGCGCGCCCCCGAGGTGGGGCGCGAAGAGCTCGGGGCGGTCGATCAGGCCCTCGCCGATGTGGATCGGGTAGCTGCGCTCTCCCAGCTCCACGGTGAGCGTGGTGCTCACGCGGAGGCCCCCGAGTGCGCCTCGTGGCGCTTGAGCGCGGCGAGCAGGCGCGCGACGAGCGTCGCGGCGCTCTGCGCCCCGGTGTCGACGACCACGTGCGCGGCCTCGTGGTAAAGCGGGTCGCGCTCGGCGAGCAGGGCGGCGAGCGTGGCTTTCGGGTCGGCCGTGGCGAGCAGCGGACGATTCGTGTCGCGTCTGGTGCGCTCCCAGAGGCTCTCGAGGCGCGCACGCAGGTAGACCACCGTGCCGCGGGAGCGCATGAGGGTGCGGTTCGCCTCGGCGAGCACTGCGCCACCCCCCGTGGCGACCACGAGCGCATCGCGCGCGGCGAGCTCGGCGAGCACCGCGGACTCCCGCCGGCGGAAGCCCTCCTCGCCCTCGATCTCGAAGATCGTGCGCACCGGCACGCCCGTTCGCTCCACCAGCAGGCGGTCGGTGTCGACGAACTCCCGCCCGAGGCGCTCGGCGAGCGCGCGCCCGATCGTCGTCTTGCCCGCCCCCATCATGCCCACGAGGAAGATGTTGCCAGCGCCCATTCGAGGATGTCCCGGCTCCCAGGAGCCGAGAATAGCGGAAAAAAAAGCCCCGGCATCGCCGGGGCCGGGTTCGGGAAGCGCCCCGTCAGCGGACCGTCAGCGTGTCCTTCACGATCTTGGGCGTCACGAAGATCAGCAGTTCCGTCTTGTCGTCCTGCTTGTTCGTGCGCTTGAAGAGGTAGCCGACGAACGGCAGGTCGCCGAAGAAGGGGACCTTGTCGACCGTCGTGCGCGTCGTCTGCTCGAAGATCCCGCCGAGCACAATCGTGTCGCCGTTGTCCACGAGGACCTGGGTCTGCACGCGCTTGGTGTCGACCGAGGGGATCCCGGCGAAGACCTGGCCGACCGCGTCCTTCTTCACCTCGAGGTCCATGATGATCCGGTCATCAGGCGTGATCCGCGGGGTCACCGCGAGCTCGAGCACCGCGGGCTTGAAGGTGACCGTGGTCGCGCCGCTCGCCGCCGCCGTCAGGTACGGCAGCTCCGTGCCCTGGGAGATGACCGCCTTCTTCTTGTCGGCGGTGATCACGCGCGGGCTCGAGACCACCTTGCCGCGGTTGTCCGCCTCGAGCGCCGAGAGCTCGACGTTGACGAGGTTGCCGCTGCCGAGGTTGAGGATCGAGAGGGCGATCTGGCCCGCTGCGCCCGCGACCGGCAGGTTCACGTTCATCTGCTCGGGCTGCGCGCCGATCGGGATCGTGCCCACCGACTGCGAGGTGTTGAACGGGAACTGCGGGTCGCCGCCCGGGTAGACGAGCGAGGCCGCGCCGCGCGACACCGGGTTGTTGTTGAGCGGGTTCACCGTGTCCACGCCCGACCCCGAGACGCCGAAGTTGTAGTTGTTGCGGTTGTAGGCCGACTGCGTGCCGAAGCGCACGCCGAGCTGCCGGCCCCACTTGTCGTCGGCGATGACGATGCGCGCCTCGATCAGGACCTGGCGCACGGGCACGTCGAGCTGCTGGATCAGGCGCCGCGCCTCCTCGAGGCGGCCGCCCGTGTCCTGCACGAATAGCGTGTTCGTGCGCTCGTCGACCGTGGCGCTCCCGCGCTTGGACAGGATCTTCTGCTCCTTGTCGGCGAGCAGCTTCTTCAGGTCCTCGGCCTTCGCGTAGGAGAGCGCGAAGCTCTCGGTGCGCACCGGCTCCAGGTCGGAGACGGCCGCGGAGGCCTCGAGGGCGAGCTTCTCCTTGGCGGCGAGCTCGTCCGTGGGCGCGATCAACACCACGTTGCCGTTCTTGCGTTTCGAAAGCCCCTTCGACTGCAGGATGATGTCGAGGGCCTGGTCCCAGGGGACGTCCTTCAGGCGCAGCGTGAGGTTGCCGCCGACGGTGTCGCTCGTGATGATGTTGAGCCCGGTGAAGTCGGCGATGACCTGCAGGACCGCACGGACTTCCACGTTCTGGAAGTTGAGCGAGAGCTTCTCGCCGGCGTAACCGGGCGTGGAGCTCTGCACGAGCTTGTTCGGGTCCTCCTTGACGGGCTTCACCTCGAGGATGAACTGGGTGTCGGTCTGGTAGGCCGAGTACTCCCAGATGCCGCGCGGCTCGATCACCATGCGGGCGTTTCCGCCCTGCTCGAAGGTGTCGACGAAGCGCACCGGCGTGCCGAAATCGCCCACGTCCAGGCGGCGCACGAGGTTGCGGGGCACGTTCGTGCTCAGGAAATCGACGAGCACCTGGCGGCCCTGCTGGCGGATGTCGATGCCGACGTTGGCCGAGGAGAGGTCCACGATGACGCGTCCCTCGCCGGAGTTGCCGCGGCGGAAGTCGACGTCGCGAAGGTTGTAGCGCACCGCGGTCCCGGCCGGGGCCTCGGCGAAGACGGTCGCGGCGGCCGCCGAGGCGGTGGCGGCGCCGGCGCCCACGGGCGCCTGCGAGCCGTCGATCGTGACCACCAGCAGCTTGCCCTCGAGGGCCTGGCTGTAGGTGAGGGTCCGGATCAGGTTCATCACGAGGCGCGTGCGCGAAGCGGTCTGCACGACCGACACGCTCTTCAGGTCGCCCTCGCCCGCGTCGATCTGGTTCTTGCCCAGGCCGTTCACGGTCTCGGGCAGGTCGATGGCGATGCGCGGCGGGTTGCTGACCGTGAAGCCCTGGGGAACGGCGGCGAGCGCGTTCTTCAGGCCGATCTTCACGACGATCTTGCCGCCCTGGATGGAGGAGAAGTTGATCGACTCGACCGCGTTCTTGGCGGCGCCCTGTGCCCAGGCGAGCGGCGCGACCAGCCACAGGACCGCAGCGGCGAGCGCGGCCCCGAGCTTCCCGGGGGTTCGGATGCGGAAGGTAGCTGTCACTTTTTGTCCCCTTTGCCGGTTTCTTCCAGGAGCGGCAGAACGCTCTGCCGTTCGGCCCAGTCGCCGGCGCTGTCTTGAACGATTTCCTTGAGCTTGATCTCGCCGTCGGTGACGTCGGTGATCAGTCCGAAGTTCTGGCCCATGTAATTGCCCTTCTTGACCCGGTAGAGGGTCTTGTCGGCGCGCACCAGCGCGTACATCTCGTCGGCCTGCGAGAGGGTGCCGACCATCTTCAGCTGCTCGAGCGGGAAGGCCTCGAGGGGTTCCTTGCGGCGATTCAGGTCCGGGGCGATGCCGCCGCCGGGGCCGGCGCCCTCCTTGGGCGGGGTGAGCTTGCGCGGCTTGAACGGGTCGGGCAGGTCGAAGCCTTCATAGGTGAAGGGCTCGAAGGGCTTGACGGCCGGGAGGGTGTCGATCTTGCGCGGCAGGCCCTTCTCGGAGTCGCGCACGAACTGGCGCAGCTCGTCGATCTCGGAGCTGCAGCCGGCGGCGACGACGACGGCGACGGGAACGATCCAGCGTTTCATCACTTGCCTCCCGGCTTCGCCTTGGCGGCCTTGTCCTTGGCGGCCTTGCGCTGCTTGGCGACCTCTTCCTCGTCGAGGTAGCGGTAGGTCTTGGCGACCGCCTCCATGGCGAGAACGCCGTCCTTGGGGGGGTCGAGCTTCAGGTCGGTGAGCAGCACGATGCGGGGCATCTTGGCCACGTCGCTCGCGAAGGCGCCGAGGTCGTGGTAGTTGCCGGTGACCTTGATGTTCACGGGGAGCTCGGCGTAGAACTCGGTGAAGTTCTCCTTCTCCGCCGGCTTGAACAGCTCGAAGGCGAGGCCGCGACCCAGGCCCGCCTGGTTGATGTCGATGAGCAGCGCGTCCATCTCGCTCTTGTTGGGCAGCTGCTTGAGCAGCGCCCCGAAGGACTGCTCGATCTCGGCGCGCTGCTGCTTGTAGGCGTCGAGGTTCACCGCGAGGCGCTTCTTGTCGAGGAAGGTCTGTTTCTGCTTGTCGACCTCGGCGCGACCGCGCTCGATCTCCTCGTTCTGGGCCTGCCAGAGCAGGAAGAAGGCGGCGACCTGGATGGCGACGAAGATGAGCAGGAACGCGCCGAGCTTGATCGGCCAGGGCCAGTTGCCCGGCTGCTTCGGGTCTAGGGTTCGCAGTTCTTCGAGGAGGTTCATTTGGCCCCCGCGGTCTTCGGCGCGCCGGCCTTCGCGGGCGCTCCCTTGGCGTCCTCGGCCCGGGCGCGCTTGATCGAAATGTTCATCGTGAACTCGTTCACGCGCTGGTTCGGGTTGGCGGGCGCCTGCACCGCCTTGATCTCGATGAGCTCGGGGTTCTCCAGGTACGGCGAGGCCCCGAGGTTGCGCATCAGGGTCGAGACCCGGGCGTTCGACTGGGCGTAGCCGGTCACGTTGACCTTGACGCCGGTCTGCTTGATCGCCTTGAGGTACACGCCCTCGGGGAGCTGGCGCAGCAGCTGGTCAAGCAGCTGCACGGGCTCCGACCGGTTGCTCTGCAGCCCCTCGACGACCTGTTTCTTCGCGAGGAGCGAGGCCGTCTCCTCGCGGATCTTGCGGATCTCCTCGATCTGCTTGTCGAGCTTGTCGATCTCGCTCTTCATGTAGGCGACGTTCGCCTGCTGCTGCGTGACCTGCCGGTCGAGGAACACCCAGACGGCGCCCGCGACCAGAAGGCCGATGATCGTCGCGATGCCCGCGAGGACCGCGAACTGCTGCTGGCGGCGCTTGCGCTTCTCTTCGCGGTGGGGAAGTAGGTTGACGCGGATCATGACGGGTCGAACCTCCGCATCGCCAGTCCGCAGGCCACCATGAGCGAGGGCGCGTCGACCGTGAGCTGGCGCGGCTTGATCTTGGAGGAAAGCGCCATGTTCGCGAACGGGTTCGCGACGAGGGTGTGGACCTGGGTGCGCTGGGCGACCATCTCCTCGAGCCCTTCGAGCATGGCGCAGCCGCCCGTGAGCAGGATGTGGTCGACCTTGTTGAACTGGGTCGAGGTGAAGAAGAACTGCAGCGCCCGCTGGATCTCCAGGACGATCTTCTCGTTGAAGGGCTGGAGCACGTCCGGGCCGTAGGTTTCCGGCAGGTTGCCGACGCGCTTGGCGGCCTCGGCCTCCTCGGGGGGCATGTCGAAGTGCCGGGCGATCTCCTGGGAAAGGAGGTTGCCCCCGATCTGTTGCTCGCGCGTGTAGACCGTCTGGCCGTTGTGCAGCACCGTGACCCGGGTGATGGTGGCGCCGATGTCCACGATCACGGTCACGTCGCTCTCCGAGATGCCGGAATTGCCGCCGCAGATGAGCTCGAAGGCGGTCTGGGAGGCGTAGGACTCGACGTCCATGACGATCGTCTTGAGCCCCGCGGCCTCGGCCGCCGCGACGCGGTCCTCGATCTTCTCCTTGCGGGAGGCGGCGATCAGGACCTCGACCTCGTCCTCGCCGGACGGGGCGGACCCCAGGATCTGGAAGTCGAGGTTCACCTCGTCCAGGGAGAAGGGGATGTACTGGTTCGCCTCGCTCTGGACCTGGACCTCCATGTCCTCCTCGCGCTGGTTGCCCGGGAGGATCACCTTCTTGGTGATGACCGCGGCCGCCGGCAGGGCGAGCGCCACCATCTTGATGCGCGAGCCCAGGGCCTTGTGGGCGCGCTTGATGGCCTCGCCCGCCGCCTCGATATTGGCGATGTTGCCGTCGACCACGGTGTCCTTGGGCAACGGCTCGATCGCGTAGCGCTCGACGCGATAGACATTGCGCCCGGCTTCCGCGATCTCCACCATCTTCACGGAAGATGAGCTGATGTCGCACCCGATGAGGGGCGGCGTCTTGGCTTTGAGGAAGTCGAACTGGGCTGCTAAATTTTCTTTAAGCATGGTGGAAGGTTAGCACCCACTACGAAGAATCTACTTTAGATGCTAGCAACAAGTCCTAGGACTGTAAAGCATTTTGTGGCAAGCCCTTAGCCTGCGGTCCCGACTATAATCTGGCCTCGGAATTGAAGCGACCGGCCGGGACCGGCACCGAACGACCCTCCCCCCCGCGGGCGTGGCCGCGCTCACGGTGGTCCTGCTGTGGCCGAACCTGCCCAATCTCGAGGTGCTCACCGACTACCGTCCGAAGATCCCGCTGCGCGTCTACAGCGCGGAAGGGGAGCTGATCGGGGAGTTCGGGGAGGAGCGGCGGGCCGTGGTGAAGATCCAGGACGTGCCCGCGGTCATGAAGCAGGCGATCCTCGCCGCCGAGGATGACCAGTTCTACCACCACGGGGGGGTCGACTACATGGGCATGGCCCGCGCGGCCGTCGACAACCTCAAGGGCCGCCGGGTGGGAGCGAGCACCATCACCATGCAGGTGGCCCGTGACTTCTTCCTCACCCGGGAGAAGACCGTCGCGCGCAAGATCTCGGAGATCCTGCTGACCTTCAAGATCGAGGCGAACCTCACGAAGGACCAGATCCTCGAGCTCTACATCAACAACATCTTCCTCGGCCAGAGGGCCTACGGCTTCGCCTCGGCGGCGAGCGTCTATTTCGGCAAGTCCCTGGGCGAGCTCTCGGTGGCCGAGGCGGCGATGCTTGCGGGCCTGCCCCAGGCGCCTTCGCGCCACAACCCCTTCGCGAACCCGAAACGCGCCCAGACCCGCCAGCACTACGTCCTGCGGCGCATGCACGAGGTGGGCTACCTGAACGACGAGCTCTACCGCAAGGCGCTCGCCGAGCCCCTGCGACTCAACCTCGAGCGCCGGGAAAGCTACGCCGTGCGCGCCGACTACGTGGCGGAGATGGCTCGCGCGGCGGTGTTCGAGCAGTACGGGGAGCAGGCCTACGTGAGCGGCATCCAGGTCCACACGACGCTTCGCCGCGCCGACCAGGAGGCCGCCAACGCGGGGCTGCGGCTCGGCGTTCTCGAGTACGACCGCCGTCACGGCTACCGGGGCCCGGAGGGCTTCGCCGACCTCCCGGCGCAGGGGCCGGAGCTCGAAGACGCGATCGACGAGGCGCTCTCGGAGCGCGAAGTGGTCGGCGACATGGTCCCCGCCGTGGTCCTCGCGGCCTCCCCACGGGAGGTGAGTGCCGTGATGCGCCGCGGCGACGTCGTGAAGGTGATCGGCGAGGGACTGAAATTCGCCTCTCGGGCCCTCACGGAACGGGGCAATCCGGATCGCACCATCCGGCGCGGGTCGCTCATCCGACTGATGCCGGGCGAGAAGGGCGCCTGGAGCATCGTGCAGGTGCCCAAGATCGAGGCGGCCCTGGTCTCGCTGGACCCCGCGGACGGGGCGATCCGCGCCCTTGCGGGCGGGTTCGACTTCGGGGCGTCCAAGTTCAACCACGCGACCCAGGCCTGGCGCCAGCCGGGGTCGAGCTTCAAGCCATTCATCTACTCCGCGGCGCTGGAGAAGGGGTTCACCCCCGCGACCGTCCTGAACGACGCGCCGTTCGTCATCGAGGCGGCGAAGACCGGGGGACAGCTCTGGGAGCCGCGCAACTACGACGGGAAGTTCGAGGGGCCCATGCGGCTGCGCACGGCGCTCGCCAAGTCGAAGAACATGGTCTCGATCCGCGTCCTCCAGGCGATCGGGCCGGGTTATGCGCAGGACTACGTCCAGCGCTTCGGCTTCGATCCCCGGATGCACCCCCCGTACCTGACGATGGCCCTCGGGGCAGGCTCCGCGACGCCCCTGCAGATGGCGGCCGCCTACGCCACCTTCGCGAACGGGGGCTACCGGATCCGACCCTGGTTCATCGCCCGGATCGTCGACAACCGGGGCCAGGTCCTGTACACGGCGAAGCCCGAGGTCGCGGGAGACAACGCCGAGCGCGTCCTCGACGAGCGAAACGCCTTCATCATGGCGAGCCTGATGCGCGACGTCGTGCGCTACGGGACGGCAGCCCGCGCCTCTTCCCTCGGCCGGCAGGACCTCGCCGGCAAGACCGGCACCACCAACGACCACATCGACGCCTGGTTCGCGGGCTTCCATCCGACCCTCGTGGCGGTGTCCTGGATCGGATTCGACACGCCGACCCCGCTGGGGGCGAACGAGACCGGCGGGCTCGCGGCGCTCCCCATGTGGATGGTGTACATGGGCCGCGTGCTGAAGGGCGTCCCCGAGGCCGAGTTCGAGCCGCCGGCCGGCGTCGTGGCGGTCAGCATCAACCCCGCGACGGGGTTGCGCGAGCCCGACGGGCAGAGCAAGACCCTCGAGTACTTCTTCCAGGAGTCCCAGCCGGGGACGGGAGAGGAGGGGACCGTGGCTCGCGACGCGACCCGCCCGCCCGAGGAAGTGAAGAACCAGATCTTCTGACCGGGAAACGAGAAAGGTCCGCGACATGGCCAAGACCCGATCCAGGCGCGACCTCAACCTGCGCCGGCACATCGCCTACCTCGCCGCGCGCATGATGGCCGAGGACGGCATGGCCGATTTCGGCGCCGCCAAGTGGAAGGCCGCGCGCCAGGCGGGCCTCGAGGACGCGAACCTCCTGCCCGACAACCAGGAGATCGAGGCGGCGCTGCGCGAGTACCAGGGCCTCTACCAGAAGGAGGACCAGCCCGCGCACCTGAGGCGCCTGCGCGAGGTGGCCGTGGCGGTGATGCGCGACTTCCAGGACTTCCGTCCCGCGCTGGTCGGCCCGGTCCTCAACGGGACGGCGAGCCAGTACTCGGAGGTGAGCCTGCAGCTCTATGCCGACGACCCCAAGTCGCTCGCGCTGTTCCTGCTCAACCGGCGCCACCGCTACGAGGAGGGCACGCGCCGCGTGCGGCGCGCCGACGCCTGGGTCGAGGTGCCGCAGTTCCACCTCGAGGTCGAGGGCATCCCGGTGACGCTGACCGTCCTCGACCGCGACGACGAGCGCCTGGGCGCGAAGGGGCGCGGGGAGGCCGAAGGGGCCCAGCGGGCGAGGCTCGCCGAGGTGGAAGCGCTGCTCGCCGGCGACTAGCGGGCGTCGCGCAGGAGCCGGGCCGCGTCGAGCGCGAAGTAGGTCAGGATCGCGTCGGCCCCGGCGCGCTTGAAGCCGAGCAGGGCTTCCATCATGCAGGCCTCGGCGTCGATCCAGCCCTGCGAACCCGCGGCCTTGAGCATCGCGTACTCGCCGCTCACCTGGTACGCGAAGGTCGGCACCCCGAAACGCTCCTTCACGCGGCGCACGATGTCGAGGTAGGGCATGCCGGGCTTCACCATGACGAAATCCGCTCCCTCCTCGAGGTCGAGGGCGATTTCGTGCAGGGCCTCGTCGGAGTTGCCGGGGTCCATCTGGTAGGTCTTCTTGTCGCCCTTGCCGAGGCTCGCGCCGGAGCCGACCGCGTCCCGGAAGGGACCGTAGAAGGCGGAGGCGTACTTGGCCGCGTAGGCGAGGATGCGGACGTGGATGAAGCGCCGCGCATCGAGCGCCCGGCGAAGCGCCCCGATCCGCCCGTCCATCATGTCGGAGGGAGCGACAACATCGACGCCGGCTTCCGCGTGAGCGAGGGCTTGCTTTTCGAGCACCACGAGCGTCTCGTCGTTGAGGACGTAGCCCTCGGCGTCGATGAGGCCGTCCTGGCCGTGGCTCGTGTAGGGGTCGAGGGCGACGTCGGTGACGACACCCAGGTCCGGAAACCGGGCCTTCAACTCGCGAACGCAACGGGGAACCAGTCCCTTCGGGTTGAAGGCCTCGGCCGCATCCGGGGTCTTGAGGGCCGGCTCGACCACGGGGAACAACGCGATCGCGGGAATGCCGAGGCTCACCGCCTCCTCGGCCACCGGCAGCAGCTCGTCGAGGCTGCGGCGCATGACCCCGGGCATCGAGGCCACGGGCTGGACCGTTTTCGATCCCTCCAGGACGAACACCGGCAGGATCAGGTCGTCGGCGGCCAGGCGGGTCTCCCGCACGAGGCGGCGCGAGAAGTCGTCGCGCCGGTTGCGCCGCATGCGGCGGTCGGGGAATCGGCCGAGCATCGTGGTCATTTCCGGAGCATCGGGGAGGCGGGGAACTTTACCACGCGACGGGGCTCTCACCGCGTGAAGGGATTGCTCCCTTCCCCGCTTCTCCTCCCTGAGCGGGTGCCTTAATCCCAATTAAGGCTCTTTGGGCCCCGGCTTTACTCCCCTTTAGCCGGGGCCTTGTTTTTTTCCGCCTCCTCCACCCAGGCCGAGAGCACGCCCGTGGCTTCCTCCATGCCCTGCCGCTTGAGGCTCGAGAAGAGCTGCACGCTCGCGCCCGGGCAGAGCTGGAAGAGCTCGGGTCGCACCTTCGCGAGGGTGGCCGAAGCGGCCTGCCGCGAGAGCTTGTCCGCCTTGGTGAGCAGGACGTGGACGCGCCTGCGCCCGGGCGCGATCCACCCCAGCAGCTGGCGGTCGAGCGCGGTGAGGGGGTGGCGCGCGTCCATCACCACGACCACGCCGGCGAGGCTGGGGCGACCGGCCACGTAGCCGCCCACGAGCTCCTCCCAGTGGTGTCGGACCGCGAGCGGCACACCGGCATAGCCGTAGCCGGGCAGGTCCACGAGGAAGGCCCGGGCGCCGAGGGAAAAGAAATTGATCAGCTGGGTGCGGCCCGGGGTCTTGCTCACGAAAGCCAGGCGGCGCCGGCCGGCGAGCGTGTTGATGGCGCTCGACTTGCCGGCGTTGGACCGGCCCGCGAACGCGATTTCCGGCACGCTCGGCGCGGGCAATTCGCGAGCGTCGTGCGCCGAGAGCGCGTAAGCGGCGTCCTCGAGCCGCAGGCCGGCGCCGCGGCTTCTGGCGGGTCGCCCCCGCCCTACGGTAAAATCGCCCGGTTTCCCTGTCTCTTTCTTTCCTTCTTCACGAGGTTGCCGCATGCGCGTCTTCACGGGGTGTGCCGGACTCATGGCGCTAGTCTACGCAAGCCTCGCGGCCGCGGCCCAGCCGGCGGCGGCGCCCAAGGCCGATCTCGAGCGGGGCAAGCAGATCGCCGCGACAGTGTGCGCGGCCTGCCACGGCGAGGACGGCAACAGCGCCCAGGCCGCCAACCCGGTCCTCGCCGGCCAGCACGCCGAGTACATCGCCGCCCAGCTCGCCGCCTACAAGTCGGGCGCCCGGGCCAATCCCATCATGGCCGGCATGTCCGCCGCCCTGACGCCGGAAGACATGCGCAACGTCGGCGCGTGGTTCGCCTCCCGTAAGCCCGCCCCGCGCGCGGCCAAGGACGCGGCGCTCGCCAAGCGCGGCAAGACCGTCTGGCAGGCCGGCGTGAAGGCGACCGGGGTGCCCGCGTGCGCGGGCTGCCACGGCGCCGCGGGCAAGGGCATCCCGGTCCAGTACCCGCGGCTCGCGGGCCAGCACCCCGAGCTCACCTACGCCTGGCTGCAGGCGTTCGCCTCCGGGACGCGGTCCCACGTCGTCATGGGCGGCGTGGCCGCGAAGATGACCGACGCGGAAATGAAGGCAGTCTCCGAGTACATCGCCGGCCTGCACTGAGCCGGCCGCCTCAGGGGCCGGGGTCCGTGGCGCCCTTTTCCGGGGAGGGCGCGACCCGCGTCCGGTTCTTTCCCTCGCGTTTCGCCTCGTAGAGCGCGGCGTCGGCCACCCGCAGGAGCGCGTCGTGCTCGTCGCCGTGCTCGGGAAAGAGGCTCACGCCCACGCTCGCGCTGATCGCGGCCGTGCGCCCGGCGATCGCGAAGGGCTCGCCGAGCGCCGCCCGGATCTTCTCGGCCACGTGCTCCGCCCCGTCGCGCGAAGTCTCGGGGAGGATCGCGAGGAACTCGTCGCCGCCGAGGCGGCCCACGGTGTCGGAGGCACGCACGCAGGCCTTGGCGCGCTCGGCGACTTGCGCGAGCAGGGCGTCGCCCGCCGCGTGGCCCTGCGTGTCGTTCACGCCCTTGAATCCGTCGAGGTCGAAGAGCACGACGGCGAAGGACTGCGCGTCGCGGTGCGAGCGCGCCGCCTCCATCGCGAGGCGGTCGGCGAGGAGGGTGCGGTTGGGCAGGCCCGTCACCGGATCGAAATGCGCGAGCCGCTCGATGCGCCGCTGGGCCTCCCGGGCGCGCGCCTGGACATGGCGGAAGAGCGCGAAGAGACCCACCAGGAGCGCGATCGAGCCGCCGAGGATCCACACCACGTAGGTGCGCAGGCCGTCGCCGAGCCGGATCTGGGCGAGGGTGGCCTCGTTGATGCGTCCGGTGAGGGTCTCCAGGGACCGCTCGAGTTCGGCGCGCGCCTCGACCTCGGCGGGATCCTCGCCCGCGATCCCGGGCCCCCCGCCCGCCGTGCCGCGCCCGCGCGCAAGGCTCCGGGCGTGGACGACGAAGGCCTTGACGCGCTCGGCGAGCGATCCGGCGGACTCCCGGAAGCCCGGCTCGAAGGCGGCGCGCGGGGCGAGGTAGTCGAGGTCGGCCCCGATCTCCACCGCGAGCCGCTCCAGGTCGCGCGCGGATGGCGCGCTCCCCGTGAGCGCCTGCTCGCGCGCCGCGAGCTTGAGCTCGCCGAGCCGCAGGCGCAGACCTTCCAGCGCGTCCTTCACCTGCAGCGCGCCGATGACTTCGCGATTGAGCGCGGTCTCGCGCTCGATGTCGGCGAGCACGACCGCGGCGAGCAGCATGATCGTGGCCGCCGCGATGGCGAGCCCGAACCCGGCGATGCGCTCGGCCGTGGGCAAGGCGGGCGGGGCGCCGCTCAGACGGCGCGCGATTCCGCGAAGGCCGCGCGGGCCGCGGCGAACGTGGCCTCGAGCTCCGCGGGGCCATGCGCGGCGGAGACGAATCCCGCCTCGAAGGCCGAGGGGGCGAGGTAGACGCCGCGCGCGAGCATCGCGTGGAAAAAGCGGTTGAACGCCTCGCGGTCGCATTGCATCACCTCGGCGAAGAACGCCGGGGGCGAGGCGCGGAAGAAGATCCCGAACATGCCCCCCAGGCTCGCGCCGCTGAAGGCGACGCCGGCCGCGCGCGCTTCGCCCGCCAGTCCCTCGACGAGCGAGGCCGTGACCGCGCCCAGCCGCTCGAAGAATCCCGGCTCGAGGACCCGCCGCAACGTCGCGAGGCCCGCGCTCACGGCGACCGGG
Organism: Usitatibacteraceae bacterium; assembly: GCA_044220635.1. Classification (GTDB taxonomy): domain Bacteria; phylum Pseudomonadota; class Gammaproteobacteria; order Burkholderiales; family Usitatibacteraceae; genus JBGAQP01. Next base: position 64,474 of record JBGAQP010000001.1, read on the forward strand.
TTTCCGGAAAGCGTGCCCGCCTGGTAGACCGGGCCGACGGGGGCCAGCCGCTCCATGATGTCGCGACGCCCGCCGAAGGCGCCGACGGGCATGCCCCCGCCGATGACCTTTCCGAGCGTGGTGAGGTCGGGCCGGATGCCGAAGATCCCCTGGGCGCCGCGGGGCCCGACGCGAAACCCGGTCATCACCTCGTCGAAGATCAGCACCGCGCCGTGGGCCGTGCACTTCTCGCGCAGGGTGCGCAGGAACGCTTCCGAGGGCCGGACGAAATTCATGTTGCCGGCCACGGGCTCGAGCACCACGGCGGCGATCTCGTCGCCGAAGCGGCCGAAGGCGTCCTCGACCTGGCCCGCGTCGTTGTAGTCGAGCACGAGGGTCTTCGAGGTGAGTTCCGGGGGCACGCCCGCCGAGGTCGGGTTGCCGAAGGTGAGCGCGCCCGATCCCGCCTTCACGAGCAGGAAATCGCTGTGCCCGTGGTAGCAGCCCTCGAACTTGACGATGAGGGAGCGGCCGGTGAAGCCGCGCGCGAGGCGCAGCGCGCTCATCACGGCCTCCGTGCCCGAACTCACCAGGCGCACCTGCTCGAGCGAGGGCAGCGCCCCCGTGAGCAGCTCCGCCATCTCGAGTTCGAGCTCGGTGGGCGCGCCGAAGGAAAGGCCGCGCGCGGCTGCGGCGCACACCGCCTCGACCACGCCGGGATCGGAATGCCCGAGGATCGCGGGCCCCCAGGAGCCGACGTAATCGATGTACTGGCGGCCGTCCGCGTCGGTGAGGCGCGCGCCCCGGCCCTCGCGGAAGAACACCGGCGTGCCGCCCACGGCGCGAAACGCGCGCACCGGGGAATTCACGCCCCCGGGGATCACCTTCAGGGAGCGGTCAAAGAGCTGCCGGCTGCGTTCGTACATGGTTCCTTTCCCCGGGAGGGTCGTCGAAGAGTCGCGAGATGGCCCGCGCCGCGGCGGTGATGTCGCCGGCGCCGAAGACGGCGGAGACGACGGCCACCAGGTCAGCGCCCGCCGCGATGGCCGTCGCGGCGTTGTCCGCCGTGATCCCGCCGATCGCCGCGACCGGAAGCCCCGAGGCGGCCCGGGCCTCGGCGAGCAGCCCGAGGCGGGCACGCACCGCGCCGGGTTTGGTGGCCGAGGCGAAGACGCTGCCGATCGCCACATAGTCCGCGCCCGCCGCGGCCGCCGCGGCGGCCCGGCGCGGATCGTCGTAGCACGACACGCCGAGCAACCGGTCGCCGAGGGCGCGGCGCGCGGCGCGCAGGTCGCCGTCCTCGCGGCCGAGGTGCGCCCCGTCCGCCCCGACCGCGAGCGCGAGCTCGAGGGAATCGTTCACCACGAAGAGCGTCCGCGTGCCGCGGCACAGCGCCGCGAGCCGCCGGGCCTGCTCGAGCCGCAGCGCAGGGTCGGCGGCCTTCGCCCGGTACTGGAGGATCGCGGGGCCTGCGGCGAGGCAGGCCGCGGCCTGAGCGAGCAGCCGCTCCGTGTCGGCGCATTCCGGGGTGATCGCGTAGAGCCCCCGGAGGGCGCGCCGCGCCGCGCCCTCAGGCCGGCCCATCGTCCTCGCCCTCCGACTCGCGCGCCCAGAAGAGCCGGTCCGGAATGTGCTGGCCCATGCCCGGGCGGAAGGCGTGGGCGAGCGCCTGCCAGGTGTAGTCCTGCGCCTCGTAGGCGGCATCCCCGATCTCGAGGCCGCGAGCGAGGTTGGCGGCGAGCGCCGAGGCGAGGGTGCAGCCCGAGCCGTGGTAGCTGCCGGGAAGCCGCTGCCAGGTGTCGGCGCGCAGCACGCTGCCGCGCTGGTGGAGCGTGTTGATGACGTCGGCCGTCGAGTCGTGCGTCCCGGTCACGAGCACGTACTCGCAGCCCATGTCGAGCAGGCGCTGCGCGAGGTCGTCGAGGCCCGCCTCGTCGTCCTCGTCGTCGCCGGCCAGGCGCCGCAGCTCCGGAATGTTGGGCGTGACCACCGTGCTCTGGGGCACGAGGAGCTCGCGGATGGCCGCGACCATCTCCTCGCCGGCGAACTCGTCGCCGCGCCCCGAGGCGAGCACCGGGTCGAGCACCAGGGGCACGTCCGGATAGTCCGAGACGACCTCGGCCACGAGCGTCACGATTTCCGTCGAGCCGAGCATGCCGATCTTGAAGGCGGCCACGGGCATGTCCTCGAGGAGGCAGCGCGCCTGGTCCGCGACCCAGTCCGGGTCCATCGCGAGGAAGGACTCGACGCCCGCCGTGTCCTGCACCGTGATCGCGGTGACGACCGAAAGCGGGTGGCAGCCCATCGAGGCGAGCGTGAGCAGGTCCGCCTGCAGGCCCGCGCCGCTGGTCGGGTCGGAGGCCGCGAAGGTGAGCACCGCGGGAAATGGGGAAGCGCTGGGATCGGGCATGGGTCGGCGGCGAGGCGCCCGCGGGGGTTACACTTGAAATCAGGCCTCGGTTGCGCCCTCCGAGGGGGGGTCGCTACCATCCATCGGCCCTCGGGCGCTTGGGTGAGCGTCCATTCTACTCAACGGGCCCCTGTTCGCCTATGTCCACGACGTCGACCGCCGCATCGCAAGCGCCTTCCCGGACCTGGATGTGCCTCGTCTGCGGCCACATCTACGACGAGGCCGCGGGGGCGCCCGACGACGGCATCGCGCCGGGCACGCGTTGGGAGGATGTCCCGGCCAACTGGACCTGTCCGGAATGCGGCGCCCGCAAGGACGATTTCGAACTGGTGGAACTCTAGGAAAAGGCCGCGCTGACTTCGAAACGGCTTCAAGAGACCACAGTTAACGGTTGTTTTAGCTGGACAAAAGGACTAATCTGCGCGGGTCATAGTGCGCGGTCGCGGAGCGCTCGCCCGGGGAGTGGCGAACGGCCGAGGGCGATCCGGAGATGCGGCTCCCGTCGGGTCGCGTCGCCCATCCGGGGCGCCGGGCCGACGAACACGACGAGGACAAGGTGGCGGACTCAAAGAACCTCACGGGCGTACGCGTGATGGTGATCGACGACAGCAACACGATCCGGCGCAGCGCGGAGATCTTCCTCATGCAGGCCGGCTGCCAGGTGATCCTCGCCGACAACGGGTTCGACGCGCTCGCCAAGATCGCCGACCACCAGCCCGACCTGATCTTCGTCGACATCATGATGCCGCGGCTCGACGGCTACCAGACCTGCGCGCTGATCAAGAAGAGCGGCAAGCATCGCGCGACGCCCGTGATCATGCTCTCGTCGAAGGACAGCCTCTTCGACCGGGCCCGCGGGCGCATGGTGGGCAGCGACGAGTACCTGACCAAGCCCTTCACCAAGGAGAGCCTGCTCAGGGCGGTCGAATCCCACCTCGCGAACAAGACCGCAGCCTAGAACAAGAACCCATCCAAATCACCGGAGTGACGTGACATGCCGATCAAGAAAATCATGGTGGTAGACGACTCGCCCACCGAGCGCGCGTACATGGAGAGCCTGCTCAAGAAGAAGGGCTACGAGGTGCTGCTCGTCGACAGCGGCGAGGCGGCGATCGAGCGCTCGAAGAGCGAGAAGCCCGACCTCATCCTGATGGACGTGGTGATGCCGGGCCTCAACGGCTTCCAGGCCACGCGGGCGATCACGCGCGAGGAGTCGACCAAGCACATCCCGGTGATCATCTGCACCACGAAGGACCAGGAGACCGACAAGATCTGGGGTCTTCGCCAGGGCGCGAAGGACTACGTGACCAAGCCCCTGAACGAGGTCGACCTGATCGAGAAGATCAAGGCCCTGGGCTAGGCCACCGGCCGGCGACGATGGCGCGGCGAACCGGACTTCGCGAGTTCCAGCTCTCCGTGGCCGAGCGGCTGCGGACGGCGGCCACGCGCACGACGGTCGCCTCGAGGCTCGGCTTCCAGGTGGGCGGCGACAACTGGTTCGTGGCGCTCAACCAGGTGAGCGAGGTGATCCCGGTGCCGCCGATGCTCGCGGTTCCGCTCACGAGCCCGTGGTTCCGCGGCGTGGCGAACGTCCGCGGAAACCTCTACGGCATCGTCGACCTCGCCGCGTTCCAGGGCGGGGAGCCGACGGGGCCCGGCACCGAGCGGCGCGTGATCCTCGTCTCCGACCGGCTCATCGGGGGGGCGGGGCTGCTCGTCTCGCGGATGACGGGGCTGCGCAACCCCGATCAGTTCACGCCGCGCGAGCGGCCGGCGGATGCCCCGCCGTGGCTCGCGGCGGCGCACGCCGACGCGGCGGGCACGCGCTGGCTCGAGCTCGACCTGCCCGCGCTCGTGCGCGAGGCGCGGTTCCTCGAAGTGGGCGCGTAGGCCGGCAGAACGGGCGCGAAAGCGACAAGAAACGGAGTTGGAGACCCCCATGGCGAAAGCACAAACGGCGAAACCCAAATCCTCGATCGGGGACTGGTTCAGGCGGCTCACGGGACCGAAGGCGAAACCCGCCGCCCGGCCCGCTTCGGCCCAGGTCTCCACGATGACCAACCTCACGGCGACCGCGGGGCCGAGCACCGCGGGTCCCGCGACCCGCCCGGGGGGCGCGGCGGGAAAGGCCGCGGCGGCGCGCAAGGCGAGCGCCGGGGGATGGTCGCTCGCGCGCTTCCGCCTGCCCTGGATCGGCGACCGGCCGATCACGACGCAGATGCAGGTGCTCGGCTCGATCGCCCTCGTCCTGCTCGCGCTCACGGCACTCATGGTGTTCGAGGACACGACGGCGCGCACGCGCAACGCCACCTACGTCACCATCGCCTCGCAGATGCAGTACCACACGCAGCGGCTCGCCAAGGCGGCGGGCCTCGCCGCGCGCGGGCAGCAGGCGAGCTTCCCGCAGGTGCAGGACAGCCGCGACGAGTTCGCGAACTACCTCGGGGTACTCCGGAACGGCGGTTTCGCCTTCGGCGAGAACGTGCCGTCGGCGGCGACCAACGAGGAGCTCATCAGCCGCCTCGAGGAGCTCGCGCAGCGCTGGCCCGAGTCGTCGAACGCGGCCTCCGCCATCCTCGCCGCGCGCGCCGACCTCGTCGCCCTCGCGCAGAACATCTCCCAGATCCGCGTCGGATCCGAGGAGATGGCCACCCTCTCGCAGGAGCTCACCGGCCTCATGACGCAGTCGGGCTCGGCCCCCGCGCAGGTGCTGCGCGCCAACCGCCTGACCTTCCTCTCCGAGCGGCTGGGGCGGGGCTCGGCGGAGATCCTCGGCTCCGAGGTGATCGACCCCGAGGTGCCCTTCCTCATCGGCAAGGACACCAACGACATGCGCGAGCTCCTCAAGGCGCTCGAGACGGGCAGCGACGCGCTCGGCATCGCCGCGATCCGCGACGCCGAGGCGCGCGCGAAGCTCGCCCAGCTCAAGCAGCAGTTCGCGGGCTTCGAGCAGAACGTGGGACCGATCCTGCGCGAGCTGCAGAAGCTCGTCTCCGCCCGGCAGGCGGGTGCGTCCCTCGTGGCGGCCTCCGAGCAGCTGCAGGCCGCGGTGGGCCGGCTCCAGGAGGCGCTCCAGGCCGAGCGGCCGATCGTCGCCTTCATCGGCGTCATCGTCTTCGCCTCCCTCCTCGTGATCGTTCTGCTGGTCACGGGCCTCGTGTTCCTCGCCGACACGCGCCGCGCGGCGGCGAGCGCGGAGAACGAGAACAAGCGCAACCAGGAGGCGATCCTGCGGCTGCTCAACGAGATGGGCGACCTCGCCGACGGCGACCTCACGGTGAAGGCCCAGGTGACCGAGGACATCACGGGCGCCATCGCCGACTCGATGAACTACACGATCGACGAGCTGCGGACCCTCGTGGCGGGCGTCAACAGCGCGGCCATCTCGGTGACGCAGAAGACGGCGCAGGCGCAGTCGATCTCCGCCGAGCTCCTCGGCGCCGCGGAACGCCAGTCGCGGGAAATCGAGGAGACGACCGCGCAGGTGTTGCAGGTCTCGCGCTCGATCTCCGAGGTGTCGTCGACCGCCGAGGAGGGCGCGCGCGTCGCGCAGCGCTCGCTCGCGGCCGCCGACAAGGGGCGCCTCGCGGTGGAGAACTCGATCTCGGGCATGAACGACATCCGCGAGCAGATCCAGGAGACCTCGAAGCGCATCAAGCGCCTGGGCGAGTCCTCGCAGGAGATCGGCGAGATCGTGGAGCTCATCTCGGACATCACGGAGCAGACGAACGTGCTCGCGCTGAACGCCGCCATCCAGGCGGCCTCCGCGGGCGAGGCGGGCCGCGGCTTCTCGGTGGTCGCGGAAGAGGTGCAGCGCCTCGCGGAACGCTCGGGCGAGGCGACCAAGCAGATCGGCGCGATCGTGAAGACCATTCAGGCGGACACCCAGGACGCGGTCGCGGCCATGGAGAAGTCCACGCAGGGCGTGGTCGAGGGCGCGAAGCTCTCGGACGCCGCCGGCCAGGCGCTCAGCGAGATCGACTCGGTGACGAAGAACCTCGCGCGCCTCATCCAGCAGATCTCGGAGGCGACCCACATCCAGGCGAACGCCACGAACAAGGTCGCGCAGAACATGCAGGACATCCTGGAGATCACGCGGCAGACGACGCGCGGCACGCAGCAGACGGCGGGCTCGATCCGTGACCTCGCCGCGGTGGCCCAGGAGCTCAAGAGCTCGGTCGCGGGCTTCAAGCTCTAGGGGAGAAGATGGCCGCTCGTTCCGTCTCGGAGTTCGATCTCGGCCCGCTCACCTGGGTCAAGACGGAGATCGACCACTCGCTCGCGCAGGCGAGGGAGAACCTCGACAAGCTCGCCGCCTCGCCCGAGGACCGGGCGCCGGCCAAGTACATCCTCACGCACCTGCACCAGGCCACCGGCGCGCTCGCGATGGTGGGGCTCGCGGCGGCCACGCGGTTCAACGAGGAGCTCGAGCGCCTCGTCACCTTCCTCGAGGGCGAGGACGGCTCCCGCCTCGCCGCGGGCACGGCCGTGGCGAAGAAGGGGATCGCCGCGCTCTCGCGCTATCTCGACGACCTGCTCGCGGGTGCGTCCGACCACCCGATGCAGCTGCTGCCCGCCTACCTCGAGCTCAACCGGGCGCGAGGCCAGAGCGACGCGAACGAGGGCGACCTCTTCTTCCCCGACCTCTCGGCGCCGCTGCCGGGCGCGGCGGCGGGCGCCCCGCTCGACGAGGCGGTCCTCGCCCGCGCGCTCGCCCACCAGCGCTCCCAGTACCAGCAGGGCCTGCTGAAGATCCTCAAGGGCGGGGACACCCAGGAGGCGCTGCGCCAGATGCAGGGCGCGGTCACGGCGATCGAGTCGCTCGAGGCGGCGACCGCCAACCGGCCGTTCTGGACGGCCGCCGCCGCCTTCCTCGACGCCCTCGTCTACGGCGGCATCGAGTCGGGACCCGCGACCAAGCCCCTCTTCGCGAAGCTCGACCAGCAGGTGAAGCAGCTGATCGAGGGCTCGACCAAGGTGGCCGAGCGCCTCTTCCGCGACCTGCTGATGGTGGTCGGGCGCGCGCGCAACGTGAGCGAGCGCGTGGGCCTGCTGCAGGACACCTACCGGCTGCGGGAGCTGCTCGCGGCACCCGAGCGCAGCCACGGCGACGCCGCCGACGAAGCGCTCTCCGCCCTGGTGCGGGAGCTGCGCGAGCTCACCGCGCAGCAGAAGGACACCTGGCTCAAGTACACCTCGGGCAACCGCGCCGCGCTCGAGCCCTTCGGCAAGCAGGCGCTCGCGCTCGCCGACAAGGCGGGCCGGCTCCCCGACCGCGACCTGCAGCTCGTGCTCGTGCGCATCTCGGACGTGGCGCCCACGCTCAAGGCGAAGTCGATTCCGCCCTCGGAGTCCCAGGCCCTCGAGGTCGCCACGGCGCTGCTCTTCGTGGAGACGGCGCTCGAGAACTACTTCAAGCTCGGTGCCGACTTCGAGCGCCAGGCGAGGATGGTGACCGAGCGCGTGAAGGCCGCGATGGCGGGCGAGGCGCTGCCGGCGATGGACACGATCGAGGGCGGATTCCTCGACGAGATGACGCGCCGCGCCCAGGAGCGGCTGCTGATCTTCCAGGTCGGCCAGGAGGTGCAGGTCAACCTGCAGAACATCGAGCAGCTGCTCGACGCCTTCTTCCGCGACAGCTCCAAGCGCGCGGACCTCGCGGGCCTGCCGGCGCAGTTCGCCCAGGTGCAGGGCGCGCTGATGATCATGGACCTCGCCGAAGCCGCGGAGCTCAACGCCGCGGTGATGGCGCGCGTGCAGCAGTTCGCCGACGGGACGCTCGACGGCCAGGGCGAGCCCGCGGAGATGGTGGCCGACGGCCTGTCGGCCCTCGGGCTCTACATCACCGCCCTGCAGCAGGGCGCGGCCAACCCGCGCGAGGTGCTGATGCCCGCGCTCGTGCGCTTCGGGATGGCGGAGTCGCCCGCGAAGCTGGCCGAGGAGGAGCTGCGCAAGACCGGGACCGTCTCGCCCCTCGACCTCGACGTGCAGAAGCAGAAGGTCCAGGCGCTCTACGAGGACTGGCGCGGGGAGCCCGTCGAGGCCACCCGCGAGAAGCTCGAGAAGGCGGTCGACGAGCTCAAGCGCGACGCCGCGGTCATGGCCGAGGGCACGGTGGCCCGGCAGAGCGAGGAGGCCCTCGAGGCCATCAAGGCCGCAGGCGGCCCCGAGCAGACGGGCGTCTTCCGCGCCTTCCAGGAGCTCGCTCCCGAGAAGCCGCCGCAGACGCCCCCGCCCCAGGTGGTCCAGCTCGTGGACGCTCCCGGCGCCGAGATCGACCGCGAGCTCCTCGAGATCTTCCTCGAGGAGGCGACCGAGGTGGTGGCCGGGATCGCGACGAACCTCGGCGCCTGCCGTGCCGCGCCCCACGACCGCGAGGCGCTCACGACGATCCGCCGCGGGTTCCATACCCTGAAGGGCAGCGGCCGCATGGTCGGCCTCACGGAGCTCGGCGAGATGGCCTGGCAGTGCGAGCAGGTCATGAACAAGTGGCTGAAGGAGGAGAAGCCGGCCACGCCGGGGCTGCTCGGCTTCATCGACCTCGCCCGGCAATCGTTCGCGGAATGGGTGGAAGCGCTCAAGCGCGGCGGCCCGGTGGCCATCGAGGGCGCGGAGATCACGCGGCAGGCCGAGCGGCTCAAGAGCGACCTGGAGCCGGTCCCCGCGCTGGTGCTCGAGGTCCTGCCCGAGCTCGCGCCCGAAGCTCCCGCCCCCGCCGACGCCGCGCCCGAGGCTCCCGCCCCGGCCCCTGCCGAGGCCGCGCCCGAGACTCCCGCATTCACCTTCGAGTCCCTGGAGCTCGGCGCCGAGGCACCCGCGGTTCCCCTCGAGGCCGAGCCGCAGCCCGAGCCCGAGCTCGACTTCGTGGAGGCGGCAGCCCCCCCGGCCGCGCCCGAAGCCGGGGCGCCCGAAGGCGAGGAGCCCGAAGGCGAGGAGCCCGACGTCGTCATCGGCGACGTGGCCCTCTCTCCCGCATTCTTCGCGATCTACATCGGCGAGGCCGAGCAGCACGCCGAGACCCTCGAGCGCGAGATGTCCGCGCTCGAAGCCGAGCCCGAGGCCGCGGTCGGCCACGATTTCATGCGCGCGGCGCACACGCTCACGAGCACCTCGCGCACGACGGGCTTCAACGTGGTCGCCGACGTCGCCCACGCCCTCGAGCGCTGGCTGCAGGACGCGATCGACCTGCCGCCCGTGTTCGACGCCGAGCGCCTCGGCGCCACGCGCCGCGCGGTCGACGCGCTCACCGCCATGGTGCAGTCGATCCGCGGCCGCGCGATGCCCTACCCGCGCGAGGACGTGGTCAGCGAACTCTCGCAGCTTCGGGAAGGCCTGCAGAAATCGCGCCTCACCGGCGAGGGCACGCACCTGCGCATGCCCGAGGCGGTGCGCGAGCTCCTCGAGACGCGCGCGGCCCCAGCCGGGGCGCCGCCGCCGATTCCGGCCGAGGCGCCGCCCGCGGAGCCCGCGCCCGCACTCGAGGCCGCGCCCCCCGGGATCGCGGCCGAGCCGCCGCCGACGGCCGTGCCGCTGCCGCGCCCCGCGGCCGCGCCCGTCGCGCCGGTCCCGGCCCCCGTCGCGGAGGGCACCGAGGCCGCCGGTCAGGAGCGGCCTTTCGAGGCCGGCAAGGAACAACGCAAGATCAAGGACGACGTCGACCTCGACCTGCTGCCGATCTTCCTCGACGAGGCGAAGGAGCTCCTGCCCCAGGTGAGCGAGGGGGTCCGTCGCTGGCGCGCGAACCCGACCGACCACGCCCCGTCCGCGGACCTGCGCCGCCACCTCCACACCCTCAAGGGCAGCGCGCGCATGACGGGCCTCATGCGACTGGGCGAGCTCGCCCACGTGCTCGAGACGCGCATCGTCGCCATGGACGAGCACGCGACGCCGCCCGCGACCGAATTCGACGAGGTCGAGGAGAGGGTCGACCGCTATTCCGTCGCGCTCGAGCGGCTCGCCCGCGGCGAGGACCTCCAGGAGATCACGCCGATCGAGGTCCCGGTGTCCGCGGTCTTCGAGCAGCAGAAGGACAAACCCGCCGCGCTCGCGGTGATCGCCGCCGCGGCGGCCGAGGTCGCGCAGGCCCAGGGGCTGCCGCCCGAGTTGCGCGAGAGCCGCGCGGCGCTGCTGCGCGTGAACGCCGACCTCATCGACCGGTTCGTGAACGAGGCGGGCGAGCTTTCCATCGCGCGCTCGCGGATCGAGGGCGAGATCATCGCCTTCAAGCGCGCGCTCCTCGACCTCTCGGACAACGTCTCGCGCATGCGCTCGCAGCTCCGGGAGATCGAGATCGCCTCCGAGGGCCAGATGCAGAGCCGCATCAAGGAGCGCGACGAGAAGGGCGCGACCTTCGACCCGCTGGAGTTCGACCGCTTCACGCGCATGCAGGAGCTCACGCGCTTCCTCGCCGAGTCGCTCTCGGACGTGATCACGCTGCAGCAGAGCCTGCAGAAGAACATCGACGAGACGGAGCTCGCGATCCACGCCCAGGCGCGCCTCAACCGCGACCTGCAGCAGGGGCTCATGGGCGTGCGCCTCGTGCCCCTGTCGAACCTCTCCGACCGCTTCTACCGGGTCGTGCGCCAGACCGCCAAGGAGCTCGACAAGAAGGCGAACCTGGAACTCAAGGGCTCGCGCGTCGAGCTCGACCGCTCGGTGCTCGAGAAGATCACCGCGCCCTTCGAGCACCTGCTGAGGAACGCCGTCGCGCACGGCCTCGAGACGCCCGCCGAGCGGCTCGCGCGCGGCAAGCCCGAGATCGGCGAGATCACGATCGACGCGGCGCAGCGAGGCAACGAGGTGGTGCTCACCGTGGGCGACGACGGCGGCGGGCTCGACTACGCCCGCATCCGCGAGCGCGCGGTGCAGCTGGGGATGCTCGAGCCCGACGTCGAGCTGCCCGAGGCCGCCCTCGCGCAGTTCATCTTCGCGCCGGGGTTCTCCACCGCCAGGGCGGTGACGCAGATCGCGGGCCGCGGCATCGGCATGGACGTGGTGAAGAACGAGATCACCTCGCTCGGCGGGCGCGTGGAGATCGCCTCCGTCGCCGGACGCGGCACCAGCTTCATGATCACGCTGCCGCTCACGCTCGCGGTCACGCAGGCGGTGATGCTGCGCGCGGGCGCGACGATCCACGCCGTGCCCTCGGTGATGGTCGAGCAGGTCCAGGAGTACAAGGCCGCGGCCTACGCCGAGGTCGTCGCGAGGGGCGAGATCACCTGGAACAACAACACCTACCCGCTGCGCTCGCTCCTGCCGCTGCTCGGCGAGATCGACACGCCCACGCCGGCGCGCCAGATCCCGGTGCTGCTCCTGAAGAGCGGCGTGCAGCGCGCGGCCGTACGCGTCGACGAGATCATCGGCAATCGCGAGGTGGTGGTGAAGACCATCGGCCCGCAGCTCGCCCGCCTCACGGGCATCGCCGGCGCCACGGTGCTCGGCAACGGCCAGGTCGTGCTGATCCTCAACCCCGTGAGCCTCGTGCACCGCGAGGCCCCCGTGGTCGTGCAGGCGGGCGGGCGGGCGCCCACCCCCGGAGACCTCACCGTCGAGGAGCGCTCGGGGGCGGCCCTCGTCATGGTGGTCGACGACTCCCTCACGGTGCGCAAGATCACGGGCCGCATGCTCGCGCGCGAGGGCTACGAGGTCGCCACGGCGAAGGACGGCGTGGACGCCCTGCAGCAGCTCCAGGACCTGAAGCCCGACTGCATCCTGCTCGACGTCGAGATGCCGCGGATGGACGGCTTCGAGTTCGCGCGCAACGTGCGCGCCGACGCGGCGACGAAATCGATCCCGATCATCATGATCACCTCGCGCACGGCCGAGAAGCACCGCAACCACGCGCTCGAGATCGGCGTGAACGAGTACATGGGCAAGCCCTACCAGGAAGACCAGCTGCTCGCGCTCATCAGGCGCTACACGCAGGAATCGGCGCTCGCCTGAGCGCCGCCTCGCCCCTCAGGCGAAGTACGCCACCACGACGATCCCGAGCACGATCCGGTACCACGCGAATGCGCGGAAGTCGTGGCTCGCCACGAAGCGGATGAGCCCGCGCACCGCGAGGAGCGCGGCGACGAAGCTCGTCGCGAAGCCCACGGCGAAGGGCGCGAGGTCCGCCGCGGTGAAGAGTGCGCGGTACTTCACGATCTGGTAGCCGGTCGCGGCGAACATGATCGGCACCGCGAGGAAGAACGAGAACTCGGTCGCCGCCGGGCGCGAGAGCCCGAAGAGCATCCCGCCCATGATCGTCGCCCCCGAGCGCGACGTGCCGGGGATGAGCGAGAAGCACTGGGCGAGCCCCACCTTGAGGGCGTCGCGCCAGGTCATGTCGTCCACGTGGAGGACGCGCGGCGCGCCGTGGCGCCCGTACCAGCGCTCCACCGCGAAGATGACGAAGCCGCCGACGACCAGCGCCATCGCGACCGTGAGGGGGTTGAAGAGGTAGGCCTTGATCTGCGACTGGAACGCGAGACCGACGGCCGCCGCCGGGAGGAACGCGACCGCGAGGTTCGCCGCGAAGCGCCGCTGCACGGGATCGGCCGCGAAGCCGCCGAAGGCGCGCGCGAAGCGTGCGCGGTACTCCCAGCACACCGCGAGGATCGCCCCGAGCTGGATCACGATGTCGAAGACCTTGCCCTTCTCGTCGTTCGTGCCGAGGAGGTCCGAGACGAGGATCAGGTGGCCCGTCGAGGACACGGGCAGGAACTCGGTGAGCCCCTCGACGATCCCCAGGACGAGCGCGTGGAGGAGCGCAACGATATCCATCGCGCGCTAGTCTAACATCGGCATTTCCGGCATCCGGAGGGACGGGCGGCATGCGGCGACGGGAACTGCTCCAGGCGATGGCCGCGGCGGCCGCGGCGGGCCTCGCGCCCGTGCCACGCGCCCTCGGCGCCGGGCATGCGCGCCCCATCCCCGCGAGCGGCGAGGCGCTGCCCGCCGTGGGCCTGGGCACCTGGATCACCTTCGACGTGGGCGCCGAGAGCGCGGCGCGGGCCGTCCGTGCGGAAATCCTGCGGCGGTTCCTCGCGGCGGGCGGGCGCCTCGTGGATTCCTCGCCGATGTACGGCACCTCGGAGGAGGTCATCGGCCACGCGCTCGGTCGCCTCGGCGCGCGCCCGGACCTCTTCGCCGCGACCAAGGTGTGGACGGTCGGCGCGCTCGCCGGCCGGCGCCAGATGGAGAAGTCGCGCGCCCTCTGGGGCGTCGGGCGCTTCGACCTCATCCAGGTCCACAACCTCCTCGACTGGCAGACCCATCTCGCGACGCTCAGGGACTGGAAGCGGGAAGGCCGCGTGCGCTACCTCGGGGTCACGACCTCCCACGGCCGCCGCCACGACCTCGTCGAGGAGATCCTGCGGCGCGAGCGCCTCGATTTCGTGCAGTTCAGCTACAGCCTCGCGGACCGCGAGGCCGAGGGCCGGCTCCTCGCGCTCGCGGCCGACCGGGGGGCTGCCGTGATCGCCAACCGCCCTTTCGACGGGGGCGCGCTCTTCGCGCGCGTCGGCGCTCGCCCGCTCCCGGGGTGGGCCGCGGAGATCGGCTGCGCGAGCTGGGCCGAGGCCTTCCTCAAGTGGATCATCGCCCACCCCGCGGTGACCTGCGCGATTCCCGCGACCTCGCAACCCGCGCACCTCGCCGAGAACATGGCCGCGCTCTCGGGCCCGTTGCCCGACGCGGCGCTGCGACGGCGCATCGCCGCCGACCTCGACCGGCTCGGCGGCTGAGGCCGCGCGGGCGTTCAGCGAACCTCGACCTTTCCCTTCATGCCGGGGTGCAGGCCGCAGATGTAGTCGAAGGTGCCGGGCTGCTCGAACTTGAGGGTCCGGCTCTGGCCCTTGAGCATGACCGCGGTGCGCACGCCCCCGGGCCCGCCCAGCGAGACCTGGTGCGGGGAATCGTCGGTGTTGGTCCAGGTCACGTACTGGCCGGCCTTCACCTGCAGTGTCTCCGGCCCGAAGAGGAAATCGGCGATCGCGACCGTGTCCGGGCCCTTCCTCGCCGCGACTTTCGCGCCGGGCGCGGTGCCCGAAAGGCGCGCGAGGGAAATCACGAAGTCCTGGCCCGCATGGGGCTTGTGGCACTGGAAGCAGCCCTTGAGGTTCGCCTTGTCGTTCACGCTGCGGTCGGGCTTGAATACCTGGTACTCCCACTCGCCGTTGCGGATGTCGTCGCCGTACTCCGAGCCCCAGCCGCTGCGCTTTTCCATCACGGTGTAGGCCACGAGCTCGCCCTTCTGGAATCGTCCGCTCGCGTCCTTCGCGGGTGCGCCCTTGTCGTCGGCCTTCGCCTTGTACTGAACGAGGGTGAGCACGGTGCCGCTCGGGATGGGGCGGCCCGCCTTGACGGCGTCCACCGCCGCCTTCGTGGACCAGAGCTCCCGGTACTGCTTGATGTCGTGGCGGTCGACGGTGGCGTACAGGACGCCTTGGTCGTAGCCCGCCGGGAAGGCGACCTTGTCGCCGCCGGCGAGGGCGGGGAGGGCGAATGCCGCGGCGAGGGCGGCGGGCAGCGCGAACGGGCGGGTCTTCTTCATGGTTCTTCTCCGGGTAGCAATGGAATGGGGGCGGGCGGGGGGCCCGCGCCAGGGCAGCATGCGAGCCCGAGGATGCGTCGGATTCGCCCCCGCGGCCTTTCAGGGCCAGCGATCGAGTCCGCTCCGCATCCGCGCTCGGGACCCGGCCGAACGTCGCAGACGCAAGTCGCGACTTGATGCGCGATGTCCCGCCGTTCCGGTCGCTGTCCCTCCCCGGCGACGGAGAGTAGTATCGCGGCAATTCCTCACCCGATGGAGGATTCATTGGCCGCCATCCGTCGCAGCGTCCTCGCCTGGCTCGCGTGCCTCGCTCTCGCCCCGGCCGTGAATGCTGCCGGGCCCGAGCCGATGATCCGCGGCTACGATCCCGTCGCGTACTTCTCCGAGGGCAAGCCGGTGAAGGGCTCGCCCCGGTACTGGCACGACTTCGACGAGGGCCGCTACCATTTCGCGAGCGCGGCCAACCGCGATCGCTTCGCCGCGGACCCCGAGCGCTACGCGCCGCGCTTCGGGGGCCTCTGTACCGGGTCGCTGCAGTCGAACAAGTTCAACCCGGGCGACCCGGAACACTGGGCGATCGTGGGCGGCCGCCTCTACCTCGTCGGCCTCGGCAAGGGTGAGGAAGGGGCACGCAACGCGCTCGCGAAGATCAAGTCGGATCCCTCCGCGATCGCGATCGCGCAGAAGAACTGGGACGCGCGGGCCCGCTAGCGCGCGCTAGAGCCCCGCTTGCCGGAGGGCATCCCTCAGGTCCGCGAGTTGTTCGGGCGACAACGTGGGCACGAAGCCCTCCACCCGCGCGAAGGGTGAAAGGCGCTTCACTTCCGCTGCGGCGAGCTCGGCGTCCGCCGGGCGGTCGAGGCGCACGAGAGCCGCGGCGCGCACCGCGTGCAGCACCGGAATCTCCGGCGTGCGGGCGATCCGCTCCTCCGCCCGCGCCAGCGCCTCGCGGTAGCGCTTCTGCAGGAAGTAGCCCGCCGGCGACAGGATGTCGTCCAGCGTGGGGTCGAATCGGGTCGCCGACTCGAGGATCGCCGTGCCGCGCTCGAACTCTCCCAGCCAGATGCGTGTCGATCCTTCGGCGTAGAGCGCCACGGGGTCGCTCGGGTTGATGGCCACGCCCTTCACGGCCTCGGCGAGTGCCGTGGGAAGGTCGCGACGTTGCCCGAGCACGCGCGCGAGGTACGCGTGGGCGCGGGCATGGGCGCCGCGGTCCGGCAGCTCCAGCGCCCGGCGGGCGTGCGCCTCCACGCGGCGCAGCCCTTCCTCCGCGTCCTGCATCCATCCCTGGTCGGCGCGGCGGTACTCGGCGTGGGCCAGCGCCACCCACGCGTCCCCGTAGTCCGGCGCGAGCTTCACCGCCTGCGCGAGGAGCTCGCGGGCCTGGCGGTTCGTCTCCCGGGTTCCGCGGTGGATGAGGGCCCGGGCGCGCAGCACGAGGTCATAGGCTTCCAGTCCCGCCGCCGGCCGCCCGGAGCGCCGCTGCCGCTCCTGCGTCTCGACGCGGATCGCGAGCGGGCCGACGAGGTCGCGCACCAGGCGGTCCTGCAGGTCGAGCACGTCGCCGCCGGAGCCTTCGTAGCGCTCGGACCAGAGCACCCGGCCGTCGCGTGCATCGACGAGCTCGCAGCTCACGCGCAGCCGCCCGTCGGCGTGCCGCACGCTGCCCGAGACCACGTACTTCACGCCCAACGCCCTGCCCATCTCGGACGGCGTGGCCGCGCGTGAGGCGAAGGGCGCGACCGCGCCCCGCGACAGAACGCGCAGGCCGGAGAACCGGCCGAGCGCGTCGATCACGTCCTCGGTCATGCCATCGGTGAAATAGTCCCGGCCCGCGTCGCCGCTGAGGTTGGCGAGCGGCAGCACGACCACCGTGGGCGGGTCCGCCGCGGCATGCCCCGGCGCGTCCCCGCCGAGCGGCCAGGGCGCCGCCACCATCCGGGCGGCCAGGACCGCGAGCGCGACGGCTATCGCGAGGCCGATCGCGGCGGTCCAGCGCCATCGCCGGAAGACCGTCACCGCGACGGGCAGGCGCGACCCGGAAACCGTCGCGGCGTCGCCGCCCGCACCGTTCGCCACCGGCGCGAGCAGCCGGTATCCGCGCTTGGCGATGGTCTCGATGTACGCCGGCTGGCGCGCCTCGTCGCCCAAGGCCTTGCGCAGTTTGATCACCGCCTGCGTGAGGGCGTCGTCTCCCACGACGACGCCTGGCCAGACTGCCTCCAGCAACTCGTCCCGGGAAACCACCGACCCGGGCCGGTCTGCAAGGTACGCCAGCACATCGACCACCTTGGGTTCGAGGCGGATGCTCGCACCGGGCCGCCGGATCTCGTTCAGCGCCCGGTCGAGCTCCCAGTCCCCGATCCTAACGGCTTGATTCGACATGGCAATCCATTGTTAGCCGCATCGTAGCCCCAACTTCGGGCGGTTTTCCAGCCACCCCGGCGAGATGGCGTCACCCCCACCCACGGAGGACGCCATGGAAGCCCTGCACGCCGCCGCGTTCGTCGCCATCGCCGCCTGCCTCGAGGGCTGCGCTCTTGGCCGCACCATCCTGCACAATTCCGCCGACCTCGACGACCATCGCATCTTCGCCAACCGCACGGTGCAAGCGCCCGCGCGGGCCTCGCCCCTTCGGCGCGCTCCCGATGCGGGACTCGCGGCGCTCGTCGTCCCGGGCCCGGGCGGCCGGCCCTCGACGCTTTCCGAATACCTCGAGGGCAACCGCATGGCCGCCTTCGTCGTGCTGCGCGGCGACACCCTCGTGCTGGAGCACTATGGTCGCGGTTTCGACGAGCGCTCCCTGTTCAACTCGCTGTCGATCGCCAAGGCGATCGTGGGCACGCTCGCCGGCGTCGCGGTGCAGGAGGGCCGGCTCGCGCTCGACGACACCGTGGGACGGCATCGTCCGGAGCTCGCGGCCACGCCGTATGGCACCGTCACCGTGCGCGAGCTGATCACGATGACCTCCGGAGTCGGGGACGCGCCTTCGTGGCTGCCGGGTCGCGCCCAGTACTACTACGGTGGGGACCTCCACGACGCGGTCGCCCGCGCGAGCTCCGCCGAAGCCGGCCGGCGCTGGCGCTACAGCGAGGGCGACATCCAGGCGCTGGGTTTCGTGCTCGAGGCCGCCACGGGACGGCACCTCTCCGACTACCTCTCGGACACGATCTGGAAGCCGCTCGGCATGG
This sequence comes from Usitatibacteraceae bacterium, assembly GCA_044220635.1. Classification (GTDB taxonomy): domain Bacteria; phylum Pseudomonadota; class Gammaproteobacteria; order Burkholderiales; family Usitatibacteraceae; genus JBGAQP01. The sequence continues at coordinate 82,589 of JBGAQP010000001.1, forward strand.
AGGCGCCGGCGCTGTGGTCGCTCGATCGCGAGGACGGCATGGAGAAGGCGTTTTGCTGCGTGAGCGCGCGGGCCCGGGACTTCGCTCGGTTCGGCCGGCTCTACCTCGACGGCGGGCTCTCCGGGGGCGCGCGCGTGCTGCACGCGACCGTGGCGCATCGCGAGACCGTCCATGGCGTGCCCACGGGCGACGGCTACGTGCACCAGCAGCTCTGGTGGACCCCGCCCGGGAGCGGGGGCGACTTCTATGCTTACGGACACAACGGACAGTACCTCTACGTGAATCCGGCGGCGCGGACGGTGATCGTGCAGTTCAGCGCTGCGGGCTTCCGCGAGCCGACCGAAGTGTTCCGCGTCGTGGCGGCGGCGGTGTCGGGGGCCAGGACGGAAACGGCCGGATTGACGCGCTGAGGACGAGAACCACGACCCCGATCGGGCAGCGGCGAGGTCTCCCGGCATCCTCGCCCCGTCGGGACCGCCCGGCGGGCGGCGGAAGGCCCGCAACTGCCGCGCCCGGCGCCTGGGGCCTCAGGCCTTCTGGTAGATCTCCCCGCCCCGCTTCACGAACTCGACCGCCTTCGCCTGCATTCCCTCCGCGAGGGCCTCGGCGTCGCCGAGGCCGTGCTTCGCGGCGAAGTCGCGCACGTCCTGCGTGATCTTCATCGAGCAGAAGTGCGGGCCGCACATCGAGCAGAAGTGCGCGAGCTTCGCCCCTTCCTGCGGCAACGTCGCGTCGTGGAATTCGCGCGCCTTGTCGGGATCGAGCCCGAGGTTGAACTGGTCCTCCCAGCGGAACTCGAAGCGCGCCTTCGAGAGCGCGTTGTCGCGGATCTGCGCGCCCGGGTGGCCCTTGGCGAGATCGGCGGCGTGGGCGGCGAGCTTGTAGGTGACGATGCCCACCTTCACGTCGTCCTTGTCGGGAAGCCCCAGGTGCTCCTTGGGCGTGACGTAGCACAGCATCGCCGTGCCGTACCAGCCGATCTGCGCCGCGCCGATGGCGCTGGTGATGTGGTCGTAGCCCGGCGCGATGTCGGTGGTGAGGGGCCCGAGCGTGTAGAACGGGGCCTCGTGGCACTGCTCGAGCTCGAGGTCCATGTTCTCCTTGATGAGCTGCATGGGCACGTGGCCGGGGCCCTCGATCATCACCTGGCAGTCGTGCCTCCAGGCGATCGTGGTGAGCTCGCCGAGCGTGCGCAGCTCCGCGAGCTGCGCCTCGTCGTTCGCGTCGTGGATCGAGCCCGGGCGCAGCCCGTCGCCGAGCGAGAAGGCGACGTCGTAGGCCTTCATCACCTCGCAGATCTCCTCGAAGCGCTCGTAGAGGAAGCTCTCCCTGTGGTGGGCGAGGCACCACTTGGCCATGATGCTGCCGCCGCGCGAGACGATGCCGGTCATCCGGTTCGCCGTGAGCGGCACGAAGGCAAGACGCACGCCCGCGTGGATCGTGAAGTAGTCCACGCCCTGCTCGGCCTGCTCGACGAGCGTGTCCCGGAAGATCTCCCAGGTGAGCTCCTCCGCGCGCCCGTCGACCTTCTCGAGGGCCTGGTAGATGGGCACGGTGCCGATGGGCACGGGGCTGTTCCTCACGATCCACTCGCGCGTCTCGTGGATGTGCCGGCCCGTGGAGAGGTCCATCACGGTATCCGCGCCCCAGCGGATGGCCCAGGTCATCTTGTCGACCTCCTCGCCGATCGAGGAGCCGAGCGCGGAATTGCCGATGTTCGCGTTCACCTTCACGAGGAAGTTGCGGCCGATCGCCATCGGCTCCGACTCCGGGTGGTTCACGTTCGCGGGGATGATGGCCCGGCCCCGCGCCACCTCGTCGCGGACGAACTCCGGTGTCATCTCCGCGGGGATCGCGGCGCCGAAGGATTCCCCCCGGTGCTGGCGGCCGAGGAGCGCGGCCATGCGCTCGCCCGTGGGCCCCGAGGCGCGCAGCCGCTCGAGGTACTCGCGGCGCCGCAAGCCCTCGCGGATCGCGACGAACTCCATCTCGGGCGTGACGATGCCGCGGCGCGCGTAGTGCATCTGGGTCACGTTGGCTCCGGCCTTCGCGCGGCGCGGCGCGCGCTTCAGGTCGAAGCGCAGCTGCGCGAGCTTCGGGTCCGCGAGGCGCTCGCGCCCGAACCTCGAGCTGGGCCCGGCCAGGCGCTCGGTGTCGCCGCGCTCCTCGATCCAGGTTGCGCGCAGCGCCGGCAGGCCCGCGCGGATGTCGATCCTCGCCGACGGGTCGGTGTAGGGCCCGCTCGTGTCGTAGACCCAGACCGGGGGGTTGGGTTCGGCGCCGAAGGAGGCGGGCGTGTCCGACTGCTCGATGCGGCGCATCGGCACGCGCAGATCGGGACGGGAACCCGCGGCGTAGTCCTTCTGCGAGCGCGGCAGCGGTTGGACGGCCGCTTGGTCGACCTGGGCCGCGGTGGCGATGAAATTCGGGTTGGCGTTCATGGTGGCTCCTCGGGATCCCGGGCGGGGAGGAGCGCCGTCTGGCGGCTACGCTCCCTACGCCGGCATGACCCGGATCAGGTTCTGAGGGACTCTCTCACCGGGGCGCCGACACCCGGCGCTCCAGACCCCTGCGTGAGCGCCCAAGCTACCCCAAAGGGGGGGGCGCGGCAATGGAACGGGACCGGGGAAACCCGAAAAACTGGTTGACTGGATAATTATACGCTCGTATAGTTTCAGCCAGCTTGAACCGAGCCGCCGCCATGCCGCCCAGACCGTCGCGAAACCTCGACCAATCCCTGCTCGCAGCCGGGCGCGCCTTGCTGCCCGAGACGGGCTCGGCGAAGCTCACCATCCGCCAGGTCTGCGAGGCCGCCGGCGTGAATACCGGGATGTTCCACTACCACTTCCGCACCCGCGAGGCGTTCCTGCGCTCGGTGATGCAGTCGGCCTACGAGGAGATGTTCGCGCGCTTCACGCTCGAGGCGGCGCAGGGCGAGGGTCCCGTCGAGCAGCTGCGCGCGGCGCTGCGGCTCCTTGGCCGGTTCCTGCGCGACAACCGCGCGTTCATGGCCCGGGTGCTCGCCGAGGCCCTCTCGGGGGAGGCGGTCGCGCGCGAGTTCCTGCGCGACAACGTCCCGCGGCACGCCACCGTCCTCGTCGGCCTGGTCGCGCGCGCGCAGCGCGAAGGCAGGTTGCGTCCCATGGCGCCGCAGCAGGCGGTCGGCGTCTTCGCGGGAGCCATCGCGATGCCGGTGTTCGCCGCGGGCGCCATCCTCGACTTCGGCGCCCCGCCCGGCAGCGACGGCGCCGCGCTCGCGCAATCGCTGCTCGGCGACCGCGCCATCGACGAGCGCATCGAGGTCGCGCTCGCCGGACTCGTCCCCTCCTCTTCCAGGCCCGCGCCCGCGCGCAAGAAGAAAGGCCGCCCATGAACCGAACCGTCCTCGCCGCAACCGCCGTCGCGCTCCTCGCCGCGTGCGGCGCTCCCGCCGATCCTCCGCTCCAGGGCTATGTGGAGGGCGAGTACGTGCGCCAGGCGGCGCCCTTCGCCGGAACCCTGGTGACGCTCGCCGCGGCACGCGGCAGCCGCGTGGAGGCGGGAGACGCGCTCTTCGCCCTCGAAGCGGAGAACGAGACCGCGGCGCGCCGCGAGGCCGGGGAGCGCGTGCGCCGCGCCGAGGCGCAGCTCGAGAACCTGCGCAAGGGCCGCCGACCGACCGAGCTCGACGCGCTGCGCGCGCAGCTCGCCCAGGCCGAGGCCGCCGCCGCCCTTTCGGCGACGGAGCTCAGGCGCCAGGAGGACCTCGTCAGCCGGGGCTTCGTCAGCCGCCAGAGCCTCGACCAGGCGCGCGCCGCGCTCGAGCGCGACCGGCAGCGGGTCGCCGAGGCGAAGGCCCAGCTCGCCACCGCGCAACTCGGCTCGCGCCCGGACGAGATCCGCGCCGCCGAGGCCGAGGTCGCGGCCGCGCGCGAGTCCCTCGCCCAGGCCGAATGGCGGCTCGCGCAGAAATCGGTGCGCGCGAGCGTGGCGGGAACGGTCACCGACACGCTCTTCGTGCGCGGCGAATGGGTGGCGGCGGGGGCCCCGGTGGTCGCGATCCTGCCGCTCGCGAACGTCAAGGTGCGATTCTTCGTGCCCGAGCGGCGTCTCGGCGCCGTGCGCCTGGGCCAGGCCGTGCGCGTCGCCTGCGACGGCTGCCCGGCGCCGGTCGTCGCGAAGGTGAGCTACGTGGCACCCCAGGCCGAGTACACGCCCCCCGTCATCTACAGCAACGACAGCCGCGCGAAGCTCGTGTTCCTCGTCGAGGCGCGGGCCGAGCCCGCGGACGCGGCGAAGCTGCACCCCGGCCAGCCCGTGGACGTGAGCCTGCAGTGAGCGCGGCCGCCGACATCGCGATCGACGTCGCGGGGCTCACCAAGCGCTTCAACGGCAAGCTCGCCGTCGACGATTTCGCCATGCACGTGCCGCGCGGGCAGATCTACGGCTTCCTGGGTCCCAACGGCAGCGGCAAGACCACCACCATCCGCATGCTCTGCGGCCTGCTCATCCCCGACGAGGGCCGCGGCACCTGCCTCGGCCACGACATCCTGCGCGAGTCCGCGCTCATCAAGCGCGAGGTGGGCTACATGACCCAGCGCTTCAGCCTCTACGAGGACCTCTCGATCGGGGAGAACCTCGACTTCGTCGCGCGCATGTACGCGGTGCCCGCGCGGCGCCGGCGGGTCGACCAGGCCCTCGAGCGCCTCGGGCTTTCCGCGCGCCGCGCCCAGCTCGCGGGCACGCTCTCCGGGGGCTGGAAGCAGCGCCTCGCGCTCGCCGCCTGCCTCCTGCACGACCCGAAGCTGCTGCTCCTCGACGAGCCCACCGCGGGCGTCGACCCCGGCGCGCGCCGCGACTTCTGGGACCACATCCACGCCCTCGCGCACGAGGGGATGACGGTCCTCGTGAGCACCCACTACATGGACGAGGCCGAGCGCTGCCACGCGCTCACCTACATCGCCTACGGGCGCCTGCTCGCGCACGGCACCGCCCGCGAGATCGTCCGGCAGGCGGGGCTCTCCACGTGGGCGATCGAAGGCGAGGGACTGATCGCGCTCGCCTCGGAGCTGCGCGCGCGCCCCGGCGTCGACATGGTCGTCCCGTTCGGCACGGCGCTGCACGTGAGCGGCACCGACGACCGCTCGCTCTCGGCGGCGGTTTCCGACCTCGCCGCGCGCCCCGGCCTCGCGATCCGCAAGGTGGACTCAGGGCTCGAGGACGTCTTCATCCATCTCATGCGGCGCGCGGCCGAGCCCGCGGTCGTGCCCGGGGAGTGAGGCCCGTGGACCCCCGGCCCTCGCGCCTGCGGCAGCTGTTCGCCTGGCACCGCTTCGTCGCCGTCCTCGCCAAGGAATTCGTGCAGATGCGCCGCGACCGGCTCACCTTCGCGATGATGATCGGCGTGCCGGTGATGCAGCTCGTGCTCTTCGGCTTCGCGATCAACATGGACCCCAAGGGCCTGCCCGCGGCGCTCGTTGCCGCCGAATCGAGCGTCTTCTCGCGCTCCCTCGTGCGCGCCCTCGAGAACACCGGCTACTTCCGCATCGTCGAGCGCCCGGCGACGGTGGCCGAGGCCGAGGGGCTGCTCGCGCGCGGGCGCGTGCAGTTCGTGCTCGAGATCCCGCCGGACTTCGCGCGCCGGCTGCAGCGCGGCGAGCGCCCCGCGGTGCTCGTGCAGGCCGACGCCACGGACCCGGCGGCGACGAGCAACGCGCTCGCCGCGCTCCAGCAGGTGAACCTCTCCGCGCTCGAGCGCGACCTCTCGGGGCCGCTCGCGGGCCTGCGCTCCGGCGCGCCCGCATTCGAGGTGCGCGTGCACCGGCGCTACAATCCCGAGGGCATCACCCAGCACAACATCGTCCCGGGGCTCATGGGCGTGGTGCTCACGATGACCATGGTGATGATGACCTCGCTCGCCATGACCCGCGAGCGCGAGCGCGGCACCATGGAGAACCTGCTCGCCACGCCCGTCACGCCCCTCGAGGTGATGATCGGCAAGATCGTTCCCTACATCCTCATCGGCTACATCCAGGTCGTGGTGATCCTCGCGGCCGCCTGGTCGATCTTCCACGTGCCCATGGTGGGCAGCCTCGCGCTGCTCTCGGCGATCCTCGTGCTCTTCATCGCCACCAACCTCGCGATCGGCTTCACCTTCTCGACGCTCGCCCGCAGCCAGATGCAGGCGATGCAGATGACGATGTTCTTCTTCCTGCCCTCGATGCTGCTCTCGGGCTTCATGTTCCCCTACCGCGGCATGCCGGGGTGGGCCCAGGTGCTGGGCGAGGCGTTGCCGCTCACGCATTTCCTCCGCGTCGTGCGCGGGATCCTGCTGAAGGGGGTGGGCGCGGTCGAGGTGCTGCCCCACGTCTGGCCGCTCGCGGTGATCCTGCTCGTCGTCTCGGCCGCGGCGCTGAAGCGCTACCGGCGCACCCTGGATTGAGCGGGCGGGGGTTTCCCCTTTGATACAATTGCGGTTTTCCCCCGGGTTCCGGCACGCCTTCCGAGCGCCATGAACGTCGAGCAAGCCCGCTTCAACATGGTCGAGCAGCAGATCCGCCCCTGGGAGGTCCTCGACCCCGGGGTGCTCGGCCTGCTCTTCGAGGTGAAGCGCGAGCGCTTCGTGCCCGAGGCGCACCGCGACCTCGCCTTCGCCGACCTCGAGATTCCCCTGGGCCACGGCGAGGCGATGTGGGCGCCGAAGCTCGAGGCGCGCGTGCTGCAGGAGCTCGCCGTCGGCGCCGGCGACAGCGTCTACGAGGTGGGCACGGGCTCGGGCTACCTCACGGCGCTGCTCGCGCGTCTCGCCCGCGAGGTCGTGAGCGCCGAGATCCACCCCGACCTGCTGGAAAGGGCGCGCGCGAACCTTCGCGCGGCGGGCGCGTCGAACGTGACGCTCCTGGAGGGCGACAGCGCCCGCGCGCCCCTGGGCGAATCGGCCTTCGACGTCATCGTGCTCACCGGCTCGGTTCCCGTCTTACCGCAAGCCTTCGTCGGGCGCCTGAAGCCCGGCGGGCGGCTCTTCGCCGTCACGGGCGACGCCCCGATGATGCGCGCCACGCTGCTGCGGCGGCCCGCGCGCGGGGCGCCGGAGTCGGTCGCGCTCTTCGAAACCCTCCTCAAGCCCCTCGTCAACGCCGAGCAGCCGGCACGGTTCCGGTTCTGATGGTCGAGCTCGCCGCGCCCCAGCTCAAGTCCTGGCTCGAGGGCCAGAGCGCCCCCGTGCGCCTGCTCGACGTGCGCGAGCCCTGGGAATTCGCCCTGTGCCGCATCGAGGGCTCGACCCACATCCCGCTCGGGGAGCTGCCGGCGCGCGTGGGCGAGCTCGATCCCGCCGGCCCCCTGGTGCTCATCTGCCACCACGGGGTGCGCAGCCGCCACGCGGGGATGTACCTCGAGCGACTCGGCTTCTCGCAGCTCGTCAACCTCTCGGGCGGGATCGACGGCTGGGCGCGCTCGGTCGAGCCCGCGATGCCGATCTACTGACGGCGGGAATCCGGATGCCCGCCCCGCGCCGTCCAACCCGACTGCAGTCCCGACGAACCGCACGCAACCCCATTCACGGAAGGCCCCGATGAAACTCAAGAGCATCGTCGCCGCGCTCGCCCTGGCGGGTGCCGCCGGCTCCGCCGCCGCCGCGGACCTGTTGAACGTCTACCGCGACGCGCTGGTGAGCGACCCCGTCTACCAGTCCGCTCGCGCCCAGTACCAGGCGAGCGTCGAGCGCCTGCCCCAGGCGAGGGCGGGCTACCTGCCGCTCGTCACGGGCTCCGCCTCGGCCTTCCGCAACTACAACCAGCGCGAGGGCGTGGACGACGTGGACTACTCCACGCGCGGGTTCGGCGTGACGCTCACGCAGCCGGTGTTCCGGATGCAGAACTGGATCGCGATCTCGCAGGCCGAGAAGCAGGTCCTCCAGGCCGAGGCCACGCTCACGACCGCGGCCCAGGACCTCATCGTGCGCACCGCCCAGGCCTACTTCGACGTGCTCCTCGCGCAGGACAACGTGGCGCTCTCCGACGCCCAGAAGCGCGCCATCGCCGAGCAGCTCGCCCAGGCCAAGCGCAACTTCGAGGTGGGCACCGCGACCATCGTCGACACCCTGGAGGCGCAGGCGCGCTACGACCAGGCGGTGGCGAAGGAGGTTCTCGACGCGAACGACCTCGAGGTGAAGAAGCGCGCGCTGCAGCAGATCATCGGCAAGCCGCCCGCGGGGCTCACGCCGCTCGGCGACAAGATGGCGCTTGCCCGGCCCACGCCCGACAACATCGACGAGTGGGTGCGGGCGGCCTCGGAATCGAGCCTCGCCGTCGCGGTCTCCCGCGCCGCCTTCGAGATCGCCAGGCAGGAAGTCGACCGCAGCCGGGCGGGCCACTATCCGACGCTCGATCTCAACGCGTCGTACAACTACAACCGCAACCCCGCGAGCTCGCTCGGCGAGCTCTTCACGGGCGCGGCCATCACCTCGGAAAACTCCGCCGTAGGGCTGGTGCTCTCGGTGCCGATCTTCGCAGGCGGCGGCACGCAGTCGCGCGTGCGCGAGGCCCTCGCCCTGCGCGACCGCGCCGAGCAGGACCTCGAGAACACGCAGCGCACCGTCGCGCAGTCGGTCCGCCAGAGCTTCCTCAACGTGACCAACGGGGCCGCGCTCGTGCGCGCCCTCGAGCAGGCGCTCGCCTCGACCCAGAGCCAGCTCGACTCCTCGATCCTCGGCCGCGACGTGGGCGTGCGCACGAGCGTCGACGTGCTCAACGCCCAGCAGCAGGTGTTCCAGACGCGCCGCGACCTGCAGCAGGCGCGCTACGGATTCCTGATGAACAACCTGCGCCTGAAGGCCGCCGCCGGCACGCTTTCGGAAGGCGACGTCGAGGCGATCAACCGGGCGCTCGCCCGCTAGCGCGCCCGACCCGCGCCCCGATCCAGGCGGCGAGGCGCTCGACGGCGCCGCGGTTGGACGCGGCGAAGGCGGCGGCGGCCGCGCCCATCGCCGCGCGGCGCGCCGCGTCGCCCAGGATCGCGCGCACGCGCTCGAGCGCCTCGGCGGCATCGCGCACGCGCAGCGCCGCCCCCGCCGCGATCGCGCCGTCGGCGGCCTCCTCGAAGTTGTAGGTCGACGGCCCCACGACCACGGGCTTGCCGAGCGCGCAGGGCTCGATGAGGTTCTGCGCGCCGTAGGCGAGCAGGCTCCCGCCGATCAGCGCCACGTCGGCCGCCGCGTAGTACGCGAGCATCTCGCCCATGGAATCGCCCACGACCACGCGCACCGCGGGGTCCACGGGGCCGGGGTCGCTGCGCCGGGCGGTCGCGAAGCCCCGCGCCTGGGCGAGCGCGGCGACCTCGGCGAAGCGCTGGGGGTGGCGCGGGACGATCACGAGGAGCTCGGCGGCCTCGCCCGGGGCGGCGGCGAGCGCGTCGAGCAGCAGCGCCTCCTCGCCCTCGCGGGTGCTGCCCGCGACCCACACGCGGCGCCCGGCGCCGAAGCGGCCGCGGAACTCGCGCCCGAGCGCGACCATCTCCGGGGCGACGGCGAGGTCGAACTTCACGTTGCCGGTGACTTCGGGCGCGGCCGCGCCCAGCGCCACGAAGCGCTCGGCGTCGGTGCGCGTCTGCGCGGCGATCCCGTCGAGGTTGGCGAGCGCCCAGCGCGTGAGGGCCGGGAAGCGCGCGTAGTTGCGCGCCGAGCGCTCGGAGAGCCGGGCGTTGGCGAGCAGCACCGGCACCGAGCGCCGGCGGCACTCCTCGAGCAGCCGCGGCCAGATCTCGGTTTCCAGGATCACGCCGAAGGCCGGCCGGAAGCGCTCGAGGAAGGCGCGCACCGCGAAGCCGTAGTCGTAGGGCAGCCACGCGCGCTCGACGCGGTCGCCGAACAGGCTCTCGCCGGTGGCGCGCCCCGTGGGCGTCATGTGCGTCATCAGGATGCGATGGCCCGGGTAGCGCGCGGCGAGCGCCTCCACGAGGGGGGCCGCCGCGCGCGTCTCGCCGACCGACACGGCGTGGATCCAGATGCGCGCGACGTCCTCGGCCGCTTGGTACCGGCCGAAGCGCTCGCCGATGCGATGGCGGTATCCGGGGAGCTTGCGCCCGCGCCACCACAGGCGCGCGACGATGAGCGGGGCGGCGAGCCACCAGGCGGCGGCGTAGGCGAGGCGCATCATGCGCCGCCCGCGAGGCCCGCCTCGAGCGCGGCAAGCACTTCCCCGGTGGCGGGCGGTGCCCCGGGCCTTCCGAGGTTCACGGCCCGCGCATCCCCGTGAAGCCCGGTGAGCGCCGGGTCCGTCGCGCAGTAGATGCCGACCGCGGGCCGCCCGAGGGCGACCGCGAGGTGGGTGAGCCCCGTGTCGACGCCCGCGACGGCGGCCGCGTGGCCGAGCAGCGCGGCCGCCTCGGTGAGCGTCATCTCGGGCGCGGCGAGCGCCCCGGGGATCGAGCGCGCGATCCCCGCGGCGCTCGCGCGCTCGGAGTCGCTGCCCCCGGGCAGCACCGCCGCGATCCCGAGCGCGGCAAGCCGCCCGCCGAGCTCCACCCAGCGCGCCTCGGGCCAGCGCTTGTCGGCGCGGCTCGCCGCGTGCAGCAGCACCGCGTAGGGGCCTGCGGGCGCCCAGGCCGGCGGCGCCGCGGGCGCGGCGAGGCCGTAGTCGGCGTGCGTCCCGAGGCGGTAGCCGAAGACCTCGGCGACGAGGCGGCGATTGCGCTCGACCGCGTGGAGCTTCCTCGGCACCGCGATCGCGACGTCGTAGCAGCGCGCGGCGAGGCGCTCGCGCGCGCTCGTGCGGTCGAGGCCGAAGGAGGGGCCGCGGGCGAAGCGGGCGACGAGCGCGCTCTTCGCGAGGCCCTGCGTGTCGATGACGAAATCGTAGGGCCGCTCGGCGAGCGCGCGCCGCGCCGCCCCGAGCGCGCGCCAGGCCGCGGGCGAAGCGGGGTGCGCGCGCAGGCGCCTCAGGGCCACCGGAACCACGCGCTCGATCGCCGGGTGCAGGCGCACGAGCCCGGCGTAGGCTTCCTCGACCGCCCAGTCGATGCTCGCTCCGGGGTGGCGCGCGGCGAGATCGGTGACGGCCGGGAGGTTGTGGATCACGTCGCCGAGCGAGGACAGCTTCACGAACAGGACGCGCGGCGCGCTCATGGCCGCCATTCTAGTGCCGCGCCCCGCCTTTGGGTGGGGACCGGGCTGAGGTTAGAATGGCGCACCTTCCGCCGCCGAGCCCGACCCGTGGCGAATCCCCCGACCGAAAAGCTCCCCCTCACCGTGGCCATCATCGCGCTCGACGCCGCGGGCCAGATCGGCCCCTGCCTCGCGAGCGTGGCGTTCGCCGACGAGATCCTGGTGGTGGATTCGGGAAGCCGCGACGAGACGGTCGCGATCGCCGAGCGCCACGGCGCGCGGGTGATCCGCAAGGAGTGGCTGGGCTTCGGACGCCAGAAGCAGTTCGCCGTGTCGGAGGCGCGCAACGACTGGGTGCTGTGCCTGGACGTCGACGAGCGCGTGACCGAGCGCCTCGAGCGCTCCATCCGCGCCGCGCTCGCCGGGCGGCGCTACCGGGCCTGGCGCGTGGCGCGCCGCAACCGCTTCCTCGGGGCGTGGCTCGGACACGGCGAGGGCTATCCCGACTGGACGCTCAGGCTCTTCCACCGGGCGCACGCGAGCTGGTCCAACGACGAGGTGCACGAGGCGGTGCTCACGACGGCCGAGGTCGGCCGCCTCGACGGTGACCTGCTGCACGACTCCGCCGAGGACGTCGCCGCCTACATGGCCAAGCAGTACCGCTACTCGACGCTGCACGCCCAGGCGCTCTACGACCAGGGGGTGCGCGCCGGGTTCCTGCGGCTCTTCCTCAGCCCGCTCGCGCGCTTCGTGAAGTTCTACTTCCTGCGTCTGGGCTTCCTCGACGGGGGCCCGGGCTTCGCGCACGTCGTGATCGGCTGCAACAACACCTTCCACAAGTACCTGAAGCTGATCGAGCTGCAGAGGATGGCGAAATGACGATTCTCGTGACCGGGGGCGCCGGGTTCATCGGCGCGAACTTCGTGCTCGACTGGCTCTCCGAGGTGGGCGAGCCGGTGGTCAACCTCGACAAGCTCACCTACGCGGGCAATCTCGCGAACCTCGCCACGCTCTCCGGGGACCCGAGGCACGAGTTCGTGCGCGGCGACATCGGCGACCGCGCGCTCGTCGACGGGCTTCTCGAGCGCCACCGCCCGCGCGCCATCGTGCACTTCGCGGCCGAGAGCCACGTCGATCGCTCGATCCACGGCCCCGGGGACTTCATCCGCACCAACGTCCTGGGGACCTTCACGCTGCTCGAGGCCGCGCGCGCGCACTGGGGGGACCTCGCCGAGTCCGGGCGCGCGGCCTTCCGGTTCCTCCACGTGTCCACCGACGAGGTCTACGGCTCGCTCGGCGACGCGGACCCGGGCTTCACGGAGACCACGCCCTACGCGCCCAACAGCCCGTACTCCGCCTCGAAGGCGGCGAGCGACCACCTCGTGCGCGCCTGGCACCACACCTACGGCCTGCCCACGGTCACGACGAACTGCTCGAACAACTACGGGCCGTTCCAGTTCCCCGAGAAGCTGGTCCCGCTCATGATCGCCAACGCGCTCGCCGGCAAGGCGCTGCCCGTCTACGGCGACGGCCGGCAGGTGCGCGACTGGCTCTACGTCGCCGACCACTGCGACGCGATCCGCACCGCGCTCGCGAGCGGGCGCCCCGGCGAGGTCTACAACGTGGGCGGCAACTCCGAGCGCACGAACCTCGAGGTCGTGCACGCGATCTGCGACGCGCTCGGGCGCCTGCGGCCCCGCGCGGGCGGCTACCGCGGCCTCGTGACCTACGTGGCCGACCGCCCCGGGCACGACCGGCGCTACGCGATCGACGCGACCAAGATCCAGCGCGAGCTCGGCTGGACGCCGAAGCAGAGCTTCGAGTCGGGCCTCGAGCGCACCGTCGCCTGGTACCTCGCCAACGAGAACTGGGTCGCCGGGGTGCAAAGCGGCGAATACCGCCAGTGGATCGACGCGAACTACTCGGGGCGCCCGACGGCATGAAGCGCAAGGGCATCATCCTCGCGGGGGGCTCGGGCACGCGGCTCTACCCGGCCACGCGCGTGGTCTCCAAGCAGCTGCTGCCGATCTACGACAAGCCGATGGTGTACTACCCGCTTTCGACCCTGATGCTCGCGGGCATCCGCGACGTCCTCGTCATCTCGACGCCGCAGGACACGCCGCGCTTCGCCGAGCTCCTGGGCGACGGGCGCGACTGGGGGATGGCGTTCTCCTACGCGGTGCAGGAAAAGCCCCGGGGCATCGCGCAGGCCTTCCTGATCGGGCGTGAGTTCATCGGCGCCGGGCCCTGCGCGCTCGTGCTCGGCGACAACATCTTCCACGGCCACGACCTGGAGGCCTCGCTCAAGAACGCTGCCGCGCACGCGCGCGGGGCCACGGTCTTCGCCTATCCCGTGAAGGACCCGGAGCGCTACGGCGTCGTCGAGTTCGACGACTCGGGCCTCGCGGTGTCCGTCGAGGAGAAGCCCGCGAAGCCGAAGTCGCGCTACGCGGTGACCGGCCTCTATTTCTACGACAACGAGGTCCTCGACATCGCCGCCGCGCTCGCGCCCTCGGATCGCGGCGAGCTCGAGATCACGGACGTGAACCGCGGCTACCTGGAGCGCGGCCGCCTCACCGTCGAGGTGATGGGGCGCGGCACCGCCTGGCTCGACACCGGCACGCACGAAAGCCTGCTCGAGGCCGCGCAGTTCATCGAGACGATCGAGCGCCGCCAGGGGCTCAAGATCTCCTGCCCCGAGGAGATCGCCTACCGCATGGGCTACATCGACGCGGCCGCCCTCGAGCGGCTCGCGCAGCCGATGAGGAAGAACGCCTACGGCAAGTACCTGCTCGCGATCCTGCGCGAGCCCGTGTTCTGATGCGCGCGCTCGCCACCGCCGTCGACGGGGTCGTGCTGATCGAGCCGAAGGTGTTCGGCGACGAGCGCGGCTTCTTCTTCGAGAGCTGGAACCGGCGCGCCTTCGCCGAGGCCGTCGGGCGCGACGTCGAGTTCGTGCAGGACAACCATTCGCACACGGCGCGCGGGATCCTGCGGGGGCTGCACTACCAGACGAAGCAGCCCCAGGGAAAGCTCGTGCGCGTCGTCTCGGGCGAGGTGTACGACGTCGCCGTGGACCTGCGCCGCTCCTCGCCCACCTTCGGGCGCTGGGTGGGCGAGCGGCTCTCGGCGGCCAACCGGCGCATGCTCTGGATCCCCGCGGGCTGCGCCCACGGCTTCCTCGTGCTCTCGGAGTCGGCCGATTTCCTCTACAAGGCCACGGACTACTACGCGCCCGGCCACGAGCAGGTGCTCCTCTGGAGCGACCCGGCGCTCGCGATCGCCTGGCCCCTGGACGGCGAGCCGCGCCTCAATGCGCGCGACGCCGCCGGCACCCCGCTCGAGCGGGCCGAGACCTACCCGTGATGCGGGTGCTGGTGACCGGCTGCGGCGGCCAGGTCGGCGGCGAGCTCGCGCGCCTGCTCGCGGGCAAGTGCGAGCTCGCCGCCGAGGACCGCGCGAGCCTCGACCTCGCGCGGCCCGAGGCGATCCGCGCGCGCGTGCGCGAGCTGCGTCCGCAGCTGATCCTCAACCCCGCGACCTACACCGCGGTGGACCGCGCGGAATCCGAGCCCGCGCTCGCCCGCGCCGTGAACGCGGTCGCCCCGGGGGTGCTCGCCGAGGAGGCGAGGCGCCTCGGGGCGCTGCTCGTGCATTACTCCACCGACTACGTGTTCGACGGCGCGAAGCCCGGCGCGTACACGGAGGAGGACGCGACCGGCCCCATGGGCGTGTACGGGCGCACGAAGCTCGAGGGCGAGCGCGCGGTCGCCTCCGTCGGGGGCGCGCACCTCGTCCTGCGCACGACGTGGGTCTTCGGCCCGCGGGGGCGCAACTTCCTGCGCACGATGCTCGACCTTGCCGCGAAGCGCGACGAGATCCGCGTGGTCGACGACCAGTTCGGGGCGCCGACCTCGAGCCTCGCGCTCGCCCGCGCGACGCTCGCGGTCGTCGGGGCCGCGGACGGCGCGCCCACGGCCGCGGGCCTCGAGCGCGCCGCGGCGAGCCCCGGGCTCTACCACGCGACGGCGACGGGCGAGACGAGCTGGTTCGGTTTCGCGGCCGCGATCTTCGCGCGCTGGGCGCGGCTCGCGCCCGCGGGATTCCGGGCCCCGCGCGTGGTCCCGATCCCGACGAGCGAGTACCCGACCCCGGTGCGCCGGCCGGCGAACTCGCGGCTCAGCACCGCGAAGCTCGAGGGGACCTTCGGCGTGCGCCTCCCGCCCTGGGAGGCGGGGCTCGACGAGGTCCTCGCCGCGCTCGCCTCAGCCTGAGGGTGCGGCCGCGACCTCGCGCTCGATCGCGAAGCACACGCGCCCGTCCGCGTTGGCGGCGAGCCGCAGGCGGAAGCCCGCCTGCGCGGCCTGGCGCGCCGCCTGGAAGAGCCCGATCCCCAGGCCCTCGCCACGCGACTGCGCGATGGGCTCGCGGAAGAGGTGGCGCTCGACGGCCTCGGCAACCGCGGAGCCCGTGTCGCACACCGAGAGCAGGATTTCCGGGCCGAGGGCGCGGAAGGAGACCGAGATCGCGAGCCCGGGCTCGCGCGCGCGCTTCGCCCGCGCGTTGTCG
The DNA here is from genome assembly GCA_044220635.1 of Usitatibacteraceae bacterium. Taxonomy (GTDB): domain Bacteria; phylum Pseudomonadota; class Gammaproteobacteria; order Burkholderiales; family Usitatibacteraceae; genus JBGAQP01. The sequence continues at coordinate 98,238 of JBGAQP010000001.1, forward strand.
AGGCAGTTCTCGAGCAGGCTGTCGAAGAGCGCGGCGGGCACCTCGACGCCGTCGCCGATCTCGGCGCTCAGCTCCAGCGCCTGGCCCGCGAGGCGGCGCTCGACCCCGGCCCACCAGGCGCGCGCCGGCACCGGCAGCTCGCGGGTGGCGATCTCCGGGGCGCGCAGCTTCTCGAGGGTCGCGTGCAGCCTCTGGGCGAGCTGCGGGAGCTGGCGCTGCAGCAGCCCCGCGTAGCCCTCGGCGCCGCCCTTGGGCGCGACCGAGGTGAGCGCGTAGATCGACTGCAGCAGGTTCTTGATGTCGTGGGTGAGGCGCGCCCCCGTCTCGTGGACGGCCTGCATGTAGGCGTGGCTGCGGAGCGCCGATTCGCGCCTCTTGCCCTCGTAGAACTCGCCGACGACCTGGGCGAGCAGCCGCATGTGCAGGAAGAGCGCGGGCGAGAGCGGGATCGCCGAGTGGAAGGTGAGCTCGAGGCCGTGGAAGGCGAAGCGCGAGGCGTGTCCCGAGGGCGTGCCGAAGGAGCCCTCGCCGTCGGCCGACCTCCAGTTCCCGCCGCGCATCCAGGGGAAGGCCGCGATCTCGGCGAGCGCGAGCTCGAGGAATCGGCGCGGATCGCCCTCGCGCTCGGCGAGCTCCGCCACGCGGCGCATCCACAGCTCGAAGGGCATGCCCACCGACAGGAGGTAGCGCGAGAAGTAGGTCCTCAGGCCCCCGAAGCCGCCGCGCGGGCTCCAGAGCACCGCGAAGAGGAAGAGCGCGGCGCCGAAGCCGAGCACCGTGAGGGCCACCGAGCGGAAGTACTGGTCCCCGGTGTAGCGCATCAGGGCGACGGAGCCCAGCACCAGGACCACCACGAGCTGGAAGAGGAGCACCGCGTAGAAGAAGTCGAACACCTGCCCCTGCTCGTCCTCAGAGCCGAAGGGCAGCAGCGCGAGCACGGCGAGCGCGAGCGGCAGGACCCAGCTCGCGAAGGCGCGCACGGGTTCGGGGATCGGCTGCTCGGGCAGCACCAGCGCCGGCACGGCCCAGAGCAGGAGCACCGAGAGGAGGTAGGAGAAGGCGACGAGGTAGAAGCGCCCGAAGCGCGCCGCGTGCACCGTGAAGACCTTGCCCCCGAGGATGCCGAGCAGGAGCGAGAGCCACATCACGATCATCCAGCCCGAGAGGAACCAGAGGACCGCGGCGATGATCGCCACGAGCACCACGACCGTGAAGACCTCGAGCTCGCGCTCGGTCGCGTAGAACGGCTGCCAGAGCAGGAACAGCCCGAAGTGGACCATGAGCCAGACGCGCTGGAAGTCCCCGCCCGGCGCGGACACGAGCGCCGCGTGCAGCGTGAGCAGCATCGCGATCACCACCCAGCGGCGGACGCCGACGAGGGCTTGCGAGAGGCGCTGCGCGAAGGGCGTGGGCGTCGGCATGGGCGGGCAGGGGTCGGGCCGAGGATAATGAAAGCCCGGGGGGTTGGCTAGGAAAGCCCCCCGGGGTGTCCGATTCCCGGACAGCGCCTGTCGGAACCCTCGACAGCCGCGCTCTTAGGCGGGCCCGCTGCGGACCCCGGGATTTCCACAAAATCGAGTACAATCATCTACTTGATGCGCGTGGCACGGTGCTTGCGAGAGTTCGGGCGTCCCAACCGCACATCCGGAGGCCCCATGAAACGCACCACCCTTCCGATCCACGAAGCCGCCGTCGTCCTCGTCGCACTGGGGCTCCTCCTGGGCCTGGGGATGCGCTTCGGCGCCCTGGTCCGGCCGGCGGCAGGCCTTCTCGGGTTCTGAGAGCGGCCGCGGCGCACGATTCGAAACCGTCATCAAGGAGAACGTCATGAGGTCCCAGCAATCCGGCTTCACCCTCGTCGAGATCGCGATCGTGCTCGTCATCATCGGGCTTCTGCTCGGCGGCATCCTCAAGGGCCAGGAGCTCATCAACAGCGCGAAGGTGAAGTCGCTCGCGAACGACTTCCGCACCATCCCGACCTACGTCTACGCCTACCAGGACAAGTACAAGAGCCTTCCGGGCGACGACAACGCGGCGACCGCGCACGTCTCGGGCGCGGCGAACGCGACCACGCCCGCGGGCAAGCAGGGCAACGGCGTGATCGAGGGCAACTGGTACTCGGGCACGAACACGGACGAGTCCTATCTCTTCTGGCAGCACGTGCGCCTGTCGAACCTGGCGCCCGGGCCCACGGTGGTGACCGACGCCGACTACTGGCCCAAGAACGCCATGGGCGGGGTGATCGGGATGAACAGCTCGTCGACCGCGGCCGCGCAGATTACCGGCATGACCGGCACCTACCAGATCTGCTCCTCGGGGATCCTCGGCAAGTTCGCCAAGCAGCTCGACCTCCAGATGGACGACGGCAACACGGCGACCGGGTCGATGCGCGTGACGGCCAACGTGACCAGCACGACCTTCGCGCAGTCCACGGCGGTCGCCACGGCCTCCGTCGACGACGCGACGACCTATACGGTCTGCCAGACGTTCTGACCCGAGCCCTGCGGCAAGTCCCACGGCCCGCCCTGCGCGGGCCGTTTCCTTTTCAGCCCTGCAGCAGCCGCATCTCGGCCTTCGCGAGGTTCTCCGGGGTGCCGAGGAGCACGACCACGTCGCCCTCCTGCAGGCGCATGCGCGCCTCGGGGTTCGCCTCGCGCACCCCGCGCCGGCGCACCCCGGTGACCTGCACGTCGAGAGCCTTCAGATTGAGGCTGTCGAGGGTGCGGCCCCGGCAGGCGGCCGAGGGGCCGACGGTGACGGTCTGCAGGCGCACGGGGCTGTGGTCCTCGTCCTCGGCGTCGGTCGCACCGGGGAAGAAGCCGCGCATGAACTGGTAACGCTCCTGGCGCACGTCGCGCAGCCGCCGCAGGACCCGGTTCAGGGGAAGGCCGAGCAGCAGCATCGTCTGCGTGGCGAGCATGAGCGAGCCCTCGACCACCTCGGCGACGATCTCGGCGGCACCCGCCTCCTTGAGGCGGCCGACGTCCGTGTCGTCGTAGGTGCGCACGATCACCGGCAGGCCCGGGCGCAGGTCGTGCACGTGGGCGAGGATCGCGAGCGCCTTGTGGGTGTCGCCGAAGCTCACGACGACCGCGGTCGCGCGCGCGAGCGCGGCGGCCACCAGCACCTCGCGCCTCGAGGCGTCGCCGAAGACCACGGAATCGCCCGCCGCGGCCGCCTGGCGCACGCGCTCGGGGTCCGCGTCGAGCGCGATCACCGGGATCTTCTCCTCCTCGAGGAAGTGCGCGAGCGCCTGGCCGCTGCGACCGTAGCCGCAGACGATGACGTGGCCCTGGGTCGCCATGGTCTTCACCGCGAGCGAATGCAGCTGCATCGCGCGCTGCGTCCACTCGGAGGCCACGAAATGCAGCACGATGCGCTCGGCGTTCGCGAGGAGCACCGGCAGGAGCAGCATCGACAGGAGCGAGGCCGCGAGCACCACCTGCAGCGTCCGCTCGGGGAGCGCGGCGTGCTTCTCGGCGAGGGCGAGCAGCACGAAGGCGAACTCGCCCGCGGGGGCGAGCGCCAGCGCGCAGCGCATCGCCTCGGGCTTGGCGCCGCCGAAGAGGCGGCCGAGGCCGAAGACGATCGCGAACTTCACGGCGAGCAGCCCCGCCATCACCAGCACCACGTAGGCGAGGTTCGCGAGGACCGCGCGGGGGTCGAGGAGCATGCCGATGGTGACGAAGAAGAGCCCGAGCAGCACGTCGCGGAACGGCTTGATGTAGTCCTCGACCTGGTAGCGGTACTCGGTCTCGGAAATGAGCATCCCGGCGAGGAAGGCGCCGAGGGCGAGCGACAGGCCCGCCGCGTGGGTGAGCGAGGCGAGGCCCAGGGTGACCAGCAGCACGAAGAGCACGAAGAGCTCCGAGGACTTCTGCCCGGCGACCAGGTGGAAGAGCGGGCGCATCAGGCGCTGGCCCACGAAGAGCACGATCGCGAGCACCACGGCGGCGTTCACGAGGGCGAGCCCGACGGCGCCGAGGATCGCCTCGCCCGGCAGCGCGAGCGCCGGGATCAGCACCAGCAGCGGGATCACCGCGAGGTCCTGGAAGAGGAGCACGCCCATGATCGTGCGGCCGTGGGGCGTGTGCAGCTGCACCTGCTCGGCGAGCGTCTTGGAGACGATCGCGGTCGAGCTCATCGCGAGGACGCCGCCCACGATGAGGCCCGTGCGCCAGGACTCGCCCGAGGCCCAGGCCCCGAGCATGCCCAGCACCACGACGGCCGCGACCTGCGCCCCGCCCATGCCGAACACGGTGCGGCGCATCGCCATGAGCTGCGGGAGGCTGAACTCCAGCCCCACGGAGAACATCAGGAAGACCACGCCGAACTCCGCGAGGTAGCGCTGGTCCATCGTGTCGGGCACGAGCGCGAGCGCGTGCGGACCGACCGCCGCGCCGACGATGAGGTAGCCGAGGATCGCGGGCATCGACAGCCGCCGGAAGAGCACCACCACCGCGACGGCGCAGCCGAGCAGGATCAGGGCGACGGTGAGGGCGTTCGGCATCTCTCGGGCGGGCGGCGGCGGGGGGGTCAATGGATTTATACTTGCCCGCATGACAAATCTACTACATCCCCACGCGCCCACCGACTCGGCGCACTTCCTCGAACTCGCGCGCCGCGTGCTCGCGATCGAGGCCGAGGCGGTGAAACGGCTCGAGGGCCGGCTCGGGGAGGCGTTCCTCGCGGCGACGGCGCTGATCCTCGGCACGAAGGGCAAGGTGGTGGTGACGGGGATGGGCAAGAGCGGGCACGTGGGCGGCAAGATCGCCTCCACGCTCGCCTCGACGGGCACGCCCGCGTTCTTCATGCACCCGGGGGAAGCGAGCCACGGCGACCTGGGCATGATCACGCCCGAGGACGTGGTGCTCGCGATCTCGCATTCCGGCGAGACCGACGAGGTCCTCGCGATCCTGCCGCTCATCAAGCGCCGGGGCGCGAAGGTGATCGCGATGACGGGGCGCCCCGGCTCGACCCTCGCGACCGAGGCCGACGTGCACCTCGACGTCGCGGTCGAGAAGGAGGCCTGCCCGCTCAACCTCGCGCCCACGGCGAGCACCACGGCCACCCTCGCGCTGGGCGATGCGCTCGCGGTGACGCTGCTCGATGCGCGGGGATTCGGGAGCGAGGATTTCGCGATGCACCACCCGGGGGGCTCGCTCGGCCGGCGCCTGCTCGTGCACGTGGCCGACATCATGAGGAAGGGCGAGCAGCTGCCCAGGAACTCGCCCGAGGCGCTGCTGCCGGAGGCGATCATCGAGATGTCGAAGAAGGGCATCGGGATGACGATCATCGTCGACGGCGAGGACCGGATCCTCGGCATCTTCACCGACGGGGACCTGCGGCGCACGCTCGAGAAGCACGACAACATCCGCGCCGTGCGCGTGGGCGACGTGATGAAGACGAGCCCGCGCGCGATCGGCCCCGAGAAGCTCGCCGCCGAGGCGGCCAAGGTGATGCAGGAGTTCAAGCTCGGCGGGCGGCTTCTCGTGGCGACGCCCGAAGGGCGGCTGGTGGGCGCGGTGACCTACCACGACCTGCTCGCCGCCGACGTCGTCTAGGCATGGCCGACATCCTCGCGCGCGCCCGGGCCGTGCGCCTCGCGATCTTCGACGTGGACGGCGTGCTCACCGACGGCACCCTCTGGTTCGGGCCCTCGGGCGAGGCGCTCAAGGCTTTCAACATCCTCGACGGCCACGGGCTGAAGATGCTCGCCGAGGCGGGGATCGCGACCGCGATCCTCTCGGGCCGCGAGTCCGAGGCCGTCAGCCGCCGCGCCGGCGAGCTCGGCATCGCGCACGTCGTCCAGGGCTCGAAGGACAAGCTCGCCGACTTCGCGCGCCTGATGGACCGTTGCGGGGTGAAGGCCGAGGAGTGCGCGTTCGTCGGCGACGACCTTCCCGATCTCGCGGTGATGCGCCGCTGCGGCTTCGCCGTGGCGGTCGCCAACGCCGTGGAGGCGGTGAAGGCGGCGGCCCACCACGTGACCGAGGCGCCGGGCGGCCGCGGCGCAGTGCGCGAGTTCTGCGACCTCGTGCTGCGCGCGCGGGGCGCGGCCTGAGCGGGCGCGCCCGCGCGAGCGCCCCATGGTCCGGCCCACGTCCTGGGTCCCGCTCGCGGTCCTCGCCCTCCTGGTGGGGCTCACGGTGTGGCTCAACCAGCTGGTGCAGGCGCCCTCGGAGCGCGGCGACGGCTCGAAGCGCCACGATCCCGACCTGATCGTCGAGAATTTCAGCGCGCGCAAGCTGGGCGAGGACGGGCGCGTGCTCTACACGCTCGTCGCCCGGAAAATGGTACATTACCCCGACGACGACACCTCGCGCCTCGAGTGGATGACCTTCGAGGCGTTCGAGCCGCGCCAGCCCAAGGTCACGATCACCGCGGACCACGGCCGGCTCGAGCAACGGGGCGAGCGCGTCTGGGTCGAGGGCAACGTCGTCGTCCTGCGCGAAGGCGGCGAGGGCTCCGAGCCCGCGCGCCTCACCACCGACCGGCTCCTCGTGCTTCCCGACGAGGGGATCGCCCGCACCGCGGCCGGGGTCGTCCTCGAGTCCCCCTCGGGGCGCGCCGAAGCGCGCGGCCTCGAGCTCAACAACCGCACGCGCACCGTCCGGCTCGACCGGGTGCAGGCCACCTACAAGAAACCCCGATAGATGCGCACGCCCGCCTTCCGTTCCGCCGCCGCGCTCGCCGTGCTCGCGCTCGCCGCGGCCGCGCCCGCCGCCGCGGAGAAGGCCGACCGCGAGAAGCCGGTGAACATCGGCGCCGACCAGCTCACGGCCGACGACCGCAACCGCACGAGCACCTTCGACGGCAACGTCGTCGTCACGCAGGGGACGCTGCGCATGACGGCCGCGCGCGTGACCGTGCGCGAGGACGCGCAGGGCTTCAAGTCCTACGTGGCCACGGGCGCGCCCGTCTCCTTCCGCCAGAAGCGCGACCAGGCCGAGGACTGGGTCGAGGGCTGGGCCGAGCGCGCGGAGTTCGACGACCGCACGGACATGCTGCGCCTCGTCTCCCGCGCGCGCCTGAAGAGCGCCCAGGGCGAGATCTCGGGCGAGCTCATCACCTACGACATGGGCAAGGAGATCTTCCAGGTGACGGGGGCGCCGGGCGCGCCGAGCGCGGAATCGGGCTCCTCGCGCGTGAAGGCCACACTCCTGCCCACGAAGAAGGGCGCGCCCGAGAAGCCCGCGCCCCCCGTGAAGCTCAAGCCCGACGCCGGGCCCGCCGCCGCCGGCTGAGCCCATGTCGACCGCGGCCGCGGCCCCCGCGCAACACCTCACGCTCGTGAAGGCCGAGCCCGGCCGCGCGGTGCTGCGTGCCGAGGGGCTCATGAAGCGCTACCGCAAGCGCACGGTCGTCTCCGACGTCTCGCTCACCGTCGAGAGCGGGGAGGTGGTCGGGCTGCTGGGCCCCAACGGCGCGGGCAAGACCACCTGCTTCTACATGATCCTCGGGCTCGTGCCGATCGACCGCGGCACCGTCCGGCTCGACGCCACCGACATCACGCACCTGCCGATCTACCGGCGCTCGCGGCTCGGGCTCTCCTACCTGCCGCAGGAGGCCTCGATCTTCCGCAAGCTCACGGTCGCGCAGAACATCCAGGCGGTGCTCGAGCTCCAGGGGCTCGAGGACGAGGAGGTCGAGACGCGGCTGGAAACGCTCCTCGACGACCTGCACATCGGGCACCTGCGCGAGAGCGCGGCGCTCGCGCTCTCGGGCGGCGAGAGGCGCCGCGTGGAGATCGCGCGCTCGCTCGCCACGAGCCCGCGCTTCATCCTGCTCGACGAGCCCTTCGCGGGCGTGGACCCGATCGCGGTGCTCGACATCCAGCAGATCATCCGCTTCCTCAAGGAGCGCGGCATCGGCGTGCTCATCACCGACCACAACGTGCGCGAGACCCTCGGCATCTGCGACCACGCCTACATCATCAACCAGGGCTCCGTGCTCGCCTTCGGCAAGCCCGAGGAAATCATCTACAATGAGGCCGTCCGAAAGGTGTATCTCGGGGAGAACTTCCGCCTCTAGGCGCGCCCCGCGCCCCCCGCCGCTTTCGACATGAAGCACAGCCTCCAGCTCAAGCTATCGCAGCATCTCACGCTGACGCCCCAGCTGCAGCAGTCGATCCGGCTGCTCCAGCTGTCGACGGTCGAGCTCAACCAGGAGCTGGAGCGCTACCTCGCCGAGAACCCGCTGCTCGAGCGCGAGGACCCCGAGTCGCAAGAGGCGCCGGCCGCCCCTTCCGCGGGCGCCCCCGAGGAGCCGCGTCCCGCCGCCGAGGCGGGCACGCAGAGCGCCGAGGAGCCCTCCTCCTTCGGCGAGGACTCGCCCGGCCCCTCGCGGCGCGACGACGGCGATCGCGAGGACTACACGCAGTTCGCGGCCTTCGAGCCCACCCTCCAGGACCACCTGATGCAGCAGCTTTCCCTCGTCGGGCTCACGGAGCGCGACCGGCGGATCGCCGAGCACCTCGTCGGCCACATCGACGAGGATGGCTACCTCAAGCAGGACCTCGAAGAGCTGCGCCTCGCGTTCGCGGCCGAGATCCCGGACCTCGACGCCGACGACGTGGCGATCGCGCTGCGCCACGTCCAGAACCTCGAGCCCACGGGCGTGGGCGCGCGCGACGTCGCCGAGTGCCTCGCCCTGCAGCTCAGGGCGCTGCCGGCGGGCACGCCCCACCGCGAAGCCGCGATCGCACTCGTCACGCGCCACCTCGACGTGCTCGCCGCGCGCGACTTCAACCGCCTGCGCCGCCTTCTCGGGGTCTCCGAGGACGAGCTGCGCGAGGTCCGCGCCCTCGTCCTCACGCTCGACCCGAAGCCCGGGCGCGCCTTCAGCCAGGGCGACGTGCGCTACGTCGTCCCCGACGTCGTCGTGAGGAAGAGCGGCGCGCGCTGGATCGCCGCCCTCAACCGCGACGCGATGCCGCGGCTTCGCGTGAACAAGCTCTACGCCGACATCCTGCAGGCCTCGCGCGACAACGGCGGCCGGCATCTCGCCGGGCAGCTGCAGGAGGCGCGCTGGCTCATCAAGAACGTGCAGCAGCGCTTCGACACGATCCTGCGCGTGACCCAGGCGATCGTCGACCGCCAGAGGAACTTCTTCGAGCACGGCGAGGTGGCGATGCGCCCGCTCGTGCTGCGCGAGATCGCCGACGCCGTGGGGCTGCACGAGTCCACGATCTCGCGCGTGACCACGCAGAAGTACATGTTCACCCCGCGCGGCATCTTCGAGCTCAAGTACTTCTTCGGCAGCCACGTCTCGACCGACACGGGCGGGGCGTGCTCGGCCACCGCGATCCGCGCCCTCATCAAGCAGCTCGTGGCCGCCGAGGACGGCCGCAAGCCCCTCTCGGACCACCGCATCTCCGACCTGCTCGCCGAGCAGGGCATCCAGGTCGCGCGGCGCACCGTCGCCAAGTACCGCGAGGCGATGCACATCCAGCCGGCCAGCCTGCGCAAGTCGATCTAGGCCGCGACCTTCCCGACGGGCCTGCCGACCGCGCGCCGCGACCCCCCTTCGAACGAAAGGAACCCGCGATGAACCTCCAGCTCACCGGTCATCACGTCGAGATCACCCCCGCGATCCGCGACTACGTGGTCTCGAAGCTCGAGCGGATCAACCGCCACTTCGACCACGTGATCGACGTGAGCGTGGTGCTTTCGGTGCAGAAGCTCGACCGCAAGATCGAGGCGAGCGTGCACCTCTCGGGCAAGGACATCCACGTGCAATGCCACGAGGAGGACATGTACGCCGCCATCGACGGCCTGGTCGACAAGCTCGACCGGCAGATCATCCGGCACAAGGAGCGCTTCCAGGTCGGGCGCAACGTCCCCGGGATCAAGCGCCTGCCCAACGGCTGAGGCGCCCGCGCGGCCCCGAAGCGAACGAGCCGACCGTGAACCTCATCGCCCCGCTCCTTCCCGAGAGCCATGTCCTGCTCGATCTCGACGTGAGCAGCAAGAAGCGCCTGTTCGAGCAGATCGGGCTGCTCTTCGAGAACTCGCGCCAGGTCCCGCGCGCGCGCGTCTTCGACAGCCTCTTCGACCGCGAGAAGCTCGGCTCGACGGGGCTCGGCTGCGGGGTCGCGATCCCGCACGGGCGCACGAAGGCGCTCAAGGAGCCGGTGTGCGCGTTCGTGCGCACGCGCGCCCCGATCGCCTTCGAGTCGCCCGACGGCGCTCCCGTGCGGCTCGTCTTCGCGATGCTCGTGCCCGAGCACGCGACCGAGGCCCACCTGCAGATCCTCTCGGAGCTCGCGCAGATGTTCAGCGACGAGGGTTTCCGCGAGCGGCTGCTTTCGGCCGCCGACGCCGCGACGGTGCATCGCCTGATCGCCGGATGGTCGCCCTATGCCCCGGCTGAGCGTACAGCGGCTCTTTGAGGGGCGCGGCGAGCGCCTCGGCCTCGCCTGGGCGGCGGGGGCCGCGGGGGCCGCGCGCGAGTTCACCGGCGAGATGCTCCGGCGGCCCGGCGTGGGCCTCATCGGGCACCTGAACCTCATCCACCCGCTGCTCGTGCAGGTGCTGGGCGCGGCCGAGATTGACTACTTCTCCGGGCTCGACGCCGCGGCGCGCGAGCAGACCGCCACGCGGATCGCGGGGGGGGAGACCCTCGCCGTGATCGTCTGCGACGGGCTCGCCGCGCCGACCGAGATCGCGGTCGCGACCGCGGCCGCCCCGACGGCGCTCTTCCTCTCGCCCGAGCCCAGCCAGCACGTGATCAACGTGCTGCGGCCCTACCTGCAGCTCGAGCTCGGGTCGGTCACGACGCTGCACGGCGTCTTCCTCGACGTGCTCGAGATCGGCGTGCTGATCACGGGCGACTCCTCGATCGGCAAGAGCGAGCTCGCCCTCGAGCTCATCTCGCGCGGCCACGGCCTGGTCGCCGACGACGTGGTGGAGCTGCAGCAGATCGGCCCGGAGACCGTGCAGGGCCGCTGCCCGCCGATGCTCCGGGACTTCCTCGAGGTCCGGGGGCTCGGCGTGCTCAACATCCGATCGATCTTCGGCGAGACCGCGGTGCGCCCGCGCAAGGCCCTGCGCCTCATCGTGCACCTCGAGCGCCCCGGCGCGGGCAGCGAATCGCGCGAGCGCCTCACCACGCGCTCGGGAACGCAGCAGATCCTCGACGTGGAGATCCCCACGGTCACGCTCACCGTGGCGCCGGGCCGCAACCTCGCGGTGCTCGTCGAGGCGGCGGTGCGCAACTACATCCTGATCACGCGCGGCATCGACTCGACGAAGGAGTTCATCGCGCGCCAGTCGGAGGCGATGCGCGCCGAGGCCGGCGCCGACGAGGCGCCCGACGGATGAAGCTCGTGCTCCTCACGGGCGTGTCGGGCTCCGGGAAGAGCGTGGCGCTCAAGGCGCTCGAGGACGCGGGCTTCTTCTGCGTCGACAACCTCCCGGCGGACCTCATCCCCGCGCTCGTGGATTTCGTCGCCACGCGCCGCGAGCCCAAGGTCGCCATCAGCGCGGACGCGCGCGCCGTCGAGACGCTGGCGAGGCTGCCCGAGATCGTCGCCGCCGAGCGCACGCGCGGCACCGACCTGCGGCTCGTCTTCCTGGACGCGAACGACGAGAGCCTGGTGCGCCGCTTCTCCGAGACGCGGCGCCCGCACCCGCTCGCGAGCGAGGGGCGCACGCTCGAGGAGGCGATCGCCGAGGAGCGCCGCCTCCTCGCGGGGCTCGCGGAGACCGGGCTGCGGATCGACACGAGCGCGCTCGCGCCCTCGCAGCTGCGGGGCTGGATCCAGGACCTGGTGGTGGCCGACCGCTCGCGCCTCACGCTGTGCGTGGAGTCCTTCGGCTTCAAGGGGGGCGTGCCGCTGGATGCGGACTTCGTCTTCGACGTGCGCTTCCTCCCCAACCCGCACTACGACCCGCAGCTCAGGCCCCTCACCGGGGCCGACCCCGAGGTCGTCGCCTTCCTCGAGCGCGAGACCGAGGCCGGGGTGTTCATCGAGGAGATCCAGCGTTTCCTGCAGCGCTGGATCCCCAAGTTCGTCCTCGACCAGCGCGCCGCCCTCACCGTGGCCTTCGGCTGCACCGGCGGGCGGCACCGCTCGGTGTACGTCGCCAACCAGCTCGCCGAGCGCTTCGCGGCCGACTACCGCGTCCTCGTGCGCCACCGCGACCTGAAGCCCGCCTGAGGCCCGTGTTCATCCTGAACCTGCTCTCCGCGGGGCGCGAGCGCGAGACGGTGCCCATCTTTCCGCTCTCGACCGTGCTCTTCCCGGGCTCGATCCTGCCGCTCCGGATCTTCGAGACGCGCTACATGGACATGGCGAAGGCGTGCCTGCGCACCGGCGACCCCTTCGGCGTGTGCCTCATCCGCGAAGGCGCCGAAGTGGGCGCGCCCGCGGTGCCCGAGCCCGTGGGCTGCCTCGCGCGCATCGCCGAGGCCGACATGGAGGAGCTCGGCATCCTCAAGGTCCGCGCCGAGGGTCTCGAGCGCTTCCGCATCCTCGAGACGAGGGTCTCGGCCCAGGGCCTGGTCACGGGCACGATCGAGCGCTACGCGCCCGAGGCGGGGGGCGAGGCTCCGGGGCTCGCCGAATGCGCGGGCTTCCTCGCGCGCGCGATCGCCGGCATCGGCGAGGCGCGCTTCGCCGCGCCCCTGCGTTTCGACGACGCGACCTGGGTCGGCTTCCGCCTCGCCGAGATCCTGCCGCTCAGGACCGACGTGAAGCAGAAGCTGCTCGAGCTCTCGGACGCGACGCTGCGCCTCGCGGTCCTGCACCGGTTCCTGCGCCAGCAGAAGCTTCTCGGCTGAGAAGCCGCCTCACCGGCGCGGGCAGCGCCGCGCCCTCGAGCTCGGCAAGCGGCATCCACAGCGCGCCGCGCGCGCCGGCGTCCGCCCCCCGGCGCCCCCCGATCCGCACCCGCCAGGGCGTGACCTCCAGCGTGAAGTGCGTGAAGGCGTGCTCGAAGGGCTCGAGCCGCTCGACGCGCGCGGCCACGAGCCCCCAGTCGCGAAGCAGGGCCCGCGCGGGGCGCGCCGAGGCGGGAGCCTCGGGAAGCGACCAGAGCCCGCCCCAGAGGCCCGGCGCGGGGCGCTTGACGAGCAGCACCTCGCCGCCCGAGACGACGACGAGCATCGCCACGCGCCGGCGCGGGGCGGGGGCGCGCGCCTTGCGCCCCGGGAGCTCGGCCACGCGGCCCTCGAGGCGCGCCACGCAGTCGGCGGCCACGGGGCACTCGCCGCAGCGGGGGACGCGCGCGAGGCACAGCGTCGCGCCGAGGTCCATGAGGCCTTGGGTGTAGGGCCCGATGGCGCGCGCGGGCAGGCGAGCCTCGGCTTCGGCCCAGAGGCGCGCGAGGACCGCGGCGCGGGAGGTGTCGCCCGCGATCCCCGCATGGCGCGCGAGCACGCGCTTCGCGTTGCCGTCGAGGATCGCGCGGCGCTCGCCGGAGGCGAAGGCCGCGATCGCCGCCGCGGTCGAGCGCCCGATGCCCGGAAGGGACCGCAGGTCCTCGTAGCGCGCCGGCACGCAGCCGCCGAAGCGCGCGGCCACTTCCCGCGCGGCGCGATGGAGGTTGCGCCCCCGCGCGTAGTAGCCGAGCCCGCTCCAGAGCGCGAGCACCTCGTCCTCGCTGGCCGCGGCGAGGTCGGCGACGGCGGGAAAGCGCGCGACGAAGCGCTCGAAATAGGGGATCGCGGTGGCGACCTGGGTCTGCTGGAGCATGACTTCCGCGACCCAGATCCGGTAGGCGTCGCGCGTGCCCTGCCAGGGCAGGCCGTGGCGCCCGTGGCGGCGCTGCCAGGCGATCAGGCGCGCGGCGAACGGGGTGCGGCGGGGGGGCATCGCGGGACGGGCAGTGGAGCGGGTGAAGGGAATCGAACCCTCGTCGTAAGCTTGGGAAGCTTCTGCTCTGCCATTGAGCTACACCCGCGGCCGAGGGCGCATTTTACCGGATCGGGTCGCGCTCGGCTCGCCGCCCGCGCCCGCCGGCGGCCGCTCGCGCCCCCGGGATGCCGTCCGTCGCAGCGATTGCCCGCCCCCGCCCCGGGCGCATAGCATGGCCGGCCATGAGCGCCCCGCCCCGAACCGCCCCCCCGACCGGTCCCTGCTCCGAGGGCGCGGGCCGGCCCTCCTACGAGTACCACCCGCTGGAGGTGGTGCCGTTCTTCCGGCGCTTCCGTCCGAGCCTCGCGCGCGACCTCGTCTACACCCTGGTCTGGAACTGCGCGCTCGGCGCGGTCTACCTGGCCGGACGCTACGCCATGGGCTCCCGGGGCATCACCGCCGAGGTGGCGGCGCACGTGATGCTCATCTCCAACTGCATCGGGTTCTCGATCCACGGCCTCTTCGTGCTCTCGGGGCACGCGGGGCTCGACCGGCGCATGCACCGTCGCGGCGGGCTCGTCGTGGCGGGCTACTACACGGTCGTCGCCACCCTCGGGGTCATCGCGGGCATCGGCATCGCCTCGCTCGCGCTCGAGTTGCCCTTCGCGCGCTGGGTCACCGACCCGCGCTGGCTCGCCGCGGTCGCCGTGAACAGCCTCGTCATCTCGGCGCTCATCTCCGCGGTCTTCTTCGTTCGCGAGCGCAGCGCCCGCTCGCGCGCCGAGATCGAGCGGGAGCGGGCACGGACCGAGCGCATCGAGCGCGAGGCCGCGATCGCGAACCTGCGCGCGCTCCAGGCCCAGATCGAGCCGCACTTCCTTTTCAACACGCTCGCCAACGTGGCGAGCCTCGTCGACCCCGACCCCGCGAAGGCGAAGGGCATGCTCGAGAGCTTCATCCGGTTCCTGCGCGCCTCGCTCGCGGCCACGCGCAGCGAATCGACCACGCTCGGCGAGGAGGCGGAGCTCATCGGCGCCTACCTCGAGGTCCTGCAGGTGCGCATGGGGCCGCGCCTCGCCTGCGCGATCGAGGTCGAGCCCGCGCTCGCCGGCTACCGATTGCCCCCCATGCTGCTGCAGCCCGTGGTCGAGAACGCGATCCGCCACGGCCTCGAGCCCAAGGTCGACGGCGGCCTCGTGTCCGTGCGCGCGCGGCGCGAGGGCGCCGAGGCGCTGATCGAGATCGCCGACACCGGCGTGGGCTTCGCCGCCGCCACCCAGGGCGGCGTGGGGCTCACGAACCTGCGCGACCGCCTGCGCCTGCTCTACGGCGAGCGAGCGCGCCTCGAGATCCGCGACAACGCGCCCGCGGGGGCGATCGTCACGCTGCGGCTGCCCGCATGACGCGCGCGCTGATCGCCGACGACGAGCGCCACCTCGCCGAGCACCTCGCGGCGCGGCTCGCCGCGCTCTGGGCCGGGCTCGAGATCCTGCCGCTCGCGGCCAACGGCCTGGAGGCGCTCGCCGCCATCGGCGAGGACGAGCCCGAGGTCGCCTTCCTCGACATCCGCATGCCCGGGCTCACGGGGCTCGAGGTCGCCGGCCGCATCGACGCGCGCACCCACGTGGTCTTCGTCACCGCCTACGACCAGTACGCCATCGAGGCCTTCGACCGCGACGCCGTGGACTACCTCCTGAAGCCCGTGGGCGAGGAGCGCCTCGCGCGCGCCGTCGAGCGGCTGAAGGCGAAGCTCGCCGCCGCCGAGCGCCCCCCGGGGCTCGACGAGGTCCTCGCGAAGCTCGCCCGCGCGCTGCCCGCGGGCGGCGCGGGGAAACTGCGCTGGGTGCGCGCGCTCAAGGGCGAGATCGTGCAGCAGATCGCCGTGGACGACGTGCTCTACTTCCGCTCCGCCGACAAGTACACCTGCGTGGTCACGCGCGAAGGCGAATCCCTCATCCGCCTCGCGCTCGCGGAGCTCGCCGACCAGCTCGACCCCGAGCTCTTCTGGCAGGTCCACCGCTCGACGATCGTCAACATGGGCGAGGTCGCCTCCGCGCGCCGCGACCTCGGCGGGCGCACGTTCCTGCGCCTGAAGGATGGCCGCACGGAGCTTGCCGTGAGTCGCGCCTTCGCCCACCGCTTCAGGCAGATGTGAGCCGCCCACCCGCCGAAAGGACCGCCATGAGAATCGCCGCAATGCTCGTCGTCGTCGCCTGCCTGGGCGCGCAGCCCGCGCCCGCCGAGCCGCCGTCGGATGCGGCGAGGGCCGAGATGGCCAAGCTCTCCGCTCTGGCCGGGAAATGGAGGGGCGCGGGCTGGAGGATGGGGCGCGAGGGCCGCAGCCCCTTCGACAGCGAGGAAACCATCGTCGCGGGCCTGGACGGGCGCGCGCTGATCATCGAGGGCCGGCACTACGCCGCCGGGACGCGCGAGAGCGTGCACCACGCGCTCGCGATCCTCGCCTGGGACACGGCGGCCGGCGAGTATCGCCTGCATTCCGCGCTCGCGAGCGGGCGCACGGGGAGCTTTCCGGGCCGGCTCGAGGCGCCGGGGCGCTTCGTCTGGACGATCCAGCCCGCGAACGCGCCGTGGAGCCGCTTCACCATGAACTTCGAGGAGCCCGACCGCTGGGTCGAGGTGGGCGAGATGTCGCGCGACGGCGGCAGGACCTGGACGAAGATCCTCGAGATGACGCTCGCCCGGGAGCGCTAGCGCTCCCGCCTCAGGCCCCCTGGAGGAGGCGCTGCGCGACGGCGCCGAGCGACAACGCGGCCCCGAAGGCGAGCTCGAGCTTCACCGCGCGGAAGAGCAGCTCGTTGTACGCAGCCCCTCCGGGCGAGCGCGCGAAATCGCCGCCCAGGCGCATCGCGACGGGAACGAGCACGAGCGGCAGGGCGAGCCCGGGGCTCGAGGCGAGCGCGGCCATGGCGGCCGCGAGGGCGAACGGCGTCCACAGCGCGAAGGCGAAGAGGCGCGCGGAGGCCGCGGCGCCGAAGCGCGCGGCGAAGGTGCCGCGCCCCGTGAGCCGGTCGTGCTCCGCGTCGCGATGGTTGTTGACCGCGAGCACCGCGGCCGCGTGCAGGCCCGTGGCCGCCGCGCCGAGCCAGGCCGTGAGGCCGGGCCGCCCCGCGTGCAGGTAGTAGGTTCCGAGGACCGCGGCCAGCCCGAAGAAGGCGAACACGGTGAGCTCGCCGAGCGCGGTGTAGGCGATCGGGCGCGGGCCTCCCATGTAGGCGAGGGCGGCCACGAGCGAGGCGAGGCCGATCGCGAGCACCGGCCAGCCCCCGCGCATCACGAGGGGGGCGCCGACGACGAGCGCCGCGCCGGTCGCGGCCACGATCGCGCGGCGCACTTCCTCGGGCGTGAGCCATCCGCGCGCCGTCGCCCGCGGCAGCCCCGTGCGCGAGCCCTTCTCGAGCCCGCGAGCGGTGTAGCCCACGTCGTTCTGCAGGTTGGTGATCACCTGCATGAGGATCGAGCCCGCGAAGGCGAGCGCGGCGACCCAGGGCTCGATCGCCGCGCCCTGCATCCAGGCGAGGCAGGTGCCCACGATCACCGGGATCGCCGCGATCCACAGCGTGCGCGGGCGCACCGCCACCGCCCAGGCGCGAAGCGAGCCCGGGACGACGTCTTCCTGCAGCGCGGGATGGGTGGCGGGCATGGCGGAACGCGGCCTTCGATCGGCGGGAGAATACTCCAAGGACCCGGCATCCGGTTGCCCGGCATCATGGCGCCGGGGCGGGGCCCGCGTGCTACCATTTTTCCCGTATGCCATCGCCCATCCGCGTCGTCGTGAACGGCGCGCCCCGGGAATTCCCCGCGCCGCTCACGTTCGCCCAGCTCCTCGACGAGCTCGCGCTCGCCGGTCGACGGCTCGCCGTCGAGAGGAACGGCGAGATCGTCCCGCGCAGCCGATTCGGCGAGGCGCGGCTCGCCGACGGCGACCGCATCGAGGTCGTCATGGCCGTGGGCGGAGGCTGAGGCCGTGGCGCCCGACCCCCTCGTCATCGCCGGCAAGGCCTACGGCTCGCGCCTGCTCGTGGGCACCGGCAAGTACCGCGACTTCGCCCAGACCGCGGCCGCGGTCGAGGCGAGCGGCGCGGAGATCGTCACCGTCGCGATCCGCCGCACGAACATCGGCCAGAACGCGGGCGAGCCGAGCCTGCTCGAGGCGCTGCCGCCCTCGCGCTACACGATCCTGCCCAACACCGCGGGCTGCTACAGCGCCGAAGACGCGGTGAGGACGCTGCGGCTCGCGCGCGAGCTACTCGACGGGCACGCGCTCGTCAAGCTCGAGGTGCTCGGCGACGCGCAGACCCTCTACCCCAACATGCCCGAGACGCTGGCGGCCGCGCGCCAGCTCGTCGCCGAGGGCTTCCAGGTGATGGCCTACTGCAGCGACGACCCGATCCTCGCCCGCGAGCTCGAGGCGATCGGCTGCGTGGCCGTGATGCCGCTCGCCTCCCTCATCGGCTCGGGGATGGGCATCGTGAACCCGTGGAACCTCGGCATCATCATCGACCGCGCGAAGATCCCGGTCCTCGTGGACGCGGGCATCGGCACCGCCTCCGATGCGGCGGTCGCGATGGAGCTCGGCTGCGACGGGGTGCTCATGAACACCGCGATCGCGAAGGCCGGGGACCCGGTGCGCATGGCGCGCGCGATGCGCCTCGCCGTCGAGGCGGGGCGCGAGGCCTTCCTCGCCGGGCGCATGGCGAGGAAGCCCTACGAGGCGAGCGCGAGCTCTCCCGAGGGCGGCCTCATCCAGAAGTCGGCCTGAGGGGAGGCCGGAAACGCAAACGCCGGGTCGCCCCGGCGTCTTGCGTTCACGGCCGAGCGCTCTAGAACCGCCACATCACGCCGACCGAGAAGAGGTCGGACTCCGTGTCGCTTGCGAGGGGAGACCCCAGGGGCGAATAGCGCTCGAGTTCGGCGCGGATGCCGAACGCCTTGGTGAAGTCGTAGCGCAGCCCCAGCCCGTATCGCACGCGCGTGCCGCGCGCTGCGCCGTCGGAGAGGAGCGAGGCGTAGTACGGGGCGAAGGCGGGGCGCGCCTCGCCGCGGTAGGCGCCGAGGCGCCCGTAGAGCGAAAACTTGCTCCACACCGGAAGCGTGGCGACGGTGTTCACGCCGAAGCCGGTGCTGCGGAAGCCCGAATCGAGGCTCGCCGGGCTCGCGAAGGGGTTGGTGAGCCGGCCGTAGTCGACGTACTCGCCCTCGATCGAGAGGTAGCTCGTCGCCTTGTAGCCGAGCTTCAGGCGATAGCCGTTCTCCGAGAGCGTGGGCGAAAGGCCCAGCAGCGTGGGCGAGGCGAAGCTGTAGAAACCCGTGCCCGCCAGGAGCGCGGACTGCGGGGGCCGCAGGAGGCCGAGGTAATTCGCCTGGCCCCAGGCGAGCGAGGCCGCCGAGGTGGCGACAACCACGAGGAGCCGTTTCGGGAAACCCATGTCCGCGTCCAGATGTCCTTGATTCGCAACGCAGATGGACTGACCGCCGGAGGTCCCCGGGGTTCCCTAGGGAAGGCCCCGAAGCCCGGTTCGTCGATCCAATGTAGGCTTCGCCCCGTAGCCTTGTCAATGCGACGCTCCCCTATAATCCAGCAGCCGAAACACCCCCGGAAAAGCGTTCCGAAAGCCCCCTTGGACACCCCCCATCCCCCCGTCCGCAGCTACGTCCTTCGCCAAGGGCGTTTTTCGCCCGCACAGCAACGGGCCTGCGAGGCGCTCCTGCCTCGATTCGGCGTCGCCTACGGGGTGCAGGCGCTCGATTTCGAGGCCCTGTTCGGCCGCCGCGCCCCCGTGGTGGTGGAGATCGGCTTCGGCATGGGGGAAGGCACCGCGCGCATCGCCGCCGAGAACCCTGGCATCGACTACCTCGGGATCGAGGTCCACGGCCCCGGCGTGGGGGCGCTGCTCAAGCGGCTCGAGGAGCAATCGCTCACCAACGTCCGGATCGTCCATCACGACGCGGTCGAGGTCCTGCGCGACATGGTTCGGCCGGGATCGCTGGCGGGCATCCACATCTTCTTTCCCGACCCCTGGCCGAAGAAGCGCCATCACAAGCGCCGCCTCGTGCAGCCCGCGTTCGCGGCGCTCGCCGCCTCGCGCCTCGCGCCCGGCGGCACCCTGCACTTCGCCACCGACTGGCAGGACTACGCGGAGCACGCGCTCGCGGTTTTCGCGGCCACGCCCGGGCTCGCGAACGCGGCGCCGGGCTTCGCCCCGCGCCCGGCCACGCGCCCCGAGACCAAGTTCGAGCGCCGGGGGCTCCGCCTGGGCCACGGCGTGTGGGACCTCGTCTTCCACCGAAGGACCTCCCCATGAGAATCGACGACCCCGCCGCCCGGCGCGCGTTCCTGCGCCGACTCGCGGCGAGCGGCGCCCTCGGCGCCGCCGGCCTGACCGGCCTCATCTCGAGGGCGCTCGCGCGCGGCGACCTGCCGCCCGGCGTGAACCGCCTCGAGGGGACGGCGACGGTCAACGGCCGCCCGGCGCAAAACGGCACGCCCGTGAGCCTGGGCGACCGCGTGGCGACCGGCCGCGCGAGCCAGGCCGTGATCATCGTCAACGACGACGCCTTCCTGATGCGTGCGGATACCGCGATCGACTTCCAGGGGCGCGGCGGGGTGCTCGCGAACATGGTCGTGGCGACCGGCAAGGTGCTCTCGGTGTTCTCGAAGAAGCCGCTGGCGATCAAGGCGGCCACGGCCTCGATCGGCATCCGCGGCACCGGCGCCTACCTCGAGGTCGAGGCCGGGCGAGTCTACTTCTGCCTGTGCTACGGCGAGGCCCGGATCGACGGCCCCGGGATGGAGTCGAGGGTGGTGAAGACGCGCCACCACGAGGCGCCCCTCGTCCTCACCGAGAGCGGCGGGATCATGAGCGCCGCCCCCGGCCCGGTGGTGAACCACACGGACGACGAGCTGATCCTGCTCGAGTCCTACGTGGGTCGCGTTCCCGATTTCATGAGCGACGGCACCTTCATCGGGCCGCGCTACTGAGCGCGGCGCGGCTCCGGCAGGAAGCGCTCGAGGAGCGCGTTCAGGAACCGCCGCCCCTTCGGCGTCGGGCGGATCCACGTGGGGTCGCGTTGCAGCAGCCCCTCGGATTCGGCCCGCTCGAGCTCGCGCCCCACGGCCGCGATCGCAAGTCCCGTGCGTTCGGTGAAGAGCGCGGCCGGGAAGCCCTCCACGAGCCGCAGCGCGTTCAGCATGAACTCGAAGGGAAGGCTCGCCGCGTCCACGTCGCGGGCCTCCTCGATGGCGTCGCCCGCCTCGGCGGCCTCGAGGTAGGCCTTCGGCTGGCGCCATCGCGCCTCGCGCCGGATGCCCCCGGCCGAGGAGATCTTGCCGTGGGCGCCGGCGCCGATGCCCAGGTAGTCGCCGAAGGTCCAGTAGTTGAGGTTGTGGCGCGCGCGCATCCCGGGGCGCGCGAACGCCGAGGTCTCGTAGTGCTCCCAGCCGCCCGCGGCGAGCGCGGCCTCGATCGCGTCCTGCATGTCGGCCGCGGCGTCCTCGTCGGGAAGCGCCGGCGGGTAGCGGTGGAAGAGCGTGTTGGGCTCGAGCGTGAGGTGGTAGGCCGAGACGTGGGGCGCGCCCGCGGCCATCGCCTCGTCGACGTCCGCGAGCGCGAGCGCGAGATCCTGCCCGGGCAGCGCGTACATGAGGTCCACGTTCACGTTGCCGAAGACCTCGAGCGCGGCGGCGAGCGCGGCCCGCGCCTCGGCGGCGCCGTGCACGCGGCCGATCGCGGCGAGCCGCGCGTCGTCGAAGCTCTGCACGCCGAGCGAGAGCCGGTTCACCCCGGCCTCGCGCAAGCCCCGGAAACGCCCGGCCTCGAAGGTGCCGGGATTGGCCTCGAGGGTGACTTCGGCGCCGGGCTCCACGGGGATGCGCGCGCGCACGGCCGCGAGGAGCCGGTCGATCGACTCCGGCGCGAACAGGCTCGGCGTTCCCCCGCCGATGAAGATCGAGGCGAGGCGCCGCCCCCACACGCGCGGCAGGCTCGCCTCCAGGTCGAGGACGAGTGCGTCCACGTAGCGCGCTTCGGGAATCTCGCCGCGCGCCTCGTGGGAGTTGAAGTCGCAGTACGGGCACTTGCGCAGGCACCACGGGACGTGGACGTAGAGCGCGAGGGGCGGCGGCTGCGCGAGACGCGCGCGCGTGAAATCCACGAGCACCGCCGCCATTCGCGCCTCAGGCTTCCGCGGCGACCCGCAAGGACTCGAGGCGCTCGGCGAGCGCGTCCATCGCGCGCGCGCGGTGGCTCGCGCGGTTCTTCTCCTGCGCGGAGAGCTCGGCCGCGGTGAGCCCCGGCCCCGGCAGGTAGAAGTGCGGGTCGTAGCCGAAGCCGCGGCTGCCGCGCGGCTCGAGCACGATCTCGCCGTGCCAGACGCCGTCGGCGACGACGGGGCAGGGGTCCGCGGGCGAGCGCATCAGCACGAGCACGCAATAGAAATAGGCCGAGCGGTCGGCGACCTCGCGCAGGCGCCCGACGAGCTTCGCGTTGTTGGCGGCGTCGCGATGCTCGCGCGGGCCGTCGCGGCCCGCATAGATCGCCGATTGCACGCCGGGCTCGCCGCCGATCGCGGGCACGCACAGGCCCGAGTCGTCGGCGAGCGCGGCCTCGCCCGTGGCGAGGCTCGCGTGCCGCGCCTTCGCGAGCGCGTTCTCGAGGAAGGTGTCGTGGGGCTCCTCGGCCTCGGAGACGCCGAGCCGCGACTGGGCCACCGCCTCGATCCCGTGGTGCAGCAGCAACGCGGAGAGCTCGCGCAGCTTCGCGGCGTTGTTCGAGGCGATGACGACGCGCTTCACGAGGCCGCCGGGCCTGCCCGCGCCGGCAGCGGGATCGCGAGCGCCTCGCGCTGCCTCGCCACGAGCTCGCCCACGCCCTTCGCGGCGAGGTCGAGCATCCGGGCCATCTGCTCGCGCGTGAAGGGCTCGCCCTCCGCGGTGCCCTGCACCTCGACGAAGCGCCCCGAGCCCGTCATCACCACGTTCATGTCGGTGCCGCAGGAGGAGTCCTCCGCGTAGTCGAGGTCGAGCACGGGCTCGCCCGCGACGAGGCCCACGGACACCGCGGCGACGAACCCCGTGAGCGGGTCGGCGGCGACCAGGCCGCGCGCGCGCAGCCACGCGACCGCGTCGGCGAGCGCGACCATCGCGCCGGTGATCGCCGCGCAGCGCGTTCCGCCGTCGGCCTGCAGGACGTCGCAATCGATCGTCACCTGGCGCTCGCCGAGCCTCGCGAGGTCGGTCACCGCCCGAAGGCTGCGGCCGACGAGGCGCTGGATCTCCTGCGTGCGCCCCGACTGCCGCCCGGCCGCGGCCTCCCGCGCGCCGCGCGTGTTCGTGGCCCGCGGCAGCATCCCGTATTCCGCAGTGACCCAGCCCGAGCCCTTGCCCTTCAGGAACGCGGGGACCTTCTCCTCGACGCTCGCGGTGCACAGCACCTTCGTATGGCCGAAGGTGACCAGCACCGAGCCCTCGGCGTGCATCGTGTAGCCGCGCTCGAGGCTCACGGGGCGAAGTGCGTCGGGCGCGCGGTCGAAGGAACGGGGCATGGCGGCTCGCCCCTAGCGGGGAACCTTGCGGATCGCATCCTGGATCTCGGCGATCGCCCGCTCGATGTCCTCCTCGGTCACCTCGTCGTGCGCGACCGGGACGTCGAGCTCCTGCGTCGAGTTGCTCGCGGTGGTGAACTGCTCCTCGGCCATCGACTGGGTGTCCTCGACCCGCGGATCGTCCTGGCTCTCCCAGGTCATCGCCACCACGGAGATGTTGTCGGACTCCCCCTTCGCGCGGCGGTGGGCCTCGGTGATGAGGCCGGGGACGAGCCCGACGACGTCCTGCTTGCGCAGCAGCGACCCGATGAGGCTCGGCGGGATGTGGGCCCAGAAGCCGTCGGTGGACAGCAGGATCGTGTCGCCGGTCTGCAGGGCGAACTCGCGGCCGACGGAGATCTGCGGCGGCACGACCCCGCCCAGGCAGCTGTAGATCTTGTTGCGGTCGGGGTGGCTCGCGGCCATCTCGGGCGTGAGGACGCCCGACTCGATCAGCTGCTGCACCCGCGAATGGTCCTGGGTGGCGGCGACGAGGTTTCCGCCGCGCAGCACGTACAGGCGCGAGTCGCCCGCGTGCGCCCAGTTCGCGCGCCCGTCCTGCACCACGCAGGCGACGCAGGTGGTGCGGGGGCACTCGAGCAGGCTCTTCTCGACCGCGTGGGAGACGATCGCGCGGTGCGCGGCGTTGATCGCCGCGACCAGGAACTCGGAGGGCTTGCGCAGCTTGTTGCGCGCCTCCTGCTGGAAGCGGCGGGTGATCTCGGCCACGGCGATCTCGGCGGCCACCTCGCCCTGCATGTGGCCGCCCATGCCGTCGGCGATCACCATCAGCAGGACGTTGCGGCTGTAGGAGTAGCCGACGCGGTCCTCGTTGCCCTTGCGGTCGCCCTGGTGGCTGTCCTGGAAGATGGTGAATCGCATCGCGGCGGCTGCGGCGGGACCTAGCGGGAGAAGAGCTTCGACAACGGCTTGTTGATCGTGTCGAAGAAGCTCCTCTTCGCCTCGGCGGCCGGCTCCTCCATGAGGCGCTTCTGCAGGTCGAAGGCGGTCTGGGGGCGCCGCAGGTGGTCGAGCGCGAGGCACTCGTCGACGATCGCGTAGAGCGCATCCGAGTACGGCTGCCGCGCGAGGGTCCTCAGCGGGATCATGCGGTCCTTCTCGGCGCGCCCGTCGGCGGCCTGCGGCGGCGTTCCGGCGATGCAGGTGTAGATCGTCGCCCCCACGGAGTAGATGTCGCTCCAGGGGCCGAGCTCCGCGGGCACGAAGCGATACTGCTCGGGCGCGGCGAAGCCCGCGGTGTACATGGGACGCAGCTTCATCGCCTCCTCGGAGAGCGTGATCCGCGCCGCGCCGAAATCGAGCAGCACCGGGCGGCCGTCCATGGAGATGAAGATGTTGGCGGGCTTGATGTCGAGGTGCAGGAGCTTGTTCGCGTGCACCTCGCGCAGCCCGTTCATGAGGTGGATGAAGACCCGCCGGATGAAGGCCTCGCTGAACTCGTGCCGGTGGCGCTGGATGTGGAACTGCAGGGTGCGGCCGCGCACGTACTGCATCACCATGTAGCAGGTCTCGTTCGCGCGGAAGAAGTTCTCCACGCGCACCACGTTGGGGTGCGAGATCATCGCGAGCGCGCGCCCCTCCTCGAAGAAGCACTTGAGGCCGTGGCGGAAGACCGAGAGGTTGGACTCCTCGGCGATGTTCACCTCCACGCCCTCCGCGCGCAGCGCGAGCGAGGAAGGAAGGTATTCCTTGATCGCGAAGGGCGTGCCGGCCTCGTCCCGGGCCAGGTAGACGATGCTGAAACCGCCGGAGGAAAGGGGCTTCTCGATGCGGTAGCCGTTCAGCACGTAGCCGGCGGGCAACGGCTGATTGACCTGCTGGGGCATTGGGGACGGGGCGGTTCCGCTATAATTCTCGTCATTGTCGGCACTCCCTCCTGCCTTGTAAAGGCGTGAAGGGAAAGACTTTTTGGCCGAGACCCGCGGCGCGAGCCCGCATCGAACGATCCCAGGACGCCCATGATCGCCAGCATGACCGGCTTCGCCGCCGCCGCCCGCGAAGACGCGAGCGGCAATCTCGCGGTGGAAATCAGGAGCGTGAACCACCGCTACCTCGAGTTCCAGTGCCGCATTCCCGACGAGCTGCGCGCGCTCGAGCCGCAGTTGCGCGAGGCCGTCACGCAGCGTCTCGCGCGCGGCAAGGTCGACTGCCGGGTGACCTTCTCGCCGGCCGCGGCGCTCTCGCGCGCGATCGTGCCGGAGGCGGGCGCGCTCGCCGCGCTCGCGGGCGCGAGCGCGCGCGTCCTCGAGGCCTTCCCGAAGGCTCGCGATCTCTCCGTCGCGGAGATCCTCGCGTTCCCTGGCGTGGTGGCCGCGGAGGCGCTTTCCGCCGACCGCCTGCGCGAGGGGGTGCTCGCGCTGCTCGCGCAGGCCCTCTCGGAGCTGCACCAGGCACGGGGGCGCGAGGGCGCGAAGCTCGCCGCGCTGCTGCGCGAGCGGCTCGATCGCATGCACGCGCTCGTGCAGGAGGCGAAGCCCCTGATGCCCGCGGCGATCCGCGCGTTCCAGGAAAAGCTCGCCGCGCGCCTCGCGGAGGCCGGGGCCTCGGCCGGCGACGAGCGCCTGCACCAGGAGGTCGTGCTCTACGCCTCCCGGATCGACGTCGACGAGGAGCTCTCGCGGCTTTCCGCGCACCTCACGGAATTCCGCCACGTCCTGGACAAGGGCGGGGCCTGCGGCAAGCGCCTCGATTTCCTCTGCCAGGAGCTCAACCGGGAGGCGAACACGCTCGGCTCGAAATCCGTCGCCAACGAGATCACGCGCATCTCGGTGGAGCTCAAGGTGCTGATCGAGCAGATGCGCGAGCAGGTCCAGAACATCGAGTGAGCCCTTCGGCCGCCCGGGGCCGATCCGGCACATCGTGCGATCGCGGCCGCGATCCTTCGCGGTGATGCAGACGGGCGCGCCGCGCCTTCCCGCCGCACCAATCGAAAGCCCCGCCGAAGCGGGGCTTTCGTCACGCGTCGCCCCTGGCGAGGGCGGGCCGGCGAGCTCAGGGGATGGGCAGCGACTCGGCGGCGATGAACAAGAAGGCGTTGTCGTAAAGGCTCCCGGCCGGCGTCGAGCTGATGTTGACCCTGAAGAGGGCCGAGCCATTGCCGAAGGCGGACGCCGAGGCGACCACGGGAGTTCCATAGGCGCCGAAGACGCCGAACGGGACGACCACCATCACGGGGAAGGACGACCAGGTACCCGCCGGGAAGGCGACCTCGTATTGGCCCGGCCCCACCCTCGTGGACGTGAACCCGACGCTCGTCACGGCGTTGGGTTCGCCGTTCGCATTGACGACGCCGCTGATGGTCAGCACGCCGGGACCCTCCGGTCCCGCGGGACCCGCTTCGCCCGCCGGCCCTGCCGGACCCGCAGGGCCCGTTTCTCCGGTCGGGCCGGCCGGACCGGCGGGACCCGCTGCCCCCGCCGCGCCCGCCGGACCCGCAGGGCCCGTTTCCCCCGTGGGGCCTGCCGGACCCGCGGGACCTGCTGCCCCCGCCGGGCCGGGCGGACCCGCCGGACCCGCGGGACCGGGCACTCCTTGCGAGTTCCAGGAAAGCGGCAACTCGCTGTTGCGGCAATCCGCCGCGCTGCCGACGACGCGCAGCATGCCGTTCGTCTTGTTGGCGCAGGCGACGATGGTGTCGGCGGATGCCGGCAAGGACACCGCGATGGCGGCGAGCGCGGCCGCCAAGGATGCAACGGCAACGCCCGCTTTCCTGCGCGGATCGAATGACCGCATGGGTGACTCTCCTGTGGGCTGTGGGTCGAATGCCCGCCCGTGCCGGAAGCACAAGCGGGAAGGCGCTGGATAGCACCTCCCGGGGCGCGCGGTCAATGAAGCGCATCACAGGCGGCGGCAACGGCGATGCGCGGACCCGCGCGTTGCCGGCCGCGGACTGGGTGAGCCGGGCGACGCGCCGGCGTAAAATGGCGGTGCAGCGAACCGGAAAGCCCGTTTCCTCCGCGCAGCCCGCACGGCGCTTCCGTCCCTTCAACCTTTCACATCCGAGTCTTCGGAGCCCAGGGGCTCCCGGGCGCGGAACATCGAGCGGCATGCCCGGCAACCTCTTCGTGATCGTCGCGCCCTCGGGCGCGGGCAAGACCAGCCTCGTGAACGCGCTCCTCGAAGCCGAGCGGGGAATCCGCCTGTCCGTGTCCTTCACCACGCGCGCGCCGCGCGCGGGCGAGGTCGAGGGGCGCGACTACCATTTCGTCGCCCGCGAGCGCTTCGAGCGGATGATCGCCGCGGGCGAGTTCCTCGAGCACGCGAACGTCTACGGCAACTTCTACGGGACCTCGCGCACCTGGATCGAGGGCGAGCTCGCGGGCGACCACGACGTGCTGCTCGAGATCGACTGGCAGGGTGCGGCGCAGGTGCGCCGCCTCTTCCCGGCGATGGTCGGCGTGTTCGTGCTGCCCCCCTCGCTCGCGGAGCTGCGCCGCCGTCTGGAGGCGCGCGGACAGGACGCTCCCGAGGCGATCGCGAGGCGCATGGCGAGCGTCCGCGAGGAGATCTCGCATGTTCTTGAATTTGAATATATAATTGTCAACGAAAACTTCGATGCGGCGCTCGCGGACCTGAAGGCGGTCGTGCGCGCCGCGCGCGTGTCGCGCGCGCAGCAAGCGGCGCGGCTCGCCTCGAGGCTCGACGAGTTCAAGTGAAAAGGGTCCCACCATGGCACGCATCACGGTCGACGACTGCATCAAGTACCTGCCCAACCGCTTCGAGCTCACGCTCGCCGCGACCAACCGCGCGCGCCAGATCGCGCTCGGCGCCACTCCGCTCGTGGAGCCCAACAAGGACAAGCCCACGGTGATCGCGCTGCGCGAGATCGCCAGCGGCAAGGTCGGCCGCGAGCTGCTCAACCCCCCGGCGCCCACCCCGCCGGTGCTCTGACCGCGCGGGACCCCGCCGCCGGGTGACGCGATGCCCCACCTCGGCGTCCATTCCGTCGCCGGCGGCCTGAAGGGCGCGGCGAGCCTGCCCGGCCCGGGCCCCGAGGAGCTCACCGCCGTCCTCGGCTACCTCAAGTCGAGGGACATCGCCGCGATCGAGGAGGCCTACCAGGTCGCGCGCGAGGCCCACGCGGGGCAGACCCGCGCGAGCGGCGAGCCCTACATCACCCACCCGCTGGCGGTCGCCAAGATCCTCGCCGAGTGGCACCTCGACGCGCAGGCGCTCATCGCCGCGCTCCTGCACGACGTGGTCGAGGACACCCTCACCACCAAGACCGAGATCGCGAGGCGCTTCGGCAAGCCCGTGGGCGAGCTCGTCGACGGCGTGTCCAAGATCGACCGCATCGAGTTCGCGACGCTGCAGCAGGCGCAGGCCGAGAACTTCCGCAAGATGCTGCTCGCGATGGCGCGCGACGTGCGCGTCATCCTCATCAAGCTCGCCGACCGGCTTCACAACATGCGCACGCTCGACGCCGTGGGCCCGCAGAAGCAGGAGCGCGTGGCCCGCGAGACGATCGAGATCTACGCGCCCATCGCCAACCGCCTGGGGCTCAACGCCCTCTACTACGAGCTCGAGGACCTGGGGCTGCGCTACCTGCACCCCAACCGCTTCCGGGTCCTGGAGAAGGCGCTGCTGAAGGCGCGCGGCAACCGCCGCGACGCCGTGGGCAAGATCCAGGTGGCGATCCAGAGGCGGCTCGAGGAGTTCAGGGTCGAGGCGCAGGTGAAGGGGCGCGAGAAGCACATCTCCTCGATCTACAAGAAGATGCAGGAGAAGAACATCTCCTTCTCCGAGGTGTTCGACATCTACGGCTTCCGGATCGTGGTGCCCGACCTCGCGGCCTGCTACCTCGCCCTCGGGGCGCTGCACACGCTCTACAAGCCCATCCCGGGCAAGTTCAAGGACTACATCGCCATCCCCAAGGCGAACGGCTACCAGTCGCTGCACACGACGCTCTTCGGCCCCTTCGGCATGCCCGTCGAGGTGCAGATCCGCACGCCCGACATGCACATGGTCGCGGAAGCGGGCGTGGCCTCCCACTGGCTCTACAAGAGCGCCGAGGACGAGGGCCGGGGCGTGCAGCTGAAGACCCACCAGTGGCTGCAGTCGCTGCTCGAGATCCAGAGCGAGTCGGGCGACGCGCTCGAGTTCCTCGAGCACATCAAGGTCGACCTCTTTCCCGACGCGGTGTACGTGTTCTCGCCCAAGGGCAAGATCTTCTCGCTCCCGAAGGGCGCGACCCCCATCGACTTCGCCTATTCCGTGCACACCGACGTCGGCAACCACTGCGTGTCGGCCAAGGTGAACGGCGAGCCCGTGCCCCTGGGCACGGTGCTCAGGAACGGCGACCGCGTCGAGATCGTCACGCACCCGGACGCGCGCCCGAACCCGGTGTGGCTCTCCTACGTCGCCACCGGGAAGTCGCGCTCCCACATCCGCCACTGGCTGAAGACGCGCCAGTCCGAGGAGTCCGCCGAGGTGGGCGAGCTCCTGCTCGTGCAGGCGCTGCGCTCGCTCAAGGCGAACCCCGACGAGGTGGGCGAGGCCCACTGGAAGAGCTTCTTCAAGGGCGACAGCGCCCGCTCCCGCGAGGAGGTTCTCGGCGACATCGGGCTGGGCAAGCGCCTCGCGGTGGTCGTGGCGAGGAAGCTGCTCGCCGTGGCCGAGCCAGGGCCCGAGTCGGCCGGCCGGCTCGACGCGATCACCATCCGCGGCACCGAGGGCCTCGCGGTGCAGTTCGCGCCCTGCTGCCGCCCGATCCCCGGCGACCCGATCATCGCGCAGATCAAGAAGGGGCAGGGGCTCGTGGTCCACACCCACGACTGCCCCGCCATCCACCCGTTCCACTTCGACCCGGAGAAATGGGTCGACGTGCAGTGGGGGGCGGCGCCCGACCGCTTCTTCGACGTGAACGTGCGCATCACCGCCGCGAACCAGCGAGGGGTGCTCGCGCGCCTCGCCGCGGAGATCTCGGAGGCGGACTCCAACATCGACCACATCGAGACCGAGCAGCGCGCGAGCCAGTCCTACACGACGATCGTCTTCACGGTGCAGGTGAGGAACCGCATGCACCTCGCGCACGTCTTCCGGCACCTGCGCCGCATCCCGGAAGTGGTGCGCCTCCAGCGACTCAAGAAACGCCCCTCCTGAGCCCGACCATGGACAAGACCCCGATCTCCACGACCGCCGCGCCCGCCGCCATCGGCACCTACTCGCAGGGCGTTCGCGCCGGCTCCACCGTCTACCTCTCGGGCCAGCTCCCGCTCGACCCCGCGACCATGAAGCTCGAGGAGGGCTTCGAGCCGCAGGTCCGGCGCGTCTTCGAAAACCTCAAGGCCGTCGCCGAGGCCGCGGGCGGCACGCTCGACGACGCGGTGCGCATGACCGTGTACCTCGTCGACCTCGGGAACTTCGCGAAGGTGAACGAGGTGATGGCGCAGTACCTTCGCCAGCCCTATCCCGCGCGGGTGGCGATCGGCGTGGCCTCGCTCCCCCGCGGCGCCGCGGTCGAGATCGACGCGATCCTGCACCTGCCGCCGCCTTCCAGCGGCGCCTGAGCGCTTGCCGGCCCCCGCGCGCGCCCCCCGGGCAGGACCCGCGCCGGCGGCGGCGCCGGGCGCGCCCTTCGCGAGCCCGGCGACACTCGAGCGCCTCGCGCGGCTGGGCATCCGCACGCGGCTCGACCTCGTGCTGCACCTGCCGCTGCGCTACGAGGACGAGACGAGGCTCACGGCGCTCTCCGAGGTGCGCCCCGGCGTCCCCGTGCAGGTCGAGGCCGAGGTCGTGGAGGCGCAGGTGATGTACCGCCCGCGGCGCAGCCTCGTGGTGAAGCTCACGGACGGACGGCGCGAGCTCTGGGTGCGCTTCCTCAACTTCTATCCGAGCCAGCTGAAGCAGCTCGTCGCCGGCCGGCGCCTGCGGCTCTACGGGGAAGTGCGCCCCGGCTTCTTCGGCGACGAGATGGTCCACCCGAAGTACCGCGTGGTCGACGCGGGCGCGGCGCTCCCGCGCAGCCTCACGCCCGTCTATCCCACGACGGCGGGCCTCTCGCAGCCGATGCTGCGCGGCCTCATCCACCGCGCCCTCGACGCGCTGGCACTCGAGGACACGCTCGAGGAGGCCAAGGTCGCGAGCCTGGGCCTCAGGCCCTTCCGCGAGAGCGTGCTCTTCCTGCACCGCCCGCCGCCGGAGGTCGACGCCGCGAGCCTCGACGGGCGCACGCACCCGGCCTGGCGCCGGCTCAAGTTCGACGAGCTCCTCGCGCAGCAGTTCGCGATGCGCATCGCCTATCGCGAGCGCCGCGCCAAGGTCGCCCCCGAGCTCCCGGACCGGCACTCGCTCACCAACGCCCTCGTGAAGTCGCTGCCCTTCGCGCTCACGCGCGCGCAGAAGCGGGCGCAGTCGACCATCGCCCACGACCTCGCGCAGCCGCACCCCATGCGCCGGCTGCTGCAGGGCGACGTGGGCAGCGGCAAGACGCTCGTCGCGGCGCTCGCCGCGCTCCAGGCGATCGAGAACGGCTGGCAGGTCGCGCTCATGGCGCCCACGGAGATCCTCGCCGAGCAGCACTTCCTCAAGCTCCGGCACTGGCTCGAGCCCCTCGGCGTGCACGTGGCCTGGCTCGCGGGGAGCCTGCGGGCGAAGGCGAGGAAGGAGGCGCTCGCCGCGATCGCCGCGGGCAGGGCCCAGCTCGCCATCGGCACCCACGCCCTCTTCCAGGAGGAGGTCGCGTTCGCGAAGCTCGGGCTCGCCATCGTCGACGAGCAGCACCGCTTCGGCGTGGCCGAGCGCCTCGCGCTCGCCTCCAAGGGCCTCGAGCCGCACCAGCTCATGATGAGCGCGACCCCGATCCCGCGCACCCTTTCCATGAGCTACTACGCCGACCTCGACGTGAGCGTGATCGACGAGCTGCCGCCGGGGCGCAGGCCCGTGAGGACCAAGCTCGTCTCCGAGGAGCGCCGCGACGAGGTGATCCGCCGCATCCGCGAGGCCTGCCGCGAGGGCGAGCAGGCCTACTGGGTGTGCCCGCTGATCGAGGAGCGGGGGAGCGCATCGCGATGGGGCGAGCCGGACAACGCGCTGCAACTCAAGACCGCGCTCGAGACCTTCGAGACGATCAAGGCCACCTTCCCGGACCTCTCCGTGGGCCTCGTGCACGGCCGGCTCAAGCCCGAGGAGAAGGCCCGGGTCATGGAGGACTTCAAGGCGCGGCGCATCCAGCTTCTGGTGGCCACCACCGTGATCGAGGTGGGCGTGGACGTGCCCAACGCGACCCTCATGGTGATCGAGCACGCCGAGCGCATGGGGCTCGCGCAGATGCACCAGCTGCGCGGGCGCGTGGGGCGCGGCGCCAAGCCCAGCCTCGCGATCCTCCTGTATCATCAGCCGCTCTCGGAAACGGCGCGCTCGCGCTTGAAGATCATCTACGAGAACACCGACGGCTTCGAGATCGCGCGCCTGGACCTGCTGCTGCGCGGCCCCGGCGAGGTCCTCGGCGCGCGCCAGAGCGGCGCGCCGCTGCTGCGCTTCGCCGACCTCGAGCGCGACGCCGACCTCATCGAGCTCGCGCGCCACACCGCCGACGAGCTGATCGCCTCGGGCTCGCACTCGGTGGCGAGGCACCTCGAGCGCTGGCTCGGGCAGCGGCAGTTCTTCCTGAAGGCATGAACCGGTGGAGGCGGCTCGCGCCGGCGCACCCGAACCCCTGGCGGGGATGGCTCGCGTACCCCGGCTCGCTCACCCGGCGCATCGTCGCGCGCGCGGGCGGGCTCGACGTCGAGCGCCTGAGCCAGCGGCTGCGCCCGCCCCATGAGGACGAGTCGCGCGCGCTCGGGCGCCCCGCGCGCCAGCTCGCCCTCGTGCGCGAGGTCGTCCTGCACGCGCGCGGGCGCCCCGTGGTGCTCGCGCACTCGATCGCCGCGCGCGCCGACCTCTTCGGAGCGTGGCGAGGCCTGCGGGGCCTGGGCAACCGCCCGCTCGCCGCGGCGCTCTTCCGCGACCCGCTCGTGCGCCGCGGGCCCCTGGAGTTCGCGCGCGTCGACGCGCGCCACCCCCTGGGCCGGCGCGCGCGGCGCGTCCTCGGCGGGGAGCTGCCGGCGCTCTGGGCGCGGCGCTCGCTCTTCCACCGGCGCGGCCGCCCGCTCATGGTGACGGAAGTGTTCCTGCCCGCCTTGCTGGAGCTCGGCCGGTGAACGCGGTGCTCGCGCGCCTCGACGCCTACGAGAAGCTCGTGCGCCTCGACCGGCCGATCGGGATCCTGCTGCTCGCCTGGCCCACGCTCTGGGGGCTGTGGCTCGCGCGGCGCGGCGTGCCCGAGGTCCTCGTGCTCTGGGTGTTCCTGCTCGGCACCGTGCTCATGCGCTCCGCGGGCTGCGCGTTCAACGACTGGGCGGACCGGCGCTTCGACCCGCAGGTCGAGCGCACGCGCGACCGGCCGCTCGCCGCGGGCCTCATCCGGCCCTGGGAGGCGATCGCGGTCGCCGCGATCCTCGCGCTCGCCGCCTTCCTCCTCGTCCAGCGCCTGAATCCGCTCACCGTGAAGCTCGCGGTGGTGGCCGCGGTGATCGCGGCGATCTACCCGTTCACGAAGCGCTTCCTGTGGATGCCGCAGGCCTTCCTCGGCCTCGCTTTCGGATTCGGGATCCCCATGGCGTTCGCCGCGCAGAAGGCCTTCGTCCCGCCGCTCGCCTGGGTGCTCGTCGCCGCCAACGTCTTCTGGACCATCGCCTACGACACCGAGTACGCGATGGTCGACCGCGAGGACGACCGGCGCATCGGCATCAAGACCTCCGCGATCCTCTTCGGGCGCTTCGACGTGGCGGCGGTGATGCTGTGCTACGCGGCCTTCCTCGGCATCATGGCCGGCGCGGGACTCTGGAAGCACTACGGCGCGTTCTACTTCGCCGGCCTCGCCGTGGCCGCCGCGATCGCCGCCTGGCACTGGCGGCTCATCCGCGACCGCTCCCGCGAGGGCTGCTTCCGCGCCTTCCGCCACAACAACTGGCTGGGGGCCGCGGTCTTCGCGGGCGTGTTCCTCGACAACTGGCGCTAGAGAGCCTCGCGCGCGACCGGCGGGGAGTAGGATATCCGCGGGGGCGACGCAACCGCGAGGAGAGGGCAATGGCCGACACGATCCGCCGCATGGACTATTTCCACGTCATGGTGAAGGACAAGCCCGGCGAAGGCGCGAAGATCATGGAGGGACTGTCCACCGGGGGGGTGAGCCTGCTCGCGTTCTCCGGCTTTCCCCAGGGCAAGGGCGCGCAGGTCGTCTTCGTGCCCGAGGACCCGGAGGCCTTCCTGCGGATCGCCAGGCGGATGAAGCTCAAGCTCTCGAAGACCAAGACGGGCTTCCTCCTGCAGGGCGAGGACCGCATCGGGGCGCTGAACCGCGTGCTCGCCAAGCTCTCGGAGGCGAAGATCAACGTCACCGCGGTCGACGCCGTCACGGCGGGCAAGGGACGCTTCGGCGCGATCCTCTGGGTCAAGCAGAAGAACGTCGCCAAGGCCGCCAAGGCCCTCGGCGCGAAGTAGGCCGGCACCCGGACGCGGATGGACGCGACGATCCACCTCGTCGCCGGCGTGCGCACGCCCTTCGCGCGCGTGGACGGGGCGCTTCGCCGCCGCGACGCGGTGGCGCTGTCCGTGCCGGTGGTGCAGGCGATGGCCGCCTCGCTCGCCGCGGGCGAGCGCCCCGACCTCCTCGTCTGGGGCACGGTCGCGCCCAACCTCGGCTGGAGCAACATCGCCCGCGAGGTCCTCATCGACGCGAAGCTCGACGCCGCCACGCCCGCCTTCTCGACCGTGCTCGCGTGCTCGACTTCCATGGTCGCGGTCTTCGAGGCGGCGGGGCTGCTCGGCGGCGACCTGCACCTCGCGCTCTGCGGCGGCGTGGAGAGCATGAGCCGCGTGCAGATCGGGTTGCGCCAGGGCCTTTCGGACTGGATCCGGCGCCTCGCCCAGGCGCGCGGCCTCGGCGAGAGGGTCGAGCGCTTCCTCGAGATCCGCGCCGCGGACCTCGGCCTGCACGTGCCGAGCGTGGCGAACCGGGCGACCGGCAAGAGCATGGGGGAGCACTGCGAGGAGATGGCGAAGGCGTGGAGGATCGCGCGCGGGGACCAGGACGCGCTGGCGCTCGCCTCCCACCAGGCGGCCGTGAAGGCGATGGCCTCGGGCTTCCTCGACGACCTCGTGATCGCCGTCGACGGCGTGGAGAAGGACGGCATCCCGCGCGCGGACGCCTCGGCGAGCAAGCTCGCCTCGCTCAAGCCCGCCTTCGATCGCGCGAGCGGCGAGGGCACGATCACCGCGGGCAACGCCTCGCCCCTCACGGACGGCGCGGCCGCGGTGTGGGTCGCCACCGACGCGGGGCTCGCGAGGCTGCCCGCGGGCCGCGCGCGCGCGCGCCTCGTCGACTGGGAGATCGCCGCCGTCGACATCTTCCACGAGGGCCTGCTGATGGCGCCCGCCTACGCGATCCCGCGGCTGCTCGCGCGCCGCGGCCTCGCGCTCGAGGCGATCGACCTCTGGGAGATCCACGAGGCCTTCGCCGCGCAGGTGCTGTGCAACCTGGCCGCGCTCGAGAGCGAGGATTTCCTGCGCGACAAGGTGCGCGTCGACGCGCGCCTCGGGCGCTTCCCCCGCGAGCGGCTCAATCCCAACGGCGGCAGCATCGCGATCGGCCATCCCTTCGGGGCCACGGGCGCGCGCATCCTCTCGCAGGCCGTGAAGGAGCTCGCGGCGATGGGGCCGGGCCGGCGCGCCGTCGTCTCGATCTGCGCCGACGGGGGACTCGCGACCGTGGCGCTGCTGGAGAGCTGAGGCCATGGGAACCAACCGCGTCGCGGCCGCCGAGTACCTCGACCCCGAGCTTCCGGACCGGCTGACGGTGCACAAGCTGCGCGTCGTGCGCGCGACCCCGGAGAGCCTCGAGGGCTACGGGCGCCTCGTGGACGACCCGAAGGGATTCCCGGTCGAGATCGTCGCCTGGCCGGTCCCGGGCTGGCGCGCCCTCGACCCGGACACGGGCATCGAGGCGGGCACGACGACGGGCATCTTCCGCATCTGGTGGGAGGGCGATTTCCTGTTCGGGCTGAACGAGGCGGTCGGCGCGCGCGA
Organism: Usitatibacteraceae bacterium; assembly: GCA_044220635.1. Taxonomy (GTDB): domain Bacteria; phylum Pseudomonadota; class Gammaproteobacteria; order Burkholderiales; family Usitatibacteraceae; genus JBGAQP01. Next base: position 134,728 of record JBGAQP010000001.1, read on the forward strand.
CACCGCCCCCGCCACGGGCGTGGCGGCCAACCACTACCTCTTCGGCTGGTCCTGCGATCCGCGCACCGCGCGCCGCGACAACCCGGCGCCGGAGCGCTCGCGGGTCCTGCTCTGGCACGTGAACTACCACCCCGACGGCGGGCAGCTCTTCTTCCCGCTCGACGGGGGTGCCTTCCTCTCGCCGCTCGCGCTGCCCGGCGACGACGTCGCACCCGGCGACTTCGTCGCCTTCCACGTGGACCGCGGCAAGGGCCTCTACATCCATCCGGGCATCTGGCACGAGGGCGTCTTCCCCGTGGCCGCGCGCGGCCGGTTCCACGACGAGCAGGGCCGGGTCCATGCCCGGGTGAGCTGCCACCTCGCGCGCGAGTTCGGCGCGCTGCTCGAGCTGCCGCTCGCCGCGCCGGACTGAGTGATCGCCCCGCCTCAGTCGAGGCGCGCGCTCACCGCCGTGAGGATGCCCTCGAGGATCGCGAGCGGGGGCGGCGGGCAGCCGGGAACGGCCACGTCCACCGGGATCACGTTGGAGACCTTCCCGCAGCTCGCGTAGCTCTCGCCGAAGACGCCGCCCGTGCAGCCGCACTCGCCCACGGCCACGACGAGCTTCGGGTCCGGGGTCGCCTCGTAGGCGATCCGCAGCGCCCGCTCCATGTTCTTCGCCACCGGCCCGGTCACGAGCAGCAGGTCCGCGTGCCGCGGGCTCGCGACGAAACGCATCCCGAGCCCCTCGAGGTTGTAGTACGGATTGTTCAGGGCGTGGATCTCGAGCTCGCAGCCGTTGCACGAGCCCGCGTCCACCTGGCGGATCGCGAGCGCGCGCCCCAGGAGGCGAAGCACCTCGGCCTGGATCTCGCCCGCGCGCGCGCGCCACTCGTCGTTCGCGACCGGAGGGCGCTCGCTCACGATGCCGGTCCTCAGGATCTGGCGGAAAAGCGGGATCATCAGAGGTCCTGCCCCGAGTAGCTCAGGTTGAAGCTCTTGTTGATGAGCGGGAAGTCGGGAACGATGTTGCCCATCACCGCGTGCTCGAGGAGCGGCCAGTTCTGCCACGAGGGGTCGTGCGCGTGGCCGCGGCGGATCGCCCCGCCCGCGCCCGCCTCGAGGGCGACGAAGACCTCGCCGCGCCAGCCCTCCACCCAGCCGTAGCCGACCGCGCCCGCGCGCGCCGTCGGCAGCTCCACCGCGATCTCGCCCCCCGGCATCCCGGCGACGATCGCGCGCACGAGCCGCAGCGATTCGGCCACCTCGGCGAAGCGCGCGCTCACGCGCGCGGCCACGTCCCCGGCGGAAAGGACCACCTTCATCACGCCGAGCGCGTCGTAGGGCTTCGCGGGGAAGTCGCAGCGCAGGTCGTGGGGCTGCCCGCTCGCGCGCCCCGCGAGCCCCGCGAGGCCGAGGCGCGCGGCGAGCTCGGGCGTCACGCGCCCCGTGGTGATGAAGCGGTCCTGCATGCCCGAGTGCTCCTCGAAGATCGAGCGCAGCCGCGCGAGCTCGGCCTCGATCGCGTCGGCCTGCCGCGCGATGGCGGCGGCGTGCGCGTCGTCGAGGTCCGCCGCGACCCCGCCGGGCACGATGCGGTCCATGAGCAGGCGGTGGCCGAAGGCCCCGTGGTTGAGGCGCAGCCAATCCTCCTTGAGGCGCATGAACTGGGCGAGCGCGAAGCCGAAGGCCGCGTCGTTGCCCAGCGCCCCGAGGTCGCCCAGGTGGTTGGCCACGCGCTCGCGCTCGAGGAAGAGCGCGCGCAGCCAGGCAGCGCGCGGCGGGGGCAGCGCCGCCGTGAGCGACTCCGCGGCCTGCGCGTAGGCCCAGGCGAAGGCGACCGTCGAATCGCCCGAGACTCGCCCCGCGAGGCGATGGCCCTCGGCGATGCCGAACGACTCGAAGCGCTTGTCGATGCCCTTGTGGACGAAGCCGAGGCGCTCCTCAAGCCGCAGCACCTTCTCGCCCACCACGGAGAAGCGGAAATGGCCCGGCTCGATGATGCCGGCGTGGATGGGCCCCACCGGGATCTCGTGCACCCCCTCGCCTTCGACGCGCACGAAGGGGTAGCTCTCCTGCGCGTTGGCGCCGGCCGTGGCGGGATCGAAATCGCGCCTCAGCGGGTGGACGCCCGCGGGCCAGGCGCCGTGGCGAAGCCAGGGTCGGGTGTCGGAGGCGCCCTCGGCGGCGATGCCCAGCAGGTCCGCGACCGCGCGCTGCATGCGGCCGGCCGCGGGGAAGAGGCCGGAGAGATCCGGATAGGCGGCGCGGGAGGCGCCCACGCGCAGCGTGGCGACGCACAGGCCCGAGGCGAGCGCGTACGCGGCGTGCACGGCGAAGCCGCCATCGCGGTCGCGGTTGTCGCTCGCCCAGAGCGCCACGAGGCGCCCCGAGGACTCGCGCACGAGGCGCGCGGCCTCGACCCACGCGGCCTCGTCCACGCGCACGGCCGCGGCGGGCACGGCGCCGGCGAGCGCCTGGTAGTCGAGGTCGAGACCCGGAATGCGCATGCCCTATCCGATCAGCTTCGCCGCCTGCTCGAACCAGGCGGCGAGGTAGGGCGGGATCCACAGGCCCAGCACCAGCCCGATGCCGATGTGCACGAACACGGGCACGAGGGCCGGCGGGTGCGCGAGGCTCTTCGCGGTGGTGTCCCCGAACACCATCGGCTGGACCTTGCTGAACACGGCGGCGAAGGCGACGCCGAGCGCGAGGAGCAGGATCGGCGTGGCCCAGGGCTGCTCGCGCATCGCGGTCGTGAGGATCAGGAACTCGCTCGCGAAGACGCCGAAGGGCGGCATGCCGAGGATCGCGAGTGTGCCGAGCATGAGCCCCCAGCCGACCGTCGGGTTCACCTTGATGAGGCCGCGGATGTCCTCCATCACCTGCGTGCCCGCCTTCTGCGCCGCGTGGCCGACGGCGAAGAAGATCGAACTCTTGATGAGGGAGTGCACCGTCATGTGCAGCAGCCCCGCGAAGTTCGCCACGGGCCCGCCCATGCCGAAGGCGAAGGTCATGAGCCCCATGTGCTCGATCGAGGAGTAGGCGAACATGCGCTTGATGTCGCGCTGGCGCGACAGGAAGAAGGCGGCCACCACCACCGAGAGCAGCCCGAAGCCCATCATCATGTTGCCGGCGAAGCGCGATTCCAGCGCGCCGTCGGCGAGCACCTTGCAGCGGATCACGCTGTAGAGCGCGACGTTGAGCAGCAGCCCCGAGAGCACCGCCGAGATGGGCGTCGGCCCCTCGGCGTGGGCGTCCGGCAGCCAGTTGTGCAGCGGCACGAGGCCGATCTTCGTGCCGTAGCCCACGAGCAGGAAGACGAAGGAGAGCGAGAGGATCGCGGGCTCGAGGTCGCCCTTCACGAGGTTCAGCCGCGTCCAGAGCAGCGCGTTGCCCTCCGCGCCCAGCACGCGCTCGGCGGCGAAGTAGAGCAGGATCGTGCCGAAGAGCGCCTGGGCGATGCCCACGCCGCACAGGATGAAGTACTTCCACGCCGCCTCCAGGCTCGCCGGCGTGCGGTACACGGACACGAGCAGCACCGTGGCGAGGGTCGCCGCCTCCATCGCCACCCACAGGATCCCCATGTTGTTCGTGGTGAGGGCGAGCAGCATCGTGAACATGAAGGCCTGGTACATGCTGTGGTAGAGCCGCAGCCGCGCCGGGGTCATGCGCCCCTTCTCGCGCTCGATGCGCATGTAGGGCCGCGAGAAGAGCGAGGTCGTGAAGCCGACGAAGGCGGTCAGCGCCACGAGGAAGACGTTGAGGGAATCGACGAAGAACTGCTCGTAGATCCCCATGACGGGCCCCTCGTGGATCACCTGCGCCGTGAGCCAGGCCGAGGCGCCGAGCGTGGCGAGGCTGAAGGCGGAATTCCACTCCGGGGCGGCCTCGCGCTCGCCCAGCAGCCAGAGGAAGGGCGCCCCGAGGAGCGGGATCGCGAGCAGGACGACGAGCGCTTCCATCGCTTCCTCAGTCCTCCTTCAGGCGCTCGAGGTGGTGCATGTCGAGGGAGTCGAACTGCTCGCGGATCTGGAAGAGGAACACGCCCAGGATCACCATCCCCACGAGCACGTCGAGGGCGATGCCGAGCTCGACGACCATCGGCATCCCGTAGGTGGCGCTGGTGGCGGCGAAGAACAGGCCGTTTTCCATCGCGAGGAACCCGATCACCTGGGGCACCGCCTTCGAGCGCGTGATCATCATGAGGAAGGACATCAGCACGCAGGCGAGCGCGATGCCCAGCGTCCCGCGCGCGATCGACTGGGAGAACTCCGAGATCGGCAGCGCCAGGTTGAAGGCGAAGACCACGAGCACGATGCCCACGATCATCATCGTCGGGATGTTGATGAGCGTCTCGATGTCCCACTTCACGTTGAGGCGGCGGATGAGCCGGTGCAGGATCAGGGGCAGCACCACCACCTTCAGCACGAAGGTGATTCCCGCCGACCAGTAGAGGTGGTGCTGGCCGGTGGCCCAGGCGACGGTGAGCGTCGAGCCCACGAGCGCGAGCCCCTGGAACGCGAAGAGGTTGATGAGCGCGACGATCCGGCGCTGCGCGAGCATCGCGAAGGCGATGAGCAGCAGCGCCGCGGCGAAGAGGTTGACGACCTGGCCGGAGAGCGGGTTCATCGCCTAGGCGCCGAGCAGGATGTGCACGAGCACCGCGAGCACGCCCAGCAGGAAGGCGGTCGCGAGGAACTCGGGCACGCGGAAGATGCGCATCTTGGCGAGCGCGGTCTCGATGAAGGCGAGCGCGGCGCCCCCGGCCGCGAGCTTGGCGAGGAGCACCGGCAGCGCCCAGAGCAGCGCCACGTGGTCCCTCGCCTCCGCGATGCCCCAGGGGAAGAAGACCGCGAGCCCCGCGCAGGAATAGGCGAAGAGCTTGAGAGCCGAGGCCCACTCGACGAGCGCGAGGTGCCGCCCCGAGTACTCGAGGATCATCGCCTCGTGGATCATCGTGAGCTCGAGGTGGGTCGCCGGGTTGTCCACGGGCACGCGCGCGTTCTCGGCGAGCGAGACCATGGTGAAGGCGACCCCCGCGAAGGCGAGGCTCGGCAGGATCGCGAACTCGCGGTGCGCGAGCGTGCCGACGATGGTCGCGAGCGAGGTCGAGCTGCAGATGAGGGAGGCGGTGAAGAGCACCATCAGGAGCGCGGGCTCGGCGAGGAAGCCGATCAGCATCTCGCGCCGGGCGCCGAGCGTGCCGAAGGAGGTGCCGATGTCCATGGCGGCGAGCGAGATGAACAGGCGCGCGAGCGCGAAGAGCCCGACGAGGGCGATCGCGTCCGCGGCGGGCGCGAGCGGCAGGTTCGTCGACAGCGTCGGGATGATCGCCGAGGCGAGCAGCATGCAGCCGAACACGATGTAGGGCGCGGCGCGGAAGATGGGCGAGGCGTCGTGCGCGACGACGGATTCCTTCCAGAAGAGCTTGTGCAGCTGCCGGAACGGCAGCAGCAGGGGCGGCGCGCGCCGGTTCTGCAGCCACGCCCGGCACTGGTTCACCCAGCCCACGAGCAGCGGCGCCACGACGAGCGCCACGAGCATCTCGAGGAGTTGGGCGAGGACGCCTTCGAGGTTCATGCCTGGGTGAGGAAGAGCAGCGCCACGAGGGTGACGAAGCTGTAGAGGAGGTAGATCGAGATCTTGCCGCGCTGCAGCAGGCCCACGGCCCGCGAGATCGCCTCGGTCGCCGCGGCGATGCGCAGGTACACCCAGGACCACATCGGGTCCTCGATCGTGACGCGGTAGCGCGGGGACGCGTCGAAGGCCGAGGGAAGCTCGCGCTTCATGCGGAAGACCGGCTCGAAGATCTGGCGGATCGGCTGGCCGAAGCCCTCGGCGGTGTCCTGCATGCGCGAGGTCTGCAGCGGGAAGCCGCAGTCCCAGGGCCGTGCTCGGCGCAGCCTGCCGTGGTAGAAGCGGCGCACGAGGACGAAGGTGAGCAGCACGATCACCACCGTCACCAGCAGGAAGACGAGCGGGCTGTAGGAGGCGCGCTCGGCCGAGACCGGGGCGAGCAGGAGCCAGTCGCCCACGCGCCCGCTCTGCGCGAGGCCGCGGCCCACCAGCGTGTAGGGAATCGGGTCGATCATCTCGATCACCGCCACCGGGAAGAGCCCGAAGACGACGCAGGCCGCGGTGAGCCAGACGAGCCCCAGGCGCTCGAGGGGCCCCGCGTCGTGGGCCTGGGCGAGCTTCTCCTCGCGCGGCCGGCCGAGGAAGACGATCCCGAAGAACTTGACCATCACGTAGCCGGCGAGCGCCGCGACGAGCACGACGCCCGCGGCGAAGATCGGCACCAGCATCTTGAGGTAGGGGTTGGGCAGCCCCCCGGTGAAGAGGAAGCCCTGCAGCAGCAGCCACTCGGAGACGAAGCCGTTCGAGGGCGGCAGCCCCGCGCTCGCGATCACGCCCACGAGCGTGGTCCACGCGACCCAGGGCATGAAGCGCATGAGCCCGCCGAGCTTGCCGAGGCTCCTTTCCTGCGTGGCGTGCAGCACCGAGCCCGTGCCGAGGAAGAGCAGGCTCTTGAACATCGCGTGGTTCAGGCAGTGGTAGAGCACCGCCGTGAGCGCGAGGGCGGCGAGCGAGGGCATCCGGTAGGCGGTGAAGACGATCGCGAGGCCGATCCCCACCACGAGCAGCCCGATGTTCTCGATCGAGGAGTAGGCGAGCAGGCGCTTCATGTCGACCTGGGCGGCGGCGAACACCACGCCGAAGAGCGCGGTCGCTAGCCCCACGACGAGCGCGATCACCCCCCACCACCACAGGGGGGTCGCGATGAGGTCGAAGGTGACGCGCATCATCCCGTAGATCGCGGTCTTGAGCATCACGCCGCTCATGAGCGCGGAGACCGGCGAGGGCGCGGCCGGGTGCGCCTCGGGCAGCCAGATGTGCAGCGGCAGGATCCCCGCCTTCGCCCCGAAGCCCAGGAGCGCGAGCACGAAGGCGCACGAGGACCAGAAGGGCGTGAGCGACTGGCTGCGCATGTTCGCGAAGGTGTAGTCGCCGGTGTTCGCCTGCAGGACCCCGAAGCACAGCAGGATCGCGATCGCGCCGATGTGCGCGACGACGAGGTAGAGGTAGCCCGCGCGCCGGATCTCGGCGATGCGGTGGTTCGTGGTGACCAGGAAGAACGAGGCGAGCGCCATGAGCTCCCAGGTGACCATGAAGGCGTAGGCGTCGTCGGCGAGGAGCACCATCGCCATCGCGGCGAGGAAGAGGTGGTACTGCAGGCACATGAGGCCGGGGGGCGTGCCCTCGCCCGGGCGGAAGTAGCCGCCGGCGAAGATCGAGATGCCCGCGCTCGCCACCCCGAGCAGGACCAGGAAGAACGCCGAGAGGGCGTCGAGGCGCAGGTGGAAGGGCAGCCCCGGCAGGCCGATGGCGAGCACCGCGGTCTGGGGTGTCCCCGGGAGCGATGCGAGCGCCACGCCGGCGAGCACGACGCTCAGCGCCGCCGAGAGCGGGAAGATCCGGTGGGCGACGACGCGGAAGTCGCGCAGCCACACGATCCCGGCCGCGCCGAGGGCGAGCCATGCCGCGACCACGCCCATCGCCCAGTCGATCGGCAGCAGGGCCTGCGCGACGTCCATCGTCAGACGGTCTCGACGGTCGTGTTGAGGTAGTAGCCCGCGCCGCGCTCGGTCTTGATCAGGGACGGCTGGTTGGGGGAGGCCTCGATCTTGCGGCGCAGCCGCAGGATCTGGACGTCGATGGAGCGGTCGTAGATGTCGTCGTGCAGGCGGCTCGCCTCGAGCAGCTGGTCGCGCGTGAGCACGCGCTGCGGCGAGCGCAGGAACGCGACCAGCAGCGCGTATTCGCTGTTGGTGAGCTCGACCTGGGCGCCTTCGGCGGACTTCAGGCGCCGCGTGCCCGTGTTGAGCTCCCAGCCGGAGAAGCGGTAGGCGCGCACGCTCTCGCCGCGGCGCGTCGCGCGCTTGCCCTCGGTGCGGCGCAGGACCGCCTTGATGCGCGCGAGGAGCTCGCGCTGGCTGAAGGGCTTGGTCACGTAGTCGTCGGCGCCGAGCTCGAGGCCCATGACGCGGTCGGCCTCCTCCTTGCGGCCCGTGAGGATGATGATCGGCAGGTCGAGCGACTGGCGCAGGCGCCGGGCGATCGCGAGCCCGTCCTCGTCCGGGAGCTTGAGGTCGAGGATCACGAGGTCGACCACCTCGACGCCGAGGACGCGGTCCATGTCGGCGCCGCTCTCGGCGACCGAGACCTTGAAATCGTGCTCGCCGAGGTACTCGCGGATCAGGTCGCGGATGGCGGGGTCGTCGTCGACGACGAGGATGTGGGCTTCCACCGGGATCGGGGTCGGGCGTTTTCGGGCTCCAGGGGGCATTTTAACGCCGGAGACCGTAGAATCCGAAGCGGGTCCGCGATTCCATGAATTCCGCCATCCAGCCCTCGCCCCCGGCAACGGACGGCAAACTCGCCGAGCGGCGGGTCGTCGCGTTCGCCGCCTACTTCGGCGCCTACTACCTCCTCGCGGTCTTCGCGTCGCTGCTCGCCGTGCAGCCGCGCTACCCGCACTTCATCTGGCCCGCGGACGGCCTCGCGCTCGGCGCCCTGCTCGTGCTGCCGGCCGGCCGCTGGCCGCTGGTGCTCGGCCTCACGGCGCTCGCCAACGTCGTGGCGGGCCTGCAGGCGGGATCTCCCGCCGCCCATGTCGCGATCGCCGCGGCCCTCAACGTGGCCGAGCCCCTCGTGGCCGCGGTCGGGCTCACGCGGCTCGCGGGGCCGCGCGTGCGCATCGACTCGGTGCGCTCGCTCGCGGCCTTCCTGGTCGCCTTCGTCCCGCTGGTGGCCGCGCTCTCGAGCCTCGAGGCGCTCGTCGCGAGCGTGCGCCACGGGCTCGCGTTCCGCGGGCAATGGACGATCAGCTTCGTGTCGGACTTCGTGGGGATGATCCTCGTCGCGCCCCTCGTCCTCGCCTGGAGCCGGCACGGCTGGCGCGAGGCGCTCGCCGACGTGAAGGCGCGGCTCCCGGAGCTCGGCGCACTGCTCACCGGGCTCCTCGTGACCGCGCACTTCCTCTTCGGCGCGCAGGTGAAGCCGCAGGACTACGTGCCGGCGCTCACCTACCTGTGCGCCCCGTTCCTCATCTGGGCGGCGCTGCGCTTCGGCCTGCGCGCCTCCACGCTCGGGCTCGCGCTCTTCGGGATCATCTGCTACTGGCACACGGGCAACGGCTTCGGGCCGTTCTCCACGGGCGGCGGCGCCGACTGGACCTCGTTCCTGCACCTGCAGGGCTACCTCGCGACGATCGTGGTGACCACGCTCTTCGCGGCGGCCCTCCTCGTCGAGCGCCAGGAGGCGGCGAAGGCGACCGAGGCCTGGCGGCGGCGCTACGAGGCGGTGATCCGCGCGAGCGGCAACCTCGTCTACGAGCTCGACCCGGCCACGGGCACCGTCCTCTGGGACGGCGACACGCGCGCGATCCTGGGCGTGGCCCCGGAGGCGATCGCGCACCTGGGCCAGTGGATGGCGCGCGTGCACCCCGACGACCGGATGCGGCTGCGCACGCTCTGGGACCGGCTCGTGAGCGGGGAGCTCCCGGAGGTGGCGATCGAGTACCGCGTGCGCCGCGACGGCGGCGAGTACATCACCGTGGGCGTCAACGGCTACGCGATCGAGGGCCCGGCGCGGCGCATCATCGGCTTCGTGAAGGACATCTCGGACAAGGTGCGCGCCGAGGAGGAGCGAAGCCGCCTCGCCGCGCAGCTGCGGCAGGCCGAGAAGATGGAGGCCGTGGGCCACCTCGCGGGCGGCATCGCGCACGACTTCAACAACATCCTGGGCGCCATCCTCGGCTACGGCGAGCTCGCGCAGCTGAAGGCGGGCGACGCCGACATGAGGCGCTACATCGACACCATCATGAACGCGGGCAACCGGGCGAAGGCGCTGGTCACGCAGATCCTCGCCTACAGCCGCGCGGAGGGCGGCGAGCGCTCGCCCGTGATCGTGCTGCCCATCGCCCAGGAGGTCGCGGACCTGGTGCGCGGCTCCACGCCGCACGCGATCGAGGTGCGCTTCGCGCCCGGCGCCGAGGAGGCGGCGGTGCTCGGCGACCCCACGCGCATGCACCAGCTGCTCATGAACCTCAGCACCAACGCGGTCCAGGCGATGGACCAGGGCGGCACGCTCGCCATCGAGATCGCCGAGGAGGTCCTCGAGGCGCCGCGCAAGACGCGCAGCGGGACGGTGAGCGCGGGCGAGTACGTGCGCATCGCCGTGAGCGACACCGGCCACGGCATCCCGCCCGAGGCGATCGACCGCATCTTCGAGCCCTTCTTCACCACCAAGCGCGCCGGGCGCGGCACGGGCCTGGGCCTCGCGCTCGTGCATTCGGTGGTGAAGGAGCACCAGGGCTTTATCGACGTCGAGAGCGCCGTCGGGCGCGGAACCACCTTCACCGTGTGGCTGCCGCGCATCGCCGCCGCGGCGATGGCCGAGTCGGCGGCGGCCGAGCCCGCCCACGGGCAGGGGCAGGTGGTGCTCGCCGTGGACGACGAGGCCCAGGTGCTCGCCGCCCTCGAGGAGATGCTCGCCTCGCTCGGCTACGAGCCCGCGGGCTTCGCGAGCAGCCGCGAGGCGCTCGAGGCGGTGCGCGCCGACCCCCGGCGCTTCGACGCCGTCGTGAGCGACGAGGTGATGCCCGAGATGACGGGCACGCAGCTCGCCAAGGAGCTGCGGGCCCTCAACCCGACCCTTCCGATCGTCATCGCCACGGGCTACGGCGGCGCGGGCTTCGAGACGCGCGCGATCTCGGCGGGCGTGAACCGGGTGCTGCGCAAGCCCTACAAGATGGGTGACATCGGAGAAGCGCTCGCGGGGATCTTCGCTCGCGGCTGAGGCGCTTGCCCGGCGGGGCCGGGCGGGGCTAGCATCGGGCCGTCCCTCCTCGGGAGTCGGCATGAGACCCGGCATCCACAGCATCCTCGCGGCCGCGGGCATCGGCGTGGCGCTCGCTTGCCACGCGGAGGACCCGGCGTGGAAGCTCGAGCTCAAGCCCGAGAAGGGCCTGCCCAACGGCAAGGTCGCGATCGTCAAGGGCACCGCGAAGCCCGGGGGCGACCGGTTCTTCATCCCGAACGTCTTCGTGCTCCAGCCGGTCGTCGTCACGCTGGTGGCCGGCAACCCGCGCGACGAGCTGCGCCTCGTGCTGGGCAAGGACCGGTGGGACGAGACGCTGCGCGAGGCCGCCACGGGAGGCGACGGCAAGGCGATCGTGAAGCTGCGCACGCAGGGGGAGCTGCGCATGACCGTGAAGGGCGCCCGGCCCGGCCCGTACTATCTCGTCGCGTGGGTCGGCGACGAGGTGAAGGTCGAGCCCGAGCCGGTGCTCACGTCCATGGCCGAGTACCGCAAGGCGCATCCCGGCTCGTGGCTCGAGCGCCTGGGCCCGGCACTCGCCTGGGCCTCGATCGCCGCGGTGCTCGCGGGCCTCGCGGCGGGCGCCTTCCTGTTCGTGCGCAGGCGCAGCGCGAAATGAGACCGATCCTGGCGATCGCCGCGGTCGCGGCCCTCCTCGGCGCCATCCCCCCCGTCCGCGCGCAGGGCGACCTGCCGCGCGCGATCACGCCCGCGCAGCTCGAGGGCGAGCTCGAGACCCGCCGGCAGAACACGGAGGCGCGCGAGGCCGCGGGCTCCGGCACGCGCTCGGGCGTGGAGACGGGGCTGGGGTGGACGAGCTACGGCATCGGCGTGGTGGACAGCCTGCGCGAGCTCCAGGGCGCCCACGAGGGGCTTCACGGCACCGACGCGACCTGCATGGACCTGTCGGCCGCGGGCGCGCCCTCGATGCCCGTCAACTGCGGCGACAACAGCTCGGCCTGCGGGCAGTGCTATTCGCAGGCGTACCGGGAGCTGAACGGCATGCGCGTGAACCTCGAGCGCCTGCGCTGCACCTACCGCGCCTACAAGCGCTACGTGGACGCGGCGGTCGCCTTCGGCGACAACGCCTCGGGGATCCACGCGGTGACAGGGCTCGTGTGGCAGAACGAGCGCGCCGGAATCATGCGCGAGTTCGACAAGCTCAACCGCACCTACGACCAGAAGTACGCGCAGATGATGCCCAACCTGCGCCGCGCGCTCGAGAAGGTGGCGCAGTGCGAGGCGCAGCACTTCAACGAGCGCGACTGGTACAACCGCTTCGGCTTCATCTACTACACGTTCATGGCGGACCGCTACAAGCGCTGAGCGCGGGCCTGCGGAATGAAAAAGGCCCGCCGGAGCGGGCCTTCGTGCGTGCGCCTTCCAGCGCAGCCCCGGTCTCGGTGCCGGGGTGACGGCGTGCGCCCTCTTATTTCACGATCTCCAGATGCTCCAGTCCGGAGCCCAGGTCGCGATTCTTGGCGTTCTTGCTCTCGAGCTTGATCTTGAGCCGCAGGTCGTTCACGGAGTCGGCGTTGCGCAGTGCGTCCTCGTAGGTGATCATGTCGGCCTCGAAGAGGTCGAAGAGCGCCTGGTCGAAGGTCTGCATGCCTAGCTCGCGCGAGCGCGCGATCAGCGCCTTCATCTCGTGCACCTCGCCCTTGAAGATGAGGTCCTGCATGAGGGGGGAATTCAGCATGATCTCGATGGCGGCCACGCGCCCCTTGGTGCCCTTCTTCGGGATCAGGCGCTGCGAGATGATCGCCTTGAGGTTGAGCGAGAGGTCCATCAGGAGCTGCGCGCGCCTCTCCTCGGGGAAGAAGTTGATGATCCGGTCGAGGGCCTGGTTGGTCGAGTTCGCGTGCAGGGTGGACATGCACAGGTGGCCGGTCTCGGCGAAGGCGATGCCGTATTCCATCGTCTCGCGCTCGCGGATCTCGCCGATGAGGATCACGTCCGGCGCCTGGCGCAGCGTGTTCTTCAGCGCCGAGAACCAGTCGTTGGTGTCCACGCCGACCTCGCGCTGCGTGACGATGCAGTTGTTGTGCTCGTGCACGTACTCGACCGGGTCCTCGATCGTGATGATGTGGCCGTAGCTGTTCTCGTTGCGGTGGCCGATCATCGCGGCGAGCGAGGTCGACTTCCCCGAGCCCGTGCCACCCACGAAGATCACGAGCCCGCGCTTGGTCATCGCCACGTCCTTGAGCACGTGGGGCAGGCCGAGCTCGTCGAACTTGGGGATCGTCGTGGTGATGGTGCGCAGCACGAGGCCCGAGCGGCCCTGCTGGACGAAGGCGTTCACGCGGAAGCGCCCGATCCCGGATGGGCTGATCGCGAAGTTGCACTCGTTGGTCGCCTCGAACTCGGCCGCCTGCTTGTCCGTCATGATCGAGCGGGCGAGCTCCTGGGTGTGGATCGGCGAGAGGCTTTGCTGCGAGACGGGCATGACCTTGCCGTCGACCTTCATCGCCGGCGGGAAGCCCGCGGTGATGAAGAGGTCCGAGCCCTTGCGCGCGACGAGGGCGCGCAGCAGGTCGTGCATGAACTTGAGTGATTGTTCGCGTTCCATGGTGCCTCCTGGGGTCGCCGCCGGGTCAGCCGATGAAGATGTCCTTGTTCATCGCCTTGGACCGCGCCTCGGGGACGGCGACGAGGTTGCGCTTCACGAGGTCGAGAAGGTTCTGGTCGAGGGTCTGCATCCCCACCGCCTGGCCGGTCTGGATCGCCGAGTACATCTGCGCGACCTTGTTCTCGCGGATGAGGTTGCGGATGGCGGGGGTGCCGATCATGATCTCGTGCGCCGCGACCCGCCCCGTGCCGTCCTTGGTCTTGCACAGCGTCTGCGAGATCACCGACCGGAGCGATTCCGAGAGCATCGCGCGGATCATCTCCTTCTCCGCCGCCGGGAACACGTCGATGATGCGGTCCACGGTCTTCGCGGCCGACGACGTGTGCAGGGTGCCGAACACCAGGTGGCCGGTCTCCGCCGCGGTCATCGCGAGGCGGATCGTCTCCAGGTCGCGCATCTCGCCCACGAGGATGATGTCCGGGTCCTCGCGAAGGGCGCTGCGCAGCGCGTTGGCGAAGGACAGCGTGTGCGGTCCCACCTCGCGCTGGTTGATGAGGCACTTCTTCGCCTCGTGCACGAACTCGATCGGGTCCTCGACCGTGAGGATGTGCCCGTACTCGTTGTCGTTCACGTGGTTGATCATCGCCGCGAGCGTGGTCGACTTGCCCGAGCCCGTGGGCCCGGTGACGAGCACGAGGCCCCGGGGCTGGTTGGCGATCTCGGCGAAGATCTTCGGGGCGTTCAACTCCTCGAGCGTGAGCACCTTGGAGGGAATCGTCCGGAACACGGCGCCCGCGCCGCGGTTCTGGTTGAAGGCGTTGACGCGGAAGCGCGCGAGGTTCGGGATCTCGAAGGAGAAGTCGACCTCGAGCGTCTCCTCGTACACCTTGCGCTGCGAGTCGTTCATGATGTCGTACACCATCCCGTGCACGTCCTTGTGCTCGAGGGGGGGCACGTTGATGCGGCGGACGTCGCCGTGCACGCGGATCATGGGCGGCAGGCCCGCGGAAAGGTGGAGGTCCGAGGCCTTGTTCTTGACCGAGAAGGCCAGCAGTTCGGCGATGTCCATTTGCGGTTCTCGCGTTTCGGGTGGGTTCGTGCCCGCGGCAAGGCGCGGGCCGCGCGGGTTGCTGCGGTAGAATGCGCCTCGGAAAGTCGAACCGATTATGTCCCCAATCGCCGCCAGCCTGCAAGCCGTCAGACGGCGCATTTCCGAGGCGTTACAAGGGGATAGCCGCGCCGTGACGCTGGTCGCGGTGTCCAAGACGCGCTCGCCCGAGGCGATCCGCGAAGCCTTCGGGGCCGGGGCCCGCGACTTCGGCGAGAATTACGCGCAGGAAGCCCTTCCCAAGATCGCCGCGCTTTCCGACCTCCCGATCACCTGGCACTACATCGGTGCGCTGCAGACCAACAAGGCGCGCGACGTCGCCACGCACTTCGACTGGGTGCACGGCCTGGACCGCGCGAAGCACGCCGCGGCGCTCTCCCGGCATCGCCCCGCCTCGCGCGGGCCGCTCGATGTGTGCATCCAGGTGAACATCAGCGCCGAGGCCACCAAGGGCGGCGTCGGCGCGGCCGAGGTGGGAGCGCTCGCGCGCGAGGTCGCGGCACTGCCGGGCCTCAGGCTTCGCGGGCTCATGGGGATGGCGAGCCCCGTCCCGGACGAAAGGCGCGTGCGCTCGGAGTTCGCGGCCCTGCGCGCGGCGCTCGAGGGCCTGAAGCGCGAGGGCTACGGGGTCGACACGCTTTCCATGGGCATGACGCAGGATTTCGAGTGGGCGATCGCCGAGGGCGCGACGATGGTGCGCATCGGGACGGCGATCTTCGGGGAGCGGGAGCGCAAGGCGGTGGCGGCGTGAAGGTCGCGTTCATCGGCGGCGGCAACATGGCGAGCGCCATCCTCGGCGGTCTCGTCGCGCGCGGGCGAAGTGGCGCCGATTTCGTCGTCGTCGAGCCTTCGGCCGAAGCGCGCGAGCGCCTCGCGACGCGCTTCGGCGTGAACGCGCTCGCCGCGCCGGGCCCGGAGCTCGCGGGGACTTCCGCGATCGTGCTCGCCGTGAAGCCCCAGCAGATGCGCGCGGCCGCCTCCGCGTTGCGGCCCTTCCTCGCGGGGCAGCTCGTGCTTACCATCGCCGCGGGCATCCGCCTCGCGGACCTCTCGCGTTGGCTCGGGGGCCACGGGCGGCTCGTGCGCGCGATGCCCAACACGCCGGCGCTCGTGCACGCGGGCATCACCGGCCTCTTCGCCCCGCCGGCGGTGGGCGAGGCGGACCGGCGCGACGCCGAGGGCCTGCTGTCCGCCGTGGGCTCCACGCTCTGGTTCGCCGCGGAGTCCGACCTCGACGCGGTGACCGCGGTCTCGGGCAGCGGCCCGGCCTACGTCTTCTATGCGATCGAGGCCCTCGAGAACGCCGCGCGCGAGCTCGGCCTCTCCCCCGAGGCCGCGCGCCGGCTCGCGGTCGAGACCTTCGCCGGGGCCTCCCGCCTCGCGGCCGAGCGCGGCGAGGACCCGGCGGCGCTGCGCGCGCAGGTCACCTCGAAGGGCGGCACCACGGAGCGCGCGCTCGGCGTGCTCGACGAGGCCCGCGTGAAGGCGAAGTTCGCCGCCGCGGTGAAGGCGGCCTGCGAGCGCTCGCGCGAGCTGGGCGAAGAGTTCGGGAAGGACTGAGCGCGGCCATGCTCCAGCAGGCGATCGCCTTCGTCCTCGACGCGGTCTTCCACCTCTTCATCCTCGCCGCGCTCCTGCGCTTCTGGATGCAGGCGCTGCGCGCGAGCGTGCGCAACCCCATCGCCCAGTTCACGATGGCGCTCACCGATTTCGCCGTGAAGCCGCTGCGCCGGGTCCTGCCCGGGCTCTTCGGCCTCGACCTCGCCTCCCTCGCCGTGGCCTGGGCGGCGGAGTTCCTGCTCCAGGCGCTCCTGCTGCTCGTCCTGCAGGCCCCGCTCGGGGACAACCCCGGGGCGCTTTCCGTGGTGCTCTTCATCGCCTTCGTGAAGCTGCTGCGGCTCACGGTCTACGTGTTCATGGGCGCGGTGTTCATCCAGGCGCTGCTCAGCTGGGTGAACCCCTACCACCCGATCCGGCCCTTCTTCGACGCGCTCGCGCGCCCGGTCCTCAAGCCCCTGCAGAAGGCGGTGCCCCCGATCGGGGGCGTGGACATCACGCCCGTGCTGGCGCTCATCGCCGGCCAGCTCGTGCTCATGCTCCCCGTGGGCTGGCTCGAGTCCGAGGCGGCGAAGATGCTCACGCGGGCGCTGCTCTGAGCCCTCGCGTCACGAAAATTGCGCTTGCGCCCCGCCGGATCCTCCGTGCGCGCGTTGCGTCGTAATTCGCTCGCTTCCCCGGGAAGGCTCGCCTACTGTGGCCCCAGGCGTGAAGCGAGCGCCCCCGCCGGCCCGCCGGCGGTACCGCAACCACACCAGGAGCCAGCCATGAACCCCAGGAACCTTCGCATCGCCGCCGCGGCCGCCGCCGCGGGTTTCCTCCTCGCCGTCCCCGCCGCCCAGGCCGCGGCGAAGCCGCAGACCCCCGAGGCGCGCGCCCAGGAAGCCGCGGCCCAGGGCCCCGATCAGCTGCGCCGCTTCATCCAGCGCACGCGCATGGTCTACGGCCTCTACTTCCACGACTTCGTGAAGGCCGGCCGCTAGCGGGCCGCGGGCGGGGGCGTTCGCGCCCCCGCCGCCCTCCCATCCCGTGGCCACTCGCCGCGCCCCGGCCGCCTCGGCGGGAAAGCGCCCCGGCCGCGCCCGGCGCGCGCGAGCGCTCGCCGCCGCGATCCGCCGTCTCGCCGGCACCGTCGCCGGCCGCTTGCCGCACGCCGGCTCCATCGTCGCCGCCAACGACCCGCAGGCCTGAGCGGCCGCGCCCCGCCGCGCGGAAGAATGCGCAGCGCCCCTGTGACCCCGGCCACAGGTCCCCGTCCGATATTTCACCTGTAACGGGCCGAATCCTCGGCGGCCCCGGGCGCGGCGCCTGCGTAGATTGGGCACCAGTCGCGGAACGAACCGCGCTCCCGATACCCGGCAGGGGCCTGCCGGACGCAACGCCCAGCAAAAAAGGAATACAGATGAACGACGCATTGAACGCCCTCCTCACCCTCTCCTTCTTCGCGCCGATGGCGCTGATGGTCGCGGCGAACCTCGCGACGTTCCGGGCGCCCGCCTGCCCCGCCCCGGTCCTGCCGCGCGCCGCGCTCCCGCGCAGCGCGGGCCCGACGGGCGAAGCCGCCAACGACGCCGAGATCCTCGAGGCGGCCTGAACGCGGGAGCGCGCCGTGAACTTCGCGCACTTCGCCCTCGCGCTCCTCGCCGTCGGGCTCCCGCTGGTGGGGGTGCTCGCGGTCGCGGCCTGGCTCGCCCGGCGCGGCATCCGGCAGATCCGCCTGGTCGACCGCGAGGGGCGCCCCGTCGCCGAGGTCGTGATCGGCGCCTCGCCCCCGGAGGCGCCGTGAGCCCCGTCGCGCGGGACCGTCACGAAGGCTTCATCGGCCGGAAATGGCGCGAAACGCAGAATTCGTTCCGCGATTTCGGCGTTTCGTCGCTTTCGGCTCGCGGCGAGGCGCCGCACCCGCCTAGAGTGCACTGCATTCGCGAAGTCGACCCGGCAGGGGCCTGCCGGGGGACCGAGCCCAACCCCGAGGAATGACGATGGAAACCGTGAACCTGCTGATCAGCTTCTCGCTCTTCGCGCCGGTGGCGCTGCTCGTCGCGGGCCAGGTCGCGAGCCTGCGTGCCGCGAGCTTCCCGGCCCGCGGCCCGTTCGCCGCGACCACGCTCGCCGCCACCCTCCGCCCCGATGCCGTGGCGGCGGCCAACGACGAAGCGCTCCTCCAGGCGGCCTGAGGGGCCCGGGGATCTGTGCGATGGCGCACAGGGCGGCGTTGGATATTTCAACCGCAATGCGTGGAATGCTCCACAGACCGGCCCCCGGCGGGCCGGTAGTGTGGAGGCCATTCCAACCCGAGGCCGCAACCCGGACCATGAACTTCGCCGACGCCTACCTTCTCTACGCGATCGCCGCCTTCGCGATGGTGCTCGCGGGCCTCGGCGCGTGGCTGGCCGAGCGCGTCGCGGGCCCGCCGCGCCGGCGCGAGCCCCCCTCCCCGGTGTGGGTGTTCAACAACATGCCGGCGGCGAGCCGGGTGGACACCGAGGTCTCGGCGAGAGCCGCCGCGGCCCGGACCCGGAGGATGGCGTGAGCGTGCGTCCCCGCGGACCCCACTTCGGCGCGAAGCCCGGCTGGCGCCGCGGCTTCCTCGCCGTGGCGAGCCGCTCCCCGGCCCCGCCCTCGGCCCCCGCTTTCGGCCGCCGGCCCCTGTTCGGGCCGCGCCCGGCGCGGGCGGTTGTGAGCTAAGTCACTCATCCAGCGCGCGAAACTCGGATACACTGGGCTCCGACTTTCCGGTCGGAGCCCGGTCCCCGTTCGCGCATGACACCCGATTCCGCCTCGAAAACGCGGTTCGAAGCCGAGATCGCCCGCTACAACAAGTGGCGCGAGGACCTCACGCAGTCGGTGAACGCGTACCACGACTGGCTCGAGGGCAACGGCCAGCTCGACGTCCAGCAGTCGATCCGCTTCTACGACCTGCTCGAGAACCTGAACAAGGGCCGGCTCATGCTCGCCTTCCTCGCGGAGTTCTCGCGGGGCAAGTCCGAGCTCATCAACGCGCTCTTCTTCTCGAGCTTCAAGGAGCGGCTCCTGCCCTCCGACGTCGGGCGCACGACGATGTGCCCGACCGAGATCTTCCACGACCCCAGCGAGGAGCCCTACCTCAAGCTCCTGTCGGTCGAGACCCGCTACCGCGACGAGTCGATCTCGCAGCTGAAGAACATGCCCGTGGAGTGGAGCAAGATCCGGCTGAACACGGGCTCGGCGCGGGACATGAAGGAGGCGCTGAAGGCGCTCGCCGACACCAAGCGCGTCTACGCGCTGGAGGCCCGGATGCTCGGCCTCGCGCCGATGCTCAACGAAAAGGGGGAGCTGCCGGGCGAGGAGGAGCTGGTCGAGGTGCCGGCGTGGCGCTACGCCATGATCAACTACCCGCACCCGCTGCTCACCAACGGGCTCTCCATCCTCGACACGCCCGGCCTCAACGCCCTGGGCATGGAGCCCGAGCTCACGGTCTCCACGGTGCCCAACGCGCACGCGATCCTCTTCCTGCTGTCGATCGACACCGGGGTCACCAAGAGCGACATGGAGATCTGGAGCCGCTACGTCCGCCCGGGCCTGCCGCAGAAGATCGCCGTGCTCAACAAGATCGACCTCATGTGGGACGAGCTGAAGACCCCGCAGGAAGTCGAGCGCGCGATCGCCCGGATGGTGGAGACGACCTCGCAGGCGCTGCAGCTGCCGCGCGAGCGCATCTTCGCGATCTCGGCGCAGAAGGCGCTGCTCGGCAAGGTGCGCGAGGACGCGGGCCTGGTGAAGAAGAGCGGGATCGAGTCCCTCGAGCGCTTCCTCGCCGACGAGATCGTGCCCATGAAGCGCCAGATCCTGTGCCGCGCGGTCGTCGGCGAGATCGGCGGCATGATGGCCTCCTCGCGGGCCTCGATCGCCAAGAAGCAGCAGGCGAACCACGGCGAGATCGCCGAGCTCGCGGGCCTGGTGGGCAAGAGCCGCGACGTGGTGACCAAGCTCTGGCAGCGGATTACCGCCGAGAAGAACGCCTACAACGCGGCCCTCGCCGAGTTCAAGGTGAACCACGCGCAGTTCGGCGCGAAGCGCGCCGCGCTCATGGACATGCTCAACCCCGTCAAGATGGACGCGATGCTCGCGAAGAGCGCCGAGTCGCTCGAGGGCTCGTGGATGACGGTCGGGCTGCAGCGCGGGATGCGCGAGCTCGCGAAGCAGATGGCGGAGAACTTCGACGCCGTGTTCGCCGCCTCCGAGGACATCAAGAAGCTGATGCAGGGGGTCTACAACACCTTCGTCGAGAAGTTCGGCTTCCAGAAGATGACCATTCCCTCCCTCGACCTGGAGCTGCACAACACCAAGCTCAAGCTCCTCGTCGCCGAGACCGACGCCTTCAGCCGCGACCCGCTCAACGTCGCGGCCTACAAGAGCTTCTTCGTGAAGAAGTTCTACAACTCGCTCGTCTCCCAGGCGAGAACGCTCTTCGCCGACGCGCGCACCCAGAGCGAGCGCTGGGTCCAGGCGGTGACGCTGCCGCTGGAGATCCAGATCAAGGACCACAAGGCGCAGCTGCAGTCGCGCCTCGACAGCCTCGCGAAGATCAACGAGAAGAGCTCCTCGATCAACGAGCAGATGGCGATCCTCAAGGCGGCCGAGGCCGAGCTCAAGGGGCAGCGCGACATGATCGAGGGGCTGATCGCGAGGGTGTCGCAGCACGAGGCGAAGGCCTCGCTCGCGCCCGAGCCCGCCGCGCCCGCGCCGACGCTGCCCGAGACCGAGGTGCCCGCCGAGCTCATGAAGACCACCAAGCTCGCCTTCGAGGCCTCCGCCCGGGCGGCGGCGCGCGCCGCGGCGGCCGCGGCCCCGGCGCCGGCCCCGGCGAAGCCCGCCGCCCCCGCCGCTCCCGCCGGGCCGCTCATCTCCGACGACTTCATGGCGGCGGAATTCGGCCACCAGGAGGCGCCCGCGGCCGGGGGCGACGCCCAGCGCACCCAGCGCGTGCCCGCGGCGACGGAAGGCGCGGAGCGCACGCAGCGCCTGTCCACCGCCCAGCCCGAGGGGGCCGAAAGGACGCAGCGCATGCCCGCCGCGGACGCCCAGCGCACGCAGCGCCTCGGCGAGAGCGAGAAGACGCAGAGGATCGCGTCGCTCGACCCGGGCTGGCGTCCCGACAGCACCCAGAAGCTCGACCCCGGCGCCGCGGCCTCCGCCGCGGAGACCACCCAGAAGCTCGACGAGTCGATCTGGAAGCTGCAGGAGGCCCGGCGGATCCTCCAGGGCCTCAATCCCGGGAAGAAGTAGCCGCCCCCGAACGGCCCGGCCGCTACACCAGGATCACGTCGTACTGCTCCTGCATGTAGGCCGTCTCCACCTGCATCGAGATGGGCTTGCCGATGAAGTCGCCGAGCTGCGTGAGGCTCGCCGACTCGTCCTCGAGGAAGAGGTCGATCACCTTCTGGGAGGCGAGGATGCGGTACTCCTTCGCGCCGAACTGCCGGTCGGCGCGCAGGATCTCGCGCAGGATCTCGTAGCAGATCGTCTGGCCGGTCTTGAGCTCCCCGCGCCCCTCGCACACGGGGCAGGCCTCGCAGAGCACGTGGGCGAGGGACTCGCGCGTCCTCTTGCGCGTCATCTCGACGAGCCCGAGCTGCGTGAACCCGTTGACGGTGATCCGCGTGCGGTCCTTGGCGAGCGCCTTGCGCAGCTCCGCGAGCACCGCGTCGCGGTGCTCCTCGCTGTCCATGTCGATGAAGTCGACGATGATGATCCCGCCGAGGTTCCGGAGCCGCAGCTGGCGCGCGATCGCCTGCGCGGCCTCGAGGTTGGTCTTGAAGATCGTGTCGTCGAAGGAGCGCCCCGAGACGAAGCCGCCGGTGTTCACGTCGACCGTCGTGAGCGCCTCCGTCTGGTCGATGATCACGTAGCCGCCGCTCTTGAGGTCCACGCGGCGCGCAAGCGCGCGCTCGATCTCGTCCTCGACGGCGAAGAGGTCGAAGAGGGGGCGCTCGCCGCCGTAGTGCTCGAGGATGGGCACGGCCGGCCGGATGTAGCGCGAGGCGAACTCCTGCATCCTCAAGAAGGTCTCGCGCGAATCCACGATGATGCGCTCCGTGGAATCCGACACGAGGTCGCGCAGCACCCGGGTCGCGAGCGAGAGGTCCTGGTAGAGCAGGGCCTGCGGGGGCGCGGTCGTGGCCGAGTGCTGGATCTGCTTCCAGAGCGTGACGAGGTAGTCGATGTCGGCGCGCAGCTCGGACTCTCCGGCCGCCTCCGCGACGGTGCGCACGATGAAGCCGCCGGACTCGCCCTCGGGGATCAGCGCGTGGAGCTTCTCGCGCAGGCTCTCGCGCTCGGCCTCGTCCTCGATGCGCTGCGAGATGCCGATGTGCGGGTCCTGCGGCAGGTAGACGAGCAATCGCCCGGCGATCGAGACCTGCGTGGACAGCCGCGCCCCCTTGGAGCCGATCGGGTCCTTCACGACCTGCACGAGCAGCGTCTGGCCCTCGGAGAGGATGCGCTCGATGGGGCGGTCGGCGCCGCCGTTGGCGCGGTCCATTCGGATGTCGGCCACGTGGAGGAACGCGGCGCGCGCGAGCCCGATCTCCACGAACGCCGACTGCATGCCGGGCAGGACCCGGCACACGCGCCCGAGGTAGATGTTGCCCACGATGCCGCGGCTCGAGCCCCGCTCGACGTGCAGCTCCTGCACCGTGCCCTGCTCGGTGACCGCGACCCGCGTCTCCTGCGGGGTGACGTTGATGAGGATCTGCTCGTTCACGTTTCCTCCCTCTGCCTGGGCAGAGGGTCGGGGCGAGGGTGGGAGAGGGGGCCGGGACGAGGCTGCATCATGGCACGGCCACCCCGAATTCTCGCAGGAGCGCCGCCGTTTCGAAAAGCGGCAGGCCCATGACGCCCGTGTAGCTGCCCTCGAGGCGCCCGACGAAGGCGCCCGCGCGGCCCTGGATGCCGTAGGCGCCGGCCTTGTCGTAGGGCTCGCCGGTCTGCGCGTAGGCGCGGATGCGCTCCGCCGAGAGCTCGCCGAAGGTCACGAGGGACTCGCTCACCGCCATCTCGAGGCGCCCCTCGAAGGCCACGGCCACCGCGGTGAGCACCCGGTGGCGCGTCCCCGAGAGAGCGCCGAGGATGCGCTCGGCGTCCGCCCGGTCCGCGGGCTTGCCGAGGATCTCGTCGCCGAGCGCGACCGTGGTGTCCGCGGCGAGGGCGGGCATTCGCCGCAGGCCCTTTCGCATCAGCACGCGCTGCCAGGCCGCTGCGGCCTTGGCGCGCGCGACGCGCCGCACGTAGTCGCCCGGCGCCTCGCCGGGCAGCGCGTCCTCCGAGGTCTCGGGGTCCGCGCGCGCGCCCTCGCGGAAGAGGAGCGGCTCGAAACGCACGCCGATCTGCGCGAGGAGCTCCCGGCGCCGGGGGCTGCGCGAGGCGAGGTAGATCGCGCGGCTCATTCGCGGTGGTAGGGATGCCCGGCGAGGATCGACCAGGCGCGGTAGAGCTGCTCGGCGAGGACCACGCGCACGAGGGCGTGGGGCAGCGTGAGCGCGGAGAGCGAGACGAGCTTGTCGGCCTTCTCGCGAACCGCCTCCGAAAGGCCCTCCGCGCCGCCGATCGCGAACGCGGGGTGGGCGCCGTCGCGCATCCAGGCGGCGAGCATCACCGCGAGGCCCTGGGTCGTGACCGCGCGCCCGCGCTCGTCGAGGGCGAGGAGGGTCGCGCCCGCGGGGATCGCCGCGAGGATGCGCTCGCCCTCGATCGCCTTCGCCTTCCCGGCGTCCTTGCCGGGCCCGCCCCCGGAGGGCTTGAGCTCCACGAGCTCGAGGCGGATCTCCGGCGGCATCCGGCGCGCGTATTCCTGGAATCCCTCCTGGATCCAGGAGGGCATCCGGTGGCCCACCGAGACGATGGTCACGCGCACGGGGCCGGGTCTCAGGCGGCCTTGCGCCGCGCCTTCGGCTTCGATTTCGCGGCGGGAGGCTTCGCCGCCTTCTTCGCCGTCTTCTTCCTGCCCGCCGGGGCCTTCGCGGCCTTGCGCCGCGCGCCGGGCGCGATCGCCGGAAGCGCCGCGACGGGCACCGAGGGATTCACGGGCTCGTCGAAGCGCCCCTCCCCCCAGAGCTCCTCGAGGTTGTAGTAGGCGCGCACGGCCGGCTGCATCACGTGGGCGACCACGTCGCCCGTGTCCACGAGGATCCACTCGCCCGACTCCTCGCCCTCGACGCCGACGATGGGCGCGCCCGCCTCGCGCAGCCTGTCGCGCACGTGGCGCGCGAGCGCCTTGGTCTGGCGCGCGGAGTCCGCGCTCGCGATCACGATCCAGTCGAAGACGGAAGTGATCCTGCGCACGTCGATGGCGAGGATGTCGTGCGCCTTGATGTCCTCGAGGGCGGCGACGACGAGCTTCTTTCGGGCGAGGGTGGAGAGCGCGCGTTTCTTCACGGGGCCTTGGCGTAGAGCTGGTGGGAGCGGATGTAGTCGACCACGGGGTCGGGCGCGAGGTAGCGCAGGGAGGCACCCTCGGCGGCGAGCGCGCGCATCGAGGTCGAGGAGATGGCGAGCGGGGTCATCGCGAAGGTCATGACCTTGCCCGCGGGCGAGGCCTGGAGCTCGCGCAGGCTCAGCGTGATGCGCGGCCAGACATCGCGGGGGAACGCCCCGGGGCCCTTCGTGGCCCATTCGCGGTCGTCGCCGCGGATCGCGACCGCGAAGTGCGCGAGCTCGAAGAGCTCCGTCCAGCGGTGCCAGGTGTCGATCCTCGCGAACGAGTCCGATCCCGCGAGGAAGACGAGCGGGGCCTGCGGGCCGCGCTCGGCGCGGATCTCGGCGAGGGTGTCCACGGTGTAGCTCGGGCCCGCGCGGCGGATCTCGCGGTCGTCGACGTCGAAGCGCGCGTCGCGGGCCGTGGCGAGCTTGAGCATCGTCAGGCGCTCGGCGGCGCTCGCGAGCGGGGCGCGCCCCCGCTGCCAGGGCTCGCCCGCGGGGATGAACACCACGCGCCCGAGCCCGAAGGCCTCGGCGAGCTCCGTGGCGAGCCGCAGGTGCCCGAAATGGACCGGGTCGAAGGTGCCGCCGAAGAGTCCGGTCGCGGCCAAGTCAGCTGCGCACCTGCCCGTCGCCCAGCACGATCCACTTCTGCGAGGTGAGTCCCTCGAGGCCCACGGGGCCGCGGGCGTGGAGCTTGTTGGTCGAGATGCCGATCTCCGCGCCCAGGCCGTACTCGAAGCCGTCGGCGAAACGGGTCGAGGCGTTGACCATGACGCTCGCGGAGTCGACCTCGCGCAGGAAGCGCTGCGCCCGCGACCAGTCCGCCGTGACGATCGCGTCCGTGTGCTGCGAGCCGTAGGCCGCGATGTGCGCGATCGCCTCCTCGAGGCCCGCCACCACGCGGATCGCGACGATGGGGGCGAGGTACTCCGCGAACCAGTCCTCCTCGGTGGCGTCCCTGAGCTTCTTCAGGCCGGCGCGGGCGAGGATCGCCTTCGACTGCGCGCAGCAACGCATCTCCACGCCCTTCTCCGCGAAGCGCCGCCCGATGGCGGGCAGCGCATCGGAGGCGATCTCGGCGGCGACCAGCAAGGTCTCCATGGTGTTGCAGGTGCCGAAGCGCTGCGTCTTCGCGTTGTCGGCGATGGCGAGCGCCATCGCGGGGTCCGCCCCCGCGTCGACGTAGACGTGGCACACGCCGTCGAGGTGCCTGATCACGGGCACGCGGGCCTCGCGCGAGATGCGCTCGACGAGGCTCTTGCCCCCGCGCGGCACGATCACGTCGATCCAGCGCTCGGCGGCGATCAGCTCGCCCACCGCCGCGCGGTCGGTCGTGCCCACGAGCTGGATCGCGGCCTCCGGCAATCCCGCCGCCTTGAGCCCGAGGTGCAGGCAGGCGGCGATCGCCTGGTTCGAGTGCAGCGACTCGCTGCCGCCGCGCAGGATGGCGGCGTTGCCCGACTTGAGGCACAGCGCTCCCGCGTCGGCGGTCACGTCGGGGCGCGACTCGTAGATGATGCCCACCACCCCCAGGGGCACGCGCATGCGCCCGACCTGGATCCCCGAGGGGCGGTAGCGCAGCTCCGTGACCTCGCCGACGGGATCGGCGAGCCGCGCCACCTGGCGCAGGCCCTCGGCCATCTCCTCGACGGCCTTCGCCGTGAGCTTCAGGCGGTCGATGAAGGCGTCGTCGTTGCCCTCGGCGCGGGCCGCCTTCACGTCGCGGGCGTTGGCCGAGAGGATCGTCTTCTCGCGGTCGACGAGCGCCCCGGCGGCGACCTCGAGCGCGCGGTTCTTCGCCGCGGTCGCCGCGCGCGAGATCTCGCGGCTCGCCCCGCGGGCGGCCTCGCCCAGCGCCTGCACCATCGCGCGGATCTCGGGGGGGGTCGTGGCGTCGTTCATGTGGGTGTCCGGTGTCGGGTCCCGGCGCTCAGGCGGCGATCCCCAGGGCGGGCTTGCCGGCGAGGGCGAGCGCGAGCTCGAGCATTTCGTCCCAGGCATCGCCCGTCTCGACGCCTTTAATCATGCGGTCGATCCGGTGGGCCCGCAAGAGTTGCGCGGCGAGCGCGCCGCGGTCCAGGCGCCGCGCCGTGGCGGCGAGCGCCTGCGCCCGCTCGGGCGGCATCCAGCGCCGCGGCCGCTGGCCCGAGGCGATCGCGAGGAGCGAGCGCAGCTCCTCGGCGAGCGTCCAGAGCGCGAGCAAGGCGGGCTCGCCCTCGGCCTCGAGGGAGGCGACCGCGCGGGCGATGCGCGCGGCGTCCCCGGCGTGGATCGCCTCGAGAAGCTGGTCGCGCTCGAAGCGCGAGACGTCGGTGACCGCCTCGCGGATCGATTCGAGGGCGATCTCGCCCGCGGGCAGCAGGAGGGCGAGCTTCTCGACCTCCTGCTTCGCGGCGAGGAGGTTGCCCTCGACCCGCTCGGCGAGCCACTCGAGCGTCTCGAGGGCGGCCCGCTGGCCCTGTTGCGCGAGCCGCTCGGCGAGCCACTGCGGCAGCTCGTCGCGCGAGACCGGCTTCGCCTCCACGACCACGCCGGCGGCGTCGAGCGCGCCGAACCACGCGGTCTTCAGGGCCTGCCAGTCGAGCTCGGGCAGGAGCACGAGCGTCACCGCATCCTCCGGAAGCCGCGCGCAATACGCCTCGATCGCCCGGCCGCCTTCCGTCCCGGGCTTGCCCGTCGGGATGCGGATCTCGATGAGGCGCCTGGCGGCGAAGAGCGAGAGGTTGGCGCCCGAGGCGGCGAGCCGGGACCAGTCGCAGCCGGGCTCCGCGGTGAAGACCTCGCGCTCGGCGCAGCCCTCGCGGCGCGCCGCCTCGCGCAGGCGGTCGGCGGCCTCGAGCGCGAGCAGCGCCTCGGCGCCGTGGATCGCGTAAAGCGCTCCCAGGCCCTTCTTCAGGTGGCTCGCGAGGCCCTTCGTGGCGATGCGCACCTCAGCCCCCCCGGCGCACGAGGGCGATGCGCCGCAGGATCTGGCCCGCGGCGTCGACCTGCATGTCGCGGTAGAGGAGCTGCTCCTCGGCCTCCTTCGCGAGCGGGGCGGACTCGCTGTAGGTGACCACGCGGCGCACGTCGATCTGGGAGGGCGCGATGAGCGGCTCCTCGCGCCCCGGCGCCGTGAGCTGGTAGCTCACGAGCAGGCGCAGCTGGTACTCGTACACGCGGCCCGCGCCGGTCAGGGTGAAGATCGTCTTGTCGCGCGACTCCGCGAGGATGCGCAGGTGCGCCTCGGCGTCCGCGGGCTTCGCCGCGAGCTGCGTGGGACCGGCGGCGAGGAAGCGGCGGATCTCGGCGGCGACCTGCGAGGCGACGTCGGCCGAAAGGTGCAGGCTCGCGAGCCCCATGGGGGCGTCGCCGCGCAGCTGGAAGCCGCAGGCGGCGAGCGCCAGGCCCGCGGCGGCGAGCGCGACCCTAGACGACCACATTCACGAGGCGCCCGGGAACGACGACCACCTTCTTCGGCGCGCGCCCCTCGGCGAACTTCGCCACCACGGGGTGCGCCCGGGCCATCGCCTCGATCGCCTCGCGGCTCGCGGAGGCGGGGACGTCCATGTGGCCGCGCAGTTTCCCGTTGACCTGCAGCACGAGCTGGATCGAATCCTGCACGAGGGCGGCGGCGTCCACCGCGGGCCAGGGCTGGTCGACGAGGCGCGTGCCGGGCCTGAGCTCGCGCCAGAGCGCCGTCGCGATGTGCGGCACGACGGGAGAGAGCAGGAGCACGGCGCCCTCGAGCACCTCCTGGGCGACGGCGCGCGCCTCGACGCCCTCGAGGGGTGTGTCGGCGTAGAGGTTCAGGAGCTCGCGCACGGCGGCGATCGCGGTGTTGAACTGCATGCGCCGGCCGTAGTCGTCGGCGACCTTCTCGATGGTCCGGTGCAGCTTGAAGCGCAGCTGGCGCAGCGCTTCCGGGAGCTCGCCGCCGCGGCTCGCCGCCACGGGACCCGCCTGCAGGTGGTCGTGGACCATCTTCCAGAACCGGCGCAGGAACTTCGAGGAGCCCTCGATGCTGTCGTCGGACCACAGGATGGTGTCCGTGGGCGGGCTCGCCGACATCACGTAGAGCCGCGCGGTGTCCGCGCCGTAGCGGTCGATCATGTCCTGGGGGTCCACCCCGTTCTTCTTCGACTTGGACATCGTGCCGATCCCGCCGTAGTCCACGGGGCGGCCGTCGGCCCTGAGCACGGCCGAGCTGACCGCGCCCTCGGCGTCGAGCTTCACCTCGACCTCGTCGGGGGCGAAGTACTCGATCGCGCCCTTGTCGGTGCGCCGGGAGAAGATGTGGTTGAGGACCATGCCCTGCGTGAGCAGGTTCGCGAACGGCTCGTCCACGGCGACGAGCCCCATGTCGCGCATCACCTTGGTCCAGAAGCGCGCGTAGAGCAGGTGCAGGATCGCGTGCTCGATGCCCCCGATGTACTGGTCCATGGGCATCCAGTACCGCGCGCGCTCGTCGACCATCGCGCTCGCGTCGGGGCAGGTGTAGCGCATGTAGTACCAGGACGAGTCCACGAAGGTGTCCATGGTGTCCGTCTCGCGCCGCGCGGGGCCGCCGCACGACGGGCACTTGCACTCGAAGAACGCGGGCGACTTCGCGAGCGGGCTTCCGCTGCCGTCGGGCACGAGGTCCTCGGGCAGCACCACGGGGAGCTCGGCGTCGGGGACCGCGACGTCGCCGCACTTCGGGCACTGCACGATCGGGATGGGCGTCCCCCAGTAGCGCTGGCGCGAGATCCCCCAGTCGCGCAGGCGGTACTGCACGCGGCGGCTGCCGAGCCCCATCGCCTCGAGGTCGCGGGCGACCGCCTCGATCGCCCCGTCCTGCGCGAGGCCGTCGTACTGGCCCGAGTTCACGCAGCGCCCCGCGGCCTCGTACCACGGCTGCCAGGCGTCGGTGGAGTAGGGCTGGCCGTCCACGTCGATCACGGGCCGGATCGCGAGGCCGTACTTCTTCGCGAAGGCGAAGTCGCGCTCGTCGTGGCCGGGAACGGCCATCACCGCGCCCTCGCCGTAGCCCATCAGGACGTAGTTGCCCACCCACACCTCGACGGGCTCGCCCGTGAACGGGTGGAGCACGAAGAGCCCCGTGGGCAGGCCCTTCTTCTCCATCGTCGCGAGCTCGGCCTCCTGCACGCCGCCGCGCTTGCACTCCTCGATGAAGGCCGCGAGCCGCGGGTTGCCCTTCGCCGCCTCGGCGGCGAGCGGGTGCTCCGCCGCCACCGCCGCGAAGGTGATGCCCATGATCGTGTCGGCGCGCGTGGTGAAGACCTTGAGGCCGGGTTTGCCGTCGGCCATGCGCTTCGCCGTCTCCGCGGCGTACGGGAGCGTGAACTCCACGCCCACCGAGCGGCCGATCCAGTTTCGCTGCATCTGCTTCACCTGCTCGGGCCAGCCCAGGGCGTCGAGGGCCTCGAGCAGCTCGTCGGCGTATCGCGTGATCCGCATGTACCACATCGGGATCTCGCGCTTCTCGACCGGAGCGCCCGTGCGCCAGCCGCGGCCGTCGATCACCTGCTCGTTGGCGAGCACGGTCTGGTCCACCGGGTCCCAGTTCACCACCCCGGTCTTCTTGTAGACGAGGCCCTTCTCGCGCATGCGCAGGAACAGCCACTGGTTCCAGCGGTAGTAGGCGGGCGAGCAGGTGGCGACTTCGCGCGTCCAGTCGATCGACCAGCCCATCGCCTGGCACTGCTTCTTCATGTAGGCGATGTTGTCCCAGGTCCACTTCGCCGGCGGAACGCCATTGGCCATCGCGGCGTTCTCCGCCGGCAGTCCGAAGGCGTCCCAGCCCATGGGCATGAGGACGTTCATGCCCTTCATGCGCAGGTAATGGCAGAGCGCGTCGTTGATCGTGTAGTTGCGCACGTGCCCCATGTGGAGCTTGCCCGAGGGGTAGGGCAGCATCGACACGCAGTAGTACTTGGGCTTCGCGGAGGCGTCGGGCGCGACGAAGGCGCGCGAGGCGGCCCACTCGGCCTGGACCTGCGGCTCGATCGTCTTCGGGTGGTATTGGGGGTCCATGGCGCCGGCGCCGGAGCGCGGTGGTCGAGCGTGAAATTATATCAGGGGGGTCCTCTTCGCCTGCGGCGCGGCGCCCGCGTTGCCGGGGGCCCGCGCCTGTGCTATCTAGCGGTTGCGGGATTCCGAGGGGAGGAGCCACGAGATGGAAACGACGCTCCGGTTGCGCAAGTTGGCGGGAACCCTGCTCATCTCGGCCGCAATCGTCTGGGGGGCGGTGCCGACCGGCGCCTTCGCCGTGGACTGGGACGGCGACGGCGGCAACAACAACTGGAGCACCGCGGCGAACTGGGTCGGAGGCGCCGCGCCCGCGAGCGCCAACACCACGGTCATCACTTTCGGCGCGGCGGGCACCACCTTCACGCCGGTCGCCGACGCCGCCTGGACGCTCAACCAGCTCTCGCTCACCGGGGGCACGGCCTATGCCCTCAGCGGATCCACCCTCACCTTCGACGGCGCGTCGGCCCAGTGCACGGTGTCGGGCGCGGCGCACACGATCGCGAACGCCCTGGTCGTCGCCGCGCCGCTGACCGTGAACAACGCGGTCGACGTCACCCTGTCCGGGGCGATTGGCGGCGCCGGGGGCGACCTCACGAAGACGGGCACGGGGCGGCTCGTCCTCTCGGGCGCCTCGACCCTGGCGGGCACCACCTTCGCGAACGCGGGCGTCCTGCAGCTGGGCGACGGCGGCCCCGAGCCGTCGACCTTCGGTCCGGTCGTCGTGAACGCGGCGCTGGAGACGAACGTGACCGGCGGGCTGACGCTTCAGGGCACGACGGGCACGGGCTCGCTCACGGTGCTCGGCGGCGGTCTGATCTCGATCGGGCCGGACTTCGCGCACACGGGGACGACGACGGTGAATGCCGGGGGCCTGCTCGGGGGGCACTTCCCGAACAGCGGGCGGCTGACGATCGCCGCGACCGGGCGGGTGGACACTTTCGACAGCGTGTTCGGTTCGCTCGCCGGGGCCGGAGAGCTCAACACGAACGGACTGATGGTGACGGTCGGGGGCGACAACACGAGCACGACCTTCTCGGGGACGATCGGCGGCGGCGGGGGAGGCATCACGAAGGCGGGCACGGGCACGCTCACGCTCACGGGAGCCAGCACGTACACGGGCGGCACGAGCGTGAACGGCGGCAGGCTCTTCGTGAACGGCACGATTCCCGGCACCGTGACCGTGAACGCGGGCGGACTCCTCGGCGGCACGGGAACGGTGAGCGGGCCGGTCGTCGTGAACGCGGGCGGCACGATCGCCCCGGGCCTGAGCCCCGGCCAGTTGAACACGGGCAGCATCAACATCGCGGGCGTCTTCCTCGAGGAGATCGAGGGCACGGCGCTCGGCACGCAGTACGACAACCTGAACGTCACCGGAACGGTGAACTTCGCCGCCACCGCGACCCTCACGCTCGCGGGCGCCTATGCGCCCGTCGCCGGCGACACCTTCATCATCGTCTCGAACGACGGGGCCGATGCGGTGACCGGCACCTTCACCGGGCTCGCGGAGGGCGCGACGATCGTCTTCAACGGCGCGCAGCTGCGGATCAGCTACGTGGGCGGCGACGGCAACGACGTGGTGCTGACGGCGCTCTCGACCGGCGTCGGGCCCACCGTGGCCATCCCGACGCTGCCGGGCTGGGGCCTGCTCGTCCTCTCGGCCCTGATGGCCGCCGCGGGGCTTGCCGCGGCGCGCCGGGCGCGGACATGAGGCGCCGGGCGCGGCCCGCATCCGGGGCGCCGGCCGCCGCGTAGATGCCCGGACAGGAATCCACGGAGAACAAGATGAGCCTTCCCCGGATCGCGCTGGCGATCGGCGCACTCCTCCTCGCGGCCGCGGCGCACGCGGCCCCCAATGTCGTGGTCGAGGCGGTGCAGTATCCCGCGTGGCTCGAGCGCGCCGGCCGCGCCGTCCCGCTCACCCCGGGCACCGAGCTCACCGGGCGCGACCGCGTGCTCACCGGCGCGAACGCCCGGGTGCAGCTGCGGCTCGCGGAGGGCAGCACCGTGAAGCTCGGCGAGAACGCGCGCTTCGCGATCGAGAAGGCGGAATCGCGCGGGGTCTTCACTGCGGCGATGAGCGTCCTCGCGGGCGCCTTCCGCTTCACCACCGACCCGCGCGAGAAGAGCGGCCGGCGCGACGTCGCGATCAGGGTGCGCAACGTGAGCGCGGGCGTGCGCGGCACCGACCTCTGGGGCAAGTCCACCGAGGAGCGCGACCTCGTGTGCCTGATCGAGGGGCGCATCACGGTGGGCGCCGAGGGGCACCCCACGCTCACGCTCGACCAGCCGCTCGATTTCTACCAGAAGCCGCGCGGCAAGGACCCGGAGCTCGCCAAGGTGGACCCGAAGCAGCTCGCGGAGTGGGCGAAGGAGACCGAGCCCGCGGCCGACGGGCCCGTCGGCCGCGTGGGCGGTCGCTGGCGCGTGGTGGCCGCGACCTTCCCGGGGCGCGATGCCGCGCTCGCGCTCAACCGGACCCTGCGCGAGAACGGCTACCCGTCGGAAGTGCTCGGCAAGGACGCCGGTCCCTACATCGTGCACGTCTCGGGGCTCGCGGGCGAGGTCGAGGCGCGCGCCCTCATGGCGAACCTGCGCGGCGTGAAGGGCGTGAGCGTGCCCTCGGTCCACCCGATTCCCGGCGCCGCGCCCTGAAGGCGCGCTCGCGCCCTTTGACCCCGCGCGCCGAAGCGCACTAGCATCGCCGGCGTGAGGCGCATCCTCGTCATCGGCTGCAGCGGCTCGGGCAAGACGACGCTCGCGCGCTGGCTCGCGCGGACGCTCAACGTGCCCCTCGTGCGCCTCGACCGGGAGGCGGGCACCCCACCGCCCGCCGAGGACAAGTGGCGGCGCACCGTGCGCACCCTCGCCGACCGCGAGGCCTGGGTGATGGACGGCACCTTCCACGCCACGCTCGCCGAGCGGCTGCCCTCGGCCGACGCCGTGGTCTGGCTCGACTTCCCGCGCTGGCGCTGCCTCGCGCGGGTGGCGTGGCGCTCCCTCCTCAGCCGGGGGCTCGTGCGCTCGGACATGGGCGGCGAGCCCGAGGGCGGGCTCGACCGCGAGTACCTGCGCTACATCTGGGATTTCAACGCCGTCACGCGCCCGCGGATCGGCGCCGTCCTCGAGCAGTCGCGCCATCCCGTGGTCGTGGTCCTGCGCTCGCCCGCCGAGGTCTCGCGCTTCAAGCTCGAATTCTCCGCGAAATAAATCGGGCGCGAGCGCCCTTCGCGCTTCCGGCGCGGGGGCGTTTTCGGCGAGAATCGGGGTTTCCCGGCTCCAACGAAGTGCCCTGGCCCCTCCGGGCGGCCCGGGCGTCCGACGCGGCTCCATGAAGGACTTCCTCTCCGGCCTCAATCCCGAGCAGCTGCGCGCGGTGACGCTTCCGCGCGAGTCCGCCCTGATCCTCGCGGGCGCGGGCAGCGGCAAGACGCGGGTGCTCACCTCGCGCATCGCGCACCTGATCCGCTCGGGCGAGGCGAGCCCGCTCGCGATCCTCGCCGTCACCTTCACCAACAAGGCGGCGCGCGAGATGCTCACGAGGCTCTCGGCGATGATGCCGATCAACACCCGCGGCATGTGGGTGGGCACCTTCCACGGCCTGTGCAACCGGATGCTGCGGCTCCACCACCGCGACGCGGGCCTGCCGCAGCTCTTCCAGATCCTCGACTCCGCGGACCAGCTCTCGGCGGTCAAGCGCCTCGCCAAGGCCCAGGGGCTCGACGAGGAGAAGTTCGCGCCGCGCCAGCTCCAGAACTTCATCAACAACTGCAAGGAGGCGGGGCTGCGCGCGAACGCCGTCGAGGCCGGCGACGACTTCACGCGGCGCATGGTCGCCTTCTACGCGGACTACGACGCGCAGTGCAACCGCGAGGGCGTGGTCGACTTCGCGGAGCTGCTGCTGCGCTCCTTCGAGCTGCTCGCGCGCCACCCCGAGCTCCTGCACCACTACCAGGAGCGCTTCCGCTACATCCTCGTCGACGAGTTCCAGGACACGAACAAGCTGCAGTACAAGTGGGTGAAGCTCCTCGCGGGCTCCAACGGCTGCGTGTTCGCGGTGGGCGACGACGACCAGTGCCTGGCGGCGGGAACGCCCGTGACGCTCGCGGACGGGACCATCCGCCCCATCGAGGACGTCCGGCCCGGCGATCGGGTCCTGTCGTGCCACGGGACGGGGGACTTCCGCGCCGCGACCGTCACGCGGACCCACTCGCGGCCCGCGAAGGGCGACTTGCTGGAAATCCGCACCCGGAGCGGCCGGGTCCTGACGAGCACGCCGGAGCACACGCACTTCGCGGGATACCTCCTGGGCGATACGCCCCAGATGCACTTCACCTACCTCATGCACAAGGAAGGCGTGGGGTACCGGCTGGGAACGTCGCAGGTCTACACGAAAGGCCAGGCGAAGCCCATGGTGGGATTCCGCCAGCGCTCCGTCCAGGAGCACGCGGATGCCGTCTGGGTGGTCGGTACGCATGCGAGCGAGAACGCGGCCCGGTTCGACGAGATCACGCTGTCCCTGCGCTACGGGTTGCCGACGCTTCCCTTCGTCCCCCGGAAGGGAAAGGCCACGAACGGGCTCGTTCACGATCCGGCGTGGATCGACCGGCTCTATCGGGAGGTCGAGACTTCGGCGGGCGCCGGGCGCCTGCTCGCCGACCGCGGGCTCTCGCTCGACGAGCCGCATCACGTGCCGCGCTCCCGCGATTCATCCCGGCGCAACATCGTCGTGACGCTTTGCGGCGACCGGCGTGGCGCGTCCCCGATGCACCGGATGCTGGTCATGGGAAACGATGCCGAGGGGCGGGGGGCGCTCGCGGAATCGGGGTTCCCCGTGCGCAGCGCGAAGCGCGGTTCGCGCAGCTGGAAGGTGGAGACGACCCGGGCCGATTTCGGCGAGGTGATGGACCTCGCGAGCCGGGCAAGCCGCGCGCTCGACGGCCGGATCGTCCTCAAGGCCAACCTCCACGGACGCTCGCTTCCGTTCATCCGGGCGGCATCGGTCCGGCCGGGCATGGTCATGGCGGACGGGGCAGGCGGCACCGACGTGGTCGCGGAAGTCCGGCGGGTCCCGGGCGCACGGCGCCTCGTGCACGATCTCGACGTCGAACCGACGCACAACTTCGTCGCCGCGGGAATCGTCACGCACAACTCCATCTACCGGTTCCGGGGGGCGGAAGTCGGCAACATGAACGAGTTCGTACGCGACTTCGGCGTTTCCCGGGTCGTGAAGCTCGAGCAGAACTACCGCTCGCAGGGCGCGATCCTGGATGCCGCCAACGCGGTGATCGCGCAGAACAAGGCGCGCCTGGGCAAGAACCTGTGGACCGCCGAGGGGCGCGGCGAGCCGCTGCGCGTCTTCGCCGCGGCGAGCGACGAGGAGGAGGCGCGCTTCATCGTCGACGAGGCGAGGCAGCTGCACCGCGAGGGCATCGCGCTCTCGGACATGGCGCTGCTCTACCGCTCGAACGCGCAATCGCGCATCCTCGAGCACGCGCTGTTCCGCGCGGGCGTGGCCTACAAGGTGTACGGGGGCCTGCGATTCTTCGAGCGCCAGGAGGTGAAGCACGCGCTCGCCTACCTCCGGCTCGCGGCCAACGCCGACGACGACACCGCGTTCACGCGCGTCGTGAACTTCCCGCCGCGGGGCATCGGCGCGCGCACCATCGAGCAGCTCCAGGAGGCGGGCGCGGCCCGCGGCGGCAGCCTCGCCGCGGCGGCGCGCGCCGGCGCGGTCGCGGGCCGCGGGGGCGGCGCCATCGCCGTCTTCCTCGCGATCGTGGAGTCGCTCGGCAAGGCCTCGGAAACGCTCACGCTCCCCGAGCTCATCGAGGAGATGCTCGAGTCGAGCCGGCTGAAGGAGCACTACGCCGCGGAGCGCGACGGCCAGGACCGCCTCGAGAACCTGAACGAGCTGGTGAATGCGGCCACGCTCTTCGCCGAGGAGTACGAGCACGGCGTGGAGCCCGCGGGCGAGTCCCAGCCGGACGTGGCCGCCACGGGAACGGCCCAGCAGCAGGTGCTCGCCGCGTTCCTCGCGCACGCGAGCCTGGAGGCCGGCGAGCACGAGGCCGCGGCGGGCCAGGACGCGCTGCAGCTGATGACCGTGCACTCCGCGAAGGGGCTGGAGTTCTCCGCGGTCTTCATCTCCGGGCTCGAGGAGGGGCTGTTCCCGCACGACAACAGCCTCAACGAGGATGGGGGCATCGAGGAGGAGCGCCGCCTCATGTACGTCGCGATCACGCGGGCGAGGCAGCGCCTCTACCTCTCCTACGCGGGCACGCGCATGCTCCACGGCCAGCCGCGCTACGGCATCGTCTCGCGCTTCGTGGAGGAGATCCCGTCGGAGCTGTGCAAGTGGATCGTGCTGCCCGAGCGCGCCGCCCCCCCGGATTTTCGCCGCCCTGCCGGGAACTGGAATTCCGGCGGCGGCCGCGCCCCGGGCCCGGACCCGGGGCGCTATCCGGCCCCGCCGCGCCGCGCCGCCTTCGAGACCGCGCGGCCCGACGAGCATCCCTTCGCCGTGGGGCAGAGCGTGCGCCACGCGAAGTTCGGCGACGGCGTGGTGATCGGCTTCGAGGGCCGCGGGCTCGACGCCCGCGTGCAGGTGCGCTTCCGCACGGAGGGCACCAAGTGGCTCGCGCTGCAGTACGCGAAGCTCACCGCGGCCTGAAGGCGCGCCCCCTCAGGGCGCCCGGGCCGCCGGCTCGAAGACCTCGCGGTAGCCCACCCACGTGCTGGTGAGCATCACGGGGATCGCGATGAAGAGCCCGAGGCCCCAGGGGATGATCGCGGCGAAGAAGACCACGAACAGCGCGACCCCGTAGGCGAGCATCGCGCCGAGGTTGGAGAGCGCGGCGTACACGCTCCAGCGGATCGCGTGCCCCGCGCCGAGGGCGTGGAAGGCGATGAGCGGCGGCGCGAACCAGAGCGCGCCCTTGACGATCGCCGTGAGCACCAGGCCCACGAGGATGATCCACTCCTTGCCCTGGAGCGAGCGCACGTAGTCGGCGAGGCTGGGCGCGGCCTCGCTGCCCTCGGGCGCGGCGATCTCCACCGGCAGGCCGAGCGCGGCCATCAGGGCGAAGATCGCGATCTCGGCCACGAGCAGCAGCGCGCCGATGTTCACGAGCGCACGCACGTTCGCGCGGAATCCCGCGAAGAGGTCGCCCATCTCCACGGCCTGCCCGGCCTCGGCGTTGCGCGCGGCGATCGCGAACGAGGCGAAGAACACCGGCTGCAGGAAGTTCGCCACCACGCCGCCCACGAGCGGCACCATGATCAGGCCGAAGGTGATCACCATCCAGCCCGCGGCGAGCCCGATCCACACCATCGGCTGTCGGCGGAAGAGGCCGAAGCCCCCGACGAGCCAGCGCGCGCCGCGGGAGGCCGGCACCTCCGCCACCGCGATCGCGCGATCCGCGCCCGGCGGCTCAGGCGAGGGTGTCGGCGAGGCCATGGGCGTTCGCGATGTGGTGCTCGAGGAGCCGGCGGGAGTAGCCGTGGTCCTTCTCGACCGTCATGTGCGAGTCCTGCGGGAAGTGCGTGTAGCCCAGGCGCCCGAGCCAGGTCCGGAGCGCGGCGCGCCGCAGCATCACCGGCCAGAGGCCGCGCTCGAGCTCCGTGAGCGGGCGCTCGCCGCCGTAGCCGGCGAGCAGCGCGTGCGCGAGGCCGTGGTCGAGCCCGGCGCCGGGCGTCGTGCACCAGTCGTTGGCGGTGATCGCGAGGTCGTAGAGCAGCGCGTCGTCGCAGGCGAAGTAGAAGTCGATCACCCCGCCCTCGCCCTCGTCGTCCCAGAGCACGTTGTCGCGGAAGAGGTCGCCGTGGATCACGCCCTGCGGGAGCACCGTGTCGTCGTGGATCGCCTGGTAGCGGTTCTCGTCGGCGATGAGCGCGTTCTCCTCGCGCGAGAGCTTCGGCCGCAGGCTCTCGGCGAAGCGCTCCCGCCAGGCGCGCCCGCGCCAGTTGGCGAGGCTCGCCTCGTACCCGAGGCCCGCGAGGTGGAGCGTGGCGAGGATGCGGCCCACGGCGCGGCAGTCGGCGGCCGTCGGATGCAGGCGCGGCGTGCCCGGCAACCGCGTCACGATGCACGCGGGCTTGCCGTTCAGCTCCGCGATCGACTCGCCGTCATCCATCGGCATCGGGTCGGGGCAGGTCACGCCGTGGTGCGCGAGGTGGTGCATGAGGCCGATGTAGAAGGGCAGGTCCGCGCGCGGGATCTTCTCGAAGAGCGTGAGGACGTATTCACCCGTGGTCGTCGTGAGGAAGTAGTTCGTGTTCTCCACGCCCTGCGCGATGCCCTCGAGCCGCTCGAGCTCGCCGAGGGAATAGCGCTCGAGGAGCGCGGCCGCCTGCGCAGCCGAAACCGGGGTGAAGACCGACATGCCGTGCGCTTCGGGCGGGGCGGGAATCAGAACTCGATCAGGACCCACTGCGGGACGCGCACCCCGGAGTCGAGGTTGTCCTGGCGGGCGAACTGCCCGTCGCCCTTGTGGTCGATGAGCAGGTACGGGCGGCCGTGAGCGGGCGTCACGCGCATCATGTAGAGCTTGCCCTTGACGCGGTACTCCTGCACCGTCGCCTCGCCTTCCTTGCGGATCGTGACCTGGG
The DNA here is from genome assembly GCA_044220635.1 of Usitatibacteraceae bacterium. Taxonomy (GTDB): domain Bacteria; phylum Pseudomonadota; class Gammaproteobacteria; order Burkholderiales; family Usitatibacteraceae; genus JBGAQP01. The sequence goes on from JBGAQP010000001.1 coordinate 173,904, forward strand.
GCTCGAGCGTCGGGTCCGGCTCCGTCATCGCGGGCGGGGGCGGCGGCTCCTCGAGCGGCCTGGAGCCGGCCGGCAGGGGCCGCGGGCCGGTTTGCGCGGCCGCGGACAGGAAGAAGCCGAGGAGGATGATGCCGAGAAGGGCGCGCATGGCGACAAGTCGCTTTCCGGAATCGAGTGTAGCACTTCCCCCCGGAGCCGCCTTGACGAAGCTCAGAGGGCGAGCACGGCCTCCCGCTCGGCGGGCGAGAGCTCGAAGCCGCGCGACTGGTAGTGGGTGAAGATCGCGTCCACGACCGCCTTGGGGTCGTCGATCACCTGGAAGAGCCGCTCGTCGCCGGGGCTGATCATGCCGCGGGCGCCGAGCGTGCCCGCGATCCAGTCCACGAGCCCCGCCCAGAAATCGGAACCCACCAGGATCACGGGCACCTTGCGGATCTTGCCGGTCTGCACGAGGGTGAGGACCTCCATCAGCTCGTCGAGCGTGCCGAAGCCCCCGGGCATCATCACGAACGCGCAGGACATCTTCACGAACATCACCTTGCGCGCGAAGAAGTGCTGGAAGGTGTGGGCGACGTCCTGGAAGGGATTGGCCGACTGCTCGTGCGGCAGGTCGATGTTGAGGCCCACGCTGGGGCTGGGCCCGCCGAAGGCGCCCTTGTTGGCCGCCTCCATGATGCCCGGGCCGCCGCCGGAGATCACCGAGAAGCCCGAGTCCGACAGGCTCCTCGCGATCAGCTCCGCGAGCGCGTAGTTGGGGTGCCCGGGCCCGGTGCGCGCGCTGCCGAAGATCGTGACCGCGGGCTGGATGGACTGCAGCCGTTCGGTCGAGGAGACGAACTCTGCGATAATCTCGAACATCCTCCACGCCTCGCGCGCCGAGGACTGCGAGCGGTTCACGAGCTGGGGATCGGAGGGCTTGGGGACCTTGTTGGACATCGCTGGCCTCATTTCGAATCGACACTGCGCCGATGGGTGAATCGCCGAAACGCCTTCTGCTCGTCGACGCGTCGAGCTACCTCTATCGCGCATTCCACGCGTTGCCGGAGTTCCGCAGCCCCGCGGGCGAGCCCGTGGGCGCCATCCGCGGCGTGGTGTCGATGCTGCAAAAGCTCAGGCAGGATTTCCCCTCGGATTATATCGCCTGCGTCTTCGACCCCAAGGGCAAGACCTTCCGCGACGCGATCTATCCCGAGTACAAGGCGACCCGCCAGGCGATGCCCGAGGACCTCGCCGCGCAGATCGAGCCGCTCTTCGAGGTGATCCGGGGGCTCGGCTGGCCGCTGGTGGTGGTCGAGGGCGTGGAGGCCGACGACGTGATCGGCACGCTCGCGAAGCACGCCGAGCGCGTCCACGGCTGGAGCACCGTCATCTCCACGGGCGACAAGGACCTCACGCAGCTCGTCTCCGACAAGGTGCTGTGGGTGAACACGATGTCGGGCGAGAAGCTCTCGCCCGAGGGCGTGCGCGAGAAGTTCGGCGTGCCCCCGGAGCGCATCGTCGACTACCTCGCGCTCATGGGCGATGCCGTCGACAACGTCCCCGGCGTGGACAAGGTGGGCCCGAAGACCGCGGCGAAGCTCATCCAGGAGTACGGCTCGCTCGAGGGCGTGATGGAGCACGCGGGCGAGGTGAAGGGCGTGGTGGGCGAGAACCTGCGCAAGGCGATACCATGGCTGCCCACCGGGCGCGAGCTCGTGACGGTGAAGACCGACGTGGAGCTGCCCTTCGAGGCCGAGTCGCTCACCGACCGCGGTCCCGACCGGGAGAAGCTCGCCGCGCTCTACGAGCGCTTCGGCTTCCGCACGATGCGCGAGGCGCTGCTGAAGGACGAGGAGGGCGCCGGCAAGCCTTCCCCGGCGCCCTCCCGGGACATCTCTCCTGCCTCGGGAGAGGCCGGGGGTGAGTCCCGGCGAGAGGGTCATGGAACTCCGGCGGCCCCGGGAGGCCATCCGGCCCGTTTCGTCGGCACGCGATCCTACGAGACGATCCTCGACGAGGCCGCGTTCGCGAAGTGGCTCGCGAAGATCGAGGCGGCGCCGCTCACCTGCTTCGACACGGAGACCACGAGCCTCGACCCGATGACGGCCGACCTCGTGGGGCTCTCGTTCTCGGTGGAGGCGGGCGAGGCGGCCTACCTGCCGCTCCTGCACCGCTATCCCGGCGCGCCCGAGCAGCTCGAGCGCGCGGCGGTGCTCGCGCGCCTCAAGCCCTGGTTCGAGAGCGAGGCGCGCCGCAAGGTCGGCCAGAACGCGAAGTACGACTGCCACGTGCTCGCGAACCTCGGCATCCGCGTGCGCGGCGTCGTGCACGACACGCTGCTGGAATCCTACGTGCTCGAGAGCCACCAGCGCCACGACATGGACTCGCTCGCCATGCGCCACCTCGGCGCGAAGACGATCCTCTACGAGGAGGTGGCGGGCAAGGGCGCCTCGAGCATCGGCTTCGACCAGGTGAGCGTCGAGCGCGCGACCGAATACTCGGCCGAGGACGCGGACGTGACCCTGCAGCTGCACGCGGCGCTGTGGCCCGCGATCGACGCCGACGCGAAGCTGCGGCGCGTCTACGCCGACATCGAGATCCCGGTGGCCGACGTGCTCCTCACGATGGAGCGCCACGGGGTGCTGGTGGACGCGGCGCTGCTGGCCACCCAGAGCCGCGAGCTGGGGCAGAAGATGCTCGAGCTCGAGGGCCGGGCCCACGAGCTCGCGGGCCAGCCCTTCAACCTCGCGAGCCCCAGGCAGCTGGGCGAGATCCTGTTCGATCGCCTGAAGCTGCCGGTGGTGAAGAAGACGCCTTCGGGCGCGCCCTCGACGGACGAGGAGGTGCTCGAGAAGCTCGCCCTGGACCACCCGCTGCCGCGGGCCCTCCTCGACCACCGGGCCGTCGCGAAGCTGAAGAGCACCTACACGGACAAGCTGCCGCGCATGGTGAACCCGAGGACCGGGCGCGTGCACACCAACTACGCGCAGGCGGTGGCGGTCACGGGGCGGCTTTCCTCCACGGACCCGAACCTGCAGAACATCCCCGTGCGCACCGCCGAGGGCCGCCGGATCCGCGAGGCCTTCGTCGCGCCGCCGGGCTCGAAGATCGTCTCGGCGGACTACTCGCAGATCGAGCTGCGCATCATGGCGCACCTCTCGGGGGACGCGAGCCTCGTCGAGGCCTTCGCGAAGGGCGAGGACATCCACCGCCACACCGCCTCCGAGGTGTTCGGCGTGGCGGCGGGCGAAGTCACGAGCGAGCAGCGCCGCTACGCCAAGGTGATCAACTTCGGGCTGATCTACGGCATGAGCGCCTTCGGGCTCGCCGGCAACCTCGGCATCGAGCGCGCCGCCGCCCAGAGCTACATGGACAGGTACTTCGCGCGCTACCCCGGGGTCGCGCGCTACATGGAGAGCACGCGCGAGCTGGCGCGCGAGCGCGGGTACGTCGAGACCGTGTTCGGCCGGCGCCTGTGGCTTCCCGACATCGCCTCCGCCAACCAGGCGCGCCGGCAGGGCGCCGAGCGCCAGGCGATCAACGCGCCCATGCAGGGCACGGCCGCGGACCTCATCAAGCTCGCCATGGTCGCGGTCGAGCGCTGGATCGAGGCCGAGGCCCTCGCCGCGAAGATGATCATGCAGGTGCACGACGAGCTCGTGCTCGAGGTCCCCGAGGCGGAGCTCGCGCGCGTGAAGCCGCAGGTCGAGAAGCTCATGGCCGGCGTGGCCGAGCTCGCCGTGCCGCTCGTGGTCGAGGCGGGCGTGGGCGAGAACTGGGAGAAGGCGCATTGAGCGCCACGATCGCCGAGGCGGTCGGCGCGCTCGCCGCGGGCGAGCTGGTCGCCTTTCCGACGGAGACCGTCTACGGGCTCGGCGCGGACGCGACGAACCCCGGAGCGGTCGCGAAGATCTTCGCGCTCAAGGGCCGACCCGCCGACCACCCGGTGATCGTCCATGTGCCGAGGGGCGCGCGGCTCGAGCACTGGGCCGCTGAGGTCCCGCCCGCGGCGCGCGCCCTCGCCGAGGCGTTCTGGCCGGGGCCGCTCACGATGATCGTCGCGAAATCGGCGCGGGTGCCCGCGATCGTGACCGGCGGCCAGGACACCGTGGGCCTTCGCTGCCCCTCGCATCCGCTCGCGCAGGCGCTGCTCGTCGCGTTCGTCGAGGTGGGCAGCGGCGCCATCGCCGCGCCCTCGGCCAACCGCTTCGGCCACGTGAGCCCGACGACCGCGCAGCACGTGGTCGACGAGTTCGGCCCGGGGCTGCCGGTGCTCGACGGCGGTCCCTGCGAGGTCGGGATCGAATCGACGATCGTGGACCTCTCGCGGGGCCACGCCGTCATCCTGCGGCCGGGCGCCATCACGCGGGAGGCGATCGCCGCGGTCCTGGGCGAGGCGCCGCGGTGGATCGACGCCTCGGCGCCGCGCGCCTCGGGCACCCTCGCCGCGCACTACGCGCCGGCCACGCCGCTCGAGCTGTGCGACGAGGCCGGGCTCGAGCATCGCGTGCGCGAGGCCGCGCGCCGGGGGCTTCGGGTCGCGGTGCTCTCTCGCGGCCCCGCGCGCAGCGCCGCGGCAGCCTTCTGGCGCGAATCCCGCGGCGACGCGCCCGCCTACGCGCACGACCTCTACGCGAACCTGCGCGCGCTCGACGCGAGCGGGGTGGACCTCATCGTGGTCGAGTCGCCTCCCGCCGACGCCGCCTGGGAGGCGGTGAACGACCGGCTCTGCCGCGCGGCCGCGGGCCCGGGCGGGGACGACGAAACCTGAGGCGACGCGCCGCGGCTCAGAGTGACGCGCTGCCGGGCGAGAGCCGCTCGGCGCGCGCGATCGCGGCGGCGAGCTCGCGGTGCTCGGCTGCCCCGGGGGGCAGCTGCGCGAGGAGCCGGCGCCAGTGCACCGCCGCGGCGGCGTAGTCGCCGCGCTCGATCGCCACGCTCCCGGCCATCTCGAGGGCGCGGGGATGCTCCGGGGCGAGGGCGAGCGCGCGGCCCACCAGCTCCGCGGGGCGGCCCGCGAGCCTGCCGCCCTGCGCCATGCCGAGGGCGTCGGCGAAGTCGCACCACACCGCCGGGTCGAGGGCGACCTTCCTCGAGGCCACGGCGCGCTCGAAGGCGGCGGCCGACTCGGCGAAGCGCTCGAGCGAGAGCTCGAGGCGGGCGAGGATCACCCAGGCGCGGCCATCGCCGGGGTTCGCGGCGAGGTGCTTCGAGAGCTCCTCGCGCAGGGCCGGCGAGCTCTTCGCGGCGCCCTGGGCCGCGAGCCGCTCGAATCCGCGCGCGCCGTCGACCGCGCCGGGATTGCCGAAGTGCGCGTACAGGCCCAGCGCGGCGAGCGGCAACGCGAGCGCCACCGCCGCCGCGAGCCAGACCTCGGGCTTGCGGGCCTGGCTCACTTCGCGGCCGCCGGAGCCGCGGCGGGCGCGGGCGCGGCGGCGCTCTTCACCCCGGCGCGCTTCTTCGCGAGCGCGTCGTCGAGGAGCTTGATGCCGTCCTGCGAGATCGCCATGCCCTTGTTGATCGAGGTCTCGGCGAGCTGCGGATTGTGGAAGTACGCGCCGTTGGACGCCGTCCAGAATTCCCAGTGGATGTGCGAGTCGTAGTGCTTCTCGCGCGCGGCGTCGAGCGTGGCCTCGTCGACTCCGGCCCCCTTCGCCTCCTCGAACTTGTCGATGAAGCGGGTGAGCCAGAATTCCGCCTTGCGCAGTTTCCCCATGAAGCGGTTCTTGAGCGAATCGATCGCGTACACCGCCTGCTTCTCGCTCCAGTCCCTGTGGCAGGCGAGGCAGGTCTCCTTCACGTACTCCTTCGGGCTCGTCTGCCAGTGCGAGGTGAAGTATTTCCCGGTCTTCGCGTCCTTCACCTTGGGCATGTGGCAGGTGTGGCACTGGGCGCCGACCTGCTCGTGTTTCGAGCCGTAGTAGACCTCGACGTCGGGGTGCTGCGCCTTCCAGAGGAGCGCGCCCGTGATGCCGTGCTTGAAGTCGCGGAACTTGAGGTCGTTGTAGTGCTTGCCGAGCTCGTCGACGCTCTTGAACGGGAAGTGGTTGGTGCGCGGATCGGCCATGGTCACGGGCTTGCCCGTGGTCGGGTCGGTTCCGGGGTTGCAGTTGTACTCGACGTGGCACTGGCCGCACTGCAGCTTCGTGTCGTAGCGGTCGAGCACGGCGATCCTGCGCGTGTAGCCGCGCACGCCGAGGTCCTTCACCTCGATCTTCGCGCCGTTGGCGTCCTTGTGCCAGAGCGTGTCCTTCTCGGGGCGGGTGAGCGCCTGGATGAGGCCGTCGCGGATGACGCGCGGCTTCGCCGAGTGCGGGTCGTGGCAGAAGATGCAGTTGAGCGAGTGGTTCACGTCCTTCACGAACTCGGTCACCTTCGAGGTGCGGCTCCACTTGGCGCCGGGCACCGGGTCGCCGAGGTAGGCCCAGTCGAGGATGTGGTCCGCGGTCTTGCACGACATGCACACGGGATTCGCGGCGGCGGCCGTGCCGGGCTTGAAGGCCTTGTGCGGCTCGCCCGGGTACTTGTCGACGAGGTAGTCCCAGATCCTGAAGTTGCCGCCGGGCTGGGTGAGGAAGCGCCAGCCTTCCTTGTTCTCGAAGCGCCCGCCGAAGGCGCGGTCGACCGCGAGCTGGTCGTAGAGCGCGAAGGCGTGGGAGCGCGGCACGTTGTGCTCCTTCGTGAAGCCGTGCGGCATCATCAGCTTGTCCCACGCGGGGTTGGGCGAGGGCCCCGAGTACTGGCTCTTCTCGTTCCTCGCGGTCTTCGCGTAGTTGATCCGGTACATCGTCTCGAACTGGTTCTTGTGGCAGCCGCCGCAGGAGGCCGGGTCGGTGACGGTCGCCGGGCGCTTCGCCGCGTCCTTCGCGTGGGCCTCGAGCCCCGTGTGGCAGGCGTTGCAGCCCACGCCCTTGTGGGCGGAGCCCTTGTGGAACTCCTCGATGGGCGAGTGGCAGCCGTAGCAGGCGGTCGCGTTGAACGGCCCCTTCTGCGAGGGTGCGGCGACCTTTGCGGTGGCGGGCTTGGCGCCCGCCTGGGCGAAGGCCGCGGGCGCCAGCGCGAAAGTAACGAGGACGGTGGCAACGGCGGCCTGCAGGAACGCGCGGAGCGGACGATGTCTCATGGGGATCCCCTTGTTCTTCGGGCGCACTGGCGCCCGCGGAGACTAGCTTGCCGGTCGCCGCCGGCCGGCCCTTTGACAAGCGTCAACGGCCTTTCGCGGCCCTGCGGCGCCCGCGCCGCGTCCTTGCCCGCCGACCGGGTTGGAGCGATCATGGCCCGAAGGCGGAGAACGCCACGGAGGGGTCATGAAAGCGCTCTTCGAACGCTACCTGCACAAGAAGATCGGGCTCAACTACGCGAGCGCCTTCCACATCGACGGCGCCACGGTGACCGAGGCGGGCGAGTCGCACTTCGCCGCGGTGGGCGACAAGGACGGCATCACGCACTACTACCCGTACACGAGCGTGATCCACGTGATGGAGAAGTCCGAGGGCGTGCAGGTGGGCGGCCTCTTCCAGCACAAGCAGTCCTGGCCGCTCGTGGTGAAGGTGGGCCACGTCGTCGACGTGGGGCCCATGGTCTGAGGGCGGCGAGCGCCTCAGGCGATCTCGAAACCGAAGGCCGCGGTGCCGGTCACCGTGCCCGCGGCGTCGCGGGTGCGCTCCTCGAAGCTCGCGCGCCCCGCCGGGGCCACCGCGACGACGGTCGAGGCGCGCGTGCCGTAGTCCGCGCCGGTGATGAGCGCGGGCGCGAGCCGCCGCTCCCATTCGATGCCCACGCCCGTGTCGGGAAGCTCGGCGTCGGGCGCGCCCTCGCGGTCGGAGAGCATCGCGAAGAGCCCCGGCGCGGGGTCCGCGTGCGAGAGGGCCTCGCGCATCGCGCGCCGGGCGCGGGCGACTTTCGGCCAGGGCTCGTCCAGGAGGTGGTTCGAGAGCGCGTGCACGCCGGGCGGCACCGGGCGCGCCAGCCCCTCGCGGCTGCCGAAATAGAGGAGCGAGCCGCCGTCGCCCACGACGAGATTGAAGCCGTTGTAGCCGGAAGCGCGCTGTGCGAGATTCGCGAGGAACGCCTCCGGCGTGTCGCGGCCGAGCAGGAACTGCGTGACGAGCGTTCCCCGCGAGTGCGCCGTCGAGCGGCGGTCGGCGGGGTCGCGGAAATTCGTGACCGCGGCGAAGCGGCCCGAGCGCGTGATCCCCATCCAGGTCCCGCCCGCCTGGAGGTCGCGCCCGGCGAGCAGCTCCGGGTGGTCCGCCCACCAGCGCGCGCTCTGCGCGGGGCGCTCGCGCCACTCGTCGCGGTTGGCCGCGACCAGCAGGGAAAAGGCGGGGTGCGCCTGCCAGGCGAGGGCGATCAGGCACATGGCCGGAGCCCGCGCCGAGGGGTCAGCCCTCGGAGGCGAGGAGCTTTTCGAGCGCCACCTTGAAGCGCGCGTCGTCGAAGGCGCCGCCCGAGGACATCATCTGCTGCATCTCGCCGCGCACCACGCCCGAGATCATCTGCTTGGCCTCGATCGGCGAATGCCCCTTGCTCACGAGCCGGTCGTAAGCCGCCTTCGTCACGGGCGGTTCCCCGCTCGCGAGGTGGTCCTCGACCACCTGCATGAACGGATCCTTGACGGTCCTGTCAGCGTCCATTTCCGCGCCTCCTCCGGTGGCCGGGCTGCATTTGCGGTCGCGCAGCCCGGTGGGAACGCCTCATAGGTTGCCACAATCCGGGGCGATGGGCTCGGCCCCGCCTCCTACATGCGGCCGGGCAGCCAGGTGACGAGGGCGGGGAAGGAATAGATGAGTCCCACCGCGACCACCATGAGCAGGAAGAGCGGGAGCGTCGCGCGCGCGATCCAGGGGATCTGGCGCTTCGTCATGCCCTGGAGCACGAACAGGTTGAAGCCCACGGGGGGCGTGATCTGCGCCATCTCGACCACGAGCACGAGGAAGATCCCGAACCAGACGAGGTCGATGCCGGCCTTCTGGATCGTGGGCAGGATCACCCCCATGGTGAGCACGACCATCGAGATGCCGTCGAGGAAGCATCCCAGGATGACGTAGAACACCATCAGCCAGAAAAGGAGCCACAGCGGCGAGAGCCCGAGCCCGCCGATGAATTCCGCGAGCCGCCGCGGGAGCCCGATGTAGCCCATGGAGAGCGTGAGGAACGCCGCGCCCGCGAGGATCAGCGCGATCATGCAGTACAGGCGCGTGGCGCCCATGAGGCTTTCGACGAACACCTTGCGGTTCATCGAGCCCTGCGCGGCGGAGACGACCAGCGCGCCCACGACGCCGAGGGCCGCCGCCTCGGTGGCCGTCGCGATGCCCACGTAGATGGAGCCGAGCACCGCGGCGATCAGCCCCACGACCGGAAGGAGGTGGCGCGAGGCGTGGAGCTTCTGCCGGAAGTCGAGCGGGGCGTCGGGAGCCGGGATGCGCTTCGGGTTGAGGAGCGACCAGACGATCGTGTAGCCCATGAAGAGCCCGGCGAGGAGCAGGCCCGGGACCACGCCCGCGATGAACAGGCGCGTGATCGACACCTCCGCCGTGACCCCGTAGACGATCATGATGATCGAGGGCGGGATCAGCAGGCCCAGGGTGCCCGCGCCGGCGAGCGTGCCGATGGTCATGTTCTCGGGGTAGCCGCGCCGCTCGAGCTCCGGGAGCGTCATCTTGCCGATCGTCGCGCAGGTCGCCGCGCTCGAGCCCGACACCGCGGCGAAGATCGTGCAGCCGATGATGTTGGTGTGCAGCAGCCGCCCGGGCAGGCGCTGCAGCCAGGGAGCGAGCCCCTTGAACATGTCCTCCGAGAGCCGCGTGCGGAAGAGGATCTCGCCCATCCACACGAACAGCGGCAGCGCGGTGAGCGTCCACGAGGAGAGCGAGCCCCACATCGTCACCGCCATGGCGTCGCCCACGGGGCGCGAGGTGAAGAGCTCCATCCCGATCCAGGCCACGCCCAGCAGCGCGATCCCGATCCACAGGCCGCTCGCGAGCAGCGCGAAGAGCGCCACGACCAGCAGGAGCGTGATGAAGGCGTCCACGCGGGCGCTACTCCATGAGCTTCAGCGGCGCCTCGGCCGCCTTCACGGCCCGGCGCCGGACGTGGAGCACGAGGTCGTCGACCATCGCCACGGCGAGCACCACCGCGCCCGCGGCCATCGCGATCTGCGGGATCCACAGGGGGGTAGCGTCGTTGCCCTGGGAGATGTCGTTGAAGGCGTACGACTGCCAGGCGAGGCGCACGCTGTAGAACGCGAGCGCGCCGCAGAAGAACGCGCCGGCCGCGTGGCACCAGAGCTCGAGGGCGCGGTGCACGCGCGGCCCGAATCGCTCGAGGAAGAGCGTGACGCGGATGTGCTCGCCGCGGCGCAGCGTGTGGGCGAGCGCGAGGAAGCTCGCCGCCGCCATGCAGTAGCCGGCGTAGGCGTCCGACCCGCGCAGGTTGAAGCCCGCGAGCCGCCCGATGACGCTCGCGAGCACCATCGCGAGCACGCCCACCATGAAAAACGCCGCGGCCCACGCCGCGGCGTCGTAGAGCGTGTCGAGCGACTTCCTCATGGTCCCGGCGCGATCCCCGAAGGCTCGGGGACGGCGGCGCGGCGGGCGTTCATGGCGGGCCGCCCTTGCGCCGTCACTTCCGGAACGCGTCGACGATCGCCTGCCCGTCGGGGCCGGCGTTCTTGAGCCACTCGGCGGTCATCGTCTCGCCGATCCTGCGGAAGTCGGCCTTGAGCTGGGCGGAGGGGGCGGCGACGTTCATGCCGTTCTTCGCGAGCTGCTCGAGGTACCACTTGGTCTTCTCCTCCGAGACCTTCCAGCCCCGGGCTTCCGCGTCGGCGGCGGCCTTGAGCACGCCCGCCTGGGTCGCCTTGTCGAGGGCGTCGAAGGCCTTCCGGTTCACGAAGACCACGTTCTTCGGAAGCCACGCCTGCGTGTCGTAGTAGTTCTTGACGACCTCCCAGGCCTTCGTGTCGTAGCCCGTGGCGCCGGAGGTCATGTTGGCGTTCACCGCGCCCGTGGCCATGGCCTGCGCGAGCTCGGCCGCCTGGATGGTGACGGGCTGCGCGCCGGCGAGCTCGGCGATGCGCGAGGTCGCCGGGTTGTAGGTGCGCATCTTGAGGCCTTTCATGTCGGCGATCGAGGCGATGGGCTTCGTGGAGTAGATGCCCTGCGGGGGCCAGGGCACCGCGTAGAGGACCATCATGCCCTGCTTCGCGAAGCGCTCCTCGACGGCCTTGCGCGAGGCCTTCCAGAGCTTGAGCGCCTCGGGGTAGCTCGTGGCGAGGAAGGGGACGGAGTCGACGCCGAAGACGGGGTCCTCGTTCGCGTAGCCCGAAATCAGGATCTCGCCCGCCTGCGCCTGGCCGCCTTGCACCGCGCGCTTGATCTCGGGCGCCTTGAAGAGCGAGGCGCCGGGGTGGACCGTGATCTTCAGCTTGCCGCCCGAGGCCTTCTCGGCGTCGGCGGCGAACTGGACCACGTTCTCGGTATGGAAGTTGGTCGCCGGGTAGGGCGTGGGCATGTCCCACTTGGTCTGGGCGGTCGCGGCGGCGGCAAGGCCCAGGCCCGCGGCGAGGACGATCAGGCGTTTCATGGAGAAGGGCTCCTCTGGGGTTTCTCTCGGGTGGAATCGCGGATGCTCGCGGGCGGCGGCGGGCGTGTCAACACCGGCCCCGACGCCAGGCGACGCTATCCGAAGCGCTTGCGCATGTCAACGATTTGCTGATATTTTCTCGCCAAACTGCCGATAAACACGTTCCACCCCGGAGGAGCCCATGACCGAGCGAGCGCGCCGCCGCGGCGCGACCGGTGCGCGCATCGCGCCCCCGCGCATCGTCTCCTCCGCGCACCTCGCGGTGGGCCGCGGCGCCGAGGTCTCCGAGTTCGAGTACGGCATGATCATCTGCGCCCACGCCTTCCAGCGCTGGATCGTGCGCTGCATGAGCGCGGCGGGCCTGAAGGACCTCACGCCCATGGACGTGCTCGTCCTGCACCACGTGAACCATCGCGCGCGCAACAAGAAACTCGCCGACATCTGCTTCGTGCTGAACGTCGAGGACACGCACGTGGTGAGCTACTCGCTCAAGAAGCTCGTGGCCGCGGGGCTCGCGAGGAGCGAGCGCAACGGCAAGGAGGTGCTCTTCGCGACCACGGCGCGCGGCCAGGCGGTGATCGAGCGCTACCGCGAGGTGCGCGAGGCCTGCCTCGTGGCGAGCCTCAACCCCGACGGCAGCGACAACGAGAAGCTCGCCGACGTGGCCGCGTTCCTGCGCTTCATGTCCGGGCTCTACGACCAGGCGGCCCGCGCCGCCTCCTCGCTGTGAAGGTCGCCCTGGCCGTTCGAACCCTCCGCCCCCGGGAGGGGGTTCGGGCGAGGGCCGGTCGATGAGCGGGCGCTGGCAGTTCTGGATCGACCGCGGCGGCACCTTCACCGACGTGGTGGCGCGGCGCCCCGACGGCGCGATCGTCACCCACAAGCTGCTCTCGGAGAACCCCGAGCGCTACCGCGACGCCGCGATCGCCGCGATCCGCCATCTCCTGGGCGTGGCGCCGGGCGCGCCGATCCCGGTGCAGGCCATCGAGGCGGTGAAGATGGGAACGACGGTCGCCACCAACGCGCTGCTGGAGAGGAAGGGCGAGGCGACGGCGCTGCTCATCACGAAGGGCTTCCGCGACCAGCTGCGCATCGCCTACCAGAACCGGCCGCGCATCTTCGACCGCCACGTGCGCCTGCCCGAGATGCTCTACCGCCGCGTGGTCGAGGTCGACGAGCGCATCGGCGCGCGCGGCGAGGTCGTGCGGCCGCTGGACGAGGCCGCCACGCGCTCGGCGCTCGCCGCGGTGCGCGCCGAGGGGATCCAGGCGGTCGCGATCGTGCTGATGCACGGCTACCGCTTCCCGGCGCACGAGGCGCGGGTGGCCGAGCTCGCGCGCGAGGCGGGATTCGCGCAGGTCTCGGTCTCGCACGCGGTGAGCCCGCTCATGAAGATCGTCTCGCGCGGGGACACCACGGTCGTCGACGCCTACCTCTCGCCGATCCTCAGGCGCTACGTCGACCAGGTGGCGGGGGAGCTGCCCGGCGCGCGCCTGATGTTCATGCAGTCGAACGGCGGGCTCACCGACGCGCACCGCTTCCAGGGCAAGGACGCGATCCTCTCGGGCCCCGCGGGCGGAATCGTCGGGATGGTGCGCACCGCCGAGGCCGCGGGCTTCCCGAAGGTGATCGGCTTCGACATGGGCGGCACTTCGACAGACGTGTCGCACTACGCGGGCGAGCTCGAGCGCGAATTCGAGACGCTGGTGGCGGGCGTGCGCATGCGCGCGCCCATGATGTCGATCCACACGATCGCCGCGGGCGGGGGCTCGCTCCTCGCCTTCGACGGGCAGCGGCTGCGCGTGGGCCCGGCCTCCGCGGGCGCCAACCCCGGCCCCGCCTGCTACCGGCGCGGGGGGCCGCTCGCGGTGACGGATGCGAACGTGATGCTCGGCAAGGTCCAGCCCGCGTTCTTCCCGAAGGTCTTCGGCCCGGGCGGCGACGAGCCCCTCGACGCGGAGGTCGTTCGCGCGAAGTTCGCCGCCCTCGCCGGCGAGATCGCGCGCGCCACGGGCGAGGCGCGCACGCCCGAGGAGGTCGCCGAGGGGTTCGTCCGCATCGCCGTGGCGAACATGGCCAACGCCATCAAGTTCATCTCGGTGCAGCGCGGCCACGACGTGACGGAGTACACGCTCGCCTGCTTCGGCGGCGCGGGAGGGCAGCACGCCTGCCTGGTGGCCGACGAGCTGGGCATGAAGAGGGTCTTCATCCACCCGCTCGCGGGCGTGCTCTCCGCCTACGGGATGGGGCTCGCCGAGGTGCGGGCGCTGCGCGAGGAGGCGCTCGAGCGCCGGCTCGAGGGCGCGGCGATGCCCGAGGTGGAGTTCCTCGCCGCGAAACTCGGCGTCGCCTGCACCGGGGAGCTCGCGCGCCAGGGGGTCGAGCTCGCGCGCCTCGTCAAGCGCGTGCACCTCAAGTACGAGGGGACGGACACCGCGCTCGCGGTCGCGCTCGACGCGCCCGGGGCGATGCTCGCGGACTTCGAGCGCCAGTACCGCGGCCGCTTCAGCTTCCTCATGCCCGGGCGCGCGCTCGTCGTCGAGTCGGTGTCGGTGGAGGCCGTGGGCAAGTCCGAGGCGCCCGACGAGCGCATGGCCGCCCCGGCCGCGGGCCCGGCGGCGCCGCTCGCCACGGTGCGGATGACGACGGGCGGCCAGGCCCACGACACGCCGGTCTTCGAGCGTGAGCGCCTCGCGGGGGGCGCGCGCATCCCCGGCCCGGCCATCATCGCCGAGAGAAACGCCACCACCGTCGTCGAGCCCGGCTGGGAGGCGCGACTGATGGAAGCGGGCGGGCTGCTGCTCGAGCGTACCGTCGAGCGCGAGGCGCGCTACGCCGCGGGCACGAAGGCGGACCCCGTGATGCTGGAAGTCTTCAACAACCTCTTCATGTCGATCGCCGAGCAGATGGGCGTGCGCCTCGCGCAGACCGCGTACTCGGTCAACATCAAGGAGCGGCTCGACTTCTCCTGCGCGCTCTTCGACGCCGAGGGCAACCTCATCGCCAACGCGCCGCACATGCCCGTGCACCTGGGCTCCATGGGCGAGAGCATCAAGACGGTGATCCGGCGCAACGCCGGGCGCATGAGGCCCGGCGACGTCTACGTGCTGAACGACCCCTACAACGGCGGCACGCACCTGCCCGACGTGACGGTCATCACGCCGGTGTTCGCCGAACCCTCCCCCCGACCCCTTCCCGGGGGGGAGGGCCAGCCCGAGATCCTCTTCTACGTCGGCTCGCGCGGGCACCACGCGGACATCGGCGGGATCACCCCCGGCTCGATGCCGCCCTTCTCGTGCACCATCGAGGAGGAGGGGGTGCTCTTCGACAACGTGAAGCTGGTCGAGGACGGCCGGATGCGCGAGGAGGACATCCGGCGCCTGCTCGCCGCGGCGAAGCACCCCGCGCGCAACCCCGACCAGAACATCGCGGACCTTCGCGCCCAGGTCGCCGCCAACGAGAAGGGCGTGCAGGAGCTGCGGCGCATGGTCGCGCACTTCGGCCTCGACGTGGTGAAGGCCTACATGGGCCACGTGCAGGCGAACGCCGAGGAAAGCGTGCGCCGGGTGATCGGGGTGCTGAAGGACGGGGAATTCGCCTACGAGATGGACAACGGCGCCGTGATCCGCGTGAGGATCACCATCGGGGCCGACCGCAGGAGCGCGCGCGTGGACTTCACCGGGAGCTCCGCGCAGCTCGAGAGCAACTTCAACGCGCCCTCGGCGGTCACCATGGCCGCCGTGCTCTACGTCTTCCGCACGCTCGTCGACGACGAGATCCCGCTCAACGCCGGCTGCCTCAAACCCCTCGAGGTCGTGATCCCGGAGGGCTCGATGCTCAACCCGCGCTTTCCCGCGGCGACGGTCGCCGGCAACGTGGAGACCTCGCAGTGCATCACGGACGCGCTCTACGGCGCGCTCGGCGCCATGGGTGCGTCCTACGGCACGATGAACAACTTCACCTTCGGGAACGACCGCTACCAGTATTACGAGACGGTCTCGGGCGGCACCGGGGCGGGGCCGGGCTTCGACGGCGCGGACACGGTGCAGGCGCACATGACGAACTCGCGCCTCACGGATCCCGAGGTCCTCGAGTGGCGCTACCCGGTGCGCATCGAGGAGCACTCGATCCGCGCGGCGAGCGGCGGGCGGGGGCGCTGGCGCGGCGGCAACGGCGCCACGCGCCGCGTGCGCTTCCTCGAGCCGATGACAGCGGCCATCCTCGCCGGGCACCGCCGGGTCGCCCCCTACGGGATGGCGGGCGGGCTGCCGGGCGCGGTGGGCGCCAACTGGGTGGAGCGCGCCGACGGCTCGCGCAGCGACCTGTCCTTCGCCGACGAGACACCGGTGCAGCCCGGCGACGTCTTCGTCATCGAGACGCCGGGCGGCGGAGGCTACGGCCCGCCGCCGGCGTGAACGGGACCGGACCCCGTCGCTAGAACCTCCCGAACCAGCCCGCCTTCCAGTACTCGAACTTCCCGTTGCGGAAGATGTGGGTGAAGACGTCCTTGTCGGCGTTGTAGCCCTGGCCCTGGTTGCGCACGAACTTCATCTTGCCGGTGGCGCCCTCGTACTTCACGCCGGGAAGCGCCTTGTAGAGCGCCTCGCGGTCCGCGGTGAGATCGCCGCCCGGGGAAGCCTTCTTCAGGGCCTCGGCGACCACGTGGAGCGCGTCGAAGCCGAGCGCGGCGAAGTGGTTGGGCTTGAGCTTGTACTTCGCCTCGTACTTGCCCATGAAGTCCACGTTCTTCGGGGCGTCGTCCTCGGCGGACCAGGGGATCGTGAAGACCACGTTGTTCGCCTGGCCCTTGGCCGCGTCGTAGAGCGCCTTGGACACGAAGTTGTTGTTGCCGATCACGGGGATGTCGAGGCCCTGCTTGCGCGCCTCCACGATGATCGTGGCCGCGTCGTTCGCCCGGCAGGAGATGTAGAGCACGTCGGGGCTCGCCGCCTTGATGCGCGCGATGCGCTCGGGGAAATCCTTGCGGGCGGTCGTGAAGGGCTCGCGGGCGACGAGCGCGCCGCCCGCCTTCAGGATCGCCGGGTGGGCGGCGAAGAACGCGCCCTGGGCGAAGGAGTCGTCGTCCTGGAAGATCGCGGCCATGCGCTTCACGCCGAGCTTCGCCGCCGCCGCGCGCACCGACTGGGGCGTCATGATGTCCTCGGTGACGGCGTTGCGGAAGGTGTAGGGCCCGAGCCGCGTGAGGTGGCTCGAGGTGAGGCTGGTGCCGAAGGCGACCACCTTCGCCGCGTTCGAGAACACCCAGGCCTGCTCGGCCTGCGGCGTGAGGGTGGGCCCGAAGATCATCAGGACCTTCTCCACCTGGATGAGCTTGTCGAAGGCCGCCGTGGCGTCCTTCGGCGTGCCCTTGTCGTCGACGATCACGAGCTCGATCGGCTGGCCGGCCACGCCCCCCGCGGCGTTGATCTGCTCGAGGGCGAGGTTGAGGCCGTTGACGGTGCTCTGCCCGTTGATGGCGTTGGGGCCGGTCAGCGTGGCCGACACGCCCAGCCGGATCGGGGCGGCGGCGGCGGTCGCGGCGAGACAGATGGCCGCCAGCAGGGCGGCGAGACGGGGCGTGAGGCTCGACATTGCGGGTATCCTCCCTGGCGCGGCATCCTTCTTGCATCGGACGAGGCCGCGGACCGCGCGCGTGCGGGAATATTCCTCCAACCCTTGACATCGCGCAATTGGGCGGCGCCGGCCGGCGGGCGAGTGAAAAATTTCACTTTGTCGGCCCCGGCGCTGCGTATAAAATGAGCACCCTTTCGCGTGTCCCCACCCACGAATCCGGCGTGAAGATCGGCCCCGTCACCCTCAGGAACAACCTCGTCGTCGCGCCCATGGCGGGCGTGACCGACCGGCCGTTCCGGCAGCTGTGCAAGCGCATGGGCGCGGGCATGGCGGTTTCCGAGATGGTCGCCTCGAATTCGCTCCTCTGGGGCTCGGAGAAGACGATCCGCCGCGGCAACCACGAGGGCGAGGTCGAGCCCCGGGTGATCCAGATCGCCGGCTCGGAGCCGGAGATGATGGCCGAGGCCGCGAGGTACAACGTCGAGCGCGGCGCCCAGATCATCGACATCAACATGGGCTGCCCGGCCAAGAAGATCTGCAACGTCTACGCGGGCTCCGCGCTGCTCAGGGACGAATCCCTCGTGCGGCGCATCGTGGAGGCCGTGGTGAGGGCGGTCGAGGTCCCCGTCACGCTCAAGATCCGCACCGGCTGGGACCGCGACAACCGCAACGCCCTCGCGGTCGCGAGGATCGCCGAGGACGGCGGCATCCGTTCGCTCGCGGTCCACGGGCGCACGAGAGCGTGCATGTACCACGGCGAGGCGGAGTACGACACCATCCGCGCGGTGAAGCGCTCGGTCGCCATCCCCGTCCTCGCCAACGGCGACATCGACTCCCCGGAGAAGGCGAAGTTCGTCCTCGACTACACCGGCGCGGACGGCGTCATGATCGGGCGCGCCGCCCAGGGCCGCCCCTGGATCTTCCGAGAGATCGAGCATTTCCTGAAGACGGGGGAGAAGCTGCCCGCGCCCGCCGTCGACGAGATCCGCGAGGTGCTCCTCGCCCACCTGCACGACCTCTACGGGTTCTACGGGACCGCGCGGGGCGTGCGCGTGGCGCGCAAGCACATCGCCTGGTACACGAAGGGACTGAGCCACTCCGCGTCCTTCCGTGCCCGCATGAACACCCTCGAGTCCGCCGAGGACCAGCTCGCCGCCGTCCGCCAGTTCTTCGACGAGGTGGCCGGGCGCTCCTCGCGTCTCGAGTACGCCGAAGAGGTGCCCCTTGCAGCGTAGAAGAACCCATTCCCGCTCCGAGAGCCGCGCGGAGGCGGGCGTTCGCGAGAACGAGCTCTCCTCGGTCGTGCGCAAGGTCATGAAGCAGTACTTCAAGGACCTCGACGGCGAGAAGACCTGCGGCGTCTACGAGATGGTGGTGAGCTGCGTGGAGAAGCCGCTGCTCGAGGTGGTGATGGTCCAGGCGCAGGGCAACCAGACGCGCGCCGCGGAGCTCCTCGGCATGAACCGCAACACGCTGCGCAAGAAGCTCCAGCAGCACGGCATCGATTAGGGGCGGGGAGGCCCCTCGCCCATGTCGCAAGACCTGATCCGGATCCGCCGGGCGCTCGTCAGCGTCTCCGACAAGACGGGCGTCGTCGAGCTCGCGAAGACGCTGCTCACGCACGGCGTCGAGATCCTTTCCACGGGTGGCACCGCGAAGCTCCTGCAGCTGAACGGCGTGGTCGTCACCGAGGTCGGCGACTACACCGGCTTTCCCGAGATGATGGACGGGCGCGTGAAGACGCTGCACCCGAAGGTGCACGGCGGCATCCTCGCGCGGCGCGACCGCAGCGACCACGTCGCGGCGATGGTCGAGCACGACATCGCCCCCATCGACATGGTGGTGGTGAACCTCTACCCGTTCGCGAGGACGGTCGCGAAGGCCGGTTGCACGATGGAGGAGGCGATCGAGAACATCGACATCGGCGGCCCCGCCATGGTGCGCGCGGCCGCCAAGAACCACGCCTTCGTCACGGTCATCACCGATCCCGCGGACTACGAGGGCGTGATCAAGGCGATGAAGGCGAACGCCGGGTCGCTCGCGCTCGCCACCCGCTACGCGCTCGCCGCCAAGGCGTACAGCCACACCGCCGAGTACGACGGGATGATCTCCAACTGGCTCACGGCGCGCGATGCCGCGGGCGCGGCGCGGCCCTTCCCGGACCGGCTGAACCTGCAGCTGCGCCTCGCGCAGAGCCTTCGCTACGGCGAGAACCCGCACCAGGTCGCGGCCTTCTACGTCGAGCGCGACCCGCCCGCGGGCACGCTCGCGAACTTCCGCCAGGCCCAGGGCAAGGAGCTCTCCTACAACAACATCGCGGACGCCGACGCCGCCTGGGAGTGCTGCCGCAGCTTCGACGTGCCCGCCTGCGTGATCATCAAGCACGCCAACCCCTGCGGGGTCGCGGTGGCGATGAGCCCGGTCGAGGCCTACCGCAAGGCCTTCCTCACGGACCCGACCTCGGCCTTCGGCGGCATCATCGCCTTCAACCGCCGGGTCGACGGCGCGGCGGCCGAGGCCGTGGCGAAGCAGTTCGCCGAGGTCGTGATCGCGCCCTCCTACGACGAGGCCGCGCGCAAGATCTTCTCCGCCAAGCAGAACCTGCGCCTGCTCACGCTCGAGACCGCGAAGGACATGAACCGCCACGAGATGAAGCGCGTGGGCGGGGGGCTGCTCGTGCAAACACCCGACGACTTCGACGTGGCGGAGCTGCGCGTGGTGACGCGGCGCAAGCCCTCGGACGCGGAGATGAACGACCTCGTCTTCGCCTTCCGCGTGGCGAAGTTCGTGAAATCGAACGCCATCGTCTTCTGCGGCGGCGGGATGACCCTCGGCGTGGGCGCCGGGCAGATGAGCCGCGTGGACTCCACGCGCATCGCCGCGATCAAGGCGAAGAACGCGGGCCTCGACCTGCGCGGCTCGGTCGCGGCCTCGGACGCCTTCTTCCCGTTCCGCGACGGCCTCGACGTGGTCGCCCACGCGGGCGCGCGCGCGGTGATCCAGCCCGGCGGGAGTGTCCGCGACGACGAGGTGATCGCCGCCGCCAACGAGCACGGCCTGGCGATGGTGTTCACCGGGATGCGCCACTTCCGGCACTGACGATGAAGCTGCTGGTCATCGGCTCGGGCGGCCGCGAGCACGCGATCGCCTGGAAGCTCGCCCGCAGCCCGCGCGTCTCGCGCGTCTTCGTCGCCCCGGGCAACGCCGGCACCGCGCGCGAGGAAGGCGTGGCCAACGTCGAGCTCTCCGCCTTCCCGGACCTGGTGCGCTTCGCGAAGGCCGAGGGCGTGGGGCTCACCGTGGTCGGCCCCGAGGCGCCGCTCGCCGCGGGCGTGGTCGACGCCTTCCGGGCCGAGGGGCTGCGGATCTTCGGTCCCACGAAGGCCGCGGCCCAGCTCGAGTCCTCGAAGGACTTCGCCAAGCGTTTCATGCAGCGCCACGGCATCCCCACGGCGCGCCACGCCACGTTCACCGAGGCCGCCGCCGCCCACGCCTACGTGGAGGCGAACGGCGCGCCGATCGTCGTCAAGGCCGACGGGCTCGCCGCGGGCAAGGGCGTGGTGGTCGCCGCGACGGCGGCCGAGGCCCACGAAGCCGTCGACCTCATGCTCGCCGGCAACAGGCTCGGCGAGGCGGGCCACCGCGTGGTGATCGAGGAGTTCATGGCGGGCGAGGAGGCGAGCTTCATCGTCATGGCCGACGGCCGCAGCGTCCTCGCGCTCGCCTCGAGCCAGGACCACAAGCGCATCTTCGACGGCGACCGCGGCCCCAACACCGGCGGCATGGGTGCGTACTCGCCCGCGCCGGTGGTGACCCCGGAGGTCCACCACCGGGCGATGCGCGAGATCATCCTGCCGACCGTCAAGGGCATGGCGGCCGACGGCATCCCGTATTCCGGCTTCCTCTACGCGGGCCTCATGATCGGCGCCGACGGCAGCCCCCGCGTGGTCGAGTTCAACTGCCGCCTCGGCGACCCCGAGACCCAGCCGATCTTCCTGCGCCTGAAGAGCGACTTCCTCGACCTCGTCGAGCACGCGGTGGACGGAACGCTCGAGCGCGCCGAGGCCGAGTGGGACCGCCGCGCGGCCCTCGGCGTGGTGCTCGCCGCCGCGGGCTATCCGGAAGCGCCGAGGAAGGGCGACGAGATCACGGGCCTGCCCAGGGACGGCGAGGACTTCCACGTGTTCCACGCGGGCACCGCGCTCGCCGGCGGCAAGGTGGTCACGGCGGGCGGGCGCGTGCTGTGCGTGACCGCGCTCGGCGACAAGGTGAAGATCGCCGCCGAGCGCGCCTACGAGGTCGCCGCGCAGATCCGCTTCGAGGGCATGCAGTTGCGCCGCGACATCGGCCACCGCGCCTTCAACCGGCGCTAGGACCCCTCTCCCCCGGGGGAGGGTTGGGGTGAGGGCAGAAATGGACACCGAAGCCGTCAAGCGCTACCTGCTGCAACTCCAGGAGTCGATCGTCGCGAAGTTCGAGGCGCTCGACGGCAAGCCCTTCCTGCGCGACGCCTGGGAGCGGCCCGAGGGGGGCGGGGGCCTGTCGCGGCTCCTCGAGGAGGGGAACCTGCTCGAGCGCGGCGGCGTGGGCTTCTCCCACGTCACCGGATCGAAGCTTCCCCCCTCGGCCTCCGCCCACCGCCCGGAGATCGCCGGCCGGCCCTGGGAGGCGATGGGGGTCTCGCTCGTCTTCCACCCGCGCAATCCCTACGTGCCCACCGTGCACATGAACGTGCGCTTCTTCGTGGCCCACGGTCCCTCTCCCGGGGCAGAGGGTGCGGTGTGGTGGTTCGGCGGCGGGATGGACCTCACGCCCTACTACGGGTTCGAGGAGGACTGCGCGCATTTCCACCGCGCCAACAAGGCCGCGCTCGACGCCGTGGACCCGGCGCTGCACCCGCGCTTCAAGAAGTGGTGCGACGAGTACTTCTACAACCGCCACCGCAAGGAGCCGCGCGGGATCGGCGGCACCTTCTTCGACGACTTCGGCGAAGGCGGCTTCGCGAAGAGCTTCGCGGTGATGCGCGCGGTGGGCGATGCGTTCCTTCCGGCCTATCTCCCCATCGTCGAGCGCCGGCGCGGCCTGCCCTACGGCGAGCGCGAGCGCGACTTCCAAGCCTACCGCCGCGGGCGCTACGTGGAGTTCAACCTCGTCTGGGACCGCGGCACGCTCTTCGGCCTGCAGTCGGGCGGGCGCACCGAGTCGATCCTCATGTCGCTGCCGCCGGTGGTGAAGTGGCGCTACGACTGGAAGCCCGCGGCGGGCACGCCCGAGGCGAAGCTTTACACGGACTTCCTCGTCGCGCGGGACTGGGCCTGAAGGGCGCGCTCGCGCGGCGCCCCCGAAGATTCGCCTTGGTGATCCGGCCCCGTTCGCGTATAGTTGCGTTTGTGCGGCGCAGCATCCCCCGGATCTGCGCCGCATTCGTTCATCGTCCCTGACCTCCCCGGAAGAGGATTCCTCTCTTCCCGCAGCAGTTCCCCACGGTTCATTCCCGAAGGATTGCGCAGATCGGTTGGTGCCGGTGTCTTGGCCTGCCGACTGCGTTCGCCCCTTCCATCCCGGCGTTCGCGAGTTCCCCGTTTCCGACGACGGGCGGCGTGTCTTCCTCGCAATCGCCTCATCGAGCGCCGCCACCGGAATGGCCGCGCGGGAAAACCGGACATGGACTTCGCATCCCTCGGCCTCGCGGCCCCCCTGTGCTCGGCCGTCGACGCGGCCGGCTACACCTCACCCACGCCCGTGCAGGAGCGCGTCATCCCCGAAGCCCTCGCCGGGCGCGACCTGATGGTCTCCTCGCAGACCGGCAGCGGCAAGACGGCGGCCTTCATGCTGCCCGCGCTCCAGCTTCTCGCCGAGGCGCATCCCGCCCACGGACGCGGCCCGCGCGTGCTGGTGCTCACGCCCACGCGCGAGCTTTCGCTGCAGGTCACGCGCGCCGCGGAAACCTACGGCCGCGACATGGGCCGGGTGAGGACCGTCTCGATCGTCGGCGGCATGCCCTATCCCGCGCAGAACCGCCTGCTGCAGGCGGGCGTCGACATCCTCGTGGCGACGCCGGGGCGGCTGCTCGACCAGATGCAGTCGGGCCGCGTGGACCTCTCGCGCCTGCAGCTGCTCGTGCTCGACGAGGCCGACCGCATGCTCGACATGGGCTTCAAGGACGACCTCGAGGCGATCGTCGGGAGCACCCCGGCCACGCGCCAGACGCTGCTCTTCTCCGCCACGCTCGACGCGAACATCGTCCGCCTCGGCTCCGCGATGCTGCGCAACCCCGCGCGGATCGCGATCGACGCGGCGCAGGCGCGCCACGAGAACATCGAGCAGCGCATGCACTTCGCCGACGACATGGGCCACAAGAACCGGCTGCTCGGGCACCTGCTGCGCGACGCCGGCCTGCAGCAGGCGATCGTCTTCACCGCCACCAAGAGGGCCGCCGACGACCTCGCGCAGGACCTGCACGCGCAGGGCTTCGCCGCCGCCGCACTCCACGGCGACATGAACCAGGGCGCGCGCAACCGCACGCTCCAGGCGCTTCGCCGCGGGGGGCTTCGCGTGCTGGTCGCGACCGACGTCGCCGCCCGCGGGATCGACGTGCAGGGCGTCTCGCACGTGATCAACTACGACCTGCCGCGCCAGGCCGAGGACTACGTGCACCGCATCGGCCGCACGGGCCGCGCGGGGCGCAACGGGACGGCGATCAGCCTGGTCCACGTGCGCGAGTACGCGCAGCTCAAGTCCATCGAGCGCTTCACGGCGCAGAGCATCCCGGTGAGCGAGATCGCGGGCCTCGAGCCCAGGGCCCGGGCGTTCACGAAACCCCCGCGCGCGGACTCGCGCCCCCGGGGCCGCTCCGACGGCGGCCGGGGTCGAGGATTCGGCAAGGCGGCGCCGGGCGGGCGCGACCGGTAGGCGCGCCATCGCGCCCCTGGCGGGGCGCCAGGCGACGGGAATTTCCGGCACGCAGAATGCCTGTTAGCCGGGTGTGCCTTTTCCCATAGCATGCGTTAGCATGGTCGCGGGTCCTCGAAGGGAGGTGCGCCATGCCTTGCCGCCGCTCCGGCCTCGTCCCGCTGCATCGCCTCGCGGCAGCCGCCGCCGCGATCCTCGCGTTCGGCGCGCTCCCGGCGCATGCGCAGGAGGGCAGCATCGTGCCCGGGCGGGTCGTCGGGGAGCTGCGGTTCGCGAATCCCTCCCCGGAAGTCCTCGCGCAGTGCGCGGCGAACCCGGCGAGCGCCCCGTCCGCCAATCCCGCACCGTTGGTCCTTCGCTCCCTCGCCGGGATGGTCGTCGCCCAGGGAGCTTACGTCCCCGTCAACGCGGTCTCGGGCGCGGACTTCGCGCTCGGCTCGTTCGACCTCGGCCCGAACACTTCGGGCGTCTCGACGAGTTTCCTGATCTCGACCGACAGCGTGTCGTTTTCCGACGGCGCCAGCTACCGCTTCGGCTCGCCGTATCCCGCCGGCATCGGCGTTCGCATGTGCTCCGACGTCCTTCCGGTGGCCATCGACCCGGCGGGCCGGCGATGCGACCAGACCGAGTGCGCCGCGCTCCTGAATGTCCGGTTCCGGTTCACGGGCGCCCCCGCGGACCTCGCGGCCCTGGACACTTCCCTCACGGCGCCGCCGGCGGTCTGCACGGCGCAATCGGGCATCCGGGAGCCCTCGACGGGCGGACAGATCCTCGTCCAGGCCTCCTCCGGACCGCGCCCATTCTCGATCCCCGAGCTCATCGCCGGGTACAAGAGCATTGCCCTGCTGGTCCGCGGCAACACCGAGGCCATCGTCTCGATCCAGTGCCAGGTCCGCGTGTCTTCCGGCCAGACCGGCTTCGTGGTCATTCCCTGGAGCGGACTGACGCCGTTCGATGCGGCCCGGACGCTCACTGCGCCCTGTGCGCCGAGCGGCACGCCGATTCCGGCGCAGGACGTCGTGTTCGATGTCCCCGTGGCGCGCACCGCCGGCGAGGTGAAAGGCAAGCTCGATCTCGTCGGCTTTGCCGAGGAGGGCGCCAAGGTCCTCCTGGGTAACGTCTGGACGCAGTTCGTCGCGCCCGCGCAGGTCGATGCCTCGAATCCGACGGGCCCGCTCCTGTGGGGGCTTGCCGGGGTGCCGAGCGGGCAGACGCCGGTGATCGCGCAGACCCTCGCGGACCAGCGAGACAAGTTCGTCATCTTCCCGGCTCGCGACGGCCTGAACACGCGCGTGGCGGTGCTTCCCGGCCTCGTGACGGACCTGCGCACGACCTTCGTCGCGCGGCCCCGGGAGCTCCGGGGCCAGGTGGCGCTGTTCGACTTCGGCCGCACGGATCTCGCGCGGCTCGCGCTGGGGCCGTTCTCGCCCGGAGAATCCACCTGGGTGCGCTCGACGAGCCACTCCGAGGCCGTCGGCAACGCCTCGCTGCCGCAGACCGGCGGGGCGAGCGGCATCGGAGGCCTTTCCCGCGGCCGACTTCGGGGCGGGTACGACGTCGCGACCGGCCGCGCCGGGCTCGACTTCCATCTCCTCCTGCCGGGACTCGGGGTGCCGGACCCTTCGAATCCCGGTTCGAACCTCGACGGCAGCGAGGCGCGCAACGTCTCGTGGGACTACGCCGGCCTCTACCTGCAGCTGGCCCCGACGGGAATCCAGGAGCAGCTGACCGTCCGGCCGGGGACCTTGCTTCGCGTGGACTCCGGCACGCCGGCCCCGGCAGCCCCCGTCCAGGCGGCCGGCCAGTCCTACTGCTTCGGTCGCGAAACGGTCACGCTCAAGGTCGATCCGGCCCTGGGTGCGCTGCATTCGCCCTCGGCGACGTTCTCGAGCACGACGAGCTACGAAGCCGTGGCGTCGGGCACCACGCCGGTGTCGAGCGCGAGCGCGTCCGTGTACCGGACGCTGCCTTTCGCGCAGCGGGCCGCCTCGGTCACCGTTCCCGCGACGCTCGTTGCGGGACTCGGCTACCAGATGACCTCGTTCGTGCGCTACGCGCCGGCAAGTGCGACCTCCGAAGGCCAGTCCACGTCCGTCTACGTCCCGGCAATCAGCGTTCCGTCGCAAAGCGTGGTGCAGTGCGCGGGCGACGGCGATACCTGCGTGTCGATCGACGGCCAGACGGGTTCCTCGAGCGCGCTGAGCGTGGGCATCTTCGACGCCACCGGGATCGCGAGCCCCTCGTACTGCCTCGCCTCGGGGCCGGCGAGCTTCATCGTCAAGGTGACTTCGACGAGCCCGCAGAGGGTGTCCTGGGTCCTCGACCCGCCCGCGGGATCGACGGGCTGCGCCCATCCCGGCGAGCAGGTGCTTTGCGACGGCAACTGCAACGTGAACCCCCAGTTCCCGGTGAGCTTCGCCTCCCTCCCGGCGGGGTCGCACGCGCTGCGGGCCTGCGCGACCGACACGAAGACCTGCGCCGCACAGCGGGACTTCGTCTTCGAGGTCCGGTCCGGGAACCTCGGGATCTCCTGCCCCGCGCCGATCACCGTCAACCTCGGCGCGGGCGAGAACTCGATCGCACGCACGGACCCGCGCATCGCGCCGCAGCTCGTGGCCACGGTCTCGGGCACCTGCGGGATTCCTCCGGCGATCTCGGACACGGCACCCGAGAGCTTCCCCCTGGGCACGACGAGCGTCACTTTCACCGCGCCCGACGTGGGCAGCTGCTCGACCGCGGTGAACGTCAATCCCCACCTCGAGCGCCAGCTCGGCGTGAAGACCGTGCGGGCCGGCGTCACGACGCTCGACATCCACCGCGCGACGAACCCCGTCGCGACCCTGCTGCAGAGCGTGTCCGTCGGCACTCCCTTCGAGTATGCGTTCTCGCCGGACGGCGCGAGGGTGGCGATCGTGCGCAACGACGGGCGCGCCGCGGTGATCGATCTCGACGCGAGTGCGGCGACCGTCGATCTTTCGAGCGCCGCCTCCGTTCCGACGCAACTCAAGCCGCCGCACGCCGTCGCCTGGCACCGGAGCGGCAATGTCTTCGCGGTCTTCGGCAGGAGGCCCACATCCGGCACGACAACGACCCCGGCCATCGCGGTCGTCCGGGCCGCTTCCGGCTCTCCGCCCACCGTGATCCAGTGGGCGCCGGTTCCCGTGCCGGCGGCCTTCGACGCCTCGAGCGCGGGGCCGATCGCGATCGCCTACTCGAGCAACAGCAGCCGCTTCGTTCTGGCCGGCAGCGGGCCCCGGTCGAACATCAGCGTATTCGGCAATTTCGCGCTCACCGCCAATACGCAGTCGAACGGCACGATCGCGGCAACGACCTGGAGGACGGCGATCACCGGGCCGGTTTCCGCCGCGGCCCGCGAGGAGGTTCTCGACCTCGCGGTCACCTCGACGGAAACAACGATCGCGACCACTCGCGGGACCTGGCGCCTGGACCCGTCGTCGACGGCCTGGGTCGCGGTGCGACCGCAGGTCACCAACGACGCGGCACTCGACGCCTCGGGCAAGGCCGTCGCCTTCGTCGAGGATTCGGCGTCCGGACAGCGGGTCATCGTGGCCGTGCTCGGAACGGGCACGCTGCGACACACGGCGGCCTTCGCGCCCTCCGGCAAGGGCGAGGTGGCGATCGCGCACGACGCGCGTCGCGCCGCGGCGGTGGCCAAGGTGGGGGCCGCGTCGGGGGTCCTCGTGTTCGGGGCCGACCTGGCGCAGATCAGCGTGATCGCCGACCCGCAGGCCGGTGGCATGCGCTTCCGCCCCGGCAGTTGAGAAGGGCGATCCGTGCCGGCGCTCCCCGGGGGCGCCGGCGCCGTCTAGGGTGCGACGCCGTCGAGAAGGAGGAGCCGCCCGCGGCTGTTCGCGCGGCGCATCGCCTTGGGCCCGGCGTACTCCGGCGAATCCCACCAGCGCCTCGCCGCCTCCATCGAGGGGAACTCGATCAGCACGCGCCGGCGCGCGGGCCACTCGCCCTCGAGCGCCTCGACCGCGCCGCCGCGCGTGAGGAAGCGCCCGCCGTACTGCGCGATGGTGGCGGGCACGACGGCCGTGTACTCCCGGTAGCCTTCCGGGTTCGCGATCTCGATCTCGGCGAGGACGTAGGCGGCCATGGGGATTCCTCAGAGCTTGCGGTAGGCGGCGCGCACGGGGTCCGCGCCGTGGATTTTCTCGAGGCGGCGGACGATGAAGTGGCCGCGCGCCATGTCCTGGTAGTGCCCGATGAAGGCGGTGTTGATCATCGCGCCGCCCGCGGCGCCGAGGATCGGGATCGCCTGGGCCGCCGCCTTCTCGGAGACCACGACGCCGAAGCGCGCGCCGACGAGCGCGATGAGCCGCAGCAGCGCGGGCGAGCCCGACTTCGCGAGCCCCTTCTGGGCGAGGTGCTTCGCGGCGTCCGACACGGCGGTGGCGAGCGCGGCGCGGGCGGCGAAGTAGCCCGACTCCGCGGCGTTGTCGCGCCGGTCCTTCGTGCTGCCGAGCGCGAACACGGTGATGCAGGCGAGCTTCGTGTCGAGGTGGCGCGGGTTCTCGCCCTCACTCGCGGCGATGTCGGCGATCGAGCGCAGCATCAGCGTCGTCGAAACCGGCAGCTCCCAGCTGAGCGCGGCGAGCCCGAAGGCGCCGCCCGCGGCGCCCGAGGCCGCGGCGGCGAAGCGGTGCAGGGTGTCGCGCGAGGCCGCGCCCGGTCGCTCGCCGAGCGAAGTCACCGCCACGTCGAGCGCCTTCATGAGGGCGGCCTCGGTCGCCTTGTGCACGCCCCTCTGCCAGCGGGCGGGCAGCATCTTCACGCCTTTCTCGACGGGCGAGCCGAGGAAGGCGCTCATCCGCGCCGCGAGGCCCGGGTTCTCGAGCAGCTCCTTGGCGCGCCGGAGGTCGGCGAGGTCGGCTTTGGATAGCATGGCGGGGATCGCGGGGCCGGGCCCCATTCGTTCAATAAGTGTACGTGAGGGTGAGCCAGGTCTTGGTCACCGCCGCCTGCGAGGGTTGGGAGAGCGGCCGCGATCCCGGGCGGTAGCGCGCGTACTGCAGGCGGACGATGCCGTTGTCCCACGCGGCCCAGGTCACGCCGAGGTCCGTCTCGCGGCCGTAGTCGAGGTCGCCGTAGTCCGAGCGGAAGCGGTGCTCCTCGCCGTAGACGACGAACGCCCCGAGCTGCAGGCGGCCCGTCGCCCAGCGGTCGCGCAGCCCCGCGCGCGGGGTGTTGAAGAAATGCAGCGTCCAGCCGTTGAACGCGTAGAAGTCCGTGAGCGGCGTCTGCAGCCCGTAGAGGCCGTTGTTGCTGCCCTTGAGCTCCTCGTCGTAGCGAAGCGTCCAGCGCTCGGTGCCCACGCCCGCGCCGAGGCGCCAGTAGTCGGCGTCGATGCGCGCGTCGCCCCCGGAGAACGCCCGCTGGGAGGCCCATTCCGCGACGTAGGAGACGTCGACGGGCAGGCGGGCGCGCCACAGGCCCTCGGCGCGCACGCCGAGCACGCGGTAGGAATTGTCCGCGAAGCCGGTGGACGCCCCGTTCTGCGCCTCGTCGTGGAAGACGGCGTAGGCCGCGAGACCGTGGTCGGGCGCCGGGTTCCAGGCCGCGTTCGCGAGCGCGAGGTTCAGCCGGTCCTCCTCGCCCGAGGTGGCGCGCTGGTTGCCGTACCACGCCGCGTGCAGCTCCGCATTCTCGAGGCCCGCCCAGGTCGCGGCCACGCCGTCGAAGAGCTGCGGGACCTGGCGGAAATCGTTGTCGCTCACGAAGCGCTGGTTGTTGAGCCGCACCACTTGGCGTCCGGCGCGGATGCGCGTCGCGGGAAGGCCCGTGTAGTCGACGAAGGCGCGGTTGAGGCCGGCGTGGCGCGGATCGGGCAGCAGCGGATAGGGCGAGGTCGCCGCCTGCGAGGGGTCGTCGTTGAAGCGCGCCGCGCCCGGGTGCGCGGTGGCGATCGCCTCCAGGGTGAGCCGCAGGTCCTCGCGGGCCGCGCCCTGCCAACCCGCGGCCGCGCGCAGCGTCCAGCCCTCGGCGCGCTCGGGCTTGTTGGACTCCTCGATGAGGTTGTAGCGCGGGCGCAGCTCGAGAAGCCACCGCCCGGTGGAGAAGGAGGGCCCGGGGGCGGATTCGCCCTCGGTGGCGGCGACGGCCGATGCGGCCGCGGCGAAGGCGAGCACGAAAGCGAGGCGCGCCGCGCGCGGCCTGTCTAGAATAGACCCGATGCCCCGAGCCACGGTTCTGCTTCTCCTTCTCCTGGCGCTGCACCCCGCGGCGACGGCTTCGGCCGCCAGCGTCGAGGCGCAGGTGCGCGATGCGGCCGGCACGCCGCTCGCCGACGCCGTGATCCACGCGATGCCGGCCTCGGGGCCGACGGAGGCGAAAGGCGCGAAGACCGCGGCCATCGAGCAGGTCGACCGGGAGTTCGTGCCCTATGTTAGCGCGATCCAGACGGGCACCGCCGTCTCCTTCCCCAACCGCGACGCGATCCTGCACCACGTCTATTCCTTCTCCCCGGCCAAGCCCTTCGAGATCAAGCTCTACCAGGGCCGCTCGCCCACGCAGATCGTGTTCGACAAGCCCGGCGTGGTCACGCTCGGCTGCAACATCCACGACTGGATGATCGGCCACGTCCTCGTGGTCTCGACGCCGCACTTCGCCACGACCGGGCGCGACGGCATCGCGCGGCTGAGGGAGCTGCCCGCCGGGTCCTACGAGCTCGCCGCCTGGCACCCGCAGCAGCGCTCCGCCGCCCCCGCGCAGACGCTGCGCCTGGAGGCCGACACCGCCGCGAAGGCGGGCTTCGCGGTCGACGCGGCGCCGCGGCGCGCGAAGTACAAGCCGCCCCTCGACCGGCTCCGGTACTGATGGTCACGAGCCTGCGCTGGCGCATCGCGCTCTTCTTCGTCGTGCTCCTGGTCCTCGTGCTGGGGGTGGCGGCGATCCTCGTCACGCGGGCGAACGCGCAGATCGCGCGCGACACGATCGACCAGCAGCTCGTGCAGGGCGAGCGCGTCTTCCAGCGCCTGCTCGCCCAGAACCAGGCGCGGCTGCAGCAGGGCGCGGCGATCCTCTCGGCGGACTTCGCCTTCCGGCAGGCGATCGCCTCGAACGACGCGGGCACGATCCTCTCGGTGCTCCGCAACCACGGCGCGCGCGTGGGGGCGGCCGCCATGGTGCTCGTCTCCCTCGAGGGCCGCGTGCGCGCCGACACCCAGGACCCGACGCGCGCGGGCAAGCCCTTCGCCTTCGGCTCGCTGCTGGGCCAGGCGGCCGCGGCGAACCACGCCTCCTCGCTCGTGCACTTCGACGGGCGGCTCTACCAGCTCATCGTCGTGCCCGTGCTCGCCCCCGAGCCGATCGCCTGGGTCGCGCTCGCCTTCGACGTGGACGACCGCATCGCCAACGAGCTGCGCGACCTCACCGAGCTCGAGGTCTCCTTCCTCAGCCGGCGGCGGGGCCAGGCCTGGCAGGCCAACGCCTCGACGCTCGCCCCGGAGCTGCGCGCGGCGCTCGCCACCGCCCTCGCCCACCCCGCCCCGGGCCCGGCCCGCGAGGTCGAGCTCGGCGGCGAGCCCTACGAGACCCGCGTGAGCACGCTCGCCACGCCCGACGGCACCGAGGTCGCCGCGGTGCTCCAGCGCCAGCTCGCCGTGGGTCTGCGCCCCTTCAAGCGCATCGACGCCGTGTTCACGGGCCTCGCGGTCGCGGCCATCGCCTTCCTCGTCGCCGGCAGCGTCCTCATCGCGCGCGAGATCACGCGCCCGCTCCAGCAGCTCACGGGGGCCGCGCGGCGCATCCAGCAGGGCGACTACGCGACGGCCGTCGAGAAGGGGCCCAAGGGAGAGATCGGCGAGCTCGCCGAGAGCTTCAACCACATGCTCGAGGGCATCCGCAGCCGCGAGAAGGAGATCCTGCGCCTCGCCTACGAGGACGTGCTCACCGGGCTTCCCAACCGCGCGATGTTCAACGGCCAGCTCGAGCAGGCGGTGCGCATGGCGCGGCGCTCGGGCGAGCCGCTCGCCGTGATGCTGCTCGACCTCGACCGGTTCAAGGCCATCAACGAGACCCTCGGCCATCCCGTCGGCGACCAGGCGCTGCGCGTGGTCGCGGGGCGCATCCGCGCCGCGCTTCGCGACTCCGACGTGGTCGCGCGCCTGGGCGGCGACGAGTTCGCGGTGCTGCTCGCCACGGGCGACGCCGACCGCTCCCCCGCCGTGGCCGCCAAGATCGCGCGGGTGCTCGAGGCGCCGATCGTCGTCGACGGGCAGTCCATGGACCTCGCGGCGTCGATCGGCATCGCCCGCTTCCCCGCCCACGGCGAGGACGCGAGCGCGCTGATGAGGGCCGCCGACGTCGCGATGTACGCCGCGAAGCGCGACAAGACCGGCGTGGGCGTCTACGACCCGAGCCACGACGAGCGCCGCCAGGAGCACCTGACGCTCCTGGGCGAGCTGCGCCGGGCCGTGGAAAGCGACCAGCTCGTCCTCTACTACCAGCCGAAGGTGAGCCTCGCGGGCGGCGGGACCCACGCGGTCGAGGCGCTGGTGCGCTGGCGCCACCCGCAGCGCGGCATCGTGTCGCCCGCGGACTTCATCCCCTTCGCGGAGCAGACCGGCTACATCGGCGCGATCACGCGCCAGGTGGTCGAGCGGGCGATCGCGCAGTGCGGCGCGTGGCGGCGCTCGGGCGTGGACGTGCGCGTCTCGGTGAACGTCTCCGCGCGCGACCTGAGGGACGGCAGCGTCTTCGGGGAGGCCGTGGCCGCGGCGCTGCGCGAGCACGCCGTGCCCCCCGCGCTCCTGTGCCTGGAGATCACCGAGAGCGCCCTCATGGACGACCCGAGGAGCGCGCAATCCGCGCTCGCGATCCTGCGCGAGCTCGGCATCGCCGCCTCGATCGACGACTACGGCACGGGCTACTCCTCGCTCGCCTACATCAAGCAGCTCGCCGTGAGCGAGCTGAAGATCGACCGGACCTTCGTCGGCGGCATGGAGGCCGACCAGCGCAACGCCGCGATCGTGCGCTCGACGATCGAGCTCGGCCACAACCTCGGGCTCACGGTCGTGGCCGAGGGCGTGGAGACCGGCCACGAGCTCGACGAGCTCCGGCGCTTCGGGTGCGATGCCGCGCAGGGCTTCCACTTCGCGCGGCCCATGCCCGCGGCGGAGCTCGAGGCCTGGTGGAGGAAGCCGGCGGCCTGAGCGCAGCCTCAGGCCGGGCGGGAGAAGAGGCGGCTCGGGATCGCGCGGATGCGGTCGATGAGGCGCGCGCCCCAGAGCGAGGTCCGCGCCTGCACGCTCTCGTTGACCTTGTGCTGGTGCAGCAGGGTGGGCGCCTGCCTGAAGGCGGCGTACTTGCGCAGCGCCGAGTCCACGTGCGTGCGCAGCTGCCGGGCGTTCACGGGCTTTCCGAGGAAGCGGTAGATCTGCGCCTGGTTGATGAGCTCGATCACGAGCTCGGAATCGGGCGCCTCGGTCACGAGGATCGAGAGGATCTCGGGATGCTCGGCCTTGAGCAGCTTGAAGAGGGTGATGAGGCCGTCCTTGCCCGCGGCGAGGTCGGCGATGATCACCGCCACCTCCTCGCCCTCGAGCGCCTTCACCGCGTCGATGGGGTCGGCGACCAGGCGCACGGGGACGGAAGCGCCGAGCAGCTGCCTGAGCCCCTCGGAGAGCTCGGGGCCCGGGTCGATCACGAGCACCGAGGCGCCGGTGTCGGGCAGCGCGCCCGCGGCGGGCGCGGGAGCCGCCGCGAGCTCGAAGGCGATCGCGACGGCATCGGCGATCGTCTTGCGGATGTCCTCGTTGTCCCAGGGCTTCTTCACGAAGCGGTAGACCTCGCCCTCGTTGATGGAGCCGACGATGGCGGCGAGGTCCGAGTAGCCGGTGAGGAGCATGCGCACGGCGTTGGGGGCGAGCTCCTTCACCTGGCGCAGCAGCTCCACGCCCGTCATCTCCGGCATGCGCTGGTCGCTTACCACGACGTGGATGCCGAAGCGCTTGACGAACTCGAGCCCGAGGGCGCCGCTCTCGGCGGTGAACACGTGGTACTGGGA
The DNA here is from genome assembly GCA_044220635.1 of Usitatibacteraceae bacterium. Taxonomy (GTDB): domain Bacteria; phylum Pseudomonadota; class Gammaproteobacteria; order Burkholderiales; family Usitatibacteraceae; genus JBGAQP01. The sequence goes on from JBGAQP010000001.1 coordinate 207,985, forward strand.
GCGGAAGAGCGTGCGCAGGGCGTTGAGGATGCGCTCCTCGTCGTCGACGAAGAGCACGCGCGCCTTGCGCCCGTCGCCGCCCGCGGCGAAGGTCCCGGGGCCGGCCGCACCCTCGGGTCCCGCGAGCACGCCCGCGTCCTTGGCGCCGGCGATGAGCTTCGCCTTGTCGAGAAGGCTCGCCATCGCGGGCGGCCCCGGGGCCGAGGCCGCCGCCGCGCTCGCGAGCGGCCCGCCGAGGCTGTCCTCCAGGCCCTTCCGGAGCGCCTCGGCGAGGTCGCGCGCGGAGGCGAAGCGCTCGCCGGGCTCCTTGGCGAGCGCCTTCTGGATCACCCAGTCGAGCTGCCAGGAGATCTTGGGGTTGTGGGTGGAGGGGTTCGGGGGCCGCTCCTGGATCACGCGGCGCATGATCTCCACGCTCGAGCCCCCGAAGGGCTTCACGCCCGTGAGCAGCTCGTAGACGATCACGCCGACCTGGTAGAGGTCCGTGAGCGGGGTCGCCTGGTGCCCGGAGAACTGCTCGGGCGCCATGTAGTGGGGGGTGCCGACGATGTCGCCGATCTGCGTGAGGTTCGAGGTGTCGATCCGCGCGACCCCGAAGTCCGTGATCTTGATGCGCCCGTCGTCGTTGATGAGGATGTTGGCGGGCTTGAGGTCGCGGTGAACCACGCCCTGCCCGTGGGAGTAGCCCAGGCCGTCGAGGATCTGGCGCACGATCTCCCAGGCGTCCTTGAAGCCGTACTTCGTCACTTCCTTCAGGTGCGCCTGCAGGCTCTTGCCGTTGACGAGCTCCATCACGATGCAGGCGATCTCGTCGGTCTCGATGAAGTCGTAGATCGCGGCGATGCGTGGGTGCGTGAGGCGGCCCACCGCCTGCGCCTCGTGGCGGAAACGCGCGAGCGTGTGCTCGAGCTCGGTCGCGTCGATGCTCGACTTGGCGACGACCTTGAGCGCGACGGGGCGCTTGATGCCCGTGTCGAAGCCGCGGTAGACCACGCCCGCGGCGCCCTTGCCGAGGATGCCCTGGATCTCGTACTTGCCGATGCGCTCGGGGATGTTCACGCTCTCGCCTCGGCCTCCATCGACCCGGCGAGATCGGCCGGCGGCTGGAACGGCAGGACCACGGTGAAGGTCGTGCCCTCGCCGACGCGCGACTTCACGTCGATCCTCCCGCCGTGCTGCTGGACGATCTTGTAGGCGATCGAAAGGCCCAACCCCGTGCCCTTGCCGACCTCCTTCGTGGTGAAGAACGGGTCGAAGATCTTCGGCAGCACATCGGGCGGGATGCCCTTGCCGTTGTCCGTCACCTCGATCGCGACGGCCGAGTCGCCCTCGGGGCGGGTCCTCACGCGGATGAGGCCCCGGGGCTTGTCGATCGCCTGGGCGGCGTTGGTGACGAGGTTGAGCAGCACCTGGTTCACCTGCGAGGGCGAGCAGGTGATCGAGGGGATGTCGCCGAGCTCCTTCTCGATGTCGACCTTGCGCAGCTGGGTCTTGGCGATCAGGAGGGTCGACTGCACGCCCTCGTTCACGTTGAAGCTCGCCACCTTGCTGCGGTCCAGGCGCGAGAAGTTGCGCAGGTTCGCCACGAGCTCGGCGATCTGCTCGATGCCGTGCAGCCCGTCCTTGGTGAGGGAATCGAGGTCCTCGAGCACATGGTGCTCCCGGAGCTGCGCGAGGCGCCCCGAGAGGCCCTGGAAGGTGTCCTGGAGGTCCGCGGGGCTCGCGGAGTCCGACTTCAGCAGCTCGAGGAGCGCTTCACTCTGGCGCACCGCGTCCTGGAGCTCGGGGAAGCGGCCGCGCACCGTCGCCACGCTGTTCTTCACGTAGGCGAGCGGCGTGTTGATCTCGTGGGCCACGCCCGCGACCATCTGGCCGAGCGAGGACATCTTCTCGGTCTGCACGAGCTGCGCCTCGCTCTCCTTGAGCTGGGCGAGGGCCTTCGAGAGCTCCGTGGTGCGCTCGGCGACGCGCCGCTCGAGGCTCTCGTTGGCCGCGGTGAGCGCCGTGTGGGCGGCGATGACGCGGGTCGTGAGCCAGGCGGCGAGCACGAGCAGCGCCGCGGCGTACGCGAAGAGGTAGGCGCGGTAGCGCTCCTGGCTGTCGAGCGTGGCCGTGATCTCCCCGGCGAGCGCGCGCACGACCCCGGCGAGGCGCAGGCCCACGGCAAGCCTGGCGAAGCGCGCGTGCGCGGCCTCGTCGGCCTTCAGCGCGGCGGCGAAGCCGCGGGCCGCGCCCGCGAAGGCCTCGGCGGCGCCGGCGGCGGCGGGGTCGGCCGCGGCGAGCGTGGCGAGCGCCGCGAGATGCTTCTCGAACTCGAGGGAGGCGGCGTCGCGCCGCTCCGCCATGGCGGCGAGCGCGGCGCGGGCGG